>DASTMO010000079.1:0-8160 GCA_035714115.1 Alphaproteobacteria bacterium
GGCCGCGCCGGGCAGCGGCGCGGAAATGCCGTGCGCCCCCGGCGCCATCTCGTCACCCGGCCGCCAGGCCTTGAAGCGCAGCGGCAGGCCCGGCCCCTCGACCGCCGGCAGCGCCAGCGGCAGGCCGCGCGCATGCAGCGCGGACATGAGAGGCAGCACGTCGACCTCGTCGCCGATCGGCCAATAGCCGCCGACCAGGCTGCTGCCGGGCAGCGGCACGTGGCTGAGGAACTGCTCGGCCAGACGCGCGCCGGCCTCCGGCGCGGCCAGCTTGGCGGCGGCGCGGGCGGTCTTGGCGGCGGCGCGCAGGGCGCGCTTATCTGTCACGGAATCGGTCATGCGGGAAAATTAAGATGGACGGGGCCACCATGGGCCGTCGGCGTGCGTAATCCTCCGGGCCTGCTTTCGCAGGTGGGCGCCGTGTAACGAGACCAAGGTCCCGCCAGGGACAGCTCCCTAGAGGTAGAAATCGGCCTCAGGGATGTAGGCTTCCTGACGCGCCGGGCAGCACCGTCCACTAATGAACTTAGGCGCTCTCCAGGCGGGCCGCAATGTCCTCGACCCGGCCGGCGAGAAGTTCCAGGTTATGCGCCATTTCGTCGGCCATATCGTTGCCAGCCGGCGTCGCGGCGGCTTGCGGCGCGGGCGCGGCTTCCAAAGTCTCGCGCGCCTCCGCCAACTCGCCGTAAACGTCGGCCAGCTCGTCGGCGATCAGCAGGCTCGCCATGACCAGCAGGCGGGCGTCGCCGACCTGGCCGATGGAGGCCGAGAGCTCCGTCACCTTGCTGTCGATATAGCTGCCGAGACGGGCCAAATGGTCTTCCTGGCCGTCGTCGCAGGCAACTTCGTAGACGCGGTTGTTGATGGTCAGGCTGATCTGCGCCATGGCCTCAATCCTCGATCATGAGCTTCAGCCGGCCGATGGCGGCGTCAAGTTTGTCGGCCACTTCGGATTTGTCGGCGCGCAGGAGAACGTTTTCGGCGCGGATGCGTTCGATCTCGGCGGCCATGGCGCTCGCCGCCGCACCCTGTTCGGAGCGGTCAGTCAGCATCTTCTCCAGGGCGGCTTTGTCCTGGATGAGGCGCGCCTCACGCTCGCGGCGCGCGGCAAGGGCCGCCGAAAGCCGGTCGAGGGCTTTTTCCAAGCGGGTCTGCGCGGCGATGAGGCGATCCATGAGCGGTCAAATCCGAAGCGAAAGTGTTAACGCCACCATACGCCGCGGCCTCGCCGAGCGTCAACAAAACCGCCGGTTTTCCACCATTCGCAACAAATTCGTCACGGGGCCGCGCATTGCAAAACCACCGCCGCTCGGCTAAGACGGGCGCCAAAATCGCCCCAGAAACGCCAAAGTCCCGGCGGCATTCTCCGATGATCACCCTTTCGCCGCATCCATAAGGAGCCAACCGGCCATGAAGCTGACCACGCGCGTCAAAAAGATCCTCGCCAATTACGAGAGCGACAATCCGGGCACCAAGGCCAACCTCGCGCGCATCCTGATGACCGGCAAGCTCGGCGGCACCGGCAAGCTCGTCATCCTCCCGGTCGACCAGGGCTTCGAGCACGGCCCGGCGCGCAGCTTCGCGCCGAACCCGGCGGGCTACGATCCGCACTACCACTATCAGCTCGCCATCGACGCCGGCCTGTCGGCCTATGCCGCGCCGCTCGGCATGATCGAAGCGGGCGCCGACACCTTCGCCGGCGCGATCCCGACGATCCTCAAGATCAATAGCTCCAACTCGCTGGCCCGCGCCAAGGACAATCCGAACCAAGCGATCACCGGCTCGGTCGGCGACGCGCTGCGCCTCGGCTGCTCGGCCGTCGGCCTGACGATCTATCCGGGCTCGGACGAAGCCAACGACATGTTCGAATTCGCCCGCCAGACCATCGAAGAAGCCAAGTCGGTCGGCATCGCCTCGGTCGTGTGGTCCTACCCGCGCGGCGGCGATCTGACGAAGGACGGCGAGACCGCGGTGGACATCATCGCCTACGCCGCCCACATGGCCGCGCTGCTCGGCGCCCACATCATCAAGGTGAAGCCGCCGACCGCCCAGCTCGGCCTGGCCGCCGCCAAGAAGGTCTACGAAGAGCGCAAGATTCCCATCGGCACCCTGTCCGAGCGCATCTCGCATGTGGTGCAGAGCTGCTTCAACGGCCGCCGCATCGTCGTCTTCTCGGGCGGCGAAGCGAAGGACGTCGAGGGCGTGCTGAGCGAAGTGCGCGGCGTGCGCGATGGCGGCGGCAACGGCTCGATCATCGGCCGCAACAGCTTCCAGCGTCCTCGCGAAGGCGCGCTCGACCTGCTCGAGAAGATCATCGACGTCTACAAGGCCAAGGAATAAAGCGCGTGGCCAAAGCGGGGGGCAAGAAGCGCGAGCCGGAACGCGAACCGACTCGGCTTTATCTCGTCACCCCGCAGCGGCTCGACGCCAAAGCCTTTTCCGGCGAGCTCGCCCGCGCACTCGACGCGGGCGACGTCGCCTGCGTCCAGCTTCGCCTCAAAGACGTCTCCGACGAGGAGATCAAACGCGCCTGCGACGTTCTGCGCCCGGTGGCGCAGGAGCGCGAAGTCGCCTTCATCCTCAACGACCGGCCCGATATCGCCGCTGAGATGGGTTGCGACGGAGTGCATGTCGGCCAGGACGACATGTCCTATGAGAACGCGCGCCTAAAGGTCGGCGCCAACGCCATCGTCGGCGTCACCTGCCACGATTCGCGCCATCTCGCGATGGAGGCCGGCGAGCTAGGGGCCGACTATGTCGCCTTCGGCGCCTTCTTCCCGACCGCCAGCAAGGACGCCAAAGGCCATCCCGAGCCGGAAATCCTCGAATGGTGGTCGAGCGTCTTCACCGTGCCCTGCGTCGCCATCGGCGGCATCACGCCGGACAATTGCGGCGCGCTGGTGAAGGCCGGCGCGGACTTCCTCGCCGTGCTGTCGGCGGTCTGGCAGCATCCTGAAGGACCGGGTGCGGCGGTGAAGCAGTTCAATCAAAAGATCGCCGAAGCGCTCAGCGCCTGATTGCCAATTTCGGCAAGAACGGCGAGGCTATCGCCATGACCAAACTGCTTCAGCTTTTCGCCGCGCTTGTGCTGCTGATCGGGTTCGCGCAACCGCTGCGCGCCGCCGAGCCGGTGAGCGACGCCAAGCTGCGCGCCTATCTCGAACGGATCTATGCCGACACGGCGACGCCGGATCGCGTCGCGCGCTGGACCGTGCCGATCCGCTATTCGATCTATACGAAAATGTCCGGCGTCGTCGGCCTCTATATCCGCGACCGCATGGCCGAGATCGCCGCCGCGACCGGCCTCGACATCAAGGAAGACGTCACCGACGGCGACGCCACCAATTTGATGTTCGTGCTGGAAGCGAACATCGATCCCTACCTGCAGAACGGCTCGATCCTGCCGCTGTTCGCCGAGTCCGGCGAGACGCCCGACCAAGCCTTCGCCAACGCCAAGAGCTTCTTCGCGACGCAGACGCTGATGCAGGGCTGGGCCATCGAGCCGCTCGGCATCCGCCGCCATGTCAGCTTCCTCAATCTGCAGAAGATGGGCCGCGGCGACAATATCCAGCCCTGGCTGCTGCGCATGATCTTCACGGCGCTGACCGCCACGCGCATGAGCGACGACCTGCCCTCGGTCAACAACACGACCGACCGGCTCGCCTTTCAGCCGCTCGACATCGCGCTCTTGAAAGCGCTCTACACCGATGCGCGCAAATATCCGCATCTGATCCGGCTGAAGGACATCGAGACGCCCTTCGTCGCCGACATCCAGCGCTACTACAAACAGCTTTAATTAGCGACCGGCGCCCAGAGCACGTCGTCGATCTTCGTTGCGCCCGTCGCCAGCATGACGAGACGGTCGAAGCCGAGCGCGATGCCGCTCGCTTCCGGCATCTGTTCCAGCGCCGCGAGAAAATCCTCGTCGATCGGATAGCGCTCGCCGTAGAGCCGCTCTTTTTTGTCCATATCGGCTTCGAAGCGGCGGCGCTGCTCGGCGACGTCGGTCAGTTCGGCGAAGCCGTTGGCCAGTTCCAAGCCGGCGACATAAAGCTCGACGCGGTCGGCGACGCGCGGATCGCGCGCCGACTTCTTGGCCAGTGCCGCCATCGACAGCGGATAATCCACCAGCGCCGTCGGCGCGCCGACGCCGAGCTTCGGCTCGATATGTTCTAGGAAGAGATGGAAGAATAGGTCTTCCCAATCGTCGCTGTCGGGCAGCTTCAAACCGGCGTGTGCGGCGGCATCGCGCAGGCGCTGCGCGTCCGGATTGGCGGGATCGGGCGCGGTGGCGAGAATGTCGAGGCCGGCGCAATGGCGGCGGAAGGCTTCGGCGACGGTGAGAACTTCCGGGCGGCGCATCGGGTCGCAAATCTTGCCGTTCCAGCGCAGGCCGCCTTTACGCAAATCTTCCGGCACCGCCTGCCAAGTGGCGCGCAGGATCGCGCCGCAATCTTCGATCAACGCGCTTAAAGGCTCGCCGGCGCGATACCATTCGAGCATCGCGAAGGCGGGGTGGTGCGTGTCGGAGCGCTCGCCGTCGCGATAAGTCGGCGCGATCTGGAAGATGCGCGCAAGGCCGGCGGCCAGCAGCTTCTTCATGGCGAACTCGGGCGAGGTGTGCAGATACATCGGCCGCGGTTCGCCGCCGTAAGGATCGGTCAACTGGGTCTTGAAGGCCTTCAGATGCGGCTCGAGGCCCGGCGAGACCTGCAGCGCCGGCGTTTCGACTTCGAGGAACTCCTTGGCGGTGAAATAACCTCGCAAGCTCGCCGTCATGGCGGCGCGGGCCTCCAGATAGGGGCGTTTGGCCGCGAACGTCTCTTTGTCCCACCAGGCCATCATGATTCTTCTGCCGGGAAAGCTTCTTTTCGATTATTCATAGGCCCACATATGCCGACAGAAGGCGCCGCGCGTAAAGCCCCGCCCGTTCCGGCAATTCGCTCCGACATTAACCATGCGCCGCACCGCACCGATCGATCCCGCCTCCGACAAACCCGCGCATACGCTGCGGGATGCCGACGCGCTCGCCGACGCCGGGCTGCTGCCCCATGACGCGGTCGCGGCGGCCAAGCAGGTGGCGCGGCGCTACGCCATCGCGGTGACGCCGCATCTGGCGGAAGGCGCACGTGCAAGCGACGCGGTGGCGCGCCAGTTCGTGCCTTCGGCCGACGAGCTGGTGATCGCGCGCGAGGAGCTCGGCGATCCGATCGGCGACGAACCGCATTCTCCGGTGAAGGGCATCGTTCATCGCTACCAAGATCGCGTGCTCTTGAAGCCGATCCACGCCTGCGCCGTATACTGCCGCTTCTGTTTCCGCCGCGAGCAGGTCGGCCCGGGCGGCGATGCGCTGAACGCCGACGAATTGGCCGCCGCGCTCGATTACATCCGCAGCCATGGCGAAATCTGGGAAGTGATCCTGTCGGGCGGCGATCCGCTGGTCATGTCGCCGCGCCGCCTGCGCGAGATCATCGAAGCGCTCGCCGCCATCGACCATGTCGGCGTCATCCGCATCCACACGCGCCTGCCGGTCGCCGACCCCGCGAAGATCGACGGCGAGATGGTCGCGGCGCTCAAATGCGGCAAGGCAGTCTATGTCGCGCTTCACTGCAATCACGCCGACGAATTGACGCCCGAGGTGAAGGCCGCCTGCGCGCGCCTGATCGATGCCGGTATCCCCATGCTGTCGCAATCGGTGCTGCTCGCCGGGGTGAACGACGACGAGAAGACCATGGAAGCGCTGATGCGCGCCCTCGTCGCCAACCGCATCAAGCCCTACTACCTGCACCATCCCGATCTGGCGCGCGGCACCGGCCATTTCCGCCTCTCCATCGAGCGCGGCCAGGAGATTTTGCGCGGGCTGCGCGGCCGGGTCTCCGGCCTCTGCCAGCCGACCTACATGCTCGACATCCCGGGCGGCGCCGGCAAAGTGCCGGTCGGCCCGAACTATCTCACCCCCTCGCCGGAGGGCTGGCAGGTCAGCGATCCCGACGGCGGGACGCGGGATTACCCGCCGAAAAAGCCGGAAATCCCGGAATAATGGGGCTTTGCGCCAGCCTTGCCCCCTTCAGGGCAAGCTGATAGGTTCGCCCCGCCTTACCGGCCCTTATCGAAAAATCCTTGGAATTTCAGGCCTCTCGCCATGAAGATGAACGCTAACCTCATGCGTCCCGGCAACGTCATCGAACACGATGGCCGTCTGTGGACCGTCCTCAAGACCCAGATCGTTCAGCCCGGCAAGGGCGGCGCGTTCATCACGGTCGAAATCCGCGACATCCGCACCGGCAACAAGTCGAACGGCCGCTGGCGCACCGCCGACACGGTCGAGAAGGTGCAGGTCGACGAGATCGAGACGACCTTCCTGTTCAAGGACGGCGAGAACCTGACCTTCATGAACAGCGAGAACTACGAGCAGCTCGTCGTTCCGGGCGAAGTGGTCGGCGAGCCGGCGCAGTTCCTCCAGGAAGGCATGCCGGTCACCGTCGAGTTGATCGAAGGCCAGCCGGTCTCGGCGACGCTGCCGCAGACGGTCACCATGATGATCACCGAAGCCGATCCGGTCGTGAAGGGCCAGACGGCCTCCTCGTCCTACAAGCCGGCCATGCTCGAGAACGGCGTGCGCGTCATGGTTCCGCCGCACGTCGCGTCGGGCACGCGCATCGTCATCAACACGATGGACGGCAGCTACATGGAACGCGCCAAGGACTAACGCGTTCGCTTGATGCACGGCGGCGCGGGGAGTCTTCGCGCCGCCGTTTTTATTTCGACCCGCTCTTTCTAAATCGCAAATTCGCTAGGTCGCCATGACGCTCCGCTCTCCGCTGTTCAATGTGCTGGAAAAGGCCGCCCGTAAGGCCTCGCGCGCGCTGCTGCACGACTTCGGCGAAGTCGAGCAATTGCAGGTGTCGCAGAAGGGGCCGGCGGATTTCGTCTCGCAGGCCGACACGAAGTGCGAGAACACGCTGCGCAGCGAATTGCAGAAAGCCCGCCCCGGATTCGGCTTCATCCTCGAAGAGGGCGGTGAGATCGTCGGCAACGACGGCGAGCATCGCTGGGTCATCGATCCGCTCGACGGCACGACGAATTTCCTGCACGGCATCCCGCATTTCTGCATGTCGATCGCGCTGGAAAAGTACCGCAAGACGCCGACCGGCACGCGCCGCGAAGTGATCGCCGGCATGATCTACGAGCCGGTGCGCGACGAGATGTTCTATGCCGAAAAAGGCCAGGGCGCGTTCCTCAACGGCAACCGCCTGCGCGTCTCGGGCCGCGCCAAGCTGGCCGATTGCGTCATCGCCACCGGCATCCCGGTGCAGGGCCGCTCCGATCCGAAAATCTTCCTCGCCGAATTGTCGTCCATTATGTCCAAGGTCTCCTCGGTCCATCGCATGGGCTCGGCGGCGCTCGATCTCGCCTATGTCGCGGCGGGCCGTTATGACGGCTTCTGGGAGCGCAAGCTCAACGCCTGGGACGTCGCGGCCGGGCTGCTGATGATCCGCGAGGCCGGCGGCTACGTCACCGACATGGACGGCGGCAGCGACATGCTCGACAAGGGCAGCGTGCTGGTTTCCAACGACAAGCTGCATACCGAATTCGCCCGTATCTTGCGCGAAGCCGGCCAAAAGGCCGCCAAAGCCGACTAAAAGCCGAGCCAAACGCGCCGAGGGCCGCCAACAGGCCGGTTGTCGCGCCCGGTCCGGCTGGGCTATTGTCAGTCCGATCAATGGCTTCACAGTCGGACACCGTCGCTCAATGGCCTCCCGCATCCTCCGCGCCCGTCGCGCGTCCGTCTCGCTGCTGCTTTGCGGCGTCGCCAGCCTGGCGCTGAACGCCGCCGCCTCCTCGGAGACCGCGGCGCAAAGCTACTATGACGGCGAGACCGTCGTGATCGGCGGCGGCAACGCGCCGCGCGGCAGCGTCACCGTCGACATGGGCGCGCTCGACGCCGTCGATGGCGGCTACAACGCCCCGAGCAGCGCGCAGCCGAGCCGCCCCAACGGCCGCATCGTCCTCACCCCGCCCAAAGCCACGAATGGGAGCGCGAAAGCCCCGGCGGCAACGCCGCGCGCCACCGCTGCCGCGCCGGCCGCTCCCGCGCCGCAACGCGCCGCCCCTGCACCCGCTCGTCCTGCTCCGGCTGCCGTCGCCAGCGCGCCTGCC
>DASTMO010000080.1:0-71441 GCA_035714115.1 Alphaproteobacteria bacterium
GTGGTTCAGCAGACGGCTGATCTCGGCGAACAACACGCGGATGTACTGCGCGCGGCGCGGCGCTTCGATGCCGAGCAGCCGCTCGACGGCGAGCGCGAAGGCATGCTCCTGCGACATCGGCGCGACATAGTCGAGACGGTCGAAGTACGGCACGGCCTGCAGATAGGTCTTGTACTCGATCAGCTTCTCGGTGCCGCGATGCAGCAGGCCGACATGCGGATCGGCACGCTCGATCACTTCGCCGTCCATCTCGAGGACGAGGCGCAGCACGCCGTGGGCCGCCGGATGCTGCGGCCCGAAGTTCATGGTGAAATTGGTGATCTGATGCTCGGCCATGGATCGGTCCCCTTAGGCCGGCTTGTTGATTGGCGGGAGATTGGGCGTCTGCGGCACGTCGGCTTTCTCGTCGCCGGGCAACATGCCTTCCCACGGGCTGAGGAAGTCGAAGCTGCGGAATTCCTGGGTGAGCTTCACCGGCTCGTAGACGACGCGCTTCTGCTCGTCGTCGTAGCGCAGCTCAACGAAGCCGGTCAGCGGGAAGTCCTTGCGCAGCGGATGGCCCTCGAAGCCGTAGTCGGTGAGGATGCGGCGCAGGTCCGGATGGCCAGCGAAATAGACGCCGTAGAGATCCCAGGCTTCGCGCTCCCACCAGCCGGCGGAGGCGAAGATCGGCACCGCCGACGGCACCGGAGTCAGTTCGCCCGCCGTCACCTTCACGCGCACGCGCAGATTTTGGCGCAGCGACAATAAGTGATAGACGACATCGAACCGCTCTTCGCGATCGGGATAATCGACGCCGCAAACATCGAGCAACTGGCGGAACTGGCAGTTGCTGTCGTCGCGCAGGAAGGTCAGCGCGCGCGGCAGCTCGTCACGCTTCACCAGCAGCGTCAGTTCGCCGCGGCGAATCTCGTGCGACAGCAGCGCAGCGCCGAGTCCGGTCGCGACATAATCGGCAAGATCCTGGAGAGCTTCGGTCATCGACGGTGATCTTTAACGAGCGATGGTGCCGGTGCGGCGAATCTTGCGCTGAAGCTGCAAGAGGCCGTAGAGCAGCGCTTCGGCGGTCGGCGGGCAACCTGGCACGTAGATGTCGACCGGCACGATGCGGTCGCAGCCGCGCACCACCGAGTAAGAGTAGTGGTAGTAGCCGCCGCCGTTGGCGCAGCTGCCCATCGAGACGACCCAGCGCGGCTCGGGCATCTGGTCGTACACGCGGCGCAGCGCCGGAGCCATCTTGTTGCAGAGCGTGCCGGCGACGATCATCACGTCGGATTGGCGCGGGCTCGGACGGAACAGCATGCCGAAGCGGTCGAGATCGTAGCGCGAGGTCGCGGCCTGGATCATCTCCACGGCGCAACAGGCGAGACCGAAGGTCATCGGCCAGAGCGAGCCGGTGCGCGCCCAGTTCACGACTTGGTCGAGCTTGGCGAGAACGAAGCCCTTGTTCTGCACCTCGTCGGCCATGGCGCGCATCACGGCGCCGCGGTCCGGCGTGGTCGGGCTCGTCGGGGTGAGGATCGAAGACGTGGGCTGGGTGATCAGGCTCATGCGGCTCTCCAGGACGCGGACGGGATCACTCCCACTCCAGCGCGCCCTTCTTCCACTCGTAAATGAAACCGATGGTCAGCACGCCGAGGAACAGCACCATCGACCAGAAGCCGAACAGGCCCACATCGCCGAGCGTCACCGCCCAGGGGAAGAGGAAGGCCACTTCCAGGTCGAAGATGATGAAAAGGATGGCGACCAGATAGAAACGCACGTCGAACTTGCCGCGCGCGTCGTCGAACGGATCGAAGCCGCATTCGTACGGCGAGATTTTCTCGGCGTCGGGGCGCTGGCGGGCAGCGATGTAGGAGGCCCCCACCATGATGGCGGACAGGGCCATGGCGAGGCCGAGGAATATCAGGATGGGCAGATATTCGCGCAGGAGGGCTTCCATATCGGGCCTTCGCGTCGGGATGTTCGAACCGCGCCTGGGAGGGCCGTCGCGGGGCGGTTGGGCAAGCCTCGCGGTGGCATCCGAAACAGGACCGTTTCGGCGTTCTCAGGCGGGCCGAATATAGAAACAGGCCAGCCTAAAGGGAAGTGAAGATTGACTCTTTTTGCTTTGAGCGGCCGCAATATCAGCGTCGCTTTGGTCCTGCGTTGCGAAAACAGCATGGCAAGACGCAGGATGAAGCGAGGCGAGATATCGCCGCGCGCGAATCATCTGCGACCGGTTCGCAAACAACCGCCAAAACCATCAGAATGTGAATGAGAGACCGGACGTCGCCGGATCGGGGATGAGCCGGAAACGGAATGGCGAGAGAGACGGGACTTGAACCCGCGACCTCCGGCGTGACAGGCCGGCGCTCTAACCAACTGAGCTACTCCCCCGCGGTTCCGGACGGAGGCCTGAAAGGCCTGCGTATCGGCCCTGCCGAGGCTTAAGAATTTAACATAAGCCGCCCGGCGTGGGGTGCGTTGATTTACTTCACGCCCCCTGCCCTGTCAAGGAAGCATCCTGGCTTAAGCGGCGGAATTTCCGATCAGAATCCCGCCGCAAGTCCAGGCGCTTATGCCCTCGCTTAATGGGGCAGTTCCGGCATTTCGCGGATCAAGGCGCCGTGCCCCAGGACGGGCTGGCGGATATGCAGGCGACGCTGGATTTCCCAGCAGCGCGCCGGGACCGGATGGATCACCGGAATACCCAAATCCTGCTCCAGCGCCTCGATGATCTCCAACACGCGCCAGCCGGTGCCGAGCATGTAGATCGCCTCGGCTTTGGGCTGCTTGAGCGCCGCTTTCTTGATGTGGGCATAGACTTCGTGGGCCGACAGGCTGCCGACCTGATCGAAGGGAACGTCGATCCCTTCCATGGCGAGAACGCCGAAACCGGCCTCGCGGAAATAGGTCGCGAAGCTGTCGTTGATCTCGCCGCTGAAATAGGTCGCGCCTACGAATTTCTTGATGCCGAGCGCCTTGAGCGCCGCGACATGGTTGGTGCCGGAGGTGAAAACCGGGGTCTTGTATTGCTTCTCCCACTTGTCGAGCAATTTGCGCTCGCCCTTGAAGCCGCGCACCATGAACGGCGGCGCGCCTTCGGGATGGATCAAATCGACCTTGGCTTCGGCGAGTTTGGCGATGGCCGCTTCGTAATGGACCATCACCTCCTTGAACTCGTCCTTGGTGCCGCGCCGGATGTCCATGAACAGGGGCAGCGTGCAGACGCCCTCGGGCAGCATGCGGATCAGCTCTTCCAAGCCGCCCGGCCGCATGGTCGGCTTGATGAGTCCGACGACGCCGCGCCAGCTGGTGTAAGCCATGCCTTCACTCCCTGCCCTGTTCGTTCTTATGAGCCTTGGTAGGCGGTGACGGGATCGAACCGCCGACAGCCACGGTGTAAACGTGGAGCTCTACCGCTGAGCTAACCGCCCCAAAGGCCTTGAACCTTATATAGCCCCAAAAGCCCCCAACCAAACAGCGCCTACGAAAAAGCCGGCTTCCTCGCGAAAGCCGGCTTGTCCGTGTCCCTTCCGGGAAAGGCTTAGTTCACCGCGTCCTTCAGGCCTTTGCCGGCCGTGAATTTCGGACGCTTGGAAGCCGGAATGTTGATCGTCTCGCCGGTGCGCGGGTTGCGGCCCTGGCTGGCGGCGCGCTTGGCGACGGCGAAGGTGCCGAAGCCGACCAGACGCACATCGTCGCCATGCTTCAGCGCCTTGGTGATCTGGTCGAACACTTCGTCGACAGCCTTCGCCGCATCGGTCTTCGACAGGCCGGTACCGGTCGACACCGCCGCCACGAGATCGTTCTTATTCACTTGAAGTCCCCTTGAGATTTTAGCGTGCGAATTTTGAGCCGAGAAAATCGGTCGAGCCCCCACGCGCCATGCGCGGCTCGAAGGCGACGACTCTAGGCTGGCGCCGAAACGGGCGTCAATCGCAGAAGCGCAGTTTTCCCCAGGATTCAGAGCCGTTTTCGGGCTTTTGAAACGATTGCGGCGGGCTCTTGCGAACCCGCCGCAGTCTCATTCCATGTTGATCTCGATCAATGCGTGACGACGCTCTGATCCTTATCGCCAGCCGCGGCGACCGGCTTCACCTCTTCCGGCTCCGTCCATTCGACCGGCGTCAGCGGACGCACGAGCGCATGTTTGAGAACCTCGTCGCCGGTGGACACCGGGATGATGGTGAGACCCTTCTTCACGTTGTCAGGGATCTCAGCCAAGTCCTTCTCGTTGTCCTTCGGGATCAACGCCGTCTTCAAACCGCCGCGCAGGGCGGCCAGCAGCTTCTCCTTCAAGCCGCCGATCGGCAGCACGCGGCCACGCAGGGTGATCTCGCCGGTCATGCAGATGTCCTTGCGGACCGGGATGCCCGTGAGCGCGGAGACGATCGAGGTCAGCATCGCCACGCCGGCGGAAGGGCCGTCCTTGGGCGTCGCGCCTTCCGGCACGTGCACGTGGATATCCTTCTTGTTGAAGTCCGGCGGAGTGACGCCGTAGCTGAGCAGACGCGAGCGGACGTAGCTGCGCGCGGCCTGCACCGATTCCTGCATCACGTCGCCGAGCTTGCCGGTCGAGGAAATCGAGCCCTTGCCCGGCATGACCACGGCTTCGATCGACAGCAACTCGCCGCCGACTTCCGTCCAGGCCAAGCCCGTGACCACGCCCACCAAGTCCTCGGCCTCGGCTTCGCCGAAGCGGAAGCGATGGACGCCCGCGTACTTCTCGAGGTTGCGGCGGGTCACCTTGATCTGCTTCGCCTTGCCGCTGACGATTTCCTTGATCGCCTTGCGGGTCAGGTTCGCGATCTCGCGCTCCAGGCTGCGGACGCCGGCTTCGCGCGTGTAGTAGCGCACGAGGTCCAGCAGGCCGTCGTCGGAGATGACCCATTCGTCCTTCTTCAAGCCGTTCGCCTCGAGTTGCTTGGGCACCAGATGGCGCTTGGCGATCTCCACCTTCTCATCCTCGGTGTAGCCGGGGATGCGGATGATCTCCATGCGGTCCATCAGGGGCTGCGGCATGCGCAGCGAGTTGGCCGTGGTGACGAACATCACGTCCGAGAGATCGTAGTCGACCTCCAGGTAGTGATCGCTGAACGTGCCGTTCTGCTCCGGATCAAGCACCTCGAGCAGAGCCGACGACGGGTCGCCGCGGAAATCCGCGCCGAGCTTGTCGATCTCGTCGAGCAGGAACAGCGGATTCGACGACTTGGCCTTCTTCATGCCCTGGATGATCTTGCCAGGCATCGAGCCGATGTAAGTCCGGCGGTGGCCGCGCACTTCCGCTTCATCGCGCACGCCGCCGAGCGACATGCGAACGAAGTTACGACCGGTGGACTTGGCGATCGACTTGCCGAGCGAGGTCTTGCCGACGCCAGGAGGGCCGACGAGGCACAGGATCGGGCCGCGGATCTTGTTCACGCGCTCCTGCACAGCGAGATACTCGAGGATGCGCTCCTTGACCTTCTCCAGGCCGAAGTGGTCGGAGTTGAGCACCTTCTCGGCGAGCTTCAGGTCGCGCTTCACGCGCGTGCGCTTCTTCCACGGAATGTTCAGCAGCCAGTCGAGGTAGTTGCGCACGACCGTGGCTTCGGCCGACATCGGGCCCATGGAGCGAAGCTTCTTCACTTCGGCCATCGCCTTGTCGCGCGCTTCCTTGCTCAGGCGCGTCTTGCGAATGCGCTCTTCGAGCTCGGACACTTCGTCCTTGCCGTCCTCGCCTTCGCCGAGCTCCTTCTGAATCGCCTTGAGCTGCTCGTTCAGATAGTACTCGCGCTGCGTCTTCTCCATCTGCCGCTTCACGCGGTTGCGGATGCGCTTCTCCACCTGCAGGACGCCGATCTCGGCCTCCATGTAGGAATAGACGCGCTCGAGGCGCTCGCTCACGGTCTCAAGCTCGAGCAACTCCTGCTTCTCGGAGATCTTGAGGGCGAGATGCGAGGCGACCGTGTCGGCCAGCTTGGCCGGGTCGTCGATCTGGTTGAGCGAGACGAGTACCTCGGGCGGGATCTTCTTGTTGAGCTTGATGTACTGCTCGAACTCGCCGATCACCGAACGGCCGAGCGCTTCGAGCTCTTCGGTCGTGCCGGACTTCTCGTCTATGACAGCCGCTTCCGCCTGGAAGAAGTTATCGTTCTCGACGAACTTCACGATGCGCGCGCGATGGCCGCCTTCGACCAGCACCTTCACGGTGCCGTCAGGCAGCTTCAACAGCTGCAGCACCGTGCCCACGGTGCCGACAAGATGGATATCGTCCTGCGCCGGATCGTCCTGCGAGGCGTTCTTCTGGGCGACGAGCAGAATCTGCTTGTCGTCCTTCATCACGTCCTCGAGCGCCTTCACCGACTTTTCGCGGCCGACGAACAGCGGCACGATCATATGCGGGAACACGACGATGTCGCGCAGGGGCAGCACGGGGTAGGTCACGGTCTTGGCAATGTCGCTCATGCTCTTCCTTCCACCGCGATAAAGCGGCGCTTGGAGAAGGGGCTGGCCTGCCCAACATGGCACAGGCCGACATCCCGGATTTCGCTAGAGGTGGCGTCGCTTAGGGCAAGATTCAAGGGCTGCCAAGGACTTGGCGCGGCCCCGATCATGAACCCGGCGGGCAATTTGAGGAATGCCCCCTGCCGGCTGGCTGCCGGCAGGGACGCTCGAGACGGGAACCGTCGAGACAGATCAGGCGCTGACGCCGGCGCCCGTGTCTTCGCGACGATCGGAATAGGTGTAGAGAGGCTTGGCACGGCCTTCGACAACCTCTTTGTTGATCACGATCTCCTCGACGCCTTCCAAGCCCGGAAGCTCGAACATCGATTCGAGGAGGATCGTCTCCATGATGGAACGCAGGCCGCGCGCGCCGGTTTTGCGCTGAATCGCCTTGCGGGCGACCGCGCTCATCGCGTCGTCGGTGAACACGAGCTTCACATTCTCCATCTCGTAGAGACGCTGGTACTGCTTCACGAGAGCGTTCTTCGGCACGGTCAGAATGTCGACCAGCGCCTCTTCGTCCAGATCGTCGAGCGTCGCGACCACCGGCAGGCGGCCGACGAACTCGGGGATCAGGCCGAACTTCAAGAGATCTTCGGGCTCGACCTCGCGCAGCAGCTCGCCGGTCTGGCGATCTTCCGGCGCGCGCACGTCGGCGCCGAAGCCGATGGAGGTGCCACGGCCGCGGCCCGAGATGATCTTTTCGAGGCCGGCGAAGGCGCCGCCGCAGATGAAGAGAATGTTGGTCGTGTCGACCTGCAGGAATTCCTGCTGCGGATGCTTGCGCCCGCCCTGCGGCGGCACGGAGGCGACGGTGCCTTCCATGATCTTCAGCAGCGCCTGCTGCACGCCCTCGCCCGACACGTCGCGCGTGATCGACGGGTTGTCGGACTTGCGGCTGATCTTGTCGACTTCGTCGATATAGACGATGCCGCGCTGCGCGCGCTCGACGTTGTAGTCGGCGGCCTGCAGCAGCTTGAGGATGATGTTCTCGACGTCCTCGCCGACATAGCCGGCTTCGGTCAGCGTCGTCGCGTCGGCCATGGTGAAAGGCACGTCGAGGATGCGCGCCAGGGTCTGGGCGAGCAGCGTCTTGCCGCAACCGGTCGGGCCGATCAGCAGGATGTTCGATTTCGCGAGCTCGACGTCGTTGGCCTTCTGGCCATGCGCGAGGCGCTTGTAGTGGTTGTGCACAGCGACCGAGAGCACGCGCTTGGCATGCATCTGGCCGATGACGTAATCGTCGAGCACGGCGCAGATGTCGCGCGGAGTCGGCACGCCGTCCTGCGAGCGGACGAGAGTCGTCTTGTGCTCTTCACGGATGATGTCCATGCAAAGCTCGACGCATTCGTCGCAGATGAAAACGGTCGGGCCGGCGATGAGCTTGCGCACCTCGTGCTGGCTCTTTCCGCAGAAAGAACAGTAGAGGGTGTTACGCGATTCGCCGCTGCCGCTGGACTTGCTCATGCTCGCTCCATTTGGCCAAAGATTTGGCCCCACACATTCATGTTAGACACAGGGTCAGCTAGGCACAACTAAATACTAAATCTGGTGTCAGGCGGTCCGGCCGAGGCGATAGGCAGCCTGTCCTCGGTCGAACGCTCGGTCCCCTGTCGTCGTAAAACGGCGCGAGCGCGCGCATGATCCATCGCTCTATATGGGGCGTGGCCGACGCAAGAAAAGCCGCTGCCCCTTGTGGATCAGCCTAGGACCGGTCCGCCTAAAAACGGGTTAACCCTGCCCCGCCCAAACCGGAATTTTCCGCCGCGGAGACAATTCGGGCAGGACCAGCATCCTGGCCCTGCCCGCATTTCCGCCGCCCCGTTTCGCTACAGGGCAGGAATGTCGTTTATCGAAACGCCGTTTCAGCGGGGCGCGTCGCCCGTCTTCTCGCTCGCCGGGCGCTTCAGGAACACTTCGTCGATCAGGCCGAAGGCCTTGGCGTCTTCCGGGGTCATGAAGTTATCCCGGTCCATCGCCTTTTCGATTTTCTCGATCGGCTGGCCGGTGTGCTTCGAATAGATGGCGTTGAGGCGGGCGCGCAGCGACAGGATTTCGCGCGCCTGAATCTCGATGTCCGCCGCCTGGCCCTGGGCGCCGCCCGAAGGCTGATGGATCATGATGCGCGCGTTGGGCAGCGCGAAGCGCTTCTTCTCGGCGCCGGCCGCGAGCAGCAGCGAGCCCATGGAAGCGGCCTGGCCGATGCAGATCGTCGCCACGTCGGGGCGGATGTACTGCATGGTGTCGTAGATCGCGAGGCCCGAGGTGACCACGCCGCCCGGCGAGTTGATGTAGAACGAGATGTCCTTGTTGGGATTCTCGGCTTCCAGGAACAGCAGCTGGGCGCAGATCACGCTGGAGACGGCGTCGTTGACCGGGCCGACCATGAAAATGATGCGCTCTTTGAGCAGGCGCGAATAGATGTCGTAGGAGCGTTCGCCGCGGTTGGTCTGCTCGACCACCATGGGAACCAGGTAGTTCATGTAGGTATCGATCGGATCGCGCATGGGCCGCCCTTCGACGAAAGAATGAAAACTTCAGGAGAAGACTAGCCGGTTCCGCACCGCCGGCAAACGCCCTGTCTCAACAAAGACGGCGTTACCGCGCGGTGCGTTAAGAACCTTACGCCTTGACGGCGATATCGTCCTTCTCGTCTTCCGGCTCACGCATCAGCTCTTCCGGCGTGACCTTCTTCTCTTCGACCTTCGCCAGTTCGAGGATGTAGTCGATGACCTTGTCCTCGAACACCGGCGCGCGGAGCTGCTCGAGAGCGTCCGGGTTCTTCTGATAGAACTCGAACACGGCGCGCTCCTGGCCCGGGTAACGGCGCGCTTCGTTGAGCAGCGCGCGGTTGAGATCGTCCTTCGACACCTCGATGTTGTTGCTGCGGCCGGTTTCCGACAGCAGCAGGCCGAGCTTCACGCGGCGCTCGGCGATGGCGCGGTACTCTGTCTTCAGCTTCTCGATCTCTTCCGGGGTCTTGCCCTTCAGAGCGTCGTTGGCAGGGCCGTGGTTGTGCGTCGGATCCGTGCAGGTCGCCGCATCATGACCGTGATCGTGGCCGTGATGGTCATGGCTGTGATCGTGGCTCGGATCGGTGCAGGTCTCGGCATCATGTTCCGGCGCCTGGCCGGTCATCTGCTGCCAAATGCCGGCGAACTCGCTGTCCACCAGGCCGGCCGGAATCTCGAAGTCGCACTTGCCGACGAGCTTGTCGAGCAGGTTGCGCTTCACGCGCATGCGCGTGAACTGCGAATACTCCTGCTCCATACGCTCCTTGAGACCCTTCTTCAGATCGGCGAGGCTTTCGAAGCCCACCGTCTTGGCGAAGGCGTCGTCGAGCGAGGCGGCCTTGCGCAGGCGCACTTCCTTCACGTCGACCTCGAACTCGGCATCCTTGCCGGCGAGCTCGCTGTTGCCGTAATCGTCCGGGAACTTGACCTTCACGGTCAGCTTGTCGCCGACCTTGGCGCCGTGCATCTGCTCGACGAAGCCCGGGATGAAGCCGGTCGAGTCCATGGCGATCTCGAAGTCCTTCGCGGTGCCGCCGTCGAAGGCGACGCCGCCGACGCGGCCGAGGAAGTCGACCAGCAGGGCGTCTTCCTTCGTGGCGACGCGGCCGGCTTCTTCGGTCTTCTCGTAAGTGCGGTTGCCTTCGAGCAGGCGCTGGGCCGCTTCATCGACAGATTTGTCGTCGATCGCCACGGTCGGCTTCTCGACGGTCACGTCGCTGAAGGACAGCGGCTTGATCTCCGGGATCAGCTCGACGGCCACGGCATATTCCAGATCGCCGCCCTCTTCGAACGACTTGATCTCGATGCGCGGCTGCATGGCCGGGCGCAGGTTCTTGCCGTTGAGCGCGTCGCGCGTGCCTTCGCTGACCGCGAGTTCGAGAATCTCGCCCATGAGCGACGGACCATATTGCTTCTTCAGCAGGGCCATCGGCACCTTGCCCGGACGGAAACCGGGCTGCTTCACCTTGGTGCTGATTTCCTGAAGCTTGTTGTTGAGCTTCGTTTCGATGTCGGCGGCGGGAATGCGAATCAGAAACTCGCGCTTCAGACCTTCGCTCGCCGTTTCGGTAACCTGCATGGAATTACGTCCTGTCGTTCTGATGTTCTTAAGCGCGCCGTGACCCGGCGCGCCGGCATAAAACTATGGCGCTCGATGGTGCGGGCGGAGGGACTCGAACCCCCACGACAGAGTCACTGGAACCTAAATCCAGCGCGTCTACCAATTCCGCCACGCCCGCCCCGCGCGGCGTCCGGCGGAGGCCCGCCCAGCCGGCAGGAACCGCGGGTAACCACGAGATCGCCTTGACCCGAAAGGCGGTTTCTATAGCACCCAGGCCACATTTGGGAAACAGGAGAAAGCCGCCCCGCTTGCATAGCGGATCGGCCTTAAATCGGGGTGTAAGTCCTCTTTTACAAGGCCTTGGCTCGGCGCGGGCGAATCGGCAGGACAGGATCGGCGACGCGGGGCGCGGCCTCGGCCTTCGCTGCGGGCTTGCGTGGCGGCGGCGGGGCCATCCGGGACGTCGGGCGCAGGCCGAAGGTCAGCTTGCCCGCCTCGCCGCGCGGCGGCGCTTCGCTGGCGAGCATCAGGAGATCGCCCCCGGCCGCCATCACGGCGCGCATCATCTCGGCTTCGCTTTCGAACGCGAAGACCGGGCGGTTCAGCAGACCGGCATAGAAGCAATAGGGCAAGGCGGCGTCCTGCAGACGCCGGCGCACGCGGACGGCGCGCGCCTCCTCGCATGTGCACTTGAACTTCATTCCCCCGACTCGACACCGACGCAACGCGAACGACGCTGGGGCGAAGTTAGATCACGCCTTGAATCGCATGGAAACGAAAAAGCCGCGCGGAATGTCCGTGCGGCTTGCGGCAGGCGTATGAAACGGCGATCAGTGGGCGGCGGCGTGGACCATGCGGTCGCCGTATTGGCGCATGAAGGCGTCGACCGACAGCATGCGCTGGCCGTCATGATGCGGCACGCCGTCGACCCGGCCGAAGACGACCTGATAACGAACATGCGGAATGCCGAAGGAGTCGTTGTAGAGGCTGAGCACCTTCGCCGTCTCGACCGTGCGATCTGTACGCACGCGACGATAGACGCCACCTTTCTCGATGGCCGGCTCATCTCGCTTGAACAGTTTCGCCAACATCTTCGAACGATGCCCCCTGGGGTCATGGCTAAATGCCGTGACCTACATCGGTAACGAAAAAGGTTTAACGACGCGTTAATGGAAAATGCAAAAGACCTTGCAGTTACAAGACCTTCTATCTGACATTTAAGTTAAAATCCAATGGTTCCGCAAAGCACCCACAGACTTACCCACAAGGCGCTTCATGCCTTGCCGCATCATTTAGCGACAAGCTGTGGTAAAATATAAGGAATTTGCCCCGGCAAATCGTCGGCGATGAGCCCCGGCCCGAAGGCCGCCGCCGCCGCGCCTTGCAGCCAGACGGCGGCGCAAGCCGCCTCGAAGGGCGGCATTTTCTGGGCTATCAGGCCGCCCGCCAAGCCGGCCAACACATCGCCCGCTCCCGCCGTCGCCAGGGTGGTCGGTGCGTTGCCGTTGATCGCGGCTCGCCCATCCGGCGCAGCGATCACCGTGTCATAGCCCTTCAGGATCACCGTCGCGCCGGAACCTGCCGCAGCCGCGCGAGCGCGGCTGAGTTTGTCCGAGGACGGATCGATACCAGCAAACAGGCGCGCGAACTCCCCTTCATGAGGCGTCAGGATGCAGGCGCCGGACGCGGCGGCGATGGCGGCGAACAGTTCCCCGGGCCCTTGGGGCTTGGCTTCGGCGAAACTGGTGATGGCGTCGGCGTCGATCACGCAAGGGGCACCCGCCGCCAAGGCTGCCAGGACATGCGCGCGCGTCGTCTCGCCGACCCCGTTGCCCGGACCGACGATGACGGCGGCGATCCGTCGGCGTTCGAGAAAGGCGATGAAGGCCGCGAGATCGGCCACCGGCGCCACGACTGCCGACAGCAGATCGGCGGCGTAGATGGGATGAGCCTCGGGCGGGCAGAGAACGCTGACCATCCCTGCACCGCTGCGTTGGCCGGCACGCGCGGCAAGCCGCGCCGCGCCGGTCATGACCGCGCCACCGACGACCGCGAGATGGCCGCGCGTGTATTTATGATCTTCCGGTCCCGGCTGCGGGAAATGGCCGCGCCACAGCGCCGGCTCATTCTCGAAAGCATGCGCGCCCAAAGCCGCCGCAGCAGGAATGCCGATGTCGGCCACGATCACCTCGCCGCACAAGCCGCGCCCCGGCCAGAGCAGATGCGCCGGCTTCTTGCGAAAGAAGGTGACGGTGGCTTCGGCCCGCACCACGGCTTCCCCCAACGGCTGCCCGGTGTCGCCCGCCAAACCGCTCGGCAGATCGACCGCGAGGCACTTCGCCCGGCGCGCATTCAGCGCCAGCACGACCGCAGCCGCCGTGCCGCTCAACGGCCGCGCCAGACCGGCGCCGAATAGCGCATCGACGACGATCTCGCCATCGCGCAACGTTTCGACCGAAAGCGCCGCCGTCTGGCCGCTCCACAACGCCGCATGATGGGCGGCATCGCCCTTCAGCGCCGAACGCTCGCCGAGTAGCGCCACGCGCACCGGCCAACCGGCGGCGGCCAGGTGACGCGCGGCGACAAAACCATCGCCGCCATTGTTGCCGGGTCCGGCAAGCACCAGAACGGGACTGCGCGGCCAGCGGGCGCGAACGGCGTCGGCGACGGCCTTGCCCGCCGCTTCCATAAGTTGGGTGCCGGGAACTCCCGCGCCGATCGCCTGAGAATCGGCTCGCGCCATTTCGGCGACGCTCAACAGTTCGCATCCGTTCGTCATCGCGCCCTCGATCGTCTTGCTTTCACAAGATAGCAAAGGGCGAAACGAATGTTTCGCTTTTCCTCGTTTGTCGCGGGCGGCAAGCGGTTATAATTCGCCCCTGCGGAGATGATGCCGCACGAAGGATTCTCAGTTTGAAAACGCTTGTTCTCGGTGGCGGCCTCATCGGCGTCTGCACCGCTTACTTCCTGGCGCGCGCCGGTCACGATGTGACCGTGATCGAGCGCAAACCCGCCGCCGGCATGGACACCAGCTACGCCAACGGCGGGCAACTGTCCGCCGGCCAGTCGATTCCCTGGGCCAATCCGCATGCGCCCTTCCTGCTCGCCAAATGGCTCGGGCGCGCCAACGCGCCGCTTGTCTTTCACCCGCTGAAGGCCGACGCGGCGCTGTGGCGCTGGGGCATGACCTTTTTGCGCAACTGCCTGCCCGGCCGCACGCGCGACAACGCCCAGAAGATCGTCCGCCTGGCGCTCTATTCGCGCGACATGGTGGCCGAGATCGTCAACGAGACCGGCATCCAGTTCGACCACAATCGCGGCGGCATCCTGCAGATCTTCCGCGACAAGGCGAGTCTGGAGCGCGCCAAGCGCGAGAGCGACTGGCTGACCGCACTCGGCTGCCGCCTCGAGCCCAAGAGCACCGACGAATGCGTCGCCATCGACGAAGCGCTCGACGGCGATCAGGCGCGCATCGCCGGCGGCCTGTTCAGCCCCGACGATTCCTGCGGCGACGCCCATCTGTTCACCAAGGGGCTGGCCGCCGCCTGCGCCGCCATGGGCGTGCGCTTCCTCTATGAGACCGAGATCATCCGCATCTCGACCATGGCCGACAAAGTCTCCGGCGTGATGACCAACCGCGGCATGTTCACCGCCAATCATTACGTGCTGGCGCTCGGCAGCCACTCGACCACCCTGCTCGCCCCGCTCGGCATCAAGATTCCGGTCATGCCCGCCAAGGGCTATTCGGTGACGCTGCCGATCGGCAACCAGCATCGTGCGCCGCATATCAGCATCACCGACGATGCCAAGAAGCTCGTCTACAGCCGCCTCGGCCAGCGCCTGCGCATCGCCGGCACCGCCGAGTTCGCCGGCTATGACGCGACGCTGACGCCGAGCCGCGCCGAAGGCATCCTCGCCACCGCGCGCGAACTGTTTCCCGAGGCCGGCGACTTCGACAAGGCGGAATTCTGGACCGGCTTGCGTCCGCTCACGCCCGACGGCGCGCCGATCATCGGCAAGACGGGCCTGCGCAACCTGACGCTCAATACCGGCCACGGCACGCTCGGCTGGACGCTGTCGGCCGCCTCGGGCCGCGTCTGCGCTGATCTGGTCGAAGGCAAAACCCCGGCGGTCGACGTGTCCGGATTGACCGCGGCGCGCTTCGCCTAGGCCGGCGTGAGCTTGTAGCGGCGATTGTCGATTTCGAGCGCCCCGTCGGCCAGCCGCAAGCTGAGGTTGATCACGCCCTCGTTGCGCTGCCAGGGCGTCAACTCCATCAAGCGCTGACCTGCCTTGGTGTAAGGCTCCGCGAAAGCGAGACTCTCGGCCTCGGCCCGCGTCTTGGCGCGGATGATGAGCAGCCCCGCTCCATGGCGCTGGCCGGTCTCGTCAACGAATGGCCCAGCGGCAAATAGCGCGCCCTTGCGCTCCAGATCGACGAGATAGTCGTGGTGAATGAGCCTCATCTCCTCCGGGCTCGCCGGCAGTGGCGGCGCGTCGGGATTGGGCCGCATCCAGCAAAGATAGCATTGCTCGCGCGCGAGCGATTTCTGCAACGCCTGTACGCGAGCCTTCAAGTCCTCAGTCATTCCCGCCTCCTGTCAGTGGTCGCCACAGGTTAGCAAAAACTCGCTTTTTGAGAATTCCCGGATTTTGATAATCTGGCACTCCCTGTCACGGAGCGCCTCATGTCGAGCCTGGAACGTCTGCTGTCGATCCTCGACGTCTTTTCGGAAGACAAGCCGATCTGGACGATCGAGGACATCGCCGCCGCGCGCCGCTATCCCAAATCGACGGTCTATCGCTATGTGAAGGAGTTGCGCGATTCGCGCCTGCTGCTCTCGGTCGGGCGCGCCGGCTATATCCTCGGCCCGCGCATTATCGAACTCGACCGGCAGATTCAGGCCTGCGATCCGCTGCTCACCGTCGGCCGGCGCATTCTTCCTGAATTGGCGGAAAAGGCCGGCGAAGGCGTCGTACTGCTCTGCAGCCTCTACGGCGACGGTGTGCTCTGCATCGACAGCGCGGCCCGTTCATCCAGTCTCCCCGCCTCCAATTTTAACGTCAGCTATCGGCGCGGGCGGCCCATGCCGCTGTTTCGCGGCTCGGCGTCGAAAGTCATCCTCGCGCATCTGCCGAGCCGCCGCCTGACCAAGCTCTTTGCGCAATATGCCCCCGATATCAAAGCCGCTGGCCTCGGCAGCGACTGGCCGGCCTTTCGCCGCAACTTGCAAGCGATCCGCGAAAAGCCGGTCTATGCCACCAGTTCGGAAATCGACAAGGGCGTGCTCGGCCTCTCGGCGCCGATCTTCGACGACAAGCGGGTGATCGCCAGCCTCACCTTCGCCATGCCGGAAAAGCGCGACAATTCCAAGGCGAGCGCGAAGATCGCCGAGTTGGTCGCGACACGCGCCGCAGCCATCGGCGACGGCCTCGCCCGCCTGGTCGACGTGGCGGAACCCATGCCGAAACCGGCCAAAAGATCGGCCCGGCGCAGTTGACATAAATCTCGCCATTTGAGAAATTTGCTAAAATCTTCCGGGCGGCGAACCAGCCGCCTCTCCGCTTTCAGGGAAGCTCCATGACCACGCCCTCGCCCCTGTGGCCCGCCCATCTCGACCATGTGAAGATCACCAGCCCGCAGCCAGCCGCCATGGTGGACTATTACGCCAAGGTGCTCGGCGGTGCCGTGAGCGATCTGCCCGGCGGCGACAAGCTCATCGCCGGCGCCGAGCGCCGTCTCGTCATCGGCCAGGGCGAGGCCGGCAAGTTCGGCTATGCCGCCTTTGCATTGGGCGATCGCGCGCGCTTGGCTGCGCTGCGCGCCCATCTGGAGAAACAGTCCGTCGCCATTCTGCCGTCGCCGACGCCGCTGCTCGGCGAGGGCGCCTTCGCGGTCGCCGATCCCAACGGCAACCAGGTCGCGTTCGGCATCGGCTCGCGCGTCGCTGATGCGCCCGTGAAAGACAAGCTGGCCGGCCGATTGCAGCATGTGGTCGTCACTACCGACGACATCGAAGGCATGATCCGCTTCTACACGCAGGTGCTGGGCTTCCGCCTCTCCGACCGCGTCAAGGACGGCGAAGGCGACACCACGGCCGCCTTCATGCGCTCGGACGACGAACATCACAGCTTCGCCTGTTTCCGCTCGCGCGCGCGCAAGCTCGACCACTTCTGCTTCGAAACAAGCGAGTGGAACGACATTCGCGACTGGGCGGATCATCTCGCGACCCTGCACCTTCCCATCGGCTGGGGGCCGGGCCGTCACGGTCCGGGCAACAACCTATTCTTCATGCTCAACGATCCCGACGGCAACGCCTTCGAATTCTCCGCCGAGATCGAACGCATCGGCCACGACGTGGACACCCGCGAGTGGCCGCATGAGCAGCGCACGCTCAATTCCTGGGGCTCGGCCTGGATGCGCAGCTAAGGCGCCTCCGCCGTCATCAACATCACCTTCACAATCTGGGGACTAAGACCATGAAGCTCGTCAGCTTTCGCCTGAACAACAAAGACAGCTACGGCGTCGTCAACGGCGACGGCATCGTCGATCTCGGCAAGCGCCTGCCCTACGCCGATCTGCGCGCGCTGCTGGAAGCCGACGGCCTGTCGAAGGCCGCCGACGCCGCCAAGGAGACGCCGGACGTCAAGCTGGCCGACATCGAATATCTGCCGCTGATCGCCAACCCCGGCAAGATCATCTGCGTCGGCCTCAACTACAAGGCGCACCGCGAAGAGACGGGCCGCAAGCCGACTGACAACCCGGCACTGTTCGTGCGCTTTCCCGACAGCCAGACGGCGCACAAGCAGCCGCTGGTGAAGCCGAAAGAATCGCCGCAGATGGACTATGAGGGCGAGCTTGCCGTCATCATCGGCAAGAAAGGCCGCTACGTCTCCGAAAAGGACGCCTTCAGCATCGTCGCCGGCTACAGCATCTACAACGACGGCAGCGTTCGCGATTACCAGTACCACACGCTGCAGTGGACGGCCGGCAAGAACTTCCCCAAGACCGGCGCGTTCGGCCCCTGGATGGTGACGAAGGACGAGATCCCCGACGTCAACAAGCTGGAGCTGAAGACCCGTCTCAACGGCCAGGAAGTGCAGAAGACCGGCATCGACCTGATGCTCTTCAACATCCCCGTGCTGATCAACTACATCACCACCTTCACCGAACTGCGCCCCGGCGACGTCATCTCCACCGGCACGCCGGGCGGCGTCGGCGTGAAGCGCGATCCGCAGCTCTTCATGAAGAAGGGCGACAAGGTCGAGGTCGAGATCAGCAGCATCGGCGTCCTCGAGAACATGGTGACGGAAGCCTGAGCGGCTTCGCGCGGCTCCTGCCATGTCTGACAGCGCAGAACGCTTGTCGGCGCCGGTGCTTGTCGTCGGCGCCGGCCCGGCAGGGCTGACGCTCGCCAATCTGCTCGGCCGCTACGGCGTCGAGACGATCCTGATCGAGCAGCATCAGACGACGGTGCAGGAGCCGCGCGCCGTTTCCATCGACGACGAGTCCCTGCGCACCATGCAGGCCGCCGGCATGATCGACGAGGTGGCGAAGGACGTCATCCTCGGCGGTTACGGCTACCACTATTTCACGCGTCACGGCCGCCGCTTCGCCCAAGTACTGCCGACCGCCGCCGACTACGGCTATCCGCGGCGCTGCCCGTTCCAGCAACCGCTATTCGAGGCGACGCTGCGCGAAGGGCTCAAACGCTTCCCGCATGTCACCGCGCTGTTCGGCCATAAGCTGACCGGCTTCACGCAGGACGAAAGCGGCGTCACCGCCAGCGTGGCTCGCGACGACGGCACGACGCTGCAGATCCGCGCCGCCTATCTCGCCGCTTGCGACGGCGGCTCCTCGCCGATCCGCAAGCTGCTCGGCATTCCGCTGGTCGGATCGAGCTTCGAAGAGCGCTGGGTGGTGCTCGACATCGTCAATCGGCGCGATTCGATCCAGCACACCCATGTCTATTGCAGCGCCGCGCGTCCGGCGATCACCCTGCCCGGCCCGCATGGCACGCGGCGTTGGGAATTCCGCCTGCGCCCCGAGGAGACCGACGCCGAAGCGCTCAAGTCCGAATCGATCAAGGCCATGCTGGCGCTCTATGGCGGCGACACCGAAGCCGAGATCGTGCGCCAGATCGTCTACACCTTCCATGCCCGCACGGCCGAGCGCTGGCGCAACAGCCGCGTCTTCCTTGCCGGCGATGCCGCGCATCTGACGCCGCCCTTCGCCGGCCAGGGCATGAACTCCGGCATTCGCGACGCGCACAACTTGTCGTGGAAGCTTGCCGCCGTCACCCAAGGCGTCCTGGCGGCCCCATTGCTCGATTCATACGAAACCGAGCGGCGCGATCACGCCTGGTCGCTGATCATGATGGCCGTGCGCATGGGCCAAGTGATGAACCCGGCGACGCGGCTGCGCGAATTCCTTTTGGTCAACGCCATCCGCATCGCCAATCTCGTGCCATCGGTGCGCGACTATTTCATGCAAATGAAGTTCAAGCCGAAGCCGCGCTTCGAGAAGGGCTTCGTCGTGCCGGACGGCTTGCCGCCGAAAAAGAGTTTGGTCGGCCGCATGCTGCCGCAGCCGCGCGTCGTCGCCGTCGATGCCAATGCCGCCGGCACGGGCGACGCCGAAACGCTCCTCGACGAGATCACCGGCCCCGGCTTCGCGCTGCTGGCTTACGGCGCCGATGCCGTCACGGCCTTGATGGCGGCCGAACATCCGCTGTGGCGACGATTGGATGCGCGCCGTGTGGCGCTGTTGCCGCCCGACGCTAAGTTGCCCTCGCCGCTGCCAGGCGGCATCTTCGTGGCGCTCGACCGCGCCGGCCGTTTCGCCAAGCTGTTTCCGTCGGGCCAGACGCGCCTGCTGCTGCTCCGCCCGGATCGCTATGTCGCCGCGGTTTTCGCCCCGGAACAGGCTGAAAGCGCCCTCGCCGCGCTCTGTAAGCTGGCCGGCCCGCACGCCTGAGCGCTGGTCAATTTACCTTGCTCACCAAAACGTTAGTGCGGCGCTGAATTAGCGCTGGCGCACCAGTGCGCGGTTGCGCACACTCCCATGACAAACAAGCATCCCAGGATGCTGGAACAAGGCGCCCCAATGAGAGCGCCGAATACAGGGAGCGACCGCCATGCGACATTTCCGTCATGCCTGGAGTGCGTCCGCCTTCACCGCCGCCCTGTTCGCGGCACCCCTCGCCATGGCGCAAGACGCCGTCGCCGATTTCTACAAAGGCAAAAGCCTGACGATGGTCATCGGTCTGAGCGCCGGCGGCGGCTACGACATCTACGCCCGCGTCATCGGCAAGCACATGGCGCGCCTGCTGCCCGGCAAGCCCGACTTCGTACCGCGCAACATGACCGGCGCCGGCGGCCTGCTGTCGGCCAATCACATCTATAACGTCGCGCCCAAGGACGGCACCACGCTGGGCGCGCCGCAGCGCGGCGTGCCCTTCGAGCCGCTGACCGGCGGCGGCGACGCCAAGGCGCAGTTCGATCCCATGAAGTTCAACTGGATCGGCAGCGCCAATTCGGAGACCAGCATCGCCGTCGCCTGGCACACCACCGGCATCAAGACCTATCAGGATCTCTTCACCAAGGAGATCATCTTCGCCGGCACCGGCGCCGGCACGGAAAGCGTCACCATGCCTTACGTGCTGAGCAACGTGCTCGGCTTCAAGGTGAAGGTGATCGCGGGTTATCCGGGCGGCAGCGAGATGGATCTGGCGATGGAGCGCGGCGAAGTCGGCGGGCGCGGCACCTTCTCCTGGACCAGCTTCAAGGCGCGCCAGATGCATCTGCTGAACGAGGGCAAAGTCGCCATCCTCTATCAGCAGGCGCTGGAGAAGCATCCCGATCTGCCGAACGTGCCGCTGGCGCTCGATCTCGCCAAGAACCAGGCCGACCGCCAGCTGCTCGAGCTCATCATGATCCCGCTGCTGTTCGGCCGCCCTTACATGGCGCCGCCCGATGTGCCGATGGAACGCGTCGCGGCGCTGCGCAAGGCGTTCGACGACGCCATGGTGGACAAGGAGTTCATCGCCGAAGCCAACAAGGCGAAGCTGGAGATCGAACCGGTCGACGGCAAGAAGATGGAAGAACTGCTGAAGAAGGCTTACGCCACGCCCAAAGAGCTGGTCGCGCGCCTCGCGGAGGTCAGCAAGTTCCAGCCCGGCCTCAAGATCCTCGACACGCCTGAAGGCCAGAAGAGCGAATAAGACAAATAAGAAGAAACGTGCCGGCCCCCGCCGGAACAATCCGGCGGGGTTTTCACAACAGAACAATAAGAAACGTCACTACGGGGTTTCAGATGACCAAACGACCGATGACCGCACTGGCGTGCGGGCTCGCGGGCCTGCTCGCCTCGAGCTTCGCCGTCTCCACCGCTTCGGCGCAGAGCGTCGAGAGTTTCTACAAGGGCAAGAGCATCAACGTAATCGTCGGCAACAATGCCGGCGGCGCTTATGACGCTTACGCCCGCCTGCTTGTCCGCCATATGGGCAAGCATATTCCCGGCAATCCGTCCTTCGTCGTGCGCAACATGACCGGCGCCGGCACGCTGATCGCCACCAACCATCTGTTCAACGTCGCGCCGAAAGACGGCCTGACCTTCGGCGGCGTGCATGAGCGCATGGGCCTCGAGCCCAAAGTCGCGCCGGAAGGCACCAAGTACGACGGCCGCCAGTTCACCTGGATCGGCAGCATGGCCAAGCAGACCAGCGTCTGCCTGACCTGGCACAGCACCGGCATCAAGACGGTGGACGACGCCAAGAAGAAGGAAGTCGTGGCCGGCGGCAGCGGCGTCGCCGGTTCGAGCGCCGTCTTCCCGCGCGTGATGAACAGCCTGCTCGGCACCAAGTTCAAGCTCGTCACCGGCTACCAGGGCACCGACACCGACATCGCCATGGAGCGCGGCGAGGTCGATTCGCGTTGCGGCTTCGGCTATGCCAGCTTGAAGGCGACCCAGAGCGACTGGATCCGCGACAAGAAGGTCAACATGATCGTCCAGTTCGGCTTGGTGAAGCATAAGGAGCTGCCGGACGTGCCGCTGATCATGGACCTCATCACCAAGGCGGAAGACCGCACGGCGATGGAAATCATGCTGGCGACGCAGGAAATGGGCCGCCCATTCCTCGCGCCACCGGGCGTTCCCGCCGATCGCGCCGAAGCCCTGCAGAAGGCGTTCGACCTCTCGATGGAGGACAAGGCGCTGCTCGCGGACGCCGACAAGCAGAACCTGGAGATCGATCCGATCTCGGGCAAGGAGATCGCCGCTCTGATGAACAAGCTGTACGACGTGCCGGACGCCATCTACGCGCGCGTGAACGGCTATCGCCAGCCGGGCAGCGGCGAAGACAACTCGGAACGCAAAGCCAAGTGATCTGACTTAGCGATCTGAAGGATACGCATAAGAAAAGCCCCGGCTCGCGAGAGCCGGGGCTTTTTTCTTGGGGCGTCGACTTTAGAGGCCGAGCAGCTTGGCCGCGTTGTTGCCGAGGATATCCGCCTTCTGCGCGGCGCTGAGGCCGGGCACGGAATTGACCAGCTTCACCGGGTGGTTCTCGCCCATGTCGTAGGGGCTGTCGGTGCCCATCACGACCTTCTCATGGCCGACCAGGTTCACGAGGAAAGCGATCTGATCGGGACGGAACACCACCGTGTCGAGCCAGAGCTTCTTGACGTAATACTCCGGCGCTTGGCTGATGTTCACACGGCACTCGGCGCGCTCGCGATAGGCCTGCTCGAAACGGCCGAGATAGAACGGCAAGTAGCCGCCGCCATGGGCCGCGCAGAGCTTCAGGTTCGGATAGCGTTCGAACACGCCGCCGAAAATCATCTGCGCCAGAGCCAGCGCCGTTTCCAGCGGCTGAGCGACCACGTTGGTCATGAAGTAGTCCTGCATGCGCTCAGGGCTCGTGAAGCCCTGCGGATGCAGCCAGATGATCGCGCCGGTCGCCTCCGCCTTGGCCCAGAACGGATCGAGGCGCGGATCGCTAAGCTCGCCGCCGGCGATGTTGGTCGAGATGCGCACGCCCTTGTGGCCGAGCTCGCCCATCATGCGCCCCAGCTCCTTCACCGAATAGGCGACATGCTGCAGCGGCAGGTTGCCCGCGGCGAAGAACTGCTTGGGATGATCGGCGGCGATCTTGGCGATATCGTCATTGGTCGCCCGCGTGATCTCCTCAGCCAGCGCCTCGTCGAGCTTGTAATAGCCGCGCGGCGGCGACGGCGTCAGCGCCATCATATCGACGCCCATCGCCTGCATATCCTTCAAACGCGCATCGACGTCGGTAAGAATCGGCGCACGCGACTGGTCGGTGAGGCCGCCGCCCGGCTTGGGCGCGCCGGCCTTCACCGGTTTCTCGGCCTTGGGCGGCTGCTTTTGGGCAAGCAGCTCCTTCGGCCGTTTCAGATTGATATGGCCGTGGATATCGATGACGGGCATGGCATCACTCCCCCTGGATGACGGGGTTGTGCAGCCGGCCGATGCCTTCCACCTCGATGGTCACTTCGTCGCCCGGCTTCAGGAAGATGCCGCGCGGACGGCCGACGCCCGACGGCGTGCCGGTCGAGATGATGTCGCCCGGACGCAGCGTCAGACGTTCGCTGAGATAGGAGATCTGCTCGGGGATGTCGAAATGCATGAAGCTGGTCGAGGAGTCTTGCATCAGATCCTTGTTGACCCACAGCTTCATGGCGAGCTTGTACGGATCCTTGATCGACTTGGCGGGCGCGATCCAAGGGCCGAGCGGCGCCGAGCCGTCGAAGCACTTGTGCTGGAACCAGTCGACGCGGAAATTCCAGTCGGTGCGGCTGCCGAGATCGCGCAAGCTGAGATCGTTCATGATCGTGTAGCCGGCGACGTAGTTCATCGCGTCGGCGATCGAGACGTTGCGCGCCGGCTTGCCGATGACGACGCCGATCTCGGCTTCCCAGTCGACCTGCTTGGAGACCTTCGGCAGACGAATCGGATCTTCCGGGCCGATGATCGAATGGGCGATCGTCTTGGGGAAGAAATACGGACGGGTCTTGGTCTTGTCGGGCGGCTCGCGGCCCGACATTTCCTTCATATGGTCGGTGTAGTTGGCCGCGGCGCAGAAGATGCCGCTCGGATAGAGCAGCGGCGCCAGCAGCTTGGCGCTGGCAAGCGGCTTAGCGGCGGCGGCAGGAGCCGCGGCGGCCAGCGCTTCGAGCGCCGGCTCGGCCTTGTCCCAAGCCGACAGCACGCCCATGGTCGAGCGCGCGTCGGCGCCGCCGAGAGCGCCGGCCTTGCCGATGGCGGCCAAGCCCTTCTCGATGTCGATCACCTTGTCGCCGACCTTGATGCCGGCGCGCGCGGCGCCCGTTTCGTCGGCGTAGTTCAGCAGAAAATACTCAGTCATCTCCCCTGTCCCATCTGTTCTTGATTGTGTGATTGTTCGCGAGCGGGCGCCCGCCTTGCCATCGGATATAGCATGCGACATTCCATCAGGCTATTGGGATCGCCAGTGAAACTCAGTCGCTCACGCCGAGATTTCGGCGCAAAGCCGAAGCCAATTCCTCACGGCGATAAGGCTTAGCCAGAAGGTCGTAACCGGCACGCCGGCTCTCCTCGGCAGCCGAACCGCTGGCGTCCCCCGAAGTGAGCAAGACCGCGAGGCTCGGCAGCATCCGGCGAGCCTCCCCCGCCAAGGCGACGCCGTCCAGCCCCGCCGGCAGGCGGATGTCGCTGAACAGCAGATCGGGGCAAGCGCCGCGCTTGAGCGCCAGCAGAGCCGCATTGCCGTCGGCGCATTCGATAACCGCGTAGCCAAGATTGACGATCTCCTGGCAGACGTAACCTCGCACCAGCAGATCGTCCTCGACGACAAGCACGGTTTTGGCGCTGCCGATTTTGGCCGCCTCATCCTGCGTGAAGGGTTGCGCCGGACGCCAACGCGTATCCTCGGCGCAAGGCAGATAGAGGATCACGGTGGTGCCGGCGCCGGGCCGGCTGCTGATCGTCAGATGGCCGTCAGATTGCTTGACGAAGCCATAGACCATCGAGAGACCGAGGCCGCTCCCCTCGCCTACTTCCTTGGTGGTGAAGAACGGCTCGCAGCAGCGGCGCAGCACGTCCGGCGTCATGCCGATGCCGCTATCGACGATCGACACCGTCGCGTAATTGCCCGGCACCAAGCCATCGCTCTCCAAGCAATCTTCCGGCTCGAGCACGCGGTTCGCCGTCGCCACCATCAAGCGGCCGCCGTTCTTCATGGCGTCTCGGGCGTTGACGGCGAGATTGAGCACAGCGCTTTCGAGTTGCGCCGGATCGACCATCGCCGGCCAGAGATCGTCGGCCAGGTCGAGGACCAGCGGACAATCGCCTAAGGTGCGGCGCAAATCGTCGGTGATCGACAGCAGAAGCCGATTGATGTCGGTCTCGGCCGGCTCGAGCATCTGGCGGCGCGCGAAGGCCATCAGGCGGCGCGTCAATTCGGCGGCGCGCTCGGCGGCGATCTTGATCATGTCCGCCCAGCGCCGCTGCGACGGGTTTTCGCGCAAGCCATCGATCAGGATCTCTGCATTGCCGAGCACGACCTGCAGCAGATTGTTGAAATCGTGGGCGATGCCGCCGGTCATCCGGCTGACGATCTCGAGCCGCTGGGATTGGGCCAACGCGTCCTGGGCCTGACGCAGCGCGGTGATGTCGCTGCACACGCCGATCAGGCCGCTCACCTGGCCGTCGTCTCCGCGCACCGGCTCGCCGCGGCTGTGGATCCAGCGGATGGCGCCGTCGCCGCGGTAGACCCGGTAAACCACGTCGTAGGACGCGCCCTCGGCGACGCAGCCGTCGATGGCGCGGCTGACCGTCTCGCGGTCGTCCGGATGCAGCGACCTGAGAAAAGCTTCTCCGGTGCCGGGGTAATCTTCCGGCGCGACGCCGAAAATGCGCAGCACGCTGTCATCGCCGACCGAGCGATCACTGGCCCTGTCCCAGGTCCAGGTGCCGGTGTTCGAGGATTCGAGCGCTAGCCGCAGCCGCTCCTCATTGTCACGCAAGGCGACCGACAAACTTTCGCGCTGGCGCATCTCGCGCACGAAGAACCACATGAGCACGCCGATGAAGAGCACGAAGGCGCCGATCACCGGGATATAGACGAACAGATTGGCGTACCAATCCTTGAGGACTTCGCGCGTGCTCAGCGCGACGCACACGACCAGCGGCAGCTGCTCCAGGCGGCGATAGGAGAAAATGCGAGCCAGCTCGTTTCCCGACGCCGCCGTATGGAACACGCCCGCGGGCGCGGCGGCGACATGCTCGAACAGGGGCGTCTTGGCGAAGGAGACGCCGGTCAAGGCGTCGTCGCGCGGGCTGCGGACCATCAGAGTGCCGTCGGCCAGATAGAGGCCGAGGCGGCCTTCCTGGCCGACATCGATCGATTTGTAGAAGGTCTCGAAATATCCAGGATCGATCGCCGCCAGAATGATGCCGTCGAATTCCCCGGCGGCATTCTCCAGACGGCGTCCCGCGCTGATGAACCATTGCCGCGTGATGCGGCTCAGCACCGGCTTGCCGATGTAAAGCCCGTCCTGCGCGCGCTTGCTCAAGTCCTGGAAATAATCGCGTTCGCGATTGTCGAACGGCGTGGCCGGAAAATTCGTCGAAACGAAGCTCATCGCCCCTTCGCGGTCGACGATGAAAAGCGAGCGCACGTAAGGCAGCTGAGGCATGAAGCCGACGAGCAGATCGTAGATCGCGCGATCGCGCTCGGGCATATCCTGCGGCAAGCGCGCAATGGCGTCGGACGCCGCGCGCAAAGTCAGATCGATCGATTGGAACGTGCGCGCGGTCTGCTCGTCGAGCAGGCGCACGAGATTGGCGCCGTCGCGTTCGGCGTTGCCCAGCTGGCGTTCGTAGCCGCGCCACAGGTCATAGGCGACCTGGGCGATCGCCGCGGCAACGACCAAGGCGGCCACCAGGCTGATTTTGAAGATCAGGCCCCGCCAAGTCGGGGCCAGCCGTTGCCCGCCCATCGGCTTAGACAGCTTCAACAAGGTTCCCCCGATCCCTTGCAGGCGCCGCCAGTCTTCGCGCCGCGGCTAGACTTGTTACTCTTTGTGCAACAAAGACTTGGAAGACTTCTATATTTAAGAAGTCTTGTGCCTTATGCCGCAGCCCCCCGGCAAAGTCTATGTATTACTCTAAGCAAAATGCGCCACAAACTGTCACGGCGCGCTGGCAGGCAAGGGCCGCCTGCGGCAGAATTTGGCCAGGAGAAGCCCATGCCCCCGCGCCTCGCCGACCTGCCCTTCGACCTCGATCACACGCTGGCCTCGATCGTCGCCGTGCGCACCACGGTGCCGGCCGACGCGTCGAGCGCCTCGCGCCTCGGCACCGAGCGCGCCGGTAGCGGCGTGGTCATCGGCAGCGACGGCCTGGTGCTGACGGTCGGCTATCTGCTGACCGAGGCCGACGCGGTATGGATCATCGATTCGAGCGGCAAGGCGATCCCCGGCCATATCGTGGGTCAGGATCAGGAAAGCGGTTTCGGCTTGGTGCAGGCGCTGGAACCGCTCGACCGCCCCGCGCTGCCGCTCGGCAAATCGAGCGAGCTGATGCCGGGCGATTCCATCGTCATCGCCGCGTTCGGCGGTATCAGCCACGCGGTCATCTCGCGCGTCATCGCCAAGCAGGAGTTCGCCGGCTACTGGGAGTATCTGCTCGACCAAGCGATCTTCTGCGCGCCCGCCCATCCGCAATGGACCGGCGCCGCCGCCATCGGCCGCGACGGCAATCTGATCGGCGTCGCCTCGCTGATCTTTCAGCAATTCTCCCATGGCGGCATCAATATCGACGCCAACATGATCATCCCCATCGACCTGCTGAAATCGGCCCTGCCCGACATGATGAAGCTCGGCCGCGTCGACAAGCCGGCGCGTCCCTGGCTCGGCATCTGGACAGCCGAAGCAGAGAACAAGCTGGTGATCGCCGGCATGAGCGACAACGGCCCGGCCAAGCAATCGGGTCTGCGCGTCGGCGACGCCATCCTCGATGTCGCCGGCGAGCGGCCGCGCAGCCTTGCCGACATGTACCGGAAGATCTGGGCGCTCGGACCGGCCGGCGTCGACGTGCCGTTTCGCGTGCAGCGCAAGGACCGCGAGCTTGAGGTCACCGTCCCATCGGCGGACCGCGCCAAGCATCTCAAGAAGCCGCGGCTGAATTGAACGCGGCTCGCAGCGCGCAATAAAAAACGGGCGGTCCGAAGACCGCCCGTTTTATTCGCGAGACTGATCCTATCGCTTACGCGACCGGGCCGGTCCATTCCTTCACGAAATTCTCGCGGGTCCAGGTCTTCTTGACCTCGGGCGCCGGGTCCGACGCGGTGCCGACGTAGATCAAGCCGATCAGGCGATCCGGAGCGGTGTAGCCGAAGGCCTTGTTCACTTCTTCGTCGTACATGTTCGCGCCGGTGACCCACTTGCCGGCGTAGCCGAGGGCATGGATGGCGTTCATGATGTTCTGCGCGCCGGCGGCAGAGGAGAACAGCTGTTCGATCTCCATGATCTTGCCCGGCTGGATGTGGCAGCCGACAGCGATGATCATCGGCGCCTTCATGAGCTTCACCTTGGCGCCGGCGATCATCGCCTTGTCCATGTTCGGCTCGCGGCGCAGCATGGCCGCTTCATAAAGATTCCAAAGCTGCTCGATGGCGGCAGGGCCGCGCAGCACGTGGAAGCTCCACGGGCGCATGCGGTCGTGGTCGGCGGCGCGCATCGCCACGTCGAAAATGACGTTGAGATCGGCGTCGGTCGGAACCGGCGTGGTCAGGCTGGAATTGCTGCGGCGGGACAGCAGCACGTCGAGCGCGGCGCTGCCGGCGTCCTGGCTGACGGTCTTAAGGTTGGTGGCGGGCGGGTTCATGAATCTCTCCTTCAGCCTGACGGGGGTATGAGCGTACGGACGGCCTTGCGCCGCAAGCGACTGCCCCGAATGTGCCAAAGGCTAGCGGGGGAGCAGGCGCGGCGACAGTTCAGAATACCGTTAGCAGCCACCCATTATCGCTATGGGAGCCGCCGCCGCAGATCATAACAGAATAAGAGGGAATGGGGCGAGTGACCGGAGTTGAACCGGCGACATCCAGATCCACAATCTGGCGCTCTAACCAACTGAGCTACACCCGCCACAAGAGCAAGGGCGCTTGTTTAGAGGGAGGCCTTTGCGCCGTCAAGCCGTCCCGCCAAAACCGCTGATATGGCCGCAAAAGCCGCTGTCTCATTCGCCAGCCCTTCCCGCGCCAAGCGGATTTGGGAAATTCTCAGCGTTTTTTCTTCGATTTGAGGCTGCGGAACCATCAAAACGCAGCCTGTCAACCCTGCCTATTAATTATTCATTCTTGCTGCATATTATAGCGCCATATCGCATATTTTTTATGCATACGGTATTCCGACTTATCCACAACTTATTGAATTTCCGCTTATTTCCGGCCTTTTGCATCGCTAGGGCAGTTGGCATGGGCCGTGCTAGGTAATGCGTCAACTGGCCGCCCCGCGCGGCCTTGCGCCCACCCCCGCCCGAGACTTGAGCCTCATGAAAAAGATCGAAGCCATCATTAAGCCCTTCAAGCTCGATGAGGTGAAGGAAGCTCTCCACGAGATCGGCCTGCAGGGCATGACGGTCACCGAGACCAAGGGCTTCGGCCGCCAGAAAGGCCATACCGAACTCTATCGCGGCGCCGAATATGTCGTCGACTTCCTGCCCAAGGTGAAGATCGAGATCGTCATGGACGACGCCCTCGCGGAGCGCGCCATCGAAGCCATTACCCAGGCCGCCCGCACGGGCCGCATCGGCGACGGCAAGATCTTCGTCTCCAACGTCGAAGAAGTCATCCGCATCCGCACGGGCGAAAAAGGCCCGGACGCCATCTAACAGTGAACAGCCGCGCCGCGCCCCCGCCAAAGGCGGCGGGCCGACAGGCGGCTTGAGACCGTCGCTTCACCAGTTCGCATAACCTTCAGCACACCCGTACCCACCACCAACGACAGGATCATCGACGATGTCCGACGCAAAATCCGTTTTGGCCATGATCAAGGAGAACGACGTGAAGTACGTCGATCTCCGCTTCACCGATCCGAAGGGCCAGTGGCACCACACCGCCCAGCATGTGAAGACCATCGACGAGGAGACCCTCGTTGAGGGCTTCATGTTCGACGGCTCCTCGATCGCCGGCTGGAAGGGCATTCAGGAATCGGACATGACCCTGAAGCCGGATCTGAGCACCGCCGTGCTCGACCCGTTCGCCGCCCAGCCGCAGCTCATCATTTTCTGCGACATTCTCGAGCCGTCGACCGGCCAGCCCTACTCGCGCGACCCGCGTTCGATCGCCAAGAAGGCTGAAGCCTACGTGAAGTCGTCGGGCATCGGCGACACCGTTTATGTCGGCCCCGAAGCCGAATTCTTCATCTTCGACGACGTGCGCTTCAACGTTTCGATGAACGACGTCTCCTACTCGGTCGACTCCACGGAAGGCCCGTGGTCGAGCAACCGCGCCATGCCGGAAGGCAACCCGGGCCACCGTCCGGGCGTCAAGGGCGGCTACTTCCCGGTCTCGCCGGTCGACTCGCACGGCGACATCCGCGCCGAGATGCTGACGACGATGCTCGAGATGGGCCTCGACGTCGAAAAGCATCACCATGAAGTCGCCACCGCGCAGAACGAGCTGGGTTGCAAGTTCAACACCCTCGTCGCCGGCGCCGACCACATGCAGATCTACAAGTACGTGGTGAAGAACGTCGCCCACAGCTACGGCAAGACGGCGACCTTCATGCCGAAGCCGATCAAGGGCGACAACGGTTCGGGCATGCACGTCCACCAGTCGATCTGGAAGGCCGGCAAGCCGCTGTTCGCCGGTTCGGGCTACGCCGATCTGTCGGAGACCGCGCTGTACTACATCGGCGGCATCATCAAGCACGCGAAGGCCATCAACGCCTTCACGAACCCGACGACCAACAGCTACAAGCGCTTGATCCCCGGCTTCGAAGCCCCCGTGCTGCTCGCCTACTCGGCGCGCAACCGTTCGGCCTCCTGCCGCATCCCGTTCGCGACGAGCCCGAAGGCGAAACGCGTTGAAGTGCGCTTCCCCGATCCGCTGGCCAACCCGTACCTCGCCTTCTCGGCGATGCTGATGGCCGGCCTTGACGGCATCCAGAACAAGATCCATCCGGGCGACCCGATGGACAAGAACCTGTACGACCTGCCGCCGGAAGAGCTGAAGAACGTCCCGCAGGTGTGCGGTTCGCTCCGCGAGGCTCTCGAGGCTCTCGAGAAGGACCACGCCTTCCTGACGAAGGGCGACGTCTTCACCGAAGAGCAGATCAAGGCCTACATCGAGCTGAAGTGGGAAGACGTGTACGCCTTCGAGCACACGCCGCACCCGATCGAGTACCAGATGTACTACAGCGGCTAGTTCATAGCCGGCCGCTTCGCCTCTTTGGTGGGGGTGAGTGGGAAAAGGGCCGCCTTCGGGCGGCCCTTTTTCGTTTCGGGTTCCAGTTCCGGCAATGCCTTAGGCGCAAATTCAGGAACGAACCTTTCAACCTCTCGTTGTCCCTGCACTCGGCTTCCATCAAGGGGATAAGCTCATGGCCACCATCGTCACCACTCCCGCTGCCACCGATACTGCCGCACCGGTCTTGCTCCGGCGCGTCTCTTGGGGCGCGGTCATCGCCGGCGCCTTCGTCGCCATGGCTGTCGGCGCGCTTCTCACGGTTCTGGGCATCGCCATCGGCGCCACCACCGTCGACACGGTCGCGCGCGACACGCCAGATGCCGGAACCCTGTCGCTCATCGGCGGCATCTGGGTCACCTTCACCGGCATGCTGGCCATGGGCATCGGCGGCTATGTCGCCGCGCGCCTCTCCGGCACCACCAGCAATCAAGACGGCATCCTGCATGGCCTCACCGTATGGGCGCTCGCGCTGATCCTCGGCGCGGTGGTGACCGCCAGCAGCATCGCCAACATCACCGGCCTGGCGGCGCGCAGCGCCGGCGCGGTCGCGGGCGGTGTCGCCACCGGCGTCGGCGCGGCGGGCGGCGGCGCTGCCGCCGCGGCCGGCCAATTCAGCCCGGAACAGCTTTTGGATCCGGTCCGTCGCACCCTCGGCGGCACCAATGTCGACAATCTCTCCAGCGAGCAGATCGCCGATGAAGTCGGCAGCTTGGTGCGCGCCCGCTTGATGAACGGCGAATGGCCTGAAGGCTCGCGCGAGCGCCTGAACGCCCTCGTCGCCAAGTCCACGGGCATTTCCGAGCAGGAAGCCAGCCAGCGCATCGACGAAGCCGAAGCGCAGATCAGGCAGGCCATGGCCGACGCGGAGCAGAAGGCGCGCGAAGTTGCCGATGCCGCGGCTCGCGCCACGGCGATGGGCGCCTTCTGGGCCTTCGCCGCGCTGCTGCTGGGTGCGCTGATGTCGGCGATCGGCGCCGTGGTGGGCACCCGCCACTATCGCGAGTACGAAGAGCGCCGCGAAGTCTACGTCGCGCGCTAAACTGACCGTGAAATGAAAAGGGCCGCCCACCGGGCGGCCCTTTTTGCATTTGTGCAGCCGATTAATTCAGCGCGGCGGTTTTGGGCAGAGCCGACTTATAGCCAGCTTCGATCTTCGCATGCCATGTATGCGCCCAGGTCTTCATCTTCTCGATATACGCCGCTCGCTGAGAATCCTCGCCGATACGCTGGGGTCGCCAGGCAGCGACGCTGTCCGCTCTGACGCCTTCCAGCGCCGGATTGAAGCGGTATTCGGTAATCAGATAGGTTTTTTTGTCGGAGATGTCATAGGCGACTGCGAGCATGGTCGGCGGCGCCTCGATAGAGTTTTGACTTAAGTAGTCGTGAAACCTCTGAAGCTGCGGGGTCGCGTTATTAGGCAGCGTCGTGGCGTAGGATGTAATGAAGCTGCAGTCATAGCCTTGGTTCGATCCGGCATCGCGCGTGAGATTGACCAATGAATCCTTACGCGGGCAATTGGTCGATTTCCACCCTTGCGGCAGAGCGCCATCCGGGGCGAGGAAATAAATCTGCCCGGCCATGGTCTTTCCTTGCGTCTGTAGCAAGTAACCGCGCACCAAGCGAACCTTGCTCTTTTCTGTCTCTAATTCGTCGAGTACGACGAGCTTCCATTCGCCGGGCGGCAATGGAATCTGCGGAGCGCCGAGAATATTCAGCGGCAAGATGTCCCGATAGCTCCGACCGACCTCGGCCACTTGCGCGAGGGGTTTTTCCAACCCCTTCACTGGCCCGGCGACGGGAGCCGCTTTCGTCACAGGAAAGACTGGGGCCGCGCTGAAAGAAGCTGGAAGCTTGCCTTTTAAGCCATCTGCGAAAGTGGGACGCCATTGCTGCGCCCACGCCTTAAGCCGATCTATGTAGGCAGCGCGCTTCGGATCCTCTTTATAGCGGTCCAGATGCCACGAAGCGGATGAGACCGGAGCGATCTTTTCAAGGTCTGGATTGAATAAGTACGCGGCCACCAGATATGTCCCGCCGGAAGCAAGGCCGAAGGTCACGGACAAATTGCTGGCGGGCTTCTTAAGCTTGCTCGCTTCGATGTAGTCGAACAACTGCGCGATGCTTTTGCCCGACGTGGGCGAACGTACGACATTGATAGGCTCGATGGTCAGGCAGTCGTAGGAACTCTCCGACGTTGCCGGCAACGAAAAATTAGCCGGGATGGCCTTGCGGTCGCAAAGCGGCAAGCGAGCCCAACCGCCTCTCGAAGGCGAGTCAGGCACGGTGAAAATCACGGCCCCGGAGAACACCCCATTAGCGCCCTGCGCCAACACCCCGGTGACAAGGCGAATGTTGGTGGAGGCGCTTCGGGTCTCATCGAGGCCGACCAGTTTCCAATCGCCCGGCGGCAGCGGCACTTGCGGCGAGCCGTAGGTCTTGAGCTGCACGACGCCGCGATAGGTCTCACCCAGGCGGACACCATCGTCGGCCAAAGCCGGCAGGCCGGCCATGACGCCGCAGAAAATCAATGATGCCAGTAACGCACGACGCATGACGCCCCCCAGAAAGCCATGTCGAATGCTGCTGAAACAGTAATGGAGGAAATCGCCGCTGTCTCTGCGCCTTTGGCCATAGGCTCGCTACATCTTGAGTGCGGTCAGCGAAACCGCCCACAGCATCTGCTTGCGCCCTTCGGCGCGCGGCCCTTATATAGGCCATCAAAGGCGTTCTCTTTCATTGTGGATATCAATGGCCGACCTGTTCAATAAGTCGTCGTCAAAGTCCGCCGCCAAGGGCGCGGACAAAAACAGCTACTCCGCCAAAGACATCGAGGTGCTCGAAGGCCTCGAACCGGTGCGCCACCGCCCCGGCATGTATATCGGCGGCACCGACGCCACGGCCCTGCACCATCTGGTCGCTGAAGTTCTCGACAACTCGATGGACGAAGCCGTCGCCGGCCATGCCGATCATATCGAGATCGAATTGGCGCCCGGCGACGTGGTGACCATCCGCGACAACGGCCGCGGCATTCCGGTCGACCCTCACCCCAAGTTCAAGAACAAGTCGGCGCTCGAGGTCATCCTCACCACGCTACATTCGGGCGGCAAGTTCTCCAACAAGGTCTATGAGACCTCGGGCGGCCTGCACGGCGTCGGCATCTCGGTCGTCAACGCCCTCTCCGACCAGCTCACCGTCGAGGTCGCGCGCGACAAGACGCTTTACAAGCAGAGCTTCTCGCGCGGCACGCCGAAGGGCGGCCTGAAGGAGATCGGCGCGACGAGCAAGCGCGGCACCTCGGTCACCTTCCATCCCGACGCCGAGATTTTCGGCGACAAGCTGCATTTCAGCCCCGCCCGCCTCTACCGCATGGCGCGCTCGAAGGCCTATCTATTCCGCGGCGTCGAGATTCGCTGGAAATGCGACCCGTCCCTGATCGGTCCCAATGAAAAGGTGCCGACCGAGGAGACCATCCATTTCCCCGGTGGCCTCGCCGACTTCCTCGCCAGCCATCTCGAGGGCCGCGAGACGCTGATCCCCAAGACCTTCGCCGGCAGCGTGAATTTGGCGGGCGATAGCGGCGGCAAGGTCGAATGGGCGGTCAACTGGGTCGCCGAGGGCGAAGGCATCAATTCGTCCTATTGCAACACCGTGCCGACGCCGATGGGCGGCACGCATGAAACCGGCATGCGCACCGGCCTGATGCGCGCGCTCAAAGCCTATGGCGATCTCAGCGGCAACCGCCGCGCCGCGCAGATCACCACCGATGACGTGATGGACGGCTGCTGCGTCCTGCTGTCGCTGTTCATGCGCAACCCGCAGTTCCAAGGCCAGACCAAGGAAAAGCTCGCCAGCGTCGAAGCCACCAAGATGGTCGAAAATGCCATCAAGGACCATTTCGACCATTGGCTATCGGGCGATCCGACCACCGCCAACGATTTGCTCAACGCCATCATCGATCGCGCCGAAGAACGCATGCGCGACAAGAAGGCCAAAGAGTTCAATCGCAAGACGGCGACCCGCAAGCTGCGCCTGCCCGGCAAGCTCGCCGACTGCTCGAAGAACGCCGCCGAAGGCACCGAGATTTTCCTCGTCGAGGGCGATTCGGCCGGCGGCTCCGCCAAGTCCGCGCGCAACCGCGAGACTCAGGCGATCCTGCCGCTGCGCGGCAAGATCCTCAACGTCGCTTCGGCCTCGACCGACAAGCTGCAAGGCAACCAGGAAATCGCCGATCTGGCGCTCGCGCTCGGCTGCGGCGTCGGCGCGCGCTTTGACGTGAGCAAGCTGCGCTACGAACGCGTCATCATCATGACGGACGCCGATGTCGACGGCGCGCATATCGCCTCACTGCTCATCACCTTCTTCTATCGCGAGATGCGCGGGCTGATCGAGCATGGCCATCTCTACCTCGCGCAGCCGCCGCTCTACCGCATCACCCAAGGCGCGACGACGATCTATGCGCGCGACGACGCCCATAAGGACGAACTGCTCAAGACCGCCTTCAAGGGCCGCGGCAAAATCGAGATCAGCCGCTTCAAAGGCCTCGGCGAAATGCCGCCGGCGCAATTGCGCGACACGACGATGGATTGGGGCAAGCGCACGCTGCTGCGCATCACCATCCCCGAAGCGGAACGCGCTCTCACCGAGGAGCGCGTCGAGAGCCTGATGGGCCGCAAGCCCGAACTGCGCCTCGCCTTCATCCAGGAATTCGCGCCGACCGCGCGGGAACTCGACCTGTGAAGTCCGCGGCTATCATATCCGCGAGCTTGCTGCTGCTCGCCGGCTGCGACACCCTCGCGGTGCGCGCCACCGGCACACCGCTGCCGCTCTATCGCGCGGAAGACCCTGCCTTCGTCGGGCAGAACCGCGACTTCCATATCGTCGTGATCGAAGACGGCGCGACGCTCGGCGGCCATGAGCCGCTGCAGACCGCCTTGATCGACGGCATGCAGCGCAACGCGCGCTTCACCACCCGCTTCGCCACCGCGCCGCGGACTCATAATCCTGAATATCGCGTCGTTCTGATGTTCAATCCGGCATCGACGGTGCAGTCACGCGATCTTTGTCGCCTGCCGCTGACGCCGCTGCCTTTCGCGCCCTCGCGCGACGACAGCCATCTACAAGGCGCCTTCTGCCGCAACGGCGATGTGCTGACGGAAGCCGATGCCTATACCTCGGGCATCAAGACTGCGGGTGATTCGCGCTTTCGCGCCTTGATGACGGCCTTCGCGCAGCAGGTTTTTCCGTCGCGCGACATGCGTCCGGAAGAGACGCCGGAATAGCCGCGTTCCCGGCTTTTTCACGCCAAATTGACAAGCACCGCCGCCTGGCGGGAGTATCCTGACAGGATAACCCGCCACAGGAGGCGCTCATGCGCACTTTCCCCCTGCTCCTCGTCGCCGGTCTCGTGTCCGCCTGCGCCGCCGGTGCGCCGCGCACCCTGTCCGAGCAATATGTCACCTACGATTACGGCGACTTCTTCCGCGTCGCCGACGGCAAGGACATGACTGTCGTCGTCCGCGGCAATCCCTTCGCTCTCAATCAGGCCGAGTTCGATCAGTTGGTCACCAGCAACATGGCCGCTATCCCGCGCGGCCCGAAGACCAATTACACGACGGCGAAGAGCGCCAAGGCCGATCCCAATTACGAGGTGGTCTGGTTGTTCAACGGCCCGAACCTCAATCCGAACGAGCTGTGCAGCAAAGCGCAATCGGTCCCCAGCCAGTCGAGTCCGGCGAACCAGTTGCGCGTGATGGCGGCGTTCTGCCGTTTTGATCGCGCCAACAGCTGGGTCGAAGGCTGGGTCGACGGCGGCCCCCAGGGCGTACCGCGCGAAGGCGTGATCACCCTGGTGCAGCAGATGACGCGCGAGTTGTTCCCGACGGTGAACCGCAACGACCCTCAGAAGGACAGTTGCAAAGGCCCGTTCTGCTGAGGCCGGCTATCGCCGCCCTCGGCGTCGCCTGACCGGAAAATTCCTAGGGAAACGGGTCAAATCGGCCACGCCCTGCGGAAAACCGCGCATTTTGGCCCCTTCTGTCACGGGAAAGTTTGACTTTTTCCGATAAACCCCCATTTCTAAGGCGGTTTTCAATCCCAAGAAGCTAGGACGCTATTTTACACGATGAGTTTTGAAGCGCTCGGGCTCGGCCCGGAAGTCCTCCAAGCGGTGACGGACGCCGGTTATTCAGAGCCCACCCCCATCCAGGCCCAGGCCATTCCCCTGGTGCTGATGGGCCGCGACGTTCTCGGATGCGCCCAGACGGGCACCGGCAAGACAGCATCCTTCACGTTGCCGATGATCGACATTCTTGCCGCCGGCCGCGCCAAGGCGCGCATGCCGCGCTCGCTCGTGCTCGCCCCGACCCGCGAACTGGCCGCTCAGGTGGCCAAGAGCTTCGAGACCTACGGCAAGTATCACAAGCTCAGCATGGCCCTGCTGATCGGCGGCGAAAGCTTCGGCCCGCAAGAGGCCAAGCTGGATCGCGGCGTCGACGTGCTGATCGCCACGCCGGGCCGTCTGATCGACCATTTCGAGCGCGGCAAGATCCTGCTGAACGACGTGAAGATCCTGGTGATCGACGAAGCCGACCGCATGCTCGACATGGGGTTCATTCCGGACGTCGAACGTATCGTCAGCTTCCTGCCGAAGATCCGTCAGACGCTGTTCTTCTCGGCCACCTTCCCGCCGGAAGTCCGCCGCCTCGCCGATGCTTTCCTGATCAATCCGAAGCAGGTCACCGTCGCTCCGCCGGCCACCACCGCCTCCACCGTCGAGGCGTTCCAGGTGCGCTGCGCCAGCGACGATTACCTCAAGCGCGAAGCCCTGCGCGCCGTCATCAAATCCGAGACCGTCACCAACGCGCTGATCTTTTCGAACCGCAAGGTCGACGTCGACATCCTGGTGAAGTCGCTCAAGCGCCACGGCTTCTCGGTCGCCGGCATGCACGGCGACATGGCCCAGTCGGCCCGCACCGAAACGCTCGCCGCTTTCAAGAACGGCGATATCCAGCTGCTGGTGGCGACCGACGTCGCCGGCCGCGGCATCGATGTCGTCGGCCTGTCCCACGTCTTCAACTACGACGTGCCGATCCATGCCGAAGACTATGTGCACCGCATCGGCCGCACCGGCCGCGCCGGCCGCAGCGGCCGCGCCTTCATGCTGGTGACGCCCGACGACACCAAGTTCCTCGACGCCATCGTTAAGATGACCGGCGGCAAAGAGATCGCCGTGCATAAGGTGCCCGAATACGAAGGCATCTCCGACGAGGAGTTCGCCGAACTCGCCGCCGAAGCCGCCACCAGCCGCGGCCGTCGTGGTCGCGGCGGCGCCAAGGGCGGACGCGGCAGCGACCGCTCCGGCAAGGGCAACGATCGCGGCCGTGGCCGCGACCGCAATCGCCGCAGCGAGCGCCCCCAAGAAGAGCGCGAGCCCGCGCCGCAGGCCGCAGCGCCCGTCGCGGCTGAAACGGTCGTCGAAACGGTGGCCGAGATGCCGCAACCGGACGAGACCGCCCTGCGCGAGGCTGCGGCCCAACAACATGACGCGCCGCGCCCCGAGACCGGCCGCGAGGAACGCCGCGAACGCCGTCCGCGCCGCGACAATCGCCAGGACCACCGTCAGGACCACCGCCAGAACCAGCGCGGCTCCGATCGGAATCAAGATCGCAGCCAGGACCGCGCTGCCGCCGAGCGTCCCCAGCAAGATCGTCAGGACCGTAACCAGGAGCGTCGCGAGCGACGGCCGCGCAACGAGCCGCCCGAGCCGCAAGTCATCAGCTTTGGCGACAACATCCCGGCCTTCCTGATGCGCCCGGTGCGCAAGGTCACCGAGCAGACCGAATAGCCGCAAGCGACGGCGGACCCTCTGCGATTTGCACAGTCCGCCGCATCAAACTCTTGCCGTTTTCGCCGCAACGCCGCGCCCAAAGCGCGGCGTTTCATTTATGGGCCGCGCACAGCGCTTGCGCCATAACCGGCACGGCCTAAAATGCCCTCAGCGCATAGAGAAAAACAAAGCGCTGGGAGACTATCTTGCCATCCGTTTCGCCGTCCGCCGCAGCCCCCGTTGCGTTCGCCGCCCAAGCAGCTCTTGAACAAGCTCGCGGCCGCGTCGAGGTGTGTCCGCTGTCGCCCGCGCTCGGCGCGGAGATTCGCGGCGTCGACTTGCGCCAGCCGATCGACGACGAGACGTTCCAGATCATCGCCGACGCTTGGCGCGACCATCTCGTCATCCTGTTTCGCGATCAGGCGATCGACGAGGAGCAGCAGGTGCGCTTCGCTCAGCGCTTCGGCGCGCTGCAAGGCCGCCCGCGTCCCGCCTCGATGCGGGCCGAGACCGCGGTGAAACATCCGGAGATCATGCTGGTCTCGAACATCCGCGAGAACGGCAAGCCGATCGGCTCGCTGCCCGACGGCGAAATGCAGTTCCACTCGGACATGTGCTACATCGAGAAACCGGCCAAGGGCACGTTCCTCTACGCCATGGAGATTCCGAGCGAGGGCGGCGACACGCATTTTCTGAACATGTACGCCGCCTACGACTCCCTGCCCGCCGAGATCAAGGCGAAGCTCGAGGGTCGCAAAGCGGTCAACGTCTTCCAGTACGGCTCGACCAGCCGCGACGGCAACAATCCGAACTTCGACGAGCATCCGCACTACACCCATCCCATGGTGCGGCTGCATCCGGACAGCGAGCGCAAGGCGCTGTTCATCAATCGACTGATGACCTGGTCGGTCGAAGGCATGGACAAGGCGGAAAGCGACAAGCTGCTTGACGAGCTGTTCGACCATATCGAGCAGCCGAAGTTCATCTACGAGCACAAATGGCGCGTTGGCGATCTCTTGCTGTGGGACAACCGCTGCACGCTGCACGCCCGCACCGATTTCAGCGATAAAGAGCGGCGCCTCTTGCGCCGCTGCGTGATTCAGGGCGACAAGCCCTATTGAGTCTGGCCGGGGGTCCGGCTGTTTCGTCGACAAACAGAAAACACACTGAGGAGGAATCGTGATCGACTTTCGTCTACTCAACTTCGCCGGCGCCAAGGGCAAAGCCATTCCGGGCATCAAAGTCGGCGAGGACGTGATCGATCTCACGATCGCCGCGCCGATCTACGAGCGCCGCGCCAAGAAGAAGCTGGGCTTCTCGGTCGATTCGACCCTTTCGATCCTGCAGAGCTGGAGCAAGGCCAAGACCGCGCTCGCCAAGCTTGCCACCGAACACACCAAGCTCGGCGCGAAGAGCCCCTACGCCAAAGCCACGAAGCCGCTCAAGCGCGTGAAGCTGCTGGCGCCGATCCTTTATCCCTCGACGGTGTTCTGCATCGCCGCCAACTACGCCGACCATCACGCCGAGATGGGCAGCAGCACCATGCCCGACAAGTCGATCATGCCGCCTGTCTTCTTCCAGAAGACCCCGGCGCAGACCGTCGTCGGCCATGGCGCGGAAATTCCGCTGCCGCACACCTCGACGCAGATCGACTGGGAAGCCGAGCTCGCCATCGTCATCGGCAAGCCCTGCTTCAACGTGCCGAAGGAAAAGGCCTTCGATTACATCGCCGGCTACATGGTGCTGAACGACATGTCGATCCGCGGCCCGAGCCGCGCCGACGCCGTCACTCCGGTGCAGAAGCAGTTCCGCGCCGACCGTTTCCGCCGCAAGAACTTCGACGGCTCCTGCCCCACCGGCCCGTGGCTGACCCCGAAGGATTTGGTGAAGAACCCGTACGACCTGAAGATCCAGCTGTGGGTCAACGGCGATCTCAAGCAGAACGGCAATTCCGGCGCGATGCACTACAACATCGAAGAGCAGATCGCTTACCTCTCCGAGCATCTGACCCTGCAGCCCGGCGACGTCATCACCACCGGCACTCCGGCGGGCGTCGGCAAGGGCAAGGGCACCTACCTGAAAGCGGGCGACAAGATCACCACCACGGTGGGCAATCTCGGCACGCTGGAAACCAGCTTCGTGCCGTCCAAGAAGCCGACCAAGGCGTAAAGCCGAACATCCTTGCGGCCGGGGCGTTCGCGCTCCGGCCGTTCGCTTATCACCCGTTCGCTTATCTCAACGCGAGAGGACCCGCGTGAAAGCCATCGTCATCCATGAATACGGCGCCCCCGACGTTCTGAAATACGAGACCGTCCCCGATCCCGAGCCGCGCGACAACGAAGTCCGCATCAAGATCCACGCCGCCACCGTAAACATCACGCTCGACGTGATGGTGCGCCAGGGCAAGCAGACCCATCGCGGCATCACCCTGCCGCTGATTCCCGGCGTCGATTGCGCCGGCATCATCGACAAGGTCGGCAAGAACGTGAAGCGCTGGAAGGTCGGCGATCATATCGCCGCCGCCGGCCGCATGCCGCTCGACGACGTGCCGGAAAGCGCCGACTTCGACGCCTACGGCTATGACGGCCCGACCGGCATGATGGGCATCAAGCGCCCCGGCGGCTTCGCCGAGATGATCTGCGTGCCCGCCGCCACCGGCGACAAGCTGCCGAAGAACCTCGACTTCCGCGAGGCCGCCGTCATCGGCCGCCATTGCCCGACCGCCTGGAATCTGCTCGTCAACGTCGCCAAGCTGCAGCCCGGCGAATGGGTGATGATCATGGGCGCGACCGGCAATCTCGGCTCCATCGGCATCCAGATCGCTAAGCATGTGATCGGCGCGAAGGTCATTGCGGTCGCCGGCTCGCGCGAACGCGCAGACTATGGCCTGACTGTCGGGGCCGATTACGCGCTGGATTCCTCGACGCAAGATCTCGTCGCCGAGGTGAAGAAGATCACCGGCGGCAAGGGCGTCAACGTGCTCTACGACAACATCGCCAATCCCGAGGTGCTGCCGAAGGCCTTCCACTGCCTCGGCATGAACGGCCGCCTCGTCACGGCCGGCGCCCATGGCGGGCCGAACGCGATGATCGATTTCTTCCATCTCTACGACAACAAGATCACCATCTACGGCATGCCCGGCCATGATCCGGCCGACCGGCCGAAATGCTACCAGGCCGCCGCCGACGGCAAGATCAAGGTGAAGATCGCCCATATCCTGCCGCTGTCGAAGGCCGCCGAGGCCCACCGCATGATCGAAAGCAGCCCGAGCGTCGGCAAGATCGTCCTCGATCCCACGCTCGGCTGAGCCGCCTAGGAAGAAATTACGCCCGCCGGTGATCCAACCTCTCCGGCGGGCGTATTTCATTTCAGGCTGGGACGATCGTCCCCGCTGTCCCATCTTCCCCCGTGAGGACCGCCATGGACGATTCCCAGCCGTTTTCCCTGCTCGAACGCGACGACGAGCGCCAGACCGCCGCCGCGCCGCGCCGCAAATCCAAGCCGGCCGCGCCGCGCAAGCCGACCCGCGACGAAGCCGAAGCCGCCGTGCGCACCCTGCTGCGCTGGGCCGGGGACGACCCGACGCGCGAAGGCCTGATCGGCACACCGGACCGCGTCGTGCGCTCCTATGAGGAATTCTTCGCCGGCTACGAGGTCGATCCCAAATCGATCCTGGCGCGCACCTTCGAAGAGACCGACGGCTACGACGAAATGGTCGTGCTGCGCGACATCCGCTTCGAAAGCCATTGCGAGCACCACCTCGTGCCGATCATCGGCAAGGCGCATATCGGCTACCTGCCGAACAAGCGCGTCGTCGGCATCAGCAAGCTCGCGCGCGTGCTCGAAGCCTACGCCAAGCGCCTGCAGATCCAGGAAAAGATGACCTCACAGATCGCCAACACGATCAACGACGTGCTGCAGCCGCGCGGCGTCGCCGTCGTCATCGAAGCCTCCCATCAATGCATGACGACGCGCGGCGTGCACAAACCCGGCGTCGCCATGGTGACCAGCAAGATGCTGGGCGTGTTCCGCAGCGACGACAAGACCCGCCGCGAATTCCTGTCGATGATCCGCGGCGAATAGCCGGCGTGGCCGCGCCCGTCCTGATTTTCGGCGCGACCGGCGGCGTCGGCGGCGCCCTCGCCCGCCGCCTCGCGGCCGATGGGCGTTCGCTGCATTTGGCCGGGCGCGACAGCGAAGCCCTAGCGGCTCTCGCAACGGAGATCGGAGCGGCGGCAACGCCCTTCGACGCTCTCGACGAAGCCAGTATCGCCGGCGCCGTTCGCGATGCCGGAGGCGAGCTTTCCGGGCTCGCCTTTTGCGTCGGCTCCATCCTCGTCAAGCCGCTCGCGCGCAGCAGCGCCGAAGAGATGCTCGCCGCCTATCGCCTGAATGCGATCGCGCCGATGATCGCCCTGCGCGAAGCCGCGCCGGCCTTGGCCGCCGGGGAAGGCGCTGCCGTGCTGTTCTCCAGCGTCGCCGCCGGCACCGGCTTTTCGGGTCACGCGGTGATCGGCAGCGCCAAGGCCGCCGTCGAAGGGCTGGCGCGTTCCGCCGCAGCGGAACTGGCACCCAAAATCCGCGTCAATTGCATCGCCCCGAGCCTGATGCAAACCAAGATGGCCGCGCTGATGACCGGCAACGAAGCGCTCGCCAAGGGCATCGCCAAGCTGCATCCCCTGAAGCGTCTGGGCGAAGCCGAGGATGCCGCCGCCCTCGCCGCGTTTCTGCTATCCCCGGCCGCTGGCTGGATCACCGGCCAAGTCATCGGCGTCGATGGCGGGCGCTCCCGGCTGACCTGTTAGGCCTCCGCAGGCCAGCTTCTAAGCCCTTGTCGTTGCCAGGGTTTTTCCCGGAGATTTGGCCCATTCCAGGCTTGACTCTCGGCCTCTGAAAGCCGATTTACTGCATATCAGACTAAATTGGTCCGATATGCTGAGAACGGCTCGCAAATGAGCCTTTTCGCTGGTCGGACATCGTCATGCAGGTCCGCCGATGATCCGCCTGAGCAAGCTGTCCGACTATGCCGTCCTCCTCATGAGCCGCATGGCCCATGCGCCGGACGCGGTGCATAACGCCGTCGATCTGGCCCAGCACAGCGGCGTGCCGACGCCGACCGTGAGCAAGCTGCTCGCCACCCTGACGCGCGGCGGCCTCCTCACCTCCGTGCGCGGCGCCAAGGGCGGCTACAGCCTTGCCAAACCGGCGCGCAGCATCACCGTCGCGGCGATCATCGAAGCCATCGACGGCCCCATCGCCATCACCAGCTGTCTGGAAAATCCCGGCGCTTGCGGCGTCGAAACGCTCTGCTCCTCGCGCAACGGCTGGGCCACTATCAACCGCGCGATCAGCGGCGCCCTTGAGGGCGTGACGCTGGCCGATCTCGCTGCGCCGATCATGTTCCCCGCCCCCGTTCGCCCGATCCCGGCAAACGAGAGCGTGGCGTAAGGAGCTTCCATGGCCGTTTCCCAAGACACCGTCGAAGCCGTCCGCGCTGCCAGCGAGTATAAGTACGGTTTCGTCACCGAGATCGACGACGACCGTCCGCCGAAAGGCCTGAGCGAAGACACGATCCGCTACATCTCGGCGAAGAAGGAAGAGCCGTCCTGGATGCTGGACTGGCGCCTCGCCGCCTATCGCCAGTGGCTGGCGCAGGAGCATCGCGAGCCCCATTGGGCCAAGGTCGAATTTCCCAAGATCGACTTCCAGGATCTCTACTACTATTCCGCGCCGAAGAAAAAAGAGCAGCTCAAGAGCCTCGACGAAGTCGATCCTGAGCTGCTCAAGACCTACGAGAAGCTGGGCATTCCGCTGAAAGAGCAGGAAGCGCTCGCTGGCGTCGCGGTCGACGCCGTGTTCGATTCCATCTCGGTCGCCACCACCTACAAGGCCAAGCTTGCCGAGCTCGGAATCATTTTCTGCTCGATGTCGGAAGCGGTGCGCGAGCATCCCGACCTGGTGCGCAAATATCTCGGCAGCGTCGTGCCGGTGGCCGACAACTTCTACGCCACGCTGAACTCCGCCGTGTTCTCTGATGGCTCCTTCGTTTACATCCCCAAGGGCGTGCGTTGCCCGATGGAGCTCTCGACCTATTTCCGCATCAACGCTTCGAACACCGGCCAATTCGAGCGCACGCTGATCGTCGCCGACGAAGGCAGCTACGTCAGCTACCTCGAAGGCTGCACCGCGCCGATGCGCGACGAGAACCAGCTTCATGCCGCCGTGGTCGAATTGGTCGCGTTGGAAGGCGCGGAGATCAAATACGCCACCGTGCAGAACTGGTATCCGGGCGACAAGGACGGCAAGGGCGGCATCTACAACTTCGTCACCAAGCGCGGCGCCTGCCGCGGCGCGCGCTCGAAGATTTCCTGGACGCAGGTCGAGACCGGCTCGGCGATCACCTGGAAATATCCCAGCGTGCTGCTCGAAGGCGACGACTCCATCGGCGAATTCTACTCGGTCGCCGTGGTGAACAATCGCCAACAGGCCGACACCGGCACCAAGATGATCCATATCGGCCGCAACACGCGCTCGACCATCATCTCCAAGGGCATCTCGGCCGGCCATGGTCAGAACACCTATCGCGGCCTGGTGCGCATCCAGCCCAAGGCCGACAACGCGCGCAACTACACCCAATGCGATTCGCTGCTGATCGGCGGCGACTGCGGCGGGCATACCGTGCCTTACATCGAGGTGCGCAACCGTTCGGCCCGCGCCGAGCACGAAGCGACCACCTCGAAGATCAGCGACGATCAGCTGTTCTATTGCCGCCAGCGCGGCCTTTCGACCGAAGACGCCGTCTCGGTCATCGTCAACGGCTTCTGCAAGGACGTCCTGCAGAAGCTCCCCATGGAATTCGCCGTCGAGGCCCAGAAGCTCTTGGGCATCTCCCTCGAAGGCAGCGTCGGTTAACCGGAGTCCGTCATGACCGCCCTTCTCGAGATTAAAGACCTGCACGCCAAGGTCGACGGCAAGGAAATCCTGCGCGGCGTCGATTTGACGCTCGAAGCCGGCCAGGTCCACGCCATCATGGGTCCGAACGGCTCGGGCAAGAGCACGCTGTCCTACGTGCTCGCGGGCCGCGAAGGCTACGAGGTCACTTCCGGCTCGATCACCTTCAAGGGCCAGGATTTGCTGGCGATGGAGACCGAAGAGCGCGCCCGCGCCGGCGTCTTCCTCGCTTTGCAATATCCGGTCGAAATTCCCGGCGTGCCGAACGCGACGTTCCTCAAGTCGGCCGTCAACGCGGTGCGCGCCTCGCGCGGTGAGAACCCCTACGACGCGATCGAGTTCTTGAAGCGCGCCAAGGAAAAACTCGCGGCGCTGAAGATGGACCAAGTATTCCTGTCGCGTGCCGTCAACGTCGGCTTTTCGGGCGGCGAGAAGAAGCGCAACGACATCTTTCAGATGGCGATGCTGGAGCCGGCGCTCGCCATTCTTGACGAAACCGATTCGGGCCTCGACATCGACGCCCTGCGTATCGTCTCCGAAGGCGTCAACGCGCTGCGCTCGCCCGAGCGCGCCATGCTCGTCATCACCCACTATCAGCGCCTGCTCGACTATATCGTGCCGGACAAGGTGCATGTCCTCTCCAAGGGCCGCATCGTCAAGACCGGCGGCAAGGAGTTGGCCCTCGAGCTCGAACGCACCGGCTATGCCGGCGTCGCGGCGTAAGGAAGAGGACATGAGCGGCGCGGTCGCCATACAGAGCAAGCAGATGGGCGTGGCGGAAGACTATCTCGGCCAATATGCGGCGCTGCGCCGCAGCCTGCCGGGCGCGGACTTGCCTTGGCTCGCCAGCCTGCGAGACGGCGCGGCGGCGCGTTTCCAGACGCACGGCCTGCCGACCAGCGCGCTGGAGGCCTGGAAATTCACCCATCTCGACCGCCTGGCCAAGCGCGTCTATGCGGCGGTCGCCGATGAAGCGAAGGTCACGACCGAACAGATCGCGCATTTCCGCTTCGCCGGCCTGTGCGAAATCCTGCTCGTCTTCGTCGACGGCCGCTTCCGCGCCGATCTGTCCGATCCGCAGCTCGGCGATGCCGGCGCGCTGCCCAAAGGCGTCAGCGTCATGAGCCTCGCCCGCGCGCTCGCGAAAACGCCCGATCTGGTGCGCGCCCATCTCGCCGGCCCCGAGGCCGATCCTGCCCAGGCGCTCGCCGCGCTCAACTTGGCGCTCTCTGGTGACGGCGCCGTGATCCATCTCGCCGCGAATGCCAAGCTCGACCAGCCGTTGCACTTGCTGCATTTGAGCAGCACGGACGGCGCGGCCAGCCATTTGCGCCATCTCGTCATCGCCGAAAGCGGCAGCGCCGCCACCGTCGTCGAAACCTTCGCCGCGCTTGCGCCGCAGGCTGCCGCCTGGACCAATGTCGTCACGCAAGTGTCCATCGCTGAAGATGCCACTCTGCGCCACTACAAGTTGCAAGCTGAAAGCGCCGACGTGAGCCACACCAGCGCCAGCGACGTGACGCTGGCGGCCCGAGCGCGCTACGACAGCTTCGCCTTCGCCGCCGGCGGGGCTTTCTCGCGCCATGAAGTGCGCGCCAAACTGACCGGCGACGAAGCCGTCGCCACGCTCAACGGCGTGGTGCTTGGCCGCGACCGCCAGATGCATGCCCAGCGCACCGATGTGGCGCACCATGCGCTGAACACGACTCTGTCGGAGACCTACAAGAGCGTGCTCGACGGCCGCGCCCACGGGGCGTTCCTCGGCAAGATCCATGTCGCGCCCGGCGCGCGCGGCACCGACGCGCAGCAGTCGAACCGCAACCTGCTGCTCTCCGATCATGCCGTCGCCGACACCAAGCCCGAGTTGGAGATCTATGCCGACGACGTGAAATGCGCCCATGGCGCGACCGTCGGCGATCTCGAGCGCGAACCATTGTTTTATCTGCGCGCGCGCGGCATCGGCGAAACCGAGGCCCGCGCTCTGCTGATCGAGGCATTCGCCGCCGAACTGATCGACCGCATCGCCGACGAGCCGGCGCGCGCCCATTTCCGCAACCAGCTCACGCATTGGCTAGAACAAAAATGAGGCTGGAGCAAAAATGAACACAAAACCAGCCATCATCCCGAACTTCGACGTCGAGGCGCTGCGCCAGGAATTCCCGATTCTGGCGCGCGAGATCAACGGCAAGCCGCTCGTGTTTCTCGATTCCGCCGCCAGCGCGCAGAAGCCGCGCGTGGTGCTGGAAAGCCTGCGCAAGACCTACGAAGAAGAATATGCCAACGTCCATCGCGGCGTTTATTGGCTGAGCGCGACGGCGACCAAGAATTACGAAGGCGTGCGCAAGAAGCTGAAGTCCTACTTCAACGCCAAGGACGAGCGCGAGTTCGTCTTCACCAAGGGCACCACCGAAGGCATCAACCTGGTGGCGCAGAGCTGGGGCCGCGCCTTCCTGAAGTCTGGCGACGAAGTGCTCATCACCGCGCTCGAGCACCATTCGAACATCGTGCCCTGGCAGATGCTGCGCGATCAGATCGGCATCAAGCTGGTCGTCGCCCCCATCGACAGCAACGGCAATTTAATCTGGGCCGAATTCGAGAAGCGGCTCTCGGCCAAGACCAAGCTCGTCTCCGTCGCCCATGTCTCGAACGCGCTCGGCACCATTCTGCCCATCGAGAAGATCGTGCGCGCCGGCCATGCCGTCGGCGCCAAGGTGCTGATCGACGGCGCTCAAGGCGCGCCGCATGCCCGCGTCGACCTGCGGGCGCTCGATGCCGATTTCTACGCCTTCTCCGGCCACAAGCTTTACGGGCCCACCGGCACCGGCGCGCTGTGGGGCAAGAAGGCTTTGCTCGACGCCATGCCGCCCTGGCAGGGCGGCGGCGACATGATCAAATCGGTTTCCTTCGAGAAAACCGATTACGCCGATGTGCCCGCCAAGTTCGAGGCCGGCACGCCGAACATTGCCGACGTCATCGCCATGGGCGCGGCGATCGACTGGCTCGCGGCCCTGCCGTGGGACGCCATCGAGGCCCATGAAGCCGACGTGCTGGCCTATGGCACCGCCCAGCTCAAGGCCATCCCCGGCCTGCGCCTGATCGGCGAGGCCGACCACAAGGCCGGCGTCATGTCCTTCGTGCTCGAGGGGGTGCATCCGCACGACATCGGCACCATATTGGATCAACAGGGAGTCTCGGTCCGCGCCGGCAACCACTGCGCCGAGCCGGTGATGGAATTCTTCGGCGTTCCGGGCACGGCCCGCGCCTCCCTCGGCATGTACAGCACCCGCGCGGACATGGACGCCCTGGCGGCGGCCATCCGCAAGGTGCAGGAGATTTTCGCCTGATGTCCGACCTGCGCGATCTCTACCAGGAAGTGATCCTGGACCATTCGAAGAAGCCGCGGAATTTCGGCCCGCTCGACGCCGCCAATCACGAAGCGAAGGGCCACAATCCGCTGTGCGGCGACCGCGTCACCGTATTCCTGCAGGTCGGCGACAACGGCCTGGTCAACGACGCCCACTTCCAGGGATCGGGCTGCGCCATCTCCATGGCCTCAGCCTCGCTGATGACCGAGTTGGTGAAAGGCAAGACCGAGGCCGAAGCCAAGGCCTTGTTCGGCAAGTTCCACGCCATCGTTACGGGCGAGGACGAGCCTGCCGGTGATGTCAGCGCCGACGATATGGATCGTCTGGAGCCGCTGACCGGCGTGAAGGAATTCCCGATGCGCGTGAAATGCGCCACCCTGCCCTGGCATACCTTCGTCGCCGCCATCGACGACAAGAAGACTCCAGTCGTGACTGAGTGAGCGGTGACAGAATGAGCGAAGAAACCAAGATCGATACAGTCGCCGAGACGCCTGCGCTGGCCACCGCCGATGCCAACGGCGATGACGGCCTGTCGCTCGCCGACAAGGTCGTGCGTGTGCTCAACACGATCCACGATCCGGAAATTCCGGTGAACATCTACGAACTCGGCCTGGTCTATGACGTTGACGTGGCCCAGGACGGCGAAGTGAACATCACCATGACGCTGACGACGCCGAACTGCCCGGTCGCCGGCTCGATGCCCGCCGAGGTCGAAACCAAGGTCGGCGCCATCGAAGGCGTGACCAAGGCGCACGTCAATCTCGTGTGGGAGCCGACCTGGACGCCCGAGCGCATGTCCGAAGCGGCGAAACTGGAATTGGGTTGGCTCTAAGCCATCAGGAGCGAAGCATGAGCACTGTCGAAAGCAATGCGAACACGCCGAAGCCGACTGCGCGCCCGCGCCCCAAGCCGGTGACGCTGACCGACGCCGCGGCGGAGCGCATCAGCGCCATCATCGCCAAGAGCGACGGCAAAGCGACGATGCTGAAGATCAGCGTCGATTCCAAGGGCTGCTCGGGCCATTCCTACGTGCTCGATTACGCCAATGTCGCCGGCCCGCTCGACGAAAAGGTCGAGGACAAAGGCGTGACCATTCTGATCGATCCGAAGGCCGCCCTCTTTATCTTCGGCACCGAAATCGATTACGTGACGGAAAAGCTGAAGTCCGGCTTCACCTTCAAGAATCCGAACGAAACGGGGCGCTGCGGCTGCGGCGAGAGCTTCTCGGTCTAAACCGGCGGCATTCCCTGACAAACATCATTCACCCTCGGGCGCAAACCCGAGGGTGAATGCTATCAGGCGCTATTTCATGAAATCGACGAGAGCCGGAATCACCTGATCGGGCGCTTCGTCGATCAGCCAATGGCCCGAGCCTTTGACGATAACTCCGGTGACGTTGCTGTCGACCAATTTTCCTTGGTCGATCAAGAATTGGCCGCCGGCCTTCTCCCCTGACAACACCAGCATCGGCATGGTCAGCTTGGTCTTGGCGAATTCGCCGAAGTCCTTGGCGTCTTGTTCGAAGTTGCGGAAATATTCGAAACCGGCAAACACCGCTCCAGGCTGGGCATAGGCTTGAGCATAAAGCTGACGATCGGACTCGGAGATCGACTTCGTGCGGTCGGCAGCGAAATCGTTCCAGAAATGCTCGAGATAGATGCGTTCGCGCCCGGCAACGAGCTTAAGCGGCGTCTCGCCATAAAAATGGAAGTGCCACAAATCGCGCAGCAGCCACACTTTCGTCCAATCGCCGACGCCCGGCAGGAAAGCGTCCATCAGCGCGATGCGGTCGACTTCGGCCGGGTACTGCGCCGCATAGGCATAGGCGACCATCAGGCCGATATCATGACCGGCGATCTTCGTTTTCTTGATGCCGAGCGAGAGCGCCAGCTCGTGAATGTCCTTGGCCATGTTCTTCTTGTCATAGCCCGCCATGGGCTTGGCCGATGCGCCGTTGCCGCGCATGTCGGGAGCGACGACCAAATGCGTCTTGGCCAATTCGGTGATGAGCGGACGCCACATGTGGCTGGTCTGGCCGAAGCCGTGCAGCAGGATCACGGGCTCGCCCTGCCCGGCCGTCAGATAGCTGATCGTCGTGCCGTTGACCTCGGCCGATTTCGTCGTAATGGTCTGCGCGTTGGCGATGGTCACGGCAACCAGCGTCGTGACGGCGACCCCCGCCGCGATAATGCTGTTCATCATGAACTTTCCCCTTCGATGGCGGGCATCCCGGCCCATTTATATAACGATCATTACAAAATTACACCTAAGGCTGTGCCCGTCAAGCAAGCGAGAGCTGCCCCTGTGAAATCGGCGTCTCAGGCGTTAAAATCGCCGACAGCATGAGGACAAGACGGTGACTGCGGGCAGACCGCGTTCTTTCGATATCGATAAGGCCGTCGATATCGCGATGAACGTCTTTTGGCGGAAAGGCTATGCCGCCACGTCGATGGCCGACCTGACCAAGGCCATGGGCATCAACGCGCCCAGCCTCTATGCCGCTTTCGGCAATAAAGAAGGCCTATTTCGCCGCGCCATGGACCGCTATGCCGAGGGCCCCGCCGGCTTCATGGTCGTGTCGATGCAACAGCCGACCGCGCTCGATGTGGTGACCCATATGCTGCGGGCCGCCGCCGCCTCCCATACGGATCCCCACTTCCCTGCCGGCTGCTTCATGGTGCAGAGCGAAAGCACGGTCGGCGACAAATCCGAAAAACTGCGGCGCGACATCATCAAGCAGCGCAACGGCGGTGAAGCCTTGCTGCGCAAACGACTCGAGCAAGCGAAAGCCGACGGGGATCTCCCGGCCCAAATGGACCCCACGGAATTGGCGCGCTATGCCGTCACGGTGATGTACGGCATGGCCATTCAAGCCGCCAACGGCGCCAGCCGCAAAGACCTCGATCAGATCGTGAATTTCACGCTAAAGAACTGGCCAACGTCCGCCAAGCGCAAGATCAACTCTTAGTTCCCGGAACGGGCCTGTCCCAAGGTCGTTTCCTTCGTAAAGGAGACGCCTATGGATAACTCTTACGATCTCAGCATCCTCGCCTTCCCGATCCTGCTGATCGTGGCGATGATCTACGGCGTCATGCGCTGGCGTTCGCGCGGCCCGACCAAGGTCGAGCGCTACGCCGCCGACCATCCCCGCCATATCCACATCGATCGCATTCCGCGCTAAGCGCTAAGCCGCTCCGGCAGCGGCTCACCGGCCCGCCAATCGAGCGCCGAGGCCGGCAAGGCGTCGAGCGCGCGCTCGATCACCTCAACCCCCGCCGTGTCCTGCACCGCGCCTTCCGTCAGGATGCGCCGCCAGCTGCGCGCGCGCGGCGCGCCATTGAACAGGCCGAGGATATGCCGCGTCATGTGGCGCAGGTAGGTGCCCTTGTCGCGCTCGGCCTGCACATAGACCATGAACTTCTTTATGATCTCGCGGCGCGATGGTACGGCCGAACTGGCATCGTCGAAAATCAGCCTATCGGCCTCGGCCAGAATGTAAGGGGTCTCGTAGGCGGCGCGGCCGATCATCACGCCGTCGACAGCTTTCAAATGCTCCGCCGCAGCGTCGAGCGTGCGCACGCCGCCGTTCAGGATGAACTCATACTCCGGGAAGTCGGCCTTAAGCCGCGCCACCGTCGGATAGGACAGCGGTGGAATCTCGCGGTTCTCCTTCGGGCTGAGGCCCGAGAGCCAGGCCTTGCGCGCATGGACGCTGAAGCTGGTGACGCCCGATTCGCCGACCACCGCCACGAAGCGCTGCAGCGCTTCATAGCTGTCGACCTCGTCGACGCCGATGCGGTGCTTCACCGTCACCGGCACTTTGACGGCGGCGCGCATGGCAGCGAGGCCTTCACGCACCAATTCCGGCTCCAGCATCAGGCAGGCGCCGAAACGGCCCGACTGCACGCGATCGCTCGGGCAGCCGCAATTGAGGTTGATCTCGTCGTAGCCGAACTCTTCGCCGATCTTGGCCGCCTCGGCGAGCAAAGCCGGATCGGAGCCGCCGAGTTGCAGCGCCACCGGATGCTCCGCCTGATCGTAGCCGAGAAGCTTCTGGCGGTCGCCGCGCAGGATCGCCTGGGCGGTGATCATCTCGGTATAGAGCAGCGTGCGCGCGGAAATAAGGCGCAGGAAGAACCGGCAATGACGGTCCGTCCAGTCCATCATCGGCGCGACTGAAAGACGGCGCGATAGGGGCGCGGGCGTGATCATGAAGGGATTATAGCAAACTCACAGCTTGTTCGCGCCGTCGTACTGCTTGATCTCGATCTTGGCGAGATCGACGTCCGGCACGCAGCGCAGGTTGATCGCCATCATTTTGGCCCCGTTCGGCAATTCGCCGAGCGCGAAAGGCTCGGTGCCGCAGCTCGGGCAGAAGCGATGCTCGATCTTGTGCTTGTTGAAGAAATAGGTGCGGTAGGCGCTTTCGGGCGTCTTCAACGTCACCTTTTCCGGCGGCACGAAAGCCAGCAGGAACCCTTTGCGGCTGCAATGGGAGCAATTGCATTGGATGGCTTCTGTGAAGTCGGCTTCGACCGAATATGCGACTTGGCCGCAATGGCAGCTACCCTCATGGATCGCCATGACTGTCTCCTGTGAACGCCAAACGGCTATTTCGTCGTATTCTTTTTAGGCTTCATGTGAGCGGCGATCAACGCTTCGGCGGCTGCGGTCAGCGCCGTACCCGGCCCGCCCTTGCCGAAGATCTGTCCGCTCACCAGCGTCCCTTCGATCAACAGCAGCAGGCCGTCGCCGAGCGCCGCCGGATCAGCCGCGCCCATCTCGGCGGCAAGCTCGCGCAAGCGCTTGCGCAGCGTCGCCTTATTGGCCTCGGCGACGCGCCGCGCCGGATGAGCTGAGTCGGGATATTCGACCACCGCATTGGTCAGGCCGCAGCCGCGATAGCCGTCGCGTGTGCGCTCGGACAGCCCGGCAAGGTAGGCGAGGATGCGGCCCTGCGGATCTCCAGGGTGATCGGCGGCCGGCGCGTCGAAACGTTTCCAAAAATCGCTTTCGTAGTCGCGCATGTAAGCCGCCGCCAATTCGTCCTTCGAGGCATAGGCGCGATAGAGGCTCGGCTTGGTCACGCCGGCGCGCTGCACGATCTCATCGACGCCGACCGCGCGGATGCCCTCGCGGTAGAACAGCTCGCGCGCCGTCGCGCGGATTTTGTCCGCCGCCCGCGGCTTTTCGGCCGGTTTCGTCGCAGTGCCTTTGCTCTTCGATTTCAAAGCGGTTTTTGCGGCCATGATGATGCTCGGCAGAATCTCGTTGACGATGTTACCGGTCGGTACATATAAAGCGTCTCCCATACGTACCGGTCAGTCACATGAATATAATCGCGCGGCGGCCCTTTGGCCAGAACTACGCCTTCATCGTCGTCGGCATCATCTTCCTCTGCCTGCTCGCCGCCGCCGGCCAGCGCTCGGCGCCGGGCGTGCTGATCCTGCCGCTGGAAAACGCCTTCGGCTGGAGCCGCGACACGATCTCGCTCTCCGCCGCCATCGGCATCCTGCTGTTCGGGCTCGTCGGGCCGTTCGCCGCCGCGCTGATGGAGACCGCCGGCCTGCGCCGCACCTTGCTCTCCGCTCTCGCGCTGATGGTCGCCGCGCCCGCGCTCTCGACGCTCATGACCGAACCTTGGCAGCTGATGGCGACCTGGGGCGTGATGTCCGGCGCGGCTTCGGGCGCCGTCGCCATCGTGCTCGGCGCGACCATCGTCAACCGCTGGTTCGTCAAACATCGCGGCACGGTCATGGGCTTTCTCACCGCCAGCACCGCCACCGGCACGCTGATTTTCGTGCCGGGCCTCGCCGCACTCAGCGAGCACGGTTGGCAGTATGTAGCCTGGGCGGTGGCGGCCGTCGCCCTCGCCCTCATTCCGCTGGTATTCTTCCTGGTGCCGGAGCGGCCACAGAGCGCTGGACTGGTGCCCTACGGCGCGCCCGAAGGCACGCCGGCCCCGGCGCGGCGCACCGGCATCCTCGCCGCCACGTTCGGCAGCCTGGCGCGCGCCTCGACCACGCGCACCTTCTGGGTGCTGTTCGTCACCTTCTTCATCTGCGGTTTCACGACCAACGGCCTGGTCGGCACGCATCTGATCGCGCTCTGCGGCGACCAAGGCATTCCCGAAGTGCGCGCCGCCGGACTGCTCGCGCTGATGGGCCTGTTCGATCTGATCGGCACCACCGGTTCGGGCTGGCTCAGCGACCGTTACGATCCGCGCAAGCTGCTCTTCGTCTATTACGGCCTGCGCGGCCTGTCGCTGATCTACCTGCCCTATTCGAGCTTCGACTTCTATAGCCTGTCGATCTTCGCCGTTTTCTACGGCCTGGACTGGCTCGCCACCGTGCCGCCGACCATGCGCTTAGCCAACGAAGCCTTCGGCGAGCGCGACGCGCCCGTCGTGTTCGGCTGGATCGTCGCCGGCCATATGCTCGGCGCGGCCTGCGCCGCCTTCTTCGCCGGCTGGATGCGGGTGATGCAGGGCAGCTATCTCGAAGCCTTCATCATCGCCGGCATGACGGCCGTGGTCGCCGCCTTCGTCTCGCTGATGGTGAAGCGCAAGCCTGTTGTCGTGGCAGAAGCCTGACGGTGGAAGCATGAGGCGGGAGCGGCTATAAAGCCGCCCCATGTCCATAACCCCTCTCCTGCTGCTGCCCGGCCAGTTGTGCGATCGGCGCCTGTGGCGCGATCCCGCCGCGCTGCTCGCCGACGTCGCCGAACCGATCTTCGGCGATCTCAGCCGGGACAGCGCCATTCCCGACATGGCGGCGCGCGTGCTCAAGTTCGCGCCAGAGCGCTTCGCTCTCGCCGGGCTTTCCATGGGTGGCTATGTCGCGCTCGAGATCATGCGTCAGGCGCCTGAGCGCGTGACTCGCCTCGCGCTCTTGGACAGCAGCGCGCGCCCCGAAAATCCCGCGCGCGCGACCTTGCGCCGCGCCGACATGAGCGCCGTCAGCCTCGCGAGCGAAGCCCATCGCCGCTTCGCCGGCATCACGCCGCGCCTCTTGCCGCAGTTCATCCATGAAAGCCGCCTGAACGATCTCGTCGCCCAGGACGTGATGGACATGACGGCGCGCGTCGGCCCCGAGGTCTACATGCGCCAGCAAACGGCGATCCTGGCGCGCGCCGATTCGCGTCCGAGCCTCGGGAACATCCGCGTGCCGACGCTGATTGGCGTCGGGGAGAGCGACGCGGTGACCCCGCCGCGTCTCGCCGAAGAGATGGCCGCCGCCATTCCGCACGCCCGATTGCATGTCTTTGCCCGCTGCGGGCATCTACCGCCGATGGAAGACCCGGCCGCCACGGCCAAAGCGCTGCGGGCTTGGCTCGCCGCTTAATCCACTGATTTTCATGTGAATTAGGGCGAGATTGACAGGCGCTCGCCCCTGGCTATTCTGCTTGGCAAATTAGCTTTGTAAGCAAGGCTTTTTTGGCCGGTCAATTGATGCTGCAATGGCTCCCGGCCCACGACACCGTCCTTCCCGGAGTTTCCATGTCCCTGCCCGACGTCATCGACACGCGCTTCCGCTCCGCGCTCAAGCGCATGGTCGCCGCCGACCGCCTCAAGACCTACGATCAGCCGGTCGATGTGAAGCTGGAAATCTCCGCCATCCTCAAGAAGCTGGACGGCCAGGAGTCGATCCTCTTCCCGCAGGTGAAGGGCTTCGACATGCCGGTGGTCGGCAACTTCCTGTCCTGCCGCGAGAATTGCGAAGCCGCTTTCGGCACCGACTATCATGGCATCCGTCAGCTCATCGGCCGCGCGCTCGGCAATCCGCTGCCGCCGAAGCTGGTGAACCACGCCCCGGCGCAGGAAGTTGTGAAGACCGAGAACATCGATCTTCTCGCCATGCTGCCGGCGCTGCATCACACCGCCAACGATCCCGGCCGCTACCTCACCTCCGGCATCGTCATCGTCAAAGACCCGGACACCGGCGTCTACAATGCCTCCTATCACCGCGTGCAATTGCTCGGCGGCAACCGCGGCGCCATCAAGCTCGACTTCGGCCGCCATCTGCGCGCCGCCTTCGACCGCGCCAAGGCCAAGGGCGAAGCGCTGGCCATCGTCATGTGCATCGGCGCCGACATCGCCCTGCATTACACCGCCGCCACCATGGGCTCGCAGATGCCGGAAAGCGCCGATGAACTGGCCGTCGCCGGCGGCCTCGCCGGCGCGCCGCTGTCGGTTGTCAAGAGCATCACCAACGATCTGCTGGTGCCGGCCGAGAGCGAGATCGTGCTCGAAGGCGTGATCAAGACCGACGAGGTGATCAACGAAGGCCCGTTCGGCGAATTCGTCGGCTCGCTGTCGCCGGAAGGCGACGCGCCGATCATGGAGATCAATGCCGTCACCCATCGCGCCAAGCCGATCTATCACGCGATCAACGGCTACGGCCGCGAAACCATCATGCTGCGCAAATATGTGCTCGAAGCCAGCCTGCTCAAAGTGCTGACCGCCGCCATTCCCATCGTCATCGACGCCGACATGACCGCGGGCGGCCTGCACCGCTTCCATGCCGTCATCCAGGTGAAGAAGGGCACGCCGCAGCATGAAGGCCTGCAACGCAACGCCATCCTCGCCGCCTTCGGCGCGCTGAAGGATCTCGACATGGTCATCGCGGTCGACGAGGATATCGACCTGCGTGATCCGGCCGATGTCGAATATGCGCTGGCCACCCGCATGGAAGCCTCAAAAGACCTCATCGTCATTCCCGGCGCGCGCGGCCACGAGTATGTCCGCGCCAGCAACGAGGGCATCCGCGCCAAGCTCGGCATCGACGCCACCGTGCCTTTGGAGCAAAAGGCCCGCTTCGCACGCGCCAAGTTTGCCCCGACCGACGTGACCAATGCCCAGCTCGGCAGCGCCAAAGGCACCAAGCTGCTCGACTGAGCCGCCCGCTCTTTTCGCCAGCCACAATGCGAAAGGCCGCATCCACCGATGCGGCCTTTTTCGTTGCCTGTTTTAAGGCAGCCATGCCCGTTCCGCAGGCGAAATTAATTAACTAACTTTACTATTTCTCTTTGATAATTGGCGCGGCCCGCGCTTAGACTGGCGGCACGACACTTGCTTCGCTCGCAGCGCGCGGAACCGCCGCGCCGCCAGCCCTCGCCCTCGGAGCCGCACATGATCCGTTTGCCTCTCGCCTTTATCGCCGCCGGCCTCGCTGCCGCCGCCACGCCCGCTCTCGCGCAGTCGCAACCGCCGGCTGATCCCTTCTACAAGGGCCGCCAGATGGTCATCACCTCGCCCTCGGCGGTCGGCAGCTCCTACGATCTTTATGGCCGCATGCTGTCGCGCCACATGGGCAAGCATATCGCCGGCGCGCCGACGCTGACGGTGCAGAACATGCCCGGCGGCGGCGGCATGCTGCAGACCAACCATCTCTACAATGCCGCGCCGAAGGACGGCTCGCTGTTCGGCGTGATGAACCAGACCGTCAGCCTTGAACAGGTGCTCGGCGACGGCGCGAAATACGATATCGGCAAGTTCGGCTGGATCGGCCGCCTCAAGGCTTCGACCGGCCTCGTCATGGTCTATCACACGGCTCCGGTAAAGACGCTGGAGGACATGAAGACCACCGAGACGATCTTCGGCTCGAACGGCAAGGCCTCGCAGGCCACCATGATCCCGACGCTGCTGCGCACCGTGCTCGGCTACAAGTCGAAGGCGATCCTCGGCTATCCCGGCGCGGCCGACATCTTCCTCGCCATGGAGCGCGGCGAAGTGCAGGGCCGCACCGGCGCGATCGAGACGATCACCACCACGCGCCCGCAATGGCTCGAGAAGAAGGAAGTCATCTTCCTGACCGAACTGAGCCTGGAGAAAGAGCCGTCCGTCCCCGGCATCAAGCTGATGCGCGACCTGACCGACGATCCGGAGAAGAAGGCGATCCTCGATTACGTCGGCGCCTATACCGTGTTCGGCGCCACCTTCGCCGCCCCGCCCGACATTCCGGCGAACCGGCTCGAAATTCTGCGCCGCGCCTTCGACGCCACCATGAAGGACAAGGACTTCCTGGAGGAGATCGAGAAGAACAAGATCGGCTTCAGCCCGGAGACCGGTGAATATGTGCAGAAGGTGGCGCAGAACTTCTCCGCCGCCACGCCCGAGTTCGTCGAGAAGGTCAAGAAGGCGCTCGAATATTAAGCGTCCAGCCTGGGAATTGAGAGGAACGCCGTCATGACCGAAGTTTATCGCCAGACCATCACCCATCCTGCCGCCTGGACCAACCAGACGCTCGGCGGCGCCGATCCGCTCAAGGTCAAGATGAGCGAGCCCCAGCTCAAGGCCATCGAGGAGCTGATCGCCAAGACCCAGCATCTGGCGACGCAGGACGTGACGCGCCAGGACTGGGACCATCCCGCCCTCAACGGCTTCCTCCATGAGGTCTTCGAGGAAATCCAGAACGGCAAGGGCGCGGTCATCATCCAGGGCATGACGCGCGACCGCTTCTCGGAAGACGCCATGGAGCGCGCCTACTGGGGCTTCGGCACCCATTGGGGCATTGCCGCGACGCAGAGCGCTTTCGGCGACAAGCTCGGCCGCGTCAAGAACACGCCGGTCGGCCCGGAGAATCCGACCGCCCGCGCCTATCGCTCGGACGACGAGCTGAAGCCGCACACCGATAGTTTCGAGATCGTCGGCCTCTTGTGCCTGCAAAAGGCGCCCGAGGGCGGCTACAGCCAGCTCGTCAGCTCGCTCGCCATCCATAACGAGATGCTCAAGACGCGCCCCGATCTTCTCGAGGCGCTGTATCGCGGCTTCCCCTATTCCACCTCGGAAGCCGCCAAGACCGACGAGCCGGTGACGCCCGGCCCCGTCCCCGTCTTCGCCCAGGTCGAGGGCGTGGTCAGCGGCCGTTTCGTGCGCAACCATATGCGCCGCGCCGCCAAGCATCTGAACAAGCCGATTCCGCAAGATCTCGAAGAGGCGATGGACTATTTCGAGGCGCTCTCGACGCGTGCCGACCTCACCCTGCATTTCCTGATCGAGCCGGGCGAGATGCTCATCTTCAACAACTTCACCACGCTGCACGCGCGCGAGAATTTCAAAGACAGCGAAACGCAAAAACGGCATCTTCTGCGCATGTGGCTCGACGTGCCGAACGGCCGTAAGGCGATCCCCGCTTACGACTGGCAGGCCCAAGGCTACAAAAAGGCAGGCGCCAAAAAGCTGCAGGCGACCGCCTGATCCGGTGATCCAGACGTTCAGGAGCGTGCGATGAAGGCGACATCCGGCAAGGCCAAAGCCGCCCCGGCCAAAACGGTGACGAAGAAGGAGCTGCTGACCAAGGGCAGCGACGCCAACTTCCGCCAGTACATCCACGACCTGTTCGCCTTCTCGGTGCGGATGCAGGATGTGCGCAACCGCTTCGGCGCGTTCGTCGGCGTCAGCGGCAGCCAGTACATCATCCTGCTGGCGGTCTCCAACCTGCAGGGCCAGGAAGGCGTCGGCGTCAACGTCATCGCCAAGCATCTCCAGCTCAGCTCGGCCTTCATCACCATGGAGATCAACAATCTCGTCACCGCTGGCCTGGTCGACAAGGCGACCGATCCGGCGGACCGCCGGCGCGTGCGCCTGATGCTCAGCGCTGAGGGCGCGCAGCGACTGGAGAACCTCAAGACCATCCAGGCGCCGGTCAACGACGCGATCTATTCGAGCCTCACCCGCGAGGAATTTGAGACCCTGCGCGACGTCATGTCGCGCCTCGTGCAGCACAGCGCCGAAGCGCTCGCCCTGCTCGATTTCTACGTGGCCAAGAGCTCGTCCAACAAGACAGGCACCTACGGCGGCTGACGCCGGCCGTTTCTTTTTCAGTCTATGTCATCGGCAAGGGGGATTTGCGATGAACGACCTGCTTAAGGTTTTCCGGACAGTGACCGCCGGCGCTTTGATCGGCGCCGCGCTCTTCGCGACCCAGGCGCAAGCGCAAGAGAGCTTCTACAAGGGCAAGACCGTCACCATCCGTGTCCATACCGGTCCCGGCGGCTCCAACGATTTTTACGCCCGCGCCTTCGGCCGTTATCTGCCGAACCATATCCCCGGCGCGCCCACCGTGGTCGTGCAGAACATGCCCGGCGCCGGCGGCAAGCTGCTCGCCAACCACATCTTCCGCATCGCGCCGAAGGACGGCACCGCGATCGGCAGCCTCAACCAGACTCTCGGCCTCGACCAGCTGTTCAGCGACGGCGTCGAATACGACACCGGCAAGTTCGATTGGATCGCCCGCGTCGTGCCGACCACCGGCTTCGTCATGGTCTACCACACGGCGCCGACCACCACGCTGGAAGGCATGAAGACCACCGAACTGATCTTCGGCGCCCAGGGCAAGGGCTCGCAGACCTACATGACGCCGATCATCATGCGCACGCTGCTCGGCCTCAAGACCAAGGCCGTGCTCGGCTACAACTCCTCGCCGGAGATTTATCTCGCCATGGAGCGCGGCGAGCTGCACGCGCGCACCGGCGCGATCGAGACCGTGCTGTCGAGCAAGCCCGAATGGCTCGCCGACGGCACGCTCAAGATCATCGGCGAATTGAGCTTGGAAAAAGAATCCTCGATGCCCGGCGTGCCGCTGCTGACCTCGCTGGTGAAGGACGACGAGAGCCGCCAGATCATGGAGCTGGTCGCCAGCTACACCTCGCTCGGCATCTCCTACGCCTTCCCCCCGGACGTGCCGAAGGACCGCCTCGCCGCCATGCGTAAGGCCTTCATGGACACGATGAAGGATCCGACCTTCGTCGCGGAAATGACCAAAGCCAAGATGGACATCAAGCCGGCGAGCGGCGAAGAGATGCAGGCGCTGGCCGGAAAATTCTCCGGCGTCTCGCCCGAATTGGTCGAGAAGACCAAGAAGGCTCTCGAGTGGTAATGAACGCAGTGGCGAGGCGCGCATGACGAAGCGCAACGGCGGCGAAATTCTCGTCGCCGCCCTGACGGCCCACGGCGTCGATCGCGCCTTCGGCGTGCCGGGCGAAAGCGCCCTGCCGCTCTATGACGCGTTGCTTGGCGCGGCCAACCGCATCCAGTTCGTCACCTGCCGCCATGAGGCGAGCGCCGCGCATATGGCGGAAGCCGACGGGCGGATGCGCGGCGGCCCCGGCGTCTGCATGGTCAGCCGCGGCCCCGGCGCCATGCATGCCGCTATCGGCGTGCATACGGCGCAGCAGAATTCCGGCGGCTTGGTGCTGCTGGTCGGCCAAGTGCAGCGCGCCGAGCGCGGCCGCGAGGCCTTCCAGGAGATGAACTACGAGGCCGTGTTCGGCGGCATGACCAAATGGACCGCCGAGATCGACGACACGGCGAAGATTCCCGAGATGATCGCCAAGGCCTTCCAAATCGCCGCCAGCGGCCGCCCCGGCCCGGTCGTGCTGTCGCTCCCCGAAGATATTCTTGATGAATTGAGCGACGCGCCCGATGTCGCGCCGCTGCCGATCGAGCGCCCGGCGCCAAGCGCCGCCGACATGGCCAAGCTGCAGGCGCTGCTGCAAAGAGCCGAGCGTCCCATCCTCATCATCGGCGGACCGGGCTGGACGCCCGAGGCCGCCGAGGACATCAAGGCCTTCGCTGCCGCCAACGAGCTGCCGATGGTCTGCGCCTTCCGCTCGCAAGGCATCGTCGACGACCGCTGCGAGAATTTCGTCGGCGATCTCGGCTTCGGCGTGAATCCCAAGCTCGGCGCGCGCATCAAAAACTCCGACCTGCTCATCGCGGTCGGCGACCGGCTGTGCGACGCCTCGACGCAGGGCTACAGCCTGATCGTGCCGCCGAAACCTGTTCAGCCGCTGATCCATATCTATCCCGGCAAGGAAGAGCTCGGCCGCGTTTTTGAGTCCGTGCTGCCGATCCATTCGGGCGTCGTCGAAGCCGCTGCCGCGCTGAAGAGCGTGAAGATCGCGCCGCCCGCCGCCTGGAAAGAGGCTCGCCTCGTCATGCGCGCCGAGTTAGACGCTTATCGCACGCCCGGCGCGCGGCGCGGCGCGGTCGACATGGCGCGCGTCGTCAGCTTTCTCGGCGAGCGCCTGCCGGAGAACGCTATCGTCGCCAATGGCGCCGGCAACTACTGCATCTGGGTGCATCGCTACTATCGCTATCGCGGCTTCGGCACCCAAGCGGCCACCAAGGGCGGCGCCATGGGCTACGGCTTCCCCGCCGCCATCGCCGCCAAGCTGCGCTATCCCGAACGCCCTGTCGTCGTCTTCGCCGGCGACGGCTGCTTTACAATGGCGATGGCCGAACTCGCTACCGTCGCGCAGCAGAAACTGCCCCTCGTCATCCTCGTGGTGAACAACGGCATCTATGGCGCCATTCGTTTCCACCAGGAAATCCACTTTCCCGGCCGTGTCTCAGGCACCGATCTGCAGAACCCGGATTTCGCGGCTCTCGCACGCTCGTTCGGCTTGTTCGGCGAGATTGTCGAGGATGATGCCGATTTCCCGGCGGCGTTCGACCGGGCGATAGCCTCTGGCGGACCGGCTCTCATCGAGCTACGCACCGATGCCGAACATATCTCGCCTGACAAAACCATCGCCGACCTGCGAGCGCTTCAGAAAGCTTAGGAGGCCGGGGCGATAGAGCCATAGGTCTGACCGAATGGCGCAGTCCGGGCTTTAGGCATAGAGTTCCGGCACTTTTAAACGCTTCGGTCGTTCTGCCCGAAGTCGCCATGTCTAGTGGAGAGCCTCATGCCTAAGACCATCGGCGTGATCGTCGGCAGCATTCGCGCCGAATCGATCAATCGCAAATTCGCCAAAGCGCTGGAAAAACTGGCCGGCGACCGTCTCGTTTTCAAATATCTGCGGATCGACAACCTGCCGCTGCACAGCCAAGACCTCGAGGCCAACATGCCCGAGGCGCCGGCGCAGCTGAAGAGGGATATCGCCGCCGTCGACGGCCTGCTGTTCGTCACGCCCGAATACAACCGCTCGATTCCCGGCGTCCTGAAGAACGCCATCGACTGGGCCTCGCGTCCCTACGGCAAGAACTCCTTCGCCGGCAAACCGGGCGCGCTCTGCGGCACCTCGATGGGCGGTCCCGGCACCTCGATGGCGCAACAGCACCTGAAGAACATCATGTTGTATCTCGACATCGCCACGCTCGGTCAGCCGGAAGTCTATCTACAGTTCAAGCCGGACTTGATCGACGCCGACGGCAACATCACCAATGAAGATTCCAAGAAGTTCCTATCGGGCTTCATGGACAAATACGTCGCCTGGGTCGAGAAGCTCGCGAAGTAACTTGGAGTAATTTCCGAAGGAACAGCCCCGCATATGCGGGGCTGTTTCGTTTCACGGCTGTGTCATCGTCGAGACACAGGAACAGGGTCCGGACCTCAATCGTATTAATTGAAACGATTGGGAGCTTGGTCATGGATCTCAGTTACAACGCCTGCCGTCTGCGCGCCGCCCTTCTCGAGCAGCTGTCCCCCGATGACGATAGCGGCTACATCGACGCCTTGATCGCGGTCGCCGATCCGATCTTCGCGCAATTGCCCGAGACGACATCCATGGCCAAGCTCGCCACGCTGTACTGCGCGGTCGCGGCGCATTTCTGGACCGACGACGACGCGCCCGATGCGCCGTTCGATGTCCTGCGCGCTCGCGGCATCGCGCCGGCCTTGCCTTATCTGGTGTTCTGGCCGGTCGCGGCTCCGCGCGAAGATAAGAGGAAAGCTCACTAACCCTCCACTGAGCCGCGACGCGACCGCTCAACGCTCGCTATCGAGCGCCGCCATGCCTTCGGCGTTATAACGCGTGCCCGCCGCGACATTCAGGGGGAACGCCACATTCAGCTGCCCAAGTTCGGCGGCGCTCAGCATCACATCGACGCTGCCGAGCGATTCGGCAAGACGGTCACGGCGGCGCGCGCCGACCAATGGCAGGATATCGTCGCCCTGCGCGGCGACCCAGGCGATGGCAAGCTGCGCCGTCGTCACGCCTTTTGCTTTCGCCAGCTTGCCTAGCGTCTCGGCCAACTTGAGATTGTGGTCGAGATTCTCGCCCTGGAAGCGCGGGCTGTGAGCGCGGAAATCCCGTCCCATCTGTCCGGCGTTCTGCCAATGACCGCTGATCAGGCCGCGCGACAACACGCCGTAAGCGGTGATGCCGATGCCGAGTTCGCGGCAGGCGGGCAGAACTTTCTCTTCGATGCCGCGCGAGATCAGCGAATATTCGATCTGCAGATCGCTGATCGGATGGACCGCGGCGGCGCGGCGGATCGTCTCCGCGCCCATTTCCGAAAGACCGATATGGCGCACGAAGCCAGCTTTCACCAAATCGGCGATGGCGCCGATGGTATCCTCGATCGGCACGTTGGGATCGAGCCGCGCCGGACGATAGATGTCGACATGGTCGGTGCCGAGGCGCTTGAGCGTGTAGCACAGCGCCGTCTTGACTGCGTTCGGCCGCGCGTCGAAGCCGATCCAGCCGCCGGCGGGGTCGCGCTGCGCGCCGAACTTGACGCTGATCGTCACCTCGTCGCGCGAGCGTTCTTTTAACGCGCGGGCGATCAGCATCTCGTTGTGGCCCATGCCGTAGAAATCGCCGGTATCGAGCAAGTTGATGCCGGCGTCGATGGCGGCATGGATGGTGGCAATGGCTTCGGCCTCGTCGGCCGGGCCGTAGAGATCGGGCGACATGCCCATGCAGCCAAGGCCGAGAGCGGAGGTCTTCGGGCCTTTGAGGCCTAGAGCGCGGGTCTTCATGGCAAAACTCCTTAATTGGGGTGCCGGGGAAGATGCGCTGCTGGACGGAAAACGATAATCCGGATAGTTTTGAATAAACTATTCGGATAACCGAACAATGCAAATGCCGCTCGGCGACCTCGAACTCTTCGCCGTCGTCGCCCGCACCCGCAGCTTCCGTCGCGCCGGCCAAGAACTCGGCATGGCCGTCTCGACCTTGAGCGAGCGGCTGCGCGCTTTGGAAGAGAAACTCGGCGTCCGCCTGCTCAACCGCACCACGCGCAGCGTCAGCGCCACCGAAGCCGGCGCGCATCTCCTGCAACATCTCGGCCCGGCGCTTGGCGAAATCCGCGAGGCGATCAGCCGGCTCGGCGATTTCAGCGATCAGCCGACCGGCACCTTGCGCATCAACGCGCCCGGCGCGGCGACGCGCCTCGTGCTCGCGCCGATGATCGGCGGTTTCCTGCGCGCCCATCCACGCATCACCCTCGAGATCATCGAGCAGGATGCGATGATCGACATCGTCGCCGACGGTTACGATGCCGGCGTGCGCTTTGGCGAAAGCCTGGCGCAGGACATGATCGCCGTCTCGCTCGGCCCGCCGATGCGCTATGCCATCGCCGCCGCCCCGCGCCTGCTCGCCAAGGAAGGCGCGCCGAAAGCGCCGCGAGATCTGCTCGGCAAGCCCTGCATCCGCCACCGCTTCAGCAGCGGCGCCGTCCTGCCGTGGGAATTTGAAAAGGACGGCAAGACCGTCGTGATTCAGCCGGAAGGCCCGCTGATCTCCAACGACATGACGATCGAACGCCAGGCGGCGATCGACGGCGCCGGCTTTCTCATGACCTTCGAGCATGTCGTACGGGACGACATCAAGGCCGGCCGCCTGGTCGAGGTGCTGCGCGATTGGTGCCCGGAGTTTCCCGGCCCCTATCTCTATTACCCTAGCCGCCGCCACATGCCGGCGGCGCTCAGAGCCTTCATCGATTACCTGCGCGAGCGCCTCGCTTAATTCCGCAGATCGCTGTCGTCGCGCCCGTCGCGATAGCGTGCAATGAGCTTCTTGATCGTCTCGGCGGCATAGAGGCTGAGGCCGAATGCGATGAACAGCTCGACATATTCTGACGCGTCCCACATGCGCAGGAAGCGGTCGCCAAGCAGCAGGAACATCGGTTGCGCCAACAGAATGAAAACCGCCGAAGCGCCGAACAGCGCCAGCTCGCGGGCGTCCAAACGCCCCCATGCCGCGCGCAGATAGCAGACGAGCATCGCCAGCGCGATGGTCACGAACAGCTGCGAACCGATGAAATTCCATTCGTTATAGTTGAAGGCGACCCACGGCGCGCTGACGGCGAAGACGAAGCGGCTCGGCATGAAGTCGGCGAACAGGTCGAACAGCCGGTTGCGCGGCGCCGTGTCGGCGAGGAACGGCAGCAGCAGCAAGGCGAAGAACATGACGATCTTGTAAGCCTGACCGATGACGATGCTATGCATGTTGTGCAGGTTCATTTCCTGCTGCTGGTTTTCCGCGAACATGGAGGGTGTCGCGATGTCGAAGACGCGCTGCATCCAGGAGATTTCCTCCATGCCGATGATGAACAACGCGAGCGAAAGGAGCGCGGTGAAAGCCAGCGCCACTCGGCGGCGCCCGTCCCGCTCGGGAGCGCGGGCGATATGCACGAAAGCGATGGCGAAGCCGACGCTGGCGGCCAGCGGCAGCAGCGCCGATATCCATTCGAGCGCATGATCCTCGAGCGACAGGCGGTTGAACAATCCGGCGTTGAGGATGAACAGGCCGGCGCAGGCGACGGCGAAGATCAGCATGGCCCAGGCGCCGCGACGCTTTCGCGTCGGCAGCCTTTTACTGTCGATGGCGCTGCCCGTCGCCCGCAGCCGGTAAAGGCCGATCACGACAATCGCCGAAAGGATCAGCGCTGCGGCGAACCGGGCGATGTAATAGAAGCTGTAGTCGGGCGGCTTGCGGATGCCGAGCTGGTGCTGGCCGAGAGCGCCCCATTCATAGAACGAGAAGCCGGTGAAAAAAACCGCCAGAGCCGCGACGGCGAGAATGAGAAAGCCGAAGTAGCGCATCGTTTCCGACGCGCGGAACTCGACCGGATGGACCGAGCGGTTGATACTGCCTGCAAACATGTGAACGGCTCCCAGCCGGCATTGTTGTTTGCAGATTCGTTACAACCGAATGACCCTTCTCATTCGTGACCTTTTTCCGACGAATTTCGATTTTCGCACTGCAGCGAAAGCGTCCGATGGGAACTTTATAAAAAAGAGCGTCAGCGATGTCGGAACGGCCCCGGCCGGTTCGTCCTCGGAACATCGCATAGAGACAGAGGAGAGCTACGATGCGCGTGATGGTGATGGTCAAGGCGACGAAGGACAGCGAAGCGGGGCTCATGCCCGAGCCCGAGCTGTTCATCGCCATGGGCAAATACAATGAGGAGCTGATCAAGGCCGGCATCATGAAGTCCGGCGACGGGCTGAAGCCGTCCTCGCAGGGCAAGCGCGTCGCCTTCGACGGCGCGAAGCGCACGGTCATCGACGGCCCCTTCGCCGAAACCAAGGAACTGGTTGCCGGCTATTGGCTGTGGGAGGTCAAGGATATGGACGAGGCTGTCGCCTGGGTGAAGAAATGCCCCAACCCGATGCCCGGCCCGAGCGAGATCGAGATCCGCCCGTTCTACGAGATGGAAGACTTCGGCGACGCCGTCACCCCGGAGGTCAGCGAGATCTTCGACCGCATCGACGACAAGCTCGGCCGCCAGTAAGACCGCGCGATCTAATCCAGCTGAAAGACCTGCGCCTTCAGGTAGGCGCTTTCCGGCAGGAGCGGATGGACGGGATGATCCGGCGCGGCGCCCGCCGTGCGGATCACTCGGCCGGTCCGGCCGGCGCCGCCGACCCCGCGGGCCACTTCCTCGGCGAAGCGGGCGAGCTCCATATTGTGCGAGCAGGAGGCGACGAAGAGAAAGCCGCCGGGCTCGACCAGGCTCGCCCCGAGGCGGGCGATCTTGCGATAGCCCTTCGAGCCGGTGGCCAGATCCTTCTGGGATTTGACGAAGGCCGGCGGGTCGCAAATGACCACGCCGAAGCGCTCGCCAGCCTCGGCCATCTTCTCAAGTTCTGAGAAAGCTTCACCCTTCAAAGATTTGAATTTATTTGAAACTTTATTGGCCTCGGCCGCTTTACTGGCGAGCGCCAAGGCCTGCTCGGAGCGGTCGCAAGCGATCACCTCGATGGCGCCCGCCACCGCCGCCTGGACGGCGAAACCGCCGGCATAGGAGTAGACGTCGAGCACCCGGCGATCCTTGGCGAGGGCCGCCATGAAGGCGCGGTTGTCGCGCTGATCGAAGAACCAGCCGGTCTTCTGGCCCTCGGCCAGATCGGCAAAGAACTTCACGCCGTTCTCTTCCAGCTTCAGCGGGCTGGGCAGCTTGCCCTTCACCACCTCGACGGTCTGCTCCAACCCTTCCTGCTCGCGGGCGGCGGTGTCGTTACGCAGCACGATGGCTTTCGGGCCGACCGTCTCTTCCAGGGCGGCGATCAGCGGCTCGCGCAGCCGATCCATGCCTGCAGAGTTCATCTGGCAGACGAGCACATCGCCGTAACGGTCGATGACCAGACCGGGCAGCCCATCGGCCTCGGCATGGACCAAGCGGTAATAGGGCTTCTTATAAAGCGCCTCGCGCAGCGCCAGCGCCTTGGCCAGCCGGTCGGCCAGGAAAGCCTGGTCGATTTTGGCCTTAGGGTCGCGGCTCAGGAAACGGACGGCGATCAGGCTGCGCGGGTTGAAGAGGCCGACGCCGAGCGGTTCGCTGCTCGGGGCGTCCACCCGCACGACCGAGCCGGCCGGCAGCGCCTTGAGTTCCGGCGTCATGACGATCTCGTTGGAATAGACCCAGGGGTGGCCATAGCGGACGCGCTTGTCGCGACCGTTCTGCAAACGGAGAAGAGGAAGGGCGGCCATGGCATGAAACTCGCTGAATCTAATGGGCGCGCATCAATGCCGGGCGGCCCCGACGGATGCAAGAAGAAGCGGCGCAAGCTACCCCAAATCAATGTTAAGAAATTACTTTAAGAAAGGAGAATTATACAGTTTTTTTAACTTATTAATTCACAACTCTAAGATTCTTTGCGAATCTTTTGAAAGGCGTTCAAAGCCCGCGCTCGCCCGCCCTCATGCTCGACGATGGGTCGGGGATAGGTCTTCCCAAGCACGATGCCGGCCCCCTTCAACTCGATCTCGGTGGCCTTCCAAGGCGTGTGGATCAACGGCGTCGGCAGATCGGCCAGCTCGGGTACCCAGCGGGCGACATACTCGCCCTTGGGATCGAACTTCTCGCCCTGGAGCATAGGGTTGAACACCCGGAAGTAAGGCGCGGCATCCGCTCCGCAGCCGCCGATCCACTGCCAACTCGCCGAGTTGCTGGCCAGGTCGGCGTCCACCAGGGTGTTCCAGAACCAGGCCTCGCCCGCCTGCCAGGGCAGCAGCAGATGCTTCACCAGGAAAGAGCCGACGATCATCCGCACCCGGTTATGCATCCAACCCGTCGCCCAGAGCTGGCGCATCCCGGCGTCGACGATCGGATAGCCGGTCAGCCCGCGCTGCCAAGCCTTGAGATCGGCCACCGACTCGCGCCAGGGAAAGTCGGCGAAAGCGGCCTGCAACGGCGTCGTCGGCAGACTCGGAAAGTGAAACAGCAGGTGATAGGAAAATTCGCGCCAGCCGATCTCCTTGAGATAGACCTCGGCCCCCTTGGCCGACGCTTGCTCTGCAGCCACCCGGGCCTGCACCCGGTGCCAGATCTGGCGCGGCCCGATTTCGCCGAAATGCAGATAGGGCGACAGCCGGGATACGCCCTCCACGTCCGGCCGGTCGCGCATGACGTGATACTCGGCCAGGGCGTCGGCGATGAAGCCGTCGAGGCGCGCCTGCGCCCCCGCCTCGCCCGGGGTCCAGGCCTCACGCATGCCGCCGGCCCAGTCCGGCTTGGTCGGCAGCAGTGCCCATGAGTCCAACGCTTCGCTGCGCGGCCAGCGATCCGGCGCGGCGAGAGTCTTGGGCGCTTTGAGCGGCGAAGGCGGCGCGCCGAGGCCGAGGCACGCCTTCCAGAACGGCGTGAAGACTTTGTACGGGCCGCCGGCACCGGTCTTGACCGTCCAGGGCTCGAACAGCAGCGCCGCATTGAAGCTTTCGGCGCGCCGCCCTTTGGCGACGATGCGCGACTTGATGGCGGTGTCGCGCGCGATGGCCCAAGGCTCATAGAGCCGGTTCCACAGCACCAGCTCGGTGCCCGTTTCATCGAGCAGGTCTTCGAGGATCGGCCCGGCCGCGCCGCGCCGCAGAATCAGCTTGCTGCCGCGCTTGGCGAACGCCGCCGCCAAGGCTTCGAGGCTGCGATGCAACCACCAACGCGACGCGCCGCCGGGCGCCCACTCGCCCTGCCCTGCTTCGTCGAGGATATAGACCGGCAGCACCGGCCCGCCGAACCGGGCGGCGGCGTCCAAAGCGGGATTGTCGGCGAGACGGAGATCCTGGCGAAGCCAGACGATGACGGGCGCGGGCATGGGCTCAATACGC
>DASTMO010000081.1:0-8838 GCA_035714115.1 Alphaproteobacteria bacterium
TGTGGATCTGCACCATGGAGGAGGAGACGAACCTGAGGGCAAACGGCATGTATTTCGTCAGGTAGGCGAGGCCGATGATGGTTAGCGTGCCGATCACCGGCAGCGGCACCAGCAGGTAGAACCACAGGAAGGCGGCGCCGAGCACGACGCTGGGCAGCGCGATGGAAGAGAAGGCGAGGAAGTCGAGCGCCTTGCGGCCCGGGATTTTCGTCTTGTGGACGAAGTAGGCGATGGCGGCGACGACCAGAACGGTGACGGTCGCGGTGCCGATGCCGAGCAGCGTGCTGTTCCACATCGGGATCAGCGCTTCGGCCGGATCGGTAAACATGGCCGTGTAATTGTCGAAGTTCATGCGCTCGAAGGCGCGCATCGATGGCGGCATATAGGTCGGCAGGAACGACACGTAAAGCATCATCAGAAACGGCACGCCGGTGATCAGGAACACCAGGAACAGCGCCAGACCGCAGGTGAGGAAGCGCCAGCGCCCGAGGTCGATGCGGCGCGGCCGATAGCCCTTACCGGTGACGGTTTGATAGCGCTCGCCATGGCGGATCAGGCGGAAATAGACGATCAGCAGCAGGATCGACATGAGCGTCATGGCGATCGCATAGGTCGAGGAGATGCCCCAATCGGTCGGCGTGCGCGACGTGTTGAAGAAAATTTCCGTGGCATAGACGCGGATGCCGGCGCGGCCGCCCATCAGCAGCGGCACTTCGAAAGTCTCGATGGTGGTGATGAAGAGCAGCAGGATCGCCGCGCCGGCGGCGGGTAGCGCCAGCGGCATGGAGATGCGGCGGAAGGTACGCCAGATGCCGGCGCCGGTCATGGTCGAGGCTTCTTCCAGGCTTGGGTCCATCGCCTGGAAGGCGGCGGAGAGCAGGAGATAAGTCAACGGGACCATCTCGATCGAATGGACCCAAACCATGCCCCAGAAGCTGTAGATGTTGAAAATGTTGCGCGTGCCGGTGAGCCACAGGCCGAGATGGTTCAACAGGCCGATGTTGGGACTGGCGATCAAGATCCAGGAAATGGTGATGAGGATGCCGGGGATGATGATGCGGCCGACTAGCAGAATGCCGATCAGGCGCGCCAGCGGCGTGTTGGTGCGTTCGATCACCCAGGCGAGGAACGCGCCGATGCTGAAGGCCAGCGCGGTCGAGGCCAGCGAGAAATAAAGCGTGTTCCAGGTCGCCGCCCAGAAGCGCGGCTGAGCGAAGGCGCGGATGTAATTGGCCAGGGTGAAGTCGAGGCTGAGGAACGCCGGATCGCCCGGCCGCGCCGTCTTGAAGCTGGTCCAGGCGATCATGCCGAACGGCACGATCACTTGATAGACCAGCATCAGCGCCAGCAGCACCAATACCAGGCGCCGCCAATCCCAGCCGGTCGTCCAAGCGGACACGAAGGCTTTCAGGCGCGACGGTCCACCCGGCAATTGAGGGTGGGCCGCCGGCTCGGTCATCGCCACGGCAGGACTCCTTCGGCTTTTACGCTGTGATCAGGCACACGGCGATCAGTTCACCTTGGTGATGTAGTCGTCCCAAGCCTTGAGCGACTTATCGACCACGTCATTGTCGACGATGCCATAGGTGAAGATGTTCGAGCCGTCCGGAATGAACGGATGCTTGATGCCGACCGGGCCGCGGAAGTTCTTGCCGGTGTAGGCTTGGCTCTCTTCGCTCAGCGTCCAGTCGGCGAACAGAGCCGAGGCGTAGGGGTGCTGCGTGTTCTTGTTGATCACGACGGCGCCGCCGATGCCGAGAATGGGCGCGCTGAACACGCCTTTGCAGGGCGCCTTCGGGTCTTTCGCCAGCTTCTCGTAGCAGGTGTACATGTAGTTCTCGCCCTGCACCCAATGGTCGCCCGCGAGCATCAGCTCCATGCGCTGGGTGTGGCCGCGCTGGATGATCGGCTTGTTCTTGCCGACGCACTGCATCCAGCTCTTCGCCTTCTCTTCGCCCATCAGGCTCCAGATGCCGACGATGAAGCGCACGGTCGGCGGATCGTAGGAGGCATGGCCCTTCAGCTCGGGCTTGCACAGGTCGTCCCAGCTGGCGGGGATGGCGTTCTTCGGCGTCAGTTCGGTATTGTAGGTGATGCCGAACTCGCTCCAGTAGAAGGTCAGCCAACGGTTCTTCGGATCGGCGAAGCCTTTGTACTGCGGCAAGATCTTCTCGGCGGCCGGGGTCGGATAGGCGGCGACGAGATTGCGGTCGAGAATATCCGTCAGGTCCGGCACGGCCATGCTGACGATATCGGTCAAGTGGCGACCGGCGGCTTCCTCGGCGACGAGGCGCTCGGCGGCGTCCTGCGAGCCGATGTCGACCCAGTCGAGTTTCAGGAACGGATACTTCTTCTGAAACATCGAGACATGATTGCGCGCGAGACCGCCGCGCCAGGTGTGGATGAAGTCGAGCGCGCCTTCTTTCTTCGCGCCGTCTTCGATGCGCTTCTGGCGCTCGGCCGGCGGCAGCGTCGCCAACTCGGCGTAGATTTTCTCGGCGGCGGTTTGCGCGACGGCCGGCTTGGCGGCGAGCGGCGTCAGAGCGGCGAGCAGAAGCCCGGCGCCAATGGACCATTTCACGAAACGCAATGCGCCGTAAAAGGATGGGGTGGGTGACGTCGCGGTCATGGCAACCTCACAAAGCTGCGAGAGAGTGAAGGGAAGCGCGCGAAACCTTGCAAGCGCCGAGCCACATTCGACCTCTCCCCCTGCCGGCCGAATCGACGTCGATCACTTTGACCGTTGGCTCAGGGAGCGTCAAGGAGCGCGCGGATGGCGCGACGCCTGGCGAAAGCCCCGTTTCATCCTGCAAATCCTTGGTTTTCTTGCGCCTCTGACGGGCTGCCGATAGGCTTGCGCGATCCACTCTTATGGAGAGCCGCCATGCGCCGCACCGTCAAATGGCCTGACAACAAGAAGATCTGCGCCACCTTCACCGTGGCCTTCGAAGCTTTCACCAAGGGCGGCCACTTCAAGAAATCGAAATCGCCGGGCGTGAATCTCGTCTCGATCTCGCATGCCAATTACGGCGGCAATGCCGGCATCTGGCGCATCATGGAAGTGATGGGGCGTCATGGCGCGCGCGCGACGGTGGACGTCAACGGCCTGGCGGTCGAGAAATGGCCTGAAGCGGTGAAGGCGCTGGCCGAGGCGGGCCACGAGATCGCCGGCCACGGCACGACCAACGACATCAAAATGACCGACCTGACGCCGGACGAGCAGCGCGAGGAGATTCGCGCCGTCAACCGCGTGGTCAAGAACGTGATCGGCAAGCAGCCGGTCGGCTGGGTCAGCCCTGGCGGCGGACATACGGCAGAGACGCTGAGTATCCTCGCCGACGAGGGCTACACCTGGTGCGGCGATCAATGCGACGACGATCCGCCCTATGTCGTGCAGGTCGACGGCAAGAAAATGGTCATCGTGCCGAAACATTGGTTCTTCAACGATTGGCGCGCCTGGAACGGCGGCGCCAATTCGAGCGACCATGCCTTCCAGCAGTTCAAGGACGGCTTCGATTTCGTCTATGAGGAGGCCAAGCGCGGCCGCCCCGGCCGTATCGACGCCTTGGTCCATGCCGAACTCGGCGGCCGGCCCTATATGGCCAACGGCTTCGAAAAGATGATCAAATATTGCAAGCAGTTCGAGGACGAAGTCTGGTTCCCGACGCGCGATGAATTGGCCGATTACATGCTGTCGAGCAACCAGCCCGTGGAAGACTATAAGCCGATGGGCTAAGCCGCTTTCGCGCAGGATTTGTTAACCAGCCGCGTTTATCCTGAAAGTCTGGCAGCAGCTTGCCTCAGGGGACGCCTATGCGGGCACTATTCGCGGGTCTGATTTTGGCGGCGACCTTCATCGCCGCCGCAGCTCAGGCCCAAAGCCTGAAATCGCCGTTCGACGTGGAGGCGCGGCGCGAACTGCGCGGCCAGCCTGCCGGTTTTTTCTCCTGCGCGACGCCGCCCAAAGGATCGAAGGATCTCGAATTTAGCGGCTATTACGCTGATCGGGGGTCGGGCTCCAGCGTCGTCGATAAGGCGGTTGAAGCGGAGTACCGCGCCGCCACCAAGAACATTGACAAGTTCCAAGCCGATCTCACCGTCATGGCGGATCGCTATGTAACGAGCAAGCCGGCCGATCCGAAGTTCGCGGCTTGTGCGCTCGATTGGCTGGCCAATTGGGCGGCCGACGAAGCCATGCTCGGCCGCACTAATGATCAAGGCGGATATGTGCGCAAATGGGGTCTCGCGCCGGTCGCGGCCTCTTACCTGAAGATTCGCGGCGAGCCGTCGCTCGATGCGGCGAAAAAGCAGGCCGTCGAGGCCTGGATCAAGCGCTACGCCAACATCGTCTATCGCGACTACGATCCCGAGCAGAAGGAAAGCCGCCGCAACAACCATGCTTATTGGGCGGCTTGGTCCGTGGCTCTCGCGTCCGTCGTGCTCGACGACAAGAAGCTGTTCGACTGGTCGATGGACAAGGCGCGTCTCGGCCTGCGCCAGGTAACGGCGGAAGGCATCCTGCCGCTTGAGTTAGGCCGCAAGGCCCGCGCCTACCACTATCACGTGTTCGCCGCCGCGCCGCTCGTCATGGTCGCGGAATTGGGCGCGCATAACGGCGTCGATCTTTACAAAGAGCGCGACGGCGCGCTGAAGCGTTTGGTCGATCTGGTCTTGGCGAATTTCGACGACGACAGCTTCTTCGCCCAGAAAACCGGCGTGAAGCAGGATCGCAGCGGTTCGAGCAAGCCGAGCCATTTCCCTTGGCTCGAGCCCTATTACAACCGCACCGGCGATCCGGCGGCGGCGAAGCTCGTCGCCAAGTTGCGGCCGATGCGCGAGACGCGCGTCGGCGGCGACTTGACGATGCTGTTCGGCAGCGAATTGAAGTAGCGGCGTTTAAGAGGCGAATCCGTTACGAAACGAAGACGGGCTTCTTCTTGACGTAGTGCTTCGTCATTTCGGGGCGCCACTTCTCCATCATCGCCTTGTTCAGCGTGACCGGCGGCTTCTGCCCGAGCGGCAGCAGCGGCTTGTATTCGGTGCCGGCCAGCTCTTCTTTGAAGGTGCGCTTGGCCTCGGCGACGATCTCCGGATTCTTCAGGCAATCGACCACCGCGCCGGCCATGGCCTTGGCACCGGCGACCGCGCCCTTGTGCGCGATGGAATGGGCGATGGCGACGCCGGCAGCCCAATGGTGGCTGTTGATGTTGGGAATGTTGGCCGGGTAATACATCTTCACCTGCGGCACTTTCCACGAGACGTCGCCCGAGTCGCTGGCCGACGGCTTTTGCACGGAAGCGGCCTTGGCCGGCAGCACGTCGCGCTTGAGGCCTTCGACCTTCACGTTGGCTTTTTCCTGCAGCGTGCGCGCGAGCTGCATCTCTTCCTCGCTCCATTCCGGCATGCCGACCGCGTCGATGTTGGCGGTGACCAGTTCGGCGAGCGTCTGATTGCCGCGCGACGGCCAGACGGCGGCCATCACGTCGATCTCGACCTCGGTGTTGGTCATCAGCGCGGCGCCCTGGGCGATCTTGTCGGCTTGGGCGAGCAATTTGCGCGCGCCTTCGGCGGTCGAATCGCGGAAGTACCACCAGACGGCGGCGGTGCGCGGAATGATGTTGGGTTGGTCGCCGCCGTTGGTGATCACGCGTTGGGCGCGCATGGTCGGCATCATATGCTCGCGATATTGCGCCATGCCCATGTCCATCAGCACCACGCCGTCGAGCGCGTCGCGGCCTTTCCAGGGCACGACGCCGGCATGAGCCGTCTCGCCGTGGAAGGTATAGGTGGCGGAGATCAGCGCCGACTGCATCAGGCCGTAGCCGCAGCCGAACACCTGGCCGACATGGTCATGGAAGGCGACGTCGACATCGTCGAACCAGCCGTCGCGCACGTAGTAGGGGCGGCTGACGAGCTGCTCTTCGGCCGGCGCCCCGAAAATCTTCAGCGTGCCTTTGAAGCCGAACTTGTCCATCGCCTGCTTGGCGGCGAGGGCGCTGGCGACCAGCACCGCGCCGTTGACGTTGTGGCCTTCGCAATGGCCCGGCGCGCCTTCGACGATGCCTTTCTGCTCCGAGACGCCGGGCTGCTGCGAATTGTCCGGGTTGGCGTCGTACTCGGTGTGCATAGCGATCACCGGATGGCCCGAGCCGTAGGTGGCGCAGAAGCCGGTGGGGAAGCCGGAGATGCCGCGCTCGACCTTGAAGCCGTTCTCTTCGAGGATGCCGGTCATCAGCTTGGCGGTTTCGAACTCCTGCATGCCGAGCTCGCCGAAATAGAAGATGCTGTCGCCGAGCGTGGCGATGGCGTCGGCGTTCTTCTCGACGTAATCGAACACGAATTCTTTTTCCGGCGTCAGGTTGGTCGACTTGGCCATGATGCTCTCCCTTGTAAATCGTCGGCGGTTACGCCTTATGTGAAACGGGTGTGACGCGCGACGCCGCCAGCTTGGCGTTGGCGCGCGCCTGATCTGTGTCGGCGGCGTGGGCGAGGGCGACGCCCATGCGGCGCTTCTTGAAGGACTCGGGCTTGCCGAACAGGCGCAGATCGCTGCCCGGCACTTTCAGCGCGTCGTCGACGCCCTCGAAGGCGATGGCTTTCTCTTCCAGCCCGCCGTAGATCACGGCGCTCGCCGCCGGGCCGAGCATGGCCGTCGACACCGGCAGGCCGAGAATGGCGCGGGCGTGCAGCTCGAACTCGCTCTGGCGCTGGCTGGCGAGCGTGACGAGGCCGGTATCGTGCGGGCGCGGGCTGACTTCGCTGAACCAGACCTCGTCGCCGGCGACGAACAGCTCGACGCCGAAGATGCCGCGTCCGCCGAGCGCGCCGGTCACTTTGGCGGCGATGTCCTGGGCTTTCTTCAACGCGGTCGGCGTCATGCGCTGAGGCTGCCAGGATTCGACATAGTCGCCGTCGACCTGCACATGGCCGATCGGTTCGCAGAAGAAAGTCTCGACTTCGCCGCTCGCCCCCACCGCGCGCACGGTGAGTAGCGTGATCTCGAAATCGAACTGGATGAAGCCTTCGACGATCACGCGCGATTGGGCGACGCGGCCGGCGGTCATGGCATATTCCCAGGCGCGGTCGATGTCGGTGGCGGCGCGGATCACGCTCTGGCCCTTGCCGGACGACGACATGACGGGCTTCAAGAGACAGGGCAGGCCGACCGTGGCGACGGCTTCGCGCACTTCGTTCGCGGTACTGGCGAAGACATAAGGCGAGGTTTTGAGACCGAGCTCTTCGGCGGCGAGGCGGCGGATGCCCTCTCGGTTCATGGTCAGTTGGGCGGCGCGCGCAGTGGGAATCACTTCGGCGATCTTTTCGCGCTCGATCTCGACCAGCATGTCGGTGGCGATGGCCTCGATCTCCGGCACGATGAGATGCGGCTTTTCCGCTTCGATGATCTTGCGCAGAGCGCGGCCGTCGGTCATGGCGACGACATGAGCGCGATGCGCCACCTGCTGGGCTGGCGCGTCGCCATAGCGGTCGACGGCGATCACTTCGACGCCGAGCCGCTGCAGCGCGATCACCACCTCCTTGCCAAGTTCGCCCGAGCCGAGCAGCATGACTCGCGTGGCGGAAGGACTGAGCGGCGTGCCAATACGCATGGATCCCCGAATGGTTTTGTTGATTTCGGCGCGTGGAACGTTACGGCCGTGATTGCGCCTAGCATTGCCCGGCTGTCCGCCAGAGACAATACGATTCAAAGAACGACAAGCACCTAGGGAAACGCATGGCCGCAGAGATGCTGAGAACCTTCGATCATTTCGTCGATCATGTCTCGACCGTGCCGGCGATCGCTGGACAATCCGTGCAGCTTTATGTGCGCGAAAAGGTGCGCGCCGATCTTGTGGATAAGCCGCAGGGAGCGCAGACAGGAGCGCAGAGCGCCTTTCGCGGCGCGGTGCTGATGGTGCATGGCGGCTATTGGCCCTGCACGCCGGCGTTCGATCTGGCGCACGAGGATTACAGCTGGATGGCGGCGCTCGCGCTGCGCGGCTGGGACGTCTATGCCATGGACATGACCGGCTATGGCCGTTCCCCGCGTCCGTTGATGGACGATCCGCGCAATCTCGACCCCAAGCAGCAACCGCTCTTGGTGCCCGGCACGCTTACCGCGCCGGTCGCGCCGCTTCACCCGTTCGATCTCGTCACCAGCGACAGCGAGGCTGATGACATCGACCGCGTCGTCGATTTCATCCGCGCGCGGCGCGGGCTGGAAAAGATTCACCTGATCGGCTGGTCGGGCGGCGGCTGCCGCACCGGCTGCTACACTGGACGGCACCCGGAAAAGATCGAGCGTTTGATGATCTATGCCTCGTCCAATTACCGGCGCGACGGATCGAAAAAGCCCGACCAGATTCCCAAATCGGGCGCGCCGATGACGCTGCAGACCTTCGACGATTTCATCGAGAAGCGCTGGAATCCGGCAATCTCATGTCCCGATCAAGTCGCGCCCGGTATGAAGGATGTCGCCTGGGCCGCCAGCATCGCCTCCGATCCGATTGGCGCGAAGTGGGGCAAAGGTGGGCTGCGCGGGCCGAGCCGCACCTATTGGGGCTGGAACCGCGACGGCGCGGCCAAGCTGACGCTGCCGGTGCTGGTCATGGTCGGCGATGGCGACCGGCTGCTCGAATCCAACCGCGAGCTTTATGCCGATCTCGCGGCCTCGCCGAAAGCCTTCGTCGAATTCGCCTGCGGCTCGCACTTCGCCCAATGGGAGAAGCCGCGCCATTTGATGCATCGCCTCTCGGCAGCCTGGCTCGAAGATCTGACGGTCGACGGTTTTGCGCCCGGCGTCTATCGCGCCGACGGCAGTGGAAAAGTCATAGTGCAAAC
>DASTMO010000082.1:0-13624 GCA_035714115.1 Alphaproteobacteria bacterium
AGCCGCGCCGCATGACCAGCGTCGGCCACACGCCCCAATCTTTCGACGGCACGCGGACGCGGCGCACCAGCTTCATGCCCTGCGCGCGATAGGCGGCGCGCACCCGTGCCTCCTGCTTGTCGAGCAGGCCCGACAGAATCACCGCACCGCCCGGCGCGAGGCGGCGCTTCACCGTCGGCGCCAGCGCCACCAGCGGTCCGGCCAGGATGTTGGCGCAGATCAGGTCGTAGCGTTCGCCTTTCGGCACGCGCGAGAAGCCGTGGCTCCAACCCGCCGTCACGAAGCGCCCCAGGCCGTTGCTTTTGGCATTGGCGCGCGTGTTGTGCACCGCCCAGATGTCGTTGTCCACCGCCAGCACGGGGCATTTGCGCCGCGCCGCCACAGCGAGCGCGAGAATCCCCGAGCCGCAGCCGACATCGAGCGTGCGCGGGCGAAGCATGTTTTGTAGCAGGCGGTCGAGAGCGAGGAGGCAGCCGCGCGTCGTGTCATGGCGGCCCGAGCCGAAGGCCGGCCCGGCGTCGATGGTCAGCGCCAAGCTGCCCGGCGGCGGCGCGGCATCGTCGAAGGCGGAGCGCACGAAGAAGCGCCCGGCGCGCACCGGCGGGAAGCCCTTACGGTTCTCCGCCAGCCAATCGACCGGCGGCAATTTCTCGATATGCACTTCCGGCAGCAAAAAGCCGATGCCGTTCGCCGCCGCGGCCAGAGCCAGCGTGACGGCGGAAATGTCCGGCTCTTCCTCGCAGATCGCCTCGATGCGCCAATCCTCGGCGGGGCGATCGTTGCCCGGATCGCTATCAGGCTCCGCCGCACCGGTCTGCGCCGTCACCGCGCCGAAGCCGACGAGCGCCATCTCCAGCGCTTCATAGGCCGTTTCAGGCGCAGTCAAAGAAATGCGCCAAAGTTGTTGCGGCCCAGTCATTCCCGATACGCTCATCAGGCTTTCTCGACGAAATTGTCGAGCACCTTCTTCATGCCGGCCTTGTCGAAGGCGATCTCCAACTTGTTGGCGTCGATCGTGACGATACGACCATAGCCGAACTTCTGGTGGAAGACGCGGTCGCCCTTTTGCAAACCGCTCGGCGCTTTCTTGTCCGGCACGGCGCTATAGCTGTTCGGCCCGACTTTGCGTGCGTCGAACGCGCGGCCGGATCGGCCGCCGGCATTCCAGGAGTCGCGGCTGCTGCCGTAACGCGGCTGGTCATGCACATCCGACCAGCCGCGCTGCTGCGCCGGCTGCTGGTTGAAGATGGCGTTGGGCTTCGTCTCGACATGCTCGGTCGGCAGTTCGTCGACGAAGCGCGAGGGAATGTTCGAGCGCCATTCGTTGAACACGCGGCGATTGGCGGCAAAGGAGACATAGGCGCGCCGGCGCGCGCGCGTCAGCCCGACATAGGCGAGACGGCGCTCCTCCTCGAGGCCCGCGCCGCCCGACTCGTCGAGGGCGCGCTGATGCGGAAACAGCCCGTCTTCCCAGCCGGGCAGGAAGACGATGTCGAATTCCAGACCCTTGGCGGCATGGAGCGTCATCAGCGTGACCATCTCGCTGCCCTCGCCCGAATCGCGCTCCATCACCAGGCTGACATGCTCGAGAAAGGCGCCGAGGCTCTCGAACTCCTCGAGCGCCGCCACCAATTCCTTCAGGTTCTCGATGCGGCCCGGCGCTTCGGCCGACTTGTCGGCCTGCCACATGGCGATATAGCCCGCCTCGTCGAGCACCAGCTCGGCGAGCTCGGCGGGCGGCAATCCGGAAGCCGCGCCGCGCCAGCGGTTGAAGCTTTCGATCAGGTCGCGCAACGATGTGCGCGCCCGCGCGCCGACCTCGTCGGTGCCGGTGACGATCTCCGCCGCGCTCATCAGCGAGCGGCCTTCGCTACGGCTGATACGGTGCAGCACCTGCAGAGTCGCGTCGCCGAGACCGCGGCGCGGCGTGTTGACGATGCGCTCGAACGCCAAATCGTCGTCCGGCGAAGCGATCAGGCGCAAATAGGCGATGGCGTCGCGGATTTCCTGACGCTCGTAGAAGCGCGGACCGCCGATGACGCGATAGGGAATGCCGAGCGTGATGAAGCGCTCTTCGAACTCGCGCGTCTGCGAGCCGGTGCGCACCAGCACGGCGATATTGTCGAGGCCAACGCCGGCGCGCTGCTGCGCCTCGATCTCCTCGGCGACCTCGCGCGCTTCCTGCTCGCCGTCCCACACGCCGCCGACGACGACCTTGTCGCCCTCCTCGTCCTCGGTCCACAGCGTCTTGCCGAGGCGGCCCTCGTTGTGGGCAATGAGGCCCGAGGCAGCGCCGAGAATATGGCCCTTGGAGCGGTAGTTGCGCTCCAGGCGGATCACGGTGGCGCCAGGGAAGTCCTTCTCGAAGCGCAGGATGTTGCCGACCTCGGCGCCGCGCCAGCCATAGATCGACTGGTCGTCGTCGCCGACGCAGCAGATGTTGCGCGAGCCCTGGGCCAAAAGGCGCAGCCAGAGATACTGCACCACGTTGGTATCCTGGTATTCGTCGACCATCAGAAAGCGGAAGCGGCGCTGATAGTCGGCGAGCACGTCCGGGTGTTGCAGGAACAGGGTGACGCAATGGAGCATGAGATCGCCGAAGTCGCAGGCGTTGAGCGTTTTGAGGCGCTCCTGATATTGCGCGTAAAGCTCGCGCAAACGCCCGCCCGCCGCTTCGGTGCCTTCGTCGGAATGGCCGACCTTGTCGGGCGTCAGGCCGCGATCCTTCCAGCGCTGAATGACGACACTGAGCGCGCGCGCCGGCCATTTCTTGTCGTCGATGCCCGCCGCTTCCAGGAGCTGCTTGATCAGGCGCACCTGATCGTCGGCATCGAGAATCGTGAAGTTGGACTTCAGCCCGACCAGTTCGGCATGGCGGCGCAGGATGCGCGCGCCGATGGCGTGGAAGGTGCCGAGCCAGAGGCCCTCGGCGCGGTTGCCGATCAGGGCGGAGACACGCTCGAGCATCTCGCGCGCCGCCTTGTTGGTGAAGGTGACGGCGAGGATCTGCGACGGAAAGGCGCGGCCCGACGACAGAATGTGCGCCAGGCGCGTGACCAGCACGCGCGTCTTGCCGGTGCCGGCGCCGGCGAGCACCAGCACAGGACCGTCGAGCGCTTCGACGGCGGCGCGCTGCTGCTCGTTGAGCGTCGCGATATAGGGCGGAACGGCGGCGCTCCCGGGACGGCCGGAGGGAGCCGGCGGCGGGGCGGCCAGATCAAACGGATCGGATGACATTTGCCTGGATTATAGCACGCGCCGCCTCAGGCCAAGCGGCGAAATGGCCTGAGTTATCCCCCGGAAAAGCGCCTTTTGCTAAGCGCCGCCGGAGCCGCTAAAGTTTTGCCCACAGCTTTTTGGGAGACTGCCGATGCGCACCGCCTTCGCGTTTCCTCGTCCCGCCTTGCTCGCCCTCGTCTTGAGCGCCGCCGCGCTGGCCTTCGCCGCGCCCGCCGTTCAGGCGCAGCAGAAACTGACGCCCGAGCGCATTGCGCAATCGGTGGTGCAGATCCGCGCCGAAGTTCCGAAAGACGCGCCCTCGGCGCGCCGACTCGGCACCCAGCGCGACGGCAACGGCGCGGTGATCACTTCCCCCGGCGTGCCGGACGGCCATATCGTCACCATCGGCTATCTGATCACCGACGCATCCTCCGTCGAGGTGACCGATCATCGCGGCCGCAAACGCGCCGCTCAGGTCGTCGGTACCGATCAGGCCAGCGGCCTCGGCCTGATCAAGCTCGCCGGCACGCCCGATCTGCCGGCGCTCGAGCTCGGCAGCTCGCGCGATCTCGCGGTGCGCCAGCCGGTCATCATCGCCGGCGACAGCAACGTGCAAGGCCTGCAGCCCGCCATCGTCGCCTCGGTGCGCAGCTATGCGGCGCCCTGGGAATACATGCTCGATCGCGCCATCTTCGCCTCGCCGCCGGTCGAACGCTTCGGCGGCGCGCCGCTGCTCGGCGCCGACGGCAAGCTGGTCGGCATCGGCTCGCTGCTGATCAACGACGCGGTCCCCGGCCAATCCTTGCCCGGCAACATGTTCGTGCCCGCCGAACTGCTGCGTCCGGTGATCGGCGAGATGGTGGCGAGCGGCCGGCCCAAGGCCAACCGTCCCTGGCTCGGCATCAATGCCGACGAGCTGACCAAGGACGGCGCGCTGGTGCTCGGCAACGTCACGCAAGGCGGCCCCGCGGCCAAGGCCGGGCTCAAGCGCGGCGACGTGGTGATCGGCATCGGCGGCAAGCCGGTGAAAGGCCTCGGCGATTTTTACAAACGCCTGTGGTCGCTCGGCGAGCCCGGCGTCGACGTGCCGCTGCGCGTGATGCAGGCGGACGGCGTGCGCGAGCTCAAGGTGCAGTCAGGCGACCGCTACGGCAACATGCGGCGCCAACCGACTTACTGAAGAGCCGACTTACTGAAGAGCCGACTTACTGAGATTTCTCTTCCGGCATGCTGCGCGCCAGCAGCGGGTTGAGGGTCGCCGGCAAAGACGGCCGCGCCTGCAGGTAATCCTTCACGCGCTTCGACAGATAGTCGATGAACACCCGCATGCGCAGCGGCAGGCGGCGATCCTTCTGATAGATCACGTAGAGCGTGCGCTCGTCGAGCACATGCTCGGGCAGCACCGGCACCAGCGTTCCGGCAGCGATATCGTCGAGGATCAGATATTTGCGCAGGATGGCGATGCCAAGACCGGCCAGAGCCGCGTCGCGGATGACGAAGCTGCTGTTGGCGCGCGGCGCGCCCGACACGCGCACGGTCTGCACCCGCGCCCCGGCCTTGCCGCGAAAATCCCAGCTATATTGTGCCATGCCGCTGGGATCGAGGCAGTTGTGGCGCGCCAGATCCTCCGGCTTGGCCGGCGCGCCATGCTGCTCGAGATAGGCCGGCGCGGCGACCAGCACGCGCGGCAGGCCGCTGATCGCCTTGGCGATGAGCGAGCTGTCGCGCACCGGCAAGGTGCGCACGGCGATATCGAAACCGCCGCCGACCAGATCGATGCCGCGCGACACCGGCTCGCGGTCGGCCAGGGTCACCTGCACCGCGATCGTCGGATAGAGCCGGCAGAACTCGGCGATGATCGGGCCAAGGATGGTCTCGCCGAAGGTTTTCGAGGACAGCACCTTGAGATCGCCGCGCGGCGCGGCGCGCTTGGCCTGCACCCGCTCCTCGATCTCCCCGAGCTGGGCCAGCAGGCCCGTCGCGCTGTCGAAATAGTCCTGGCCGATACCCGTAGTGCTGAGGCCATGCGTGTTGCGGTGCAATAGCTTGGTGTCGAGCAGGTCTTCGAGATCCTGCACGCGCTTGCTGACCATGGCGCGGGTGACGCCCAGTTCGCGCGCCGCGCGCGTGTAGCTGCCGTTTTTGACAACGGCGACATAGGTTTCCATCAGCTTCAGGCGGTCCATGCCGGGCTCCCTTCCGTGTCAAACTATACTTGACACGATTGTCAATCGAAAGGGCGTAGGCAGCCCCTCCGGGAGAGCTATGGTGAGGGCAACACAACAGGCCGCCCAAGCCGGCCGATCTCTGGGAGAGGACCACGCCATGCAGACGCCGCAACAATTCCGCGAGACCATTATCGACACCTTCGTCGATCTGCGTTGGAAAGTGCCGACGCTGTGGGAGGAATACCGCGACAATAACCTGACGCGCGAAGGCGCCCGCGTTTACGCGCTCGAACATTGCGTGTTCGCCGCCAACTTCCCGCGCTGGCTCGCCAATATCACCGGCAACTGCCCGCACCTCGAAGTGCGCAGCTATCTAATCGAGAACATGTTCGTCGAAGAAGTGAAAGACCCGACGATCGTCACCGGCCATTACGAAAGCCTGGTCGATTTCGCCGTCGCCCTCGGCGTCGATCGCCAGTTCGTCTACAACTACAGCGGCGCGCCGGTCACCATGATGCGCATCGCTTATTGCGATTGGGTGAGCCGCACGAAGCCCTGGCTCGAGGCTTTCGCCTGCGTCGCCGGCAATGAAGCGTCGCGCGGCAAGGAAGTCATCGCCCGGGTCGGCGAGCGCGCCCGCACCTCGCGCAACATGTGGAAGGCGCTCAATCTTTCGCAGAAAGCGCTGGCCCATTGGGACGCCGCCGACGAGGCCGACTCGTCCGACGGCGGCCATGGCGACGCGCCGCTCGACATCATGGCCAAATATGCCGACACGGCCGAAAAGCAGCAGGCTTGCCTTGCCGCCATCCGCGACCGCCAACTGGTCAATTCGGTCTGGTTCAATCAAATCGGCCAGTGGGCCTACGAAGCCTCTGGCATGAAGCCGCCGCGCGAGAACAAGCAGCCGGCGCCCAAGCCGAACCTCGCCGCCTAAAACCTCTCGCATCGCCCGCCGGCTGCAGCCGGCGGGCGGTTGTCGTTTGATCGCGCAATCGCGCGCCGCGTCGTGGGGGTTGGTTGACGGACGTTCGCAAAGTCGCCGTGGTGACAGGCGGGGCCGCCGGTATCGGCTTCGAAATCGTGCGCCATCTTGCCGGGGAAGGCATGGCCGTGCTGGCCGCCGACCGCGACGAGGCGGCTTGTGTGCGCGCACGCGACAGCCTCAAGGATTTCGCCGGCCAAGTGAAGATCATCGCCGCCGATATCGGCACGGCGGAGGGCGCGCGCGCCGCCGTCGAGAGCGCGATCGAGGTCTTCGGACGCATCGACCTGCTCTGCAACAACGCTGCGGCCCATCCCTTCGAGATGGTCGAGGGCCATGATCTCGCCAGCTGGCGCGAGACCTTCCGCGTCAATGTCGACGGCACCATGCTGTGCAGCCAGGCAGCTTTGCCGCATATGCGCCGCCAGGGCGGCGGCAGCATCGTCAACATCGGCTCGGTCAGCGGCATCCTGTCTTACGCCGGCGGCAGCGCCTATGCCGCCTCCAAGGCCGCCGTCGCCATGTTCACCAAGACCTTGGCGCTCGAAGCCGGTCCAGACGGCATCCGCGTCAATTGCATCTGCCCCGGCACCATCCGCCACCGCGCCGCGCGCGACAGCGACGAGGAAAAGCCCGCCCACATCCCCCTCGGGCGCGCCGGCACGTCGGCCGACGTCGCCCATCTCGTCTCGTTCCTGGCGTCCGACGCCGCGTCCTACATGAGCGGCGCGATCATCGCCCTCGACGGCGGCGCCACCGCCGGCCGGCCGCGTGTCAGCAAGCGCCGCGCCCCTTAGGAGACCGCCCCATGTCCGCCATGCCCATGCCGCCCGAAGCCGCCATCGCCATCAACGACATGATGGAGCATTGCGCGCGCGTCCAGCCGGGCCAGAACGTGCTGATCGTCGCCGCGCCGGACGGCCTGCACGGCGGGCGCAATATCGTCGACGAGACCGCTATCGCCTGGGTCCAGGCGGCGGTGCAGCAGCGCGGCGCGCACCCTGTCGTCATGTGGGTCGACATGCCGGTTCGCCCCAACGTGATCTGGCCGGACATCCCGACCAAGGAGACGATCTGGCGCGTGCCGTCGATCCTGCGCCACGCGGTGAAGGGCGCCGATCTCGTCATCAGCCATGTCCTCGACTTGTCCTCCGAGGAAGAGGGCAAGGAGTGGAACGACATCCTGTCGGAACACAAAGTGCCGATGGTCCGCAACATGGCGACCACCGCGCCGCTTCTCTGCAGCGCCTGGGCGCGCACGCCGCACGAGCTGATCTCGGAAATCCGCTATCGCATGGCCGAAATGATGAAGCCCGGGGATCGCTGGCGCCTGACCCATCCCAACGGCACGCATCTGGAAGGCAGCGCCGGCGAGCCGATCCGCGGCGGCGACAGCTACGCCTATTGGCGGCATGACGGGCGCTATCGCCCCTTCCCGGAAGGCATCTATCCGGCGGTCAATCCCGAGGACACCAAAGGCGTCTTCGTCTGCGACCGCATGATGCCGGTCTGGGCCCGCCATATCGGCATTCCGCCCAAGTTCAGCGCGCCGGTGCGGATCACCGTCGAGAACAACCACATGACCAAGTTCGAAGGCGGCGAGGAAGCCAAGCTCATCGAGCGCTTCCTGCGCGAATTGGCCAAGAGCGTCGGCGACGACTATGCCTTCGAGATCCGCGGCCCTCACGGCGGCGTGCATCCGGCCGCCTGCGTCACGCCGGCGCAATGCCCGGACGAGGACTATCGCGAGTTCATCGCCTCCTTCCACAGCGGTGCGGTGCACATGCATCTCGGGCGCGGCGGCAAGAACTTCGCCTACAACCTGCACACCGCCGCCGAAGCGCGCGGCGCGACGCTGATGGTCGGCAACAACACGCTGCACGACAACGGCCGCCTCGGCGTGCTCGACCATCCGAGCGTGCGCGCGGTGGCGGCGAAATACCCCGGCCGCCCCGGCCTCGACGGCGAACGGTGGCTGCACGGCTGAGATTTCGGCGCGCGAGCGCCGCATGAACGACCGTCAAAAGGCGGCGTCAAAACGACAACAGGGAGAGAAACGATGCACCAAGTGATGAAGGCCGGAGCCGCGACGCTCGCCGCCTTGCTGTCCTGCGCCGCCGGCAGCGCCGCGGCCCAGGACAATTACTATGCCGGCAAGCGCATGAGCGTGGTGATCGGCTACGCTGCCGGCGGCACCGCCGACACCGATGGCCGCCTCGTCGCGCAGTTCCTTGGCAAGCACATCCCCGGCCATCCGACGATCATCGCCCAGAACCAGCCGGGCGCCGGCGGCCTCGCCTCCATCAACACCGCCTACAACATTGCCCAGCCGGACGGTTTGAACATCTACCAGCTCGGCAGCGGCCATTATTTGCAGCAGCTCGCCGGCTCGAGTGTCGTGAAGTTCGATCTCAGCAAGATGCCCGTCCTCGGCAGCTGGACGCGCAGCACCTATGCGCTCGTCGTGCGCGCCGACAAATTCAAGAGCATCGAGGACATCCGCAAGTCGGCGACGCCGCCGGCCATCGGCACGCAGGGCCTCGGTACCGGCACCTATCTGTTCAGCCTGGTCTGGCAGAACGCGCTGGGCATCAAGCTCAACATGGTCAACGGCTACGAAAGCGCCGAGCAGGATCTGGCGATCGAGCGCGGCGAGATCGACGGTCGCACCAACACCACCGAAAGCATCACCCGCGCCCGCCCGCAATGGCTGAGCAGCGGCTTCGCCAAGGTGCTGGCGGTGAGCGGCACCGAACGCGACCCTCTGATTCCGGACGCGCCCACCGTGGGCGAGCTGGTGAAGGATCCGGGTGCGCTGTTCGAGACGATCAACGAAGGCCTGTCGGCGGCGCGGCCCTACGTCCTGCCGCCCAAGACGCCGCCTGAGCGCGTCGCCACGCTGCGCAAAGCTTGGAACGACATGTTGGGCGACCAGGATTTCATCGCCGAGCTGGAGAAGCGCAAATTCAAGTTCATCCCCGTGAAGGGCGAGGAGCTGGAAGCCTTCTACCGCCGCGTCGTCGCCGACACGCCGCCCGACGTCATCGACATCCTGAAGGCCAACTTCAAATAGGCGCGCGCCGCCCGTCAGGAACCCCAACAGGGAGATTCACATGATTCATTCGGACGATCTTTCCGGCCTCATGGCGATGATGCCGGCCTTCGCCACCGACGACGCCGCCGACATCCACGCCACCGACACGATCGCGCTCGACCGGCTGGAAAAAGGCCTCAACCGCATGATCGGCGACGGCGCCGACGTGATCTCGACCGCCGGCAGCTTCGGCGAGTTTCACACGCTGTTGCCCGCCGAATTCGAGACGCTGACCCGCGCCGCGACGGAGATCAACAATCGCCGTGTGCCGATGTTCGTCGGCGCGACGGGCCTGAACACGCGCGAAGTGATCGCCAAGCTTCGGATCATCGAGCAGACGAAAGCGGCCGGCGCGCTGATCGGCGTACCGTTCTACTTCCCGTCGTCGCCGCAGAACGCGGTCCGCTTCTTTCAGGATATCGCCGAGCTGTTCCCCAAGCTCGGCATCATGGTCTATCACAACCCGCCGCTGCACAATATCAAGCTCAACCTCGGCATCGTGCAGGAGCTGCTGAAGATTCCCAGCATCGTCGCGATGAAGGACAGCCATCGCGAGCCGCCGGAGTTCATGCGCCTGATCGACATGACGCGCGGCAAGATGACCGTGTTCTGCAACCAGTGGCAATATGCGACCTACGGCCAAGTCGGCGCGCGCGGCTTCTGGTCGATCGAAGCCTGGATGGGGCCATGGCCCCAGCTGGCGCTGCGCGAGGCAATGAAGCGCGGCGACATCGCTCGCGCGACCGAGATCACCCTCGATCTGGCGCCGCCGGTCGGCGCCACGCCGCCGAGCATGTCCTGGCGCGAGACGGCGGCGAAGATCGCCATCCGCTATGCCGGCTATGTCGATCCCGGCCCGCTGCGCCCGCCGTTCCTGGAGATTCCGCCGGAGGTCGATGCCGCGCAGAAGCGCAAGGCCGAACGCTGGCAGACGCTCTGCGACAAGTACCGCGCTGACGTGCAAGTGACGGCGTGACGATGCGGCGGCGCGCGCGTTAAGCGCTCGCCGCCATGTCGCGCAGGCTTTCGACCGAGCTGACGCGGTTGCGACCGTGGTCCTTGGCGAGATAGAGCCCCTGATCGGCGCGGCTGATGAAGGCGGCGACGTCCTCGCCCGGCCGATAGAGGGAGATGCCGAGCGATAGCGTGATCTGGCCAAGGCTTTCGCCGGTGCTGCGGCGCGTGATCTTCTTCGCCGCCACCTTGTTGCGGATGTTGTCAGCCACCGCGTAGGCGCCGTCGAGATTGGTGTTCGGCAGCAGGATGACGAACTCCTCGCCGCCGAAGCGGGCCGCGAAGTCCTGGCCGCGCACGCAATCCACCAAGGTCTGCGCCACCAAGCGCAGCACCTGATCGCCGGTCTGATGACCGAAGCTGTCGTTGAACTTCTTGAAATGGTCGATATCGACCATGACCATGGCGAGCGGCAGGCGGTCGGCGTCGCGCGTGAAGACGCTCAGGCTCTGATCGAAGCTGCGGCGGTTGGCGATGCCGGTGAGGCCGTCGGTCATGGCCTCCTGGCGCATATGGTCGAGCGTCTGCTTGAGCTCGGTCAGTTCGGCGTTGGCGGCGAAGAATTGCGATTCGAGCCGGCGCGAGTTGGCTTCCATCTTGCGCGTCTCATCCAGCATGCCGGTGAGCGCCGCGCGCAAGGCGTTCATGTCGAGCGCGACATTGTCGCCTTCGATGTGGCCGGAGAAATCCTGCAGCGCCTGGCCGTAGGCGCGGTTGCTGTCGCGCGCCTCGCCCATTTGCGACAGCAGCTTGTCGAGCATCGCCTCGATCACGCCGCTGGCGTTGTGGATCGCCTGCACCTCGGCTTCGCCGGAGAAATGGCGATGATAAAGCGCGCCGAGCGCGGCGTCGGTCACCTGGTTCTCCCCCTTGATCCAGGGCTCGAAGTCGCGCGTCAGCGCCGGAAACTTGCGGGAGAAATAGCCGTAAAGCAGGGCGAAGTTGCGCGGATGCGCCGGCTGAGCGGCTTTCCCGAGAAAGCCGAGCGCCTGATCCGCCAATTGCTTGGCTCGCTGAATGTCGTCCGAAAAATCCACGGCAGCCTCGACTTTCGCAGCCCCCCGGCTACGCCTTGATCGAGATCGATCCTATCCAATAGGAGTAAAGACTTCCTAAATCGGCCAGGGTGCCGAAAAGAAGAAAAAGCCGGCTCCCGGCTCAGTCGCACTGCCCCAGGGAGGCCGCGGCGCAGCGGGTCTTGCCGTCGGTCCAGAGCGCCCCGCCGAGGCGAGCGCGGAACAGGTCCGCCCCGCGCAGGTTGGCGCCGGAAAAGTCGGCGCCGCGCAGATCGGCCGCCACCAGTTTGGCTCCGCGCAGGTCGGCCTTGGCGAAATTGACGCCCTGCAGGTCGGCGTCGCTGAAATCGGCGTCGGCGGCGCGCGCCCCGGCAAAGGAGGCGCCCGCCAGATCGGCCGAATAGAATTTGGCGTTGAAGGCGTCGGCGCCTGCGAAATTGACCCCCGCGAGATTGGCCCGGCCGAAGCTGGCGTCGCGCAATTGCGCGCCCGACAGATCGCGACCGGCGAAGCTGCGGCCGTCCTGATAGCAGCGCCGCCAATCGACCCCGGGCGCCGGCGCGTCGGCGCAATCGGCAAGAGCAGACTGGGCGACACAGCACATCGCGACAATGAGCGTGACATGTCGCAGATGGCGGATGACGACGGATAGCGCGTTGAAAATCATGCACATCCTTTTACGGCGCGGGAGCGAAGCGAACAACTTGCGGATATTTCGCGCCCGCCATATCGCACTGCACACAAGCCTTTCACAGCGCGAAGCTTGGCAAGTCCCATACAAGACCTGTAGACTTCTAACCAATTATAAGGCCTGCCGAACGATGGGCCGCAACACGACCAGGAGACTTCACGTGAAGACATTCGAGAGCCGGATTCCGTCCATCCGCCTTCTGACCGCCGCCGTTTTGGCGGGGGCAGCCGCGCTCGCCCTGCCCTCGACGGCCAGCGCGCAGCAATCGGCCGAGCAATTCTACAAGGGTAAGACGATCAACCTTTACATCGCCTTCGCCCCGGGCGGCTCCTATGACAGCCTAGCCCGCCTGACCGCGCGCTATATGGGCAAGCATATTCCGGGCAATCCGAACATCGTGCCGCAGAACATGCCGGGTGCCGGCGGCTTCAAGGCCGCCAACTTCATGTACTCGGTGGCGCCCAAGGACGGCACCACCATGTCGATCCTGTCGCAGACCGCCGCGCTCGAGGAGGCGCTGAAGTCCGACGGCGTGATGTACAAGTCGAACGAGTTCGGCTGGATCGGCCGCTTCACCTCGAACATCGAGGTGCAGGTGCTATGGCATACGGCGAAGGCCAAAACGATCCAGGACGTCTTGACCAACGAGACCTCGGTCGCCTCGACCGGTCCGGGCTCGCCGTCGGACGGCTATCCGCGCATCCTCAACGGCATGCTCGGCACCAAATTCAAGATCATCGCCGGCTATCCCGGCTCGACCGACGGCCTCCTCGCCATGGAGCGCGGCGAGGTCGACGGCGCGCTGACCTCGTGGAACACCATGAAGACAGCGCGCGCCGCCTGGTTGAAAGAGAAGAAGGCCTCGCTTCTGGTGCAGTATGTGCTCGAACGCTCGCCGGAAATTCCCGACGTGCCGGCCGTCGTCGAATTCGGCCGCACGCCCGAAGAAAAGCAGGTCCTCGCCACTTACGCCTCCGGCGGCGACATCGGCCGCGCCTTCAACACCACGCCCGGCGTGCCGGCCGAGCGTCTTAAAGCGCTGCGGGCGGCGTTCGACGACATGGTCAAGAACGACAAGGAACTCCTCGCCGATATCGAGCGCATGAAGCTCGATTTCTTCCCGATGGAAGGCGAAAAGCTGCAGGCCCTGGTCTCCAACACCGTCAGCGTTCCGCCAAACGTGGTCAAGCGCATGCAGGAGCTCCTCGCCGTCGGCAAATGACGCGCGTCTAGCAAGCTTAGGCCTTTGATCGCTCGGGCCGCGGCAGGACTTGCCTGCCGCGGCCCGATTGTTTCTAAATCTATGCAACCCGTGCCGTTTTTGCGTGTGGTCGCGGCCCGGAATCGCCCGATTCGTCCTTGCTTCTGGACCCGCCCCGCCCCATCATCCCGGCCAGTCCTAGGGGTGCTCCGAATGGGGGCTGAGACCGCTGCGGC
>DASTMO010000083.1:0-10374 GCA_035714115.1 Alphaproteobacteria bacterium
GACGGCGAGACCGCCCGCGTCGGCGAGATGGGCTATGCCGAACTGACCCTCGGCGGCACCACGCATCGCATCTACCGCTTCGTCACGCCCGACGGCATCGCCGACTACTACAACGGCAAGGGCGAATCGGTCCGTAAGGCGCTGCTCAAGACGCCGATCGACGGCGCCAGGCTGACATCCGGCTTCGGCTCGCGCATGCATCCGATCCTCGGCTACACCGTCGGCCACCAGGGCGTGGACTTCGGCGCCGTCTCGGGCACCCCGATCCAGGCCGCCGGCTCCGGCGTCGTCGTAGAAGCCGACTGGAAGGGCGCTTACGGCCGCTACGTCAAGATCCGCCACAACGGCACCTTCTCCACCGCTTATGCGCATATGAGCCAGATCGGCCGCGGCATCGAGCCGGGCGCGCGGGTGCAGCAGGGCCAGATCATCGGCTATGTCGGCGCCACCGGCCGCGCCACCGGCCCGCACCTGCATTACGAAGTGATCGTCGACAACAAGCAGGTCAATCCGCTCGGCGTGAAGCTGCCGACCGGCACCAAGCTCGAAGGCAAGGTGCTGACCGCCTTCCAGATCGAGAAGGGCAAGCTCGAGACCCGCATGGCCGAGCTGCCGCTCGCCAGCGCGACCAAGGTCGCCGACGCCTCCAAGCCGGACAGCAAGACCACCAAGAAATAGGCGCGGCCTGACGGAATCAAAAAGCCCGGCTCTCGCGAGCCGGGCTTTTTAGTTTCTGCGCTGCGCGGCCTTTAAGCCGCTGCGGCCTTCTTGCCGTTGATGGTCAGGCCGTCCTTGCCGGCGCTCACCTTCACCGTCTCGCCGTCGCCGATCTTGCCTTCGAGCAGCAAGGTCGCCAGGGCGTTCTGCAGATGGCGCTGGATCGCGCGCTTGAGCGGACGCGCGCCATAGACCGGATCGTAGCCGGCGTCGGCCAGCCAGGCCTTCGCGGGCGCGTCGAGCGACAGCGTGATGTTGCGGTCAGCGAGCAGCTTCTCCAGCCGGTGCAGCTGGATCTCGACGATATGGCCCATCTCGCCGCGGCCCAGGCGGTGGAACAGCAGGATCTCGTCGAGGCGGTTGAGGAATTCGGGGCGGAAGTTCGCCCGCACCACCTCCATCACCTCTTCGCGCACCTTCTCGGCCGGCTCGCCCTCCGGCTGCTCGGCCAGCACCTGGCTGCCGAGGTTGGAGGTCAGCACGATGATGGTGTTGCGGAAGTCCACCGTGCGGCCCTGCCCGTCGGTCAAGCGGCCGTCGTCGAGCACCTGCAACAGGACGTTGAACACGTCCGGATGCGCCTTCTCGACCTCGTCGAACAGGATGACCTGATAGGGACGCCGGCGCACCGCTTCGGTGAGCGCGCCGCCCTCCTCGTAGCCGACATAGCCCGGCGGCGCGCCGACCAGGCGGGCGACCGAATGCTTCTCCATATATTCGGACATGTCGATGCGGATCATCGCCGTGTCGTCGTCGAACAGGAATTCGGCGAGCGCCTTGCAGAGCTCGGTCTTGCCGACGCCGGTGGGGCCCAAGAACATGAACGAGCCGATCGGCCGGTTCGGATCCTGCAGGCCGGCGCGGGCGCGGCGCACCGCCTCGGAGACGGCGCGCACGGCTTCGGTTTGGCCGACGACGCGCTTCGCCAGATTCTCCTCCATGGCGAGCAGCTTGTGGCGTTCGCCTTCGAGCATCTTGTCGACGGGAATGCCGGTCCAGCGCGAGACGATGGCGGCGATGTGATCGTCGCGCACCTCCTCGTTGAGGACGTGGCTCTTGCCCTCCTCCTCGGATTTCTTGAGATCGCGCTCCAGCTCCGGGATGACGCCGTAGGTCAGCTCGCCGGCGCGGGTCCAGTCGCCGTTGCGCTGGGCGATCTCCAGCTCGCTGCGCGCCTGCTCCAGACGCTCCTTGGTCTTCTGCGCGGCATTGAGCTTGTCCTTCTCGCCCTGCCATTGCGCGGTCATGGCGGCGGACTGGGCTTCGAGCGTCTCCAGCTCGCCTTCGAGCTTTTTCAAGCGGTCGCGCGAGGCGTCGTCGCTCTCGCGTTTGAGGGCTTCGCGCTCGATCTTGAGCTGCATGATGCGCCGGTCGAGCTCGTCGAGCGCCTCGGGCTTGGAATCGACCTCCATGCGCAGGCGGCTCGCCGCCTCGTCGACCAGGTCGATGGCCTTGTCGGGTAGGAAGCGGTCGGTGATGTAGCGGTTCGAGAGCGTCGTCGCCGCCACCAGGGCGCTGTCGGTGATACGCACGCCGTGATGCAGCTCGTACTTCTCCTTCAGACCGCGCAGGATCGAGATGGTGTCCTCGACGGTCGGCTCTTCGACGAAGACCGACTGGAAGCGCCGCGCCAAGGCAGCGTCCTTCTCGATATATTTGCGATATTCGTCGAGCGTGGTCGCGCCGACACAATGCAGCTCGCCGCGCGCCAGCGCGGGCTTGAGCATGTTGGAGGCGTCCATCGCGCCGTCGGCCTTGCCGGCGCCGACCAGGGTGTGGATCTCGTCGATGAAGAGGATCACCTCGCCGGCGGCGGAGGTGATCTCCTCCAATACGGCTTTCAGGCGCTCTTCGAATTCGCCGCGAAATTTCGCGCCGGCGATCAGCGCGCCGAGATCGAGCGATAGAAGTTTCTTGTCCTTCAAGCCTTCCGGCACGTCGCCTTTGACGATACGCACGGCGAGGCCTTCGACGATGGCGGTCTTGCCGACGCCGGGTTCGCCGATCAGGACGGGATTGTTCTTGGTGCGGCGCGCCAGCACCTGGATGGTGCGGCGGATCTCCTCGTCGCGGCCGATGACCGGATCAATCTTGCCCTCGCGCGCCGCGGCGGTGAGGTCGCGGGCATATTTCTTCAGCGCGTCGAAGCCTTCCTCGGCGGAGGCGCTGTCGGCCTTGCGGCCCTTGCGCACCGCTTCGATGGCGGCATTCAGCCCCTGCGCGGTCACCTTGGCCTTGCCGAGAATCTCGGCGGCCTTGCTGCCGGCGGCCATGGCCAGCGCCATGAGGATGCGCTCGACGGTGACGTAGCTGTCGCCCGCCTTCTTGGCCATCTGCTCGGCGCTATCGAGGACGCGCGCGGTCTCCGAGGACAGGAACACCTGATCGGCGCCCGAGCCTTCGACCTTGGGAATGCAATTGAGTTCAGCGGTGATGGCGTCGCGCGCCTGGGCGGCATTGCCGCCGGCCGCGCCGATGAGGTTGGAGGCGAGGCCTTCCTCGTCGTCGAGCAGCACCTTCAGCAGATGCTCAGGCTTGAGCTGCTGGTGCTTGAGATTGGCGGCAAGGGTCTGCGCCGATTGCAGAAAGCCGCGCGAACGGTCGGTGTATTTTTCCAAGTCCATTGTCGCTCCTTGAACCAAGCAAGCGGTTATGCCGGAGCCCTCCTGTGAGCGACTCCGATAGCACTGAAATCCTTTACGAATTTCCTAAAGGGCATATGGGATTGGGAAAATCCGCCCGCAAGGGGGCGAAGCGGCGAAATCGCGCAAAAAAACGGCGGACGCCCGCAAGCGCCCGCCGTTTCGATCATTAAACCTGGAAAGCCCGCCTTAAATCGGCTGGGGCGTGTCCGAGGTGATCATCTGGGGCTGATCGCTGCCCTCGTCCTCGTCGTCGCTCTCGCCGTCGCCATCGAACAGATTGGGATCGGCCGGTGTCGCCCGGCTATATCCGCCGCCACCTTGCGGGCCATTGGGCTGGCCGTTTGGCGCGGCGCCCTGCTGGCCGTTCTGCTGGCGCTGGGCGGCCTGAGCGGCCTGATTGGCGCTCAGGATGCGGTAGTAATGCTCGGCATGCTGGAAGTAGTTCTCCGCGGCGATGCGGTCGCCGGCCGCGGTCGCGTCGCGCGCCAGGGCCAGATACTTTTCCAGAACCTGGCTGGCCGAGCCGCGAACCTTAATGTCCGGGCCGGAGCTGTCGTAGGTCTGGTTTTTGTTAGAGCCGCCGCCGCCATGCGGATTGTGCGGCTTGCGGCCATTACGGCCCCGCGACCGCTTCGAATTGGGAACTTGTCTCATACCGTCAAGTTTCGCTTCTGCTGAGTGGGCCATCCGCGGCGTCCGGCGAAACCGCAAAGCACGGTTCCCAAGCCGGTCGGCTGGGCCTTCAGAACGACACCACCTCCCGGCGAACCGGTGGAGGAACGGGCGAAGGTTCGGGATGACAAGGCCGCGGCTCGCAAGCCATCGGCGTCAAGGAAAGCTAGTCGGCTTTGGGGCGCTTTCCAACTGGTTTTTTCGCTGGAAAAATGGCTTTTTCTCAGAGTCTTAAGGGGCGAAATGCCGCTTTTCAGCGTCGAAAGCACAAGGCCCGGTCGATTCCGGCCAGATCGGCGCGCCGTCCGGCAGCGCGCAGACCGGACGCGGCGAAAATCGCCGCGACCTCGTCAGCCTGGCCCTGGCCGATTTCCAGCACAGCCAGGCCGCCCGGCACGAGCAACCGCGCGATGTCGGGCGCCAGCGCCCGGTAGCAGTCGAGCCCATCCGGTCCTCCGGCGAGCGCGCGGCGCGGCTCGAAGCGCGCTACCTCCGGCGCGAGGGTTTCGATGTCGCCGTCGCGGATGTAAGGCGGATTACTGACGATCAGATCGAACGGCCCGGCGAGCCCCTGCCCCCAGTCGCCGCGTTGAAAACGCGCGCGCGTCGCGAACCCGAGATTCTCGGCATTGGCCGCCGCCACATCGAGCGCGCCTTGGCTCGCATCGATACCGAGGCCCGAAGCATTGGGCAGCTCGCTGAGTAGCGCCAGCAATAGGCAGCCCGTGCCGGTGCCAAAATCGATCAGGCGCAAGGGCGCAGTTTTATCGGGGATGGCATCAAGCGCGGCTTCGACGACCGTCTCGGAATCCGCGCGCGGGATGAGCGTTTCGCGACCAAGACCGAAATCGAGACTCCAGAATTCCTGACGGCCAAGCAAACGCTGCGCCGGCTCGCCCGCAACGCGTCGGGCAAGGAAATCCGCCAGCTTGGAAAATGCCTCCGCCGAGACGGCTTCGCCGTCGCGCCCGATCAACTGCTCGCGCGAAAGGCCGAAGGCCGCGCCGGCCAGCAGTCGCGCCTCGAAGCGCGGCTCCGGCACGCCTGCCGCCGCCAGCTTGGCCGCGGCGTCGCGCAGGGCTTCGGCGATTGTCGTCACTGCATCTCCGCGAGCTTGGCGGCTTGGTCCTCGGCGATCAGCGCCTCGATCACTTCGTCGAGCGCGCTGCCGGCCATCACCTTGTCGATGTTGTAGAGCGTCAGATTGATGCGGTGGTCGGTGACGCGCCCCTGCGGGAAATTGTAAGTGCGGATGCGCTCGGAGCGGTCGCCGGTGCCGACCTGGCCCTTGCGGTCGGCCGAACGCGCCGATTCCAGCTCCATGCGCTTGGCTTCATATAGGCGCGCGCGTAGAACCTTCAGCGCCTTGGCCTTGTTCTTGTGCTGCGACTTTTCGTCCTGCTGCTGCACGACGACGCCCGTCGGGATGTGGGTGATGCGCACGGCGCTGTCGGTGGTGTTGACCGACTGGCCGCCGGGGCCGGAGGCGCGGAACACATCGATGCGCAGATCCTTTTCGGCGATCTCGATGTCGACTTCCTCCGCTTCCGGCAGCACCGCGACGGTGGAGGTGGAGGTGTGGATGCGGCCGCTGCCTTCGGTCGCCGGCACGCGCTGCACGCGATGCACGCCCGATTCGAATTTGAGGCGCGCGAAGACGTTGCGCCCGGTGATGGTGGCGCTGGCCTCCTTGTAGCCGCCGAGATCGTTTTCCGAGAGGCTCATGACCTCGAATTTCCAGCCATGAATGTCGGAATAGCGCTGATACATGCGGAACAGCTCGGCGGCGAACAAAGCCGCTTCGTCGCCGCCGGCGCCGGCGCGCACTTCGAGGATGGCGTTGCGCTCGTCGGCTTCGTCCTTGGGCAGCAGCATGAGCTGCACTTCGCGCTCGAGCTTGGGCAGGTTGGCCGCCAGTTCGATGCGCTCATCCTCGGCCAGGGTCTTCATCTCCTGATCGGCGGCGGGATCGGTGAGGATGGCGTCGAGATCGGCCAGTTCGGTGCGCGCCTTCTGCAGCGCCTGGATCGACGCCACGACCGGCCCGAGATCGGCGAATTCTTTCGAGACGCGCGCGAAATCCTTGGCGTCGACCTTGCCGGCGGACAGCATGGCGCCCAGCTCGTCCTGGCGGGCGACGACGCGATGCAGCTTCTCGTCGAAATTCACGGCACTCTCCTAACTGCGGTCATCGAGACCGAACAAACGATTGAGCAAGGCATCAAAGGATTGTCCCTCCGATGCTAGCGCGCGCAGCGCCTCGGAGGGCGCATGCAGAAGGCGGTTGACTAGAAGGCGGGTTGCCTCCTCGGCGGTTAGATGCGGCTGCTCGGCGAGCAGCCGGGCGCGCGTCGCCTCGAAATGGGCGCGCAGGCCGGCGATGGCGGGAACGGCTTCGCGCGCCGCGCCGGCCACGGCGAAAGCGGCGAGCGCTTCGCGCAGAATGGCCCAGGCCTTCTCGGCCGCCTCGACACGGGCGGCCAAGCCCTGCTGCGCCACGTTCTCCAGATCGTCGAGGCTATAGAGGAAGGCCTCTTCCACGCCGTTCACCGCCGGCGCGATGTCGCCGGGCACGGCCGCGTCGATCAAAAAGATCGGGCGCTGGCGGCGACGGCGCAAAGCGGCGCGCGTCATCTCCGGTGTGACGATCACAGCGCCGCGCCCGAGGGCGCAAAGCACGATGTCGGCCTCGGCCATCGCGCTTTCCAGATCGGCGAGCGCGTAAACATGGCCGCCGAGGCGCTTGGCCGTGGCCTCGGCGCGCGCGCCCAAGCTATCGGCGACGAGAAAGCGCGCCACGCCAGCATCGCGCAACTTCTCGGCCACCAGCTCGCCGAGCTCGCCGGCGCCGACGAACAAAGCCGAACAGCGCGCCAGATTGCCGTGCACCTCGCGCGCCACCTGCAAGGCGGCGGTGGCGATGGAGACGGCGCGTGCGCCGATGGCGGTTTCCGAGCGCACGCGCTTGGCGGCGGCGAAAGCCCCCTGGCAGGCGCGATCCAGCTCGCCGCCGACCATGCCGGCCACCATCGCCGCGCGATAGGCGTCGCGCAATTGGCCGAGCACCTGCGGCTCGCCGACGATGGCGCTTTCGAGCGAGGCGGCGACTGCGAAGAGATATTCGGCGGCGGCCGCATCCTGGCGGATGGTCAAGAAGCTGGCCAGTTCGCCCTCGGCGAAACCGCCGAGCCGTTCCAAGCGCCGCGCGCCGCGCGCCGCCGCGTCCGCCGGATCACCGTGCCAGCCGATGATCACGCTGCGATCGCAGGTGGACAGCGCGACGGCCTGCGTCAGGCCCGCCTCGCGCAGGGACGCCAGCAGATCGGGCAAGGCCGCTTCGGCGATGAACAGGCGCTCGCGCAAGCTCGCCGGGCAGCCGCGATGATCGGCACCGACGACGAAGAGCCCGCCGGGCTCGCTGTGCGATGAGGTTAATTCGCCGGGCAAGACGGCCGCCAGCGCGCTATCGCGCTTGAGCGAGCCGGTCCTGCAGTTCCGCCAGCGGAACTTCCGCCTGCTCGCCCGAGTCGAGATCGCGCAGCGTCGCGGCGCCGCGCGCCAATTCATCCTCGCCGAGGATGACGGCGAAACGCGCGTTAAGCTTGTTGGCGCGCTTCATGCGTTTGGAAAGATTGCCGCTGTAGCCGAGATCGGCGGCGATGCCGTTCTGGCGCAGCACATGGGTCACCTGCAGCGCCGTCTCTTCCGCGCCCGCGCCAATGGGAATGACGGCGACGGGACGCTCCGCTTCCGGCGCGCCTTCGGCCAGCATGGCGAGACGCTCGACGCCCGCCGCGAAGCCGACGCCCGGCGTCTGCGGGCCGCCCATGGTGGCGATCAGACCGTCATAACGGCCGCCGGCCAGCACGGTGCCTTGCGCGCCGAGCGCGGTGGTCGTGAATTCGAAGGCCGTGTGGCAGTAGTAATCGAGGCCACGCACCAGGCGCGGATTCACCGTGAAGCCGATGCCGAGCGCTTCGAGGCCGCTCATCACCTTGTCGAAGAACTCCTGGGCTGCCGGCGTCAGATGGTCGGCGAAAGACGGCGCGCCGGCGACGATGGCTTTGTCGCCTTCGTCCTTGCTATCGAGGATGCGCAGCGGGTTGCGCTCCAGGCGCGAACGGCTGTCTTCCGACAGCTTGTCGGCAAAGCCGGAGAAATACTCGATCAGCACGGCGCGATAGGCGTCGCGGCTTTCCTTGTCGCCGAGCGTATTGATCTCGAGCTGGGTCTTCTCCAGCACGCCGAGCGCGCGCAGGATTTCCGCACCCAAGGCGATCGTCTCGATGTCGCCCTGTGGCGTCGCCACGCCCAAGAGCTCGACGCCGATCTGGTGGAACTGGCGCAGACGGCCCTTTTGCGGGCGTTCATGGCGGAACATCGGGCCAGTGTAGAAGAACTTGAGCGGCAGATCGTTGGTCAGGCCACCCGAGATGAAGGCGCGCGCCACGCCCGCCGTGCCTTCGGGGCGCAAGGTGAGCATGTCGCCCGACTTGTCCTCGAAGGTGTACATCTCCTTCGTGACGATGTCGGACGTATCGCCCAGCGTGCGCTTGAACACGTCGGTGAATTCGAAGATCGGCGTGACGATCTCGTCGAAGCCGAAACGACCGGCGACGAAGCGCGCCAGATCGGTGATGTAGCGGTGCCGGCGCGAATCTTCGGGCAGGAGGTCGTGCGTGCCGCGAACGGGCTGCAATGAAGCCATAGCGATGATCTCGATCTAAGACGCGGCGGGCAGCGCGGCGTTGTTCTTTTCGGCGGCTTCGAGCGCCGCGGCCTTCTTTTCGACCAGCTCGACCAGATGATCGACGATGGCCTCGTCCTTGATCTTATGGTCGGGAATGCCGCCGACATAGACCATGTGATTGCCGCTGCCGCCGCCGGTCAGGCCGATGTCGGTCTCACGCGCTTCGCCCGGGCCGTTGACGACGCAGCCGATCACCGAGACGGTCATCGGCGTGGTGATGTGGGCCAGGCGCTTTTCCAGCACTTCGACGGTCTTGATGACGTTGAACTGCTGGCGCGCGCAGGACGGACAGGCGATCACGTTGACGCCGCGATGGCGCAGGTTGAGCGCTTTGAGAATCTCGAAGCCGGCGTAGATCTCCTCGACCGGATCGGCCGAGAGCGAGACCCGCAGCGTGTCGCCGATGCCGGCCCAGAGAAGATTGCCGATGCCGATGGCGGATTTGACGGTGCCGGTGCGCAGACCGCCCGCTTCGGTGATGCCGAGATGCAGCGGATAGTCGCAGGCATCGGCCAGCGCCTGATAGGCGGCGACGGCGAGGAAGACGTCGGAGGCCTTGATGCTGATCTTGAACTCGAAGAAGTCGTTGTCTTCGAGAATCTTCATATGGTTGAGCGCGGACTCGAGCATCGCCTCGGGGCAAGGCTCGCCATACTTCTCCAGCAAGTCCTTTTCCAACGAGCCGGCGTTGACGCCGATGCGCATGGAGCAGCCGTGATCCTTCGCGGCCTTGACCACTTCCTTGACGCGATCCGCCGAGCCGATGTTGCCTGGATTGATACGCAGGCAGGCGGCGCCGCTCTCGGCCGCCTCGATGGCGCGTTTGTAGTGGAAGTGGATGTCCGCGACGATCGGCACATGCACTTGCGGGATGATCTGCTTGAGCGCGAGCGCCGATTCCTGATCCGGGCAGGAAACGCGCACGATGTCCGCGCCGGCCGCTTCCATGGCATGGATCTGCGCGACCGTCGCCTTCACATCGGTCGTCAGCGTGTTGGTCATCGATTGCACGGTGATCGGCGAATCGCCGCCGACCGGCACCTTGCCGACATGGATCAGGCGGCTCTTGCGGCGCTGAATCTGGCGATAGGGGCGGACGGCGCTCATGGGCGACCTGCGGGCGGAAACGGGATGGATTTCGGGCTGGGTTATAGCCCAGCCGGGCGCATGACTAAAGTGCGCAGCCGGCCCTGCTGAATCAAGGGATTAAGGCGGGGAATCGGCCGTTCCCGGCCGATTCGGACTTATTGCGGGACGGCGGTGCCGGCTTTGAGCCGTTCCGTGTCCAGAACGACGTTGCGGCGGACCGACCCGTAAGCGCCGAGCGAGGGCACGGCCTGGCCGTCGACCAGTATGTCGAGCGCCCCGGCATTGCCGGTCATCAGCTTGAGGCCGCCCTGATTGGGCACGCGATAGCTGTCGCCGTTGCGCAGGGTGCGGGTCATCACCAGGCTGTCGTCGGACGCGCGTATCTGCACCCAGCTGTCGCCGCGCGCGCGGAGCACGATGCGGGCATCGGCATTCTGCTCGCCGTAAACGCGCGGGCCGTTGTCGGGCGCGGGCGCTTCGGCGCTCGCCGCCGCGGGAGCG
>DASTMO010000084.1:0-13122 GCA_035714115.1 Alphaproteobacteria bacterium
GCTGCCCGAGCCGACGCCGACGAACAGCGCGAAAAGATCGCGTCGGCCGAGCTTGGCGATGGCCTCGAGCAGCAACCCCTGGCCTTTCCAGCGCGACAGACGTGCCGGCAGCATAACGATGCGGCGATCCTCCGGCAGGCGCCAGCCGGCGGCGAGCTGGATGATGCGCTCCTGGCTGACGCGCGCGGGATCGAAATGGGCCACCTCGACGCCGCGGTGGATGACGCGGATGCGCGCCTCGTCGATTTTGTAGGTGGCGCGGATGTGATCGGCGATGAACTCGGAGATGGCGATGACCCGTTCGCCGCGCGTCATCACCGCGTTATAGGCGCGCTTGAGCGGCGACTTGGCCCCGTAGGTGCCGTGGAAGGTCGTCATGAAATGGACGCCCTCTTTTTTCGCCGCAGCCTCCGCGCTCCAGGCCGGCGCGCGCGAGCGGGCGTGAACGATGTCGACGCCTTGGGCAGCGATGACATCGCGCAGGCGGCCGACGTTCTTGCGCATGACGAAGGGGTTCTTCGAGGCGAGCGGCAGCGTCACATGCTTGGCGCCGACGCGATCCAGCTCGCGCGCCAGCGGGCCGCCTTCGGAGGCGACGATGGCGTTCCAGCCCGCCGCGACCAACGCCTTGGCGACATCCACCGTGCCGCGCTCGACGCCGCCGGCGGCGCCGTTGGCGCTGCCCAGCGCGGGGAGGACTTGCAGGACTGTCGGTTGGCTTTGGCCCAAGGGATAATCGGTGCTAGTAGCAGGGACGCCCGCCAGTAATTGCCCGAAAGGTCACGCCGTTGCAACAGAAGCCCGCTTTGCTGGCCCGCCCGGGACGTCCCGCCATCGCCTACGCCGCCGATCCCGGCCGCGGTCCCACCGTGGCGTTCTTTTCCGGCTTCATGTCGGACATGACCGGCAAGAAAGTCCAGGATCTGGCCGCCTTCTGCCAAGAGCGCGGCCAGGCCATGTTGCGCTTCGATTACCGGGCGCATGGCCAGTCGGAAGGTGTCTTTGAGGAAACCGGCCTGGCCGACTGGCTGGAAGACGCGCTCGACTGCATCGACACCACGAGCGGCCCGCTGCTGCTGGTCGGCTCCTCCATGGGCGGGTGGCTCATGCTGCTCGCCGCGCTGGCGCGAAAAGAGCGCGTCGTCGGCATCGTCGGCATCGCCGCCGCGCCCGACTTCACCGAAGACCTGGTGTGGAACCTGATGACCGGCGCCGACCGCGAGAAGCTGATGCAGGACGGCGTCTTCCCGCAGCCCTCCGCCTACAGCGACCAGCCCTACCTGATCACGCGCAAGCTGATCGAGGACGGCCGCAAGAACCTGCTGCTGAACGGCCCCATCGCGCTCGATTGCCCCGTGCGCCTGCTGCACGGCATGAAGGATGGCGACGTGCCTTACAAAACCAGCCTGCGCCTCGCCGAGAAACTGACCAGCGGCGACGCCACCGTCACCCTGATCAAAGACGGCGACCATCGCCTGTCGCGCGATCCCGATCTGGCGGCGATCCGCAAGGCCGTCGCCGAGCTCAGCGGCTTTTAGTCTTCGATTAAGACGGGCTCGCGCCCTTTGCCAGCGCTTCCAGCCCGGCTTTGTAATCCGGATAGCGCAGCACGACGCCAAGCTCGGTCTTGATGCGCGCATTCGAGACGCGCTTGTTGTCGTCATAAAAGCTGCGCGCCATCGGCGAGAGCTGGGCTTGATCGAACGGCACCAGCGGCGGCGGCGTCACGCCCAACAGCTCGCAGGCATAGCGGATCACTTCCTCGGGCGGCGCCGGATTGTCGTCGCACAGGTTATAGGCCGCGCCCGGGTTCGGCTTGGCGATGGAGGCGCGCAACACTTCGGCGATATCGTCGACATGGATGCGCGAGAAGACCTGGCCCGGCTTGTCGATGCGCTGGGCGCGCCCCTCGCGCACGGTCATCAGCGCGTTGCTGTGCGGCCCGTAGATGCCGGCGAGGCGAAATAGATGCACGGGAAGTCCGAGCGCGAGCCAGCCATTCTCGGCATCGACGCGGCGCTGGCCGCGCTCGCCGCTGGGCCGCAAGTCGCTGGTCTCATCGACCCAAGCGCCTTGGCGATCGCCATAAACGCCGGTGGTCGAGAGATAACCGAGCCAGGCGACGGATGTGAGCGCCGCGAGATCGGCGGCGTGATGGCGCAAGACCGGATCGCCGGCTTTTCCGGGCGGCGCGGAGATCAGCAGATGCGTCGCGCCTGCCAGAGCCCCGTCAAAATCCGCCATCGGCACGTCACCATCGAACAGAAAGGTCTCGATACCCTCGCTCGCCAGCGCCGCTGCCTTTTCCTGACTGCGGCAGGTTCCCGCCACGGTCCAGCCTTCTGCTAATAGCATGCGCGACAAAGCGAGCGCCGAAGCGCCGAGGCCGAAGCAGAACAAGCGGGATGAGGCGGCAGGCATGCCCGCCATATGAGGGCAGCCGCCGAAGCGATGCAAGGGTGGCGGCGCGAGGCTTGCGAAGCGGCGCGACTCGGACCATCTTGCGGGGATGCGCACCCTGCCCCTCGCCCTTTTCCTGGTTTTGGCCGCCGCGCTGCCGGCGCACGCGCAAACCACCGCCGAGCAGCACAATGCCGATTACGCCGAATGCGTGAAGCTGGCGGCCAAGAACCCCGACGCCGCGATCGAGCGGGCTCAGAAATGGTGGCAGAGCGGCGCCAACCGCGCAGCGCGCCAATGCCTCGGCTACGCGCTGGCGCAGAAGGGCCAATATGTGCAGGCCGGCAAGATTTTCGAGGATCTCGCCGACGACGCGCAGGCCCAGGTCGCCGATCTGAAAGCCGATCTCTACGGCCAAGCCGGCCAGGCCTACTATCTCGCCGGCATGAACGCCGACGCCGCCGACGTGTTCGGTAAAGCGCTCGCCATCCGGCCGCGCGATCCCGATCTGCTGATCGACCGCGCCGTAGCGCGCGACGAAGCGGGTCAGCATTTCGAGGCGATCGACGATCTCAACGCCGCCATCGAGATCGACGCCAACCGGCCAGAAGCCTGGCTCTATCGCGCCGCCGCCTATCGCCATATCGGCTCGCTCGATCTGGCGCTGGACGACGCCAACCGCGCCGTCACCATGTCGCAGCGCAGCCCGGAGGCTTTGTTCGAGCGCGCGCAGATCCGCGAGCAGCGCAAGGACATCTCCGGCGCGCGCGAGGATTTTCAGACGTTGATCAAGAGCGCGCCGAAAAGCGTTCAGGCGCAAGAGGCGGCCAAGCGCCTGAAAACGCTCGGCCAGGCTCCCGCGCCGGCAGCGAAACCGCCGGCGCAGAAGAAGCCATAAAGGCTATTTGCTCGGCGAGAGCGTGACGGTGGCCTGCAGAGTCAGCTTCTGCGCCACGGCGACATCGCCGCCCGCATCGAACGACGCGCCGCCCGCTGCGGCCATCGGCGCCGCTTCGGCCTGCATCCGCATCATCGGCACCACGGTCTGCTGGAAGTCGACGCGCGCCACGCGATAGGCGCGGTCCGGCCAGGTCTTGCCGGCCTGCTCCGCTTCCTGCTTCGCCTGGGCGTAGAGCTTGGCGCGCAGCTTGGCGAGCGTCGCCTCGCGCTCTTCCAGCGTCGGCGTGAATTGCGTCGCGGCGATGCGCAGCTGCAGCCCCGGCTGGCTCAAGCTCTTGGCGCGATCATCGAGACCGCCCAGCGACTTTTCAGCCAGACGCGTTTCGGCGGTGACGCGCCAGCGCTCAAGGCCGGCCGAGTCCTGGCTGCGCGTGAACTGCGAGAGGCGCCAGTCGGCTTCCGGCGACAGCTTCTTCAAAGCGTCCAGCATGCGGTCGCGCACGCTGGCGCGGTTTTCGCCGGCAATCGCCACATCGGCAGATGCGACGACGCGCGCCGTCTTGGTCTCGACCCAATCCTCCGCCGCCAATTGCAGCACGATCTCGTCGCGCGGCATGTCGGCGGCTTGCGCCTGTGCCTGGCCGATGGCGGTGACGGCAGAGAGCAGCGCGCCGAGCACCGGCAGAACGGCCGGGCCGGCCGACAAAAGCGCGCGCAGGGAACTGACGTTGAGGGCGGGCATGGCGAAGAGCCTCCGGTCATTGGGGGAGACCGATGCTAACCTTCTGAACGCGGCGAAACTATGACGCGACGCAGCAGCCGCGGCCGAGTTCCGTTAATTTTTCAGATGAGACAGGTATTTTTGCGCGAATGCGCGCCAGTCGCCGTCGGGCGAATCGCAGCCGATGCTGTCATCTTTCGCCAGCCGCAGGCCGAGGCCGCCGACCGCCCACAGCTTCTCCCAGCCTTCCTCGCCGCTGAGCGCCATGTCGAGCGCGCGCAGGCGCACGCGCTTGGCATGCCAGCGCGGCACGAACCAAAAGGCCAGCAGGCCGGTGATGAGCAGGCTGGCGGCGAAGCCGATATAGCCGAAGTCGTAGGTGTATTGCGCGACGACCAAGACGACCATGGCGTAGGGCACGATATGCTCCCACATCTTGAAGACGGGCGAGCCGCGCTTGTTCAGGTCGAAATATTTCAGACCGAGATGCATCTCGCCATTGAGATAGCCCTGGCACACCAGGCCATGCGGGCCTTCCAGCTTGTCGGGGTCGATGAAGGGCTTGGTCAGATCGGTCATGCTGGTCCTAGAAATCGGGCCTAAAAATCGGGATCGGCGTAGTGCTTGGGCGGCGGCACGCCGGGGATGTGGTCGGCGAGGATCGGGCGGAAGGTCTTGCGCGACTTGATGCGCGCGTACCAGACGCGCGCTTCGGGATGATCGTCCCACGGGACGTCGCCGACGTAGTCGAGGCAGGAGATATGCGCCGCGGCGGCGATGTCGGCGAGCGAGAAATCGTCGCCGGCGAGCCAGCTGCGCCGCTCCGTCAGCCAGGCGACATAATCGAGATGCATGTGGATGTTGGCATGGCCGGCGCGGATGGCGCTCGAATCGGGCTGGCCCAACCCCAAGAAGCGCTTCTGGATTTTCTCGCCGACGAGATTGACGGTGACCTCGCGCTGGAATTTGAGGTCGAACCAGGCGACCAGGCGGCGCACTTCGGCGCGCGCGGCGGGCGTCTCGCCATAAAGCGACTTGCCCTTGGCCGAGGGATGCATCTCTTCGAGATATTCGCAGATCACGCCGCTGTCGACGACGGTGGTGCCGTCCTCGTCGACCAGCACGGGCACCTGCCCGGCCGGATTGAGCGCGAGGAATTCGGGACGGCGCTCCCAGGTCTTCTCGACCTTCATCTCGAACTCCAGGCCTTTCTCGGCCAGGACGATGCGGACTTTGCGGCTAAAGGGCGAAAGCCAGAGATGATAGAGGCGGCGCATGGCGGGCTAATCTACAGGAGGAGCCCGCCACGGCCAAGCGCCGGGCGGGCGTTTTCCCCCGTTTTCGGCGGCGTCAGGCCTTGGCCCGGAGGCGGCCCCAGACCAGCAGCGGGACGCCGAGCAGCACGATCCCCAGGCCAAGCAGCGACGGCAGGCCGGCATAGGTGCTTTGGGCGAAATCGATGCCCGAATGCAGCATGAAGCCGCAGGTGAGAACGAATATCGCCGGCGTCACCGGATAGAGCGGCACGCGGAAAGGGCGCGGCGTCTGCGGATCGCGCAGGCGCAGCACGATGACCGACAGCGCCACCAACAGCATGAAGAACCAGAAGATCGGGGTGACGTAATTCACCATGGCCTTGACGCCGTCGAGCGTCACCGCGCCGACGACGACCAGCAGCAGCGACAGCGCGCCCTGGACCAGCAAGGCATTGCGCGGCGTATCGCGGGCCGCGTCCCACTGGCCGAGCGCCGCGAGCGGCGGGAAATTCTGGCCCAGCGCGTAATTGGTGCGCGAACCGGTGAAGATGGTGGCGTTCGCGGTGGAGAGCGCGGCCAGAATGACCGCTGCGGTGAGAATGAACGCGCCGGCAGCGCCGAACTCCCGGCCCATCAGTTCGGCGCCGATGGTGGTGGACTTGCGCATGCCCTCGAGACCGAGAACGCGCAGATAAGCGATGTTGATGAGCACGTAGATGACGGTGATCAGCGTCAGGCTGAGCACCATGACGCGCACCATGTTGCGGCTCGGGTTCTTCACTTCGGCGGAAAGATAGGCCGCCTCGTTCCAGCCGCCGTAGGTCAGCAGGATGAAGATCATGGCGACGCCGATGGCCGTGGACGGGCCACCGGACGCGGCGGCGACGGGCGCCTGCGACGCCGGCAAGCCGTTGATCAGTCCGCCGACGACGGCGGCGACGAGGATGAGGACGATGCTGCTGGCGAGCAGATTCTGCAGCATCTTACCCGGTGTCGCGCCCATCAGGTTGGCCCAGGTCAGCACCACCACGGCGACGGCGGCGTAGATCGCCGAGCTGTAGGTGCCAAGGCTGTAAAGCCGGGTCGCGTAATCGCCGAGGATGAAGCAGACCAACGCGATGGCGCCGGTCTGGATCACGCCAAGCCGCGCCCAGGCGAAGATGAAACCGACGTTGCGGCCGAAAGCCTTGGTGATGAAATGGTATTCGCCGCCGGCGTTGGGATAGGCGCTGGTCAATTCGGCGTAGCACAGCGCGCCGATCAGCGAGATGACGCCGCCGCCGATCCACAGCAGCAGCACGTCGCGCTCGCTGGCGGCGTTCATCGCCACCAAAGCCGGGAAGGTGAAAATGCCGATGCCGATGACGATGCCGACGATCATGGCGATGGCATCGAACTGCGACAGGGATTGAACCGGCTGGGCCGGCGAAGCGACTTGCTGGGTCATGCAGAACTCGCTGTGCGGGGGCTAAAGGAAAGGATTATTTGGCGGTCCTGCGGGCGCTCCAGGGAAATTCCCCGGCGGCGTCGCGCATGATGCCGTTGATCGCGTCGCCCTCGATGCGCCCTTCGTAGGTCTTGGCGGTGAGGCCGGGCGCGGCGGCTTGGAAGCTGATGCGGTCGCCGGCCAGCTTCGCGCCCGAAACGGCGAGCCCGTCGGCGGCGAGCTTGATCACCTGGAATTCCTGGCTGACGGAGAAGACCAGCGGCGTCGGGCCGTCGCCGCGCCATTGGCCCGCCGCGTTCGCCGGCACGATCCAGAGATATGCGTTGCTGTCGTAATGGGTGATCGCCGAGCGCATGCGCAGCCGCTCGTCGGGCACCCAGTCGCCCATGTCGAAATCGTGGCTGACGACGCGCGTGCCTGGCTTGAGCGCGAGGATCTTCGGCCGCAGCTTGATGTTGATCTCGGGCAGCAGATACATGGTCAGCGCGGTGGCGCGGCTGAAGTCGGTCTCGAACAGGTCGCGCTGGAAGAACTGCGCCTTGCTTTCCACGCCGGCCTTCTTGGCGTTCTCGTTCGATTCGGCGATGCGCTTGGGATCGAGATCGACACCGAAGCCTTCGGCGCCGCGCTTGGCCGCGCCGATCACCAGACGGCCGTCGCCCGAACCGAGATCGATGACGTAATCGCCAGGGCCGATGCGGGCGAGATTGAGCATGCTCTCGACCACGTCCTGCGGGGTCGCGACATAGGGCACGTCGCCGATGAAGGTGCCGGGTTGCTCCTGGGCGATCGCCGGCGCACCGGCCAGGCCCGCGGCAAGAAAGGCTGCGCCGGCGAAGAGAACCGCCGCGGAAACGTGCGCGGCGGTCGAAACTGACTGCATGAACTCCATCCCCCTGTCGTGCCGCTTATGCCTGCCTGGCTTTACGGCGGACGAAGTCTAGGGGGAAAAGCCGGGGCGGCCAAGCCGCCCGGAGGTTCGGAGTCGCCGGCTCGCTTCACGATCCTGTGGGATCAAGACAGGACCGCGAAGCGAAGCGTTTTATGACGGCGACGGATCAGGCGCGCTGCGCGGCCTGATCGGCGTCCTCGCGCGCCAGCAGCGCGGCGAGTTCGGTCGGGACGACATGCCAGAACTTGTCGATCTGGCGATCCCAGTCGTTGAGCAGACGCTCGGCGAAGCGCGACTGGGTGTTCTTCACATGCTCTTCCACCAGGGCGCGCAGCTTGTCGGCCCATTTGTTGGAAGTGACACGCTGGATCACCAAGGTCTCCTTGTTGACGCGCTGCATGAAGGTCTCGTCTTCGTCATAGACGAAGGCCATGCCGCCCGTCATGCCGGCGCCGAAGTTATGGCCGACCGCGCCGAGAATGGCCGCGACGCCGCCGGTCATATATTCGCAACCGTTCGAGCCGCAGCCTTCGATCACCGTCTCGGCGCCCGAGTTGCGCACCGCGAAGCGCTCGCCCGCCTGGCCGGCGGCGAAGAGCTTCCCGGCCGTCGCGCCGTAGAGCACCGTGTTGCCGACGATGGTGTTCTTGTTGCTGATGAGCGACGAGGAGGACAGCGGACGCACCACGATGATGCCGCCCGACAGACCCTTACCGACATAGTCGTTGGCGTCGCCGAACACTTCGATCTTCAGACCCTGCACGGCGAAGGCGCCGAGCGACTGGCCGGCGGTGCCGCGCAGACGCACGGTCACCTGGCCCGGCGCGAGGCCGGTCATACCGAAGCGGCGCGTGATCTTCGACGACAGCTTGGTGCCGATGGCGCGCTGTGTGTTTCGCACGTTATAGGCGAGCTGCATCTTCTCACCGGCATCGAGCGCCGGCTTGGCGTCGACGATCATCTGCGCGTCGAGCGTTTCCGGCACTTCGTTGCGCTCGTCGTCGCCGAGCGTGCAGAAGCGCGGATAGCCGCCCGGATCGGCCTGCGCCAGGATCGGGTTCAGATCGAGGTCGTCGAGATGCGCCGAGCCGCGGCTGACCTGGGTCAGCAAGTCGGTGCGGCCGATGATCTCCTCGATCGACTTGGCGCCGAGCGAGGCGAGAATCTCGCGCACTTCCTCGGCGACGAAGCTGAAGAGGTTCACGACCTTCTCCGGCGTGCCGGTGTATTTGGCGCGCAGCGCCTCGTCCTGGGTGCAGACGCCGACCGGGCAGGTGTTGGCATGGCACTGGCGCACCATGATGCAGCCCGTCGCGACCAGCGAGATCGTGCCGAGGCCGAACTCTTCGGCGCCGAGCATGGCGGCGATGACGACATCGCGGCCCGTCTTGAAGCCGCCGTCGACGCGCAGCTTGATCGTGTGGCGCAGGCGATTGAGCGTCAGCACCTGATTGGCTTCCGACAGGCCCATTTCCCACGGCAGGCCGGCATGCTTGATCGAGCTCTGCGGCGAAGCGCCGGTGCCGCCCGAATGGCCCGAGATCAAGATCACGTCGGCTTTCGCTTTCGCCACGCCCGCCGCGATCGTGCCGATGCCGGTCTGGGCGACGAGCTTCACCGTCACCTTGGCCTCGGGGTTGATCTGCTTGAGGTCATAGATGAGCTGCGCCAGATCCTCGATCGAGTAGATGTCGTGATGCGGCGGCGGCGAGATCAGCGTGATGCCGGGCGTCGCGTGACGCAGCTTGGCGATCATGCTGCTGACCTTGATGCCGGGCAGCTGGCCGCCTTCGCCGGGCTTGGCGCCCTGGGCGACCTTGATCTCCAGTTCGCGGCAGTTCGTCAGATATTCGGCGGTGACGCCGAAGCGGCCCGAGGCGACCTGCTTGATCGCCGAGGAAGCGTTGTCGCCGTTCGGCTTGAGCTTGTAGCGCGCCGGATCCTCGCCGCCCTCGCCCGAGTCGGACTTCGCGCCGATACGGTTCATGGCGATGGAGAGCGTCTCATGCGCTTCGGGGCTGAGCGCGCCGAGCGAGATGCCGGGGGCGACCAGGCGCTTGCGGATTTCGGTGATCGATTCGACCGATTCCAGCGGCACGCCCTTCAGGCCCTGCTTGAAGTCCAACAGGTCGCGCAGCGCGATCGGACGATCCGGATTGCGCACCTGCTCGACGAACTTCTTATAGGTGGCATAGGAGTCGGTCGCCACCGCCTGCTGCAGACTGTGCATCGCCGGGCCTTCGAGCGCGTGGCTCTCGCCCGACTTGCGGAACACGTAGAAGCCGCCGACCGGCAGCGCGGTGTTCTCGCCCGAGAAAGCGAGGCTGTGGGTCTCCAGCGCCTTGCGCTGAATGCCCGACATGCCGAGGCCGGAGATGCGCGAGGTCATGCCCGGGAAGAAGTCGGCGACCAGCGAGCGCGACAGGCCGAGCGCTTCGAAATTATAGCCGCCGCGATAGGACGACAGGACCGAGATGCCCATCTTGGACATGATCTTGAGCAAGCCCTGGTCCATCGCCTTCTTGTAGTGCTTCACGCACTCATCGAGCGTCAGGCCCGGGAACAGGCCGCGGCGGTGGCGATCCGCGATGCCTTCTTCCGCCAGATAGGCGTTCACCGTGGTCGCGCCGACGCCGATCAGCACGGCGGCGTAATGGGTGTCGAGGCATTCGCCCGAGCGCACGTTGAGCGAGGTGAAGGTGCGCAGCTGCTGGCGCACCAGATGCGTGTGCACGCCGCCCGCCGCCAGGATCATCGGGATGGCGACGCGGCTATCGCTGACCGCCTTGTCGCTGAGGATGACATGGACGCAGCCGCCGCGAATGGCGTCTTCCGCTTCGCGCTGGATGCGGCCGATGGCGTCGCGCAGGGCGTGATCGCCCCCGTCCGCCGGGAAAGTGCAGTCGATCTCGACCACGTCGCTGCCCATATAGGCGCGCATGGCGGCGAATTCGGCGTTGCCGAGGATCGGCGATTCGAGCTGCAGCAGCTTCGTCTGGTTCGCGTCTTCGTCGAGGATGTTGCCGAGGTTGCCCAGACGAGTCTTGAGGCTCATCTGATACTGCTCGCGCAGACTGTCGATCGGCGGATTGGTGACCTGGCTGAAGTTCTGGCGGAAATAATGATGCAGGCCGCGATAGCGCTTGGACAGCACCGCCAGCGGCGTGTCGTCGCCCATCGAGCCGACGGCTTCCTTGCCGTCCTCGGCCATCGGATGAAGGATCAGTTCGAGGTCTTCGAGCGACAGGCCGGCGGCGAGCTGGCGCAGGCGCAGTTCGTCGCGCGTGAACTCCGGCTTGGTGTCGCCGTGCGATTTGATCAGGCTGTCGAGCTGGGTGATGTTGTTGACCCACTCGCCGTAAGGATGGCGGTTGGCCAGCTTGTCCTTCAACTCGACGTCCGAATAGAACTTCGCTTCCGACAGATCGAGGCCGATCATCTCGCCGGGACCGACGCGGCCCTTCTCGATGATGTTGGCTTCCGACACCGGCACCATGCCCGATTCCGAGCCGACGATCAGCAGGCCGTCGTTGGTGAAGGTGTAGCGCATCGGGCGCAGGCCGTTGCGGTCCATGCCGGCGACGACCCAGCGGCCGTCGGTCGCGGCGATCGCGGCCGGGCCGTCCCACGGCTCCATCACGCAATTGCAGTAGCTGAAGAAGTCCTTGTGGCTCTGCGGCATCTCGGTCTTGTGCGACCAGGAGTCCGGGATGAGCATGCTCTTGGCGATCGGCGCCGAGCGGCCGCCGCGCACCATCACTTCGAAGACGTTGTCGAGCGCGGCCGAATCCGAGCCGCCGGCCTGCACGACCGGCTTCAAGTCCTCGCCATATTCGCCGAACGCGCCGGCGACCATGCGCGGCTCGTGGCTCTTCATCCAGTTCACGTTGCCGCGCAGCGTGTTGATCTCGCCATTGTGGGCGAGCATGCGGAACGGCTGGGCCAAGCGCCAGTTGGGGAAGGTGTTGGTCGAATAGCGCTGATGGAAGATGGCGAAGTTCGACACGAAGCGCGGATCGCGCAGGTCCGGATAAAATTCGTCGATCACCTCGGCGAGGAATAGACCCTTGTAGATGATCGAGCGGCCGCTGAACGAGCAGATGTAGAAGTCGTTGATATGCTCGGCGAGCGCCGCGCGCTCGATGCGGCGGCGGATGATGTAGAGGTCGAGCTCGAACTGCTCGGCGTTGGTGCCGGGGTTCGAGGCGACCATGATCTGCTCGATCTCGGGGCGCGTCGCGTTCGCCTTCTCGCCGATGACCTCGGTGTTCACCGGCACCTGACGCCAGCCATAGATCGAATAGCCGAAGCGGAGAATTTCCGTCTCGACGATGCAGCGGCAGCGCTCCTGCGCGCCGAAATCGTTGCGCGGCAGGAAGACCATGCCGACGGCCAGGCGGCCCGGCTTCGGCTCATGGCCGGTGCGCGCGATATGCTCCTTGAAGAAGTCCTGCGGAATCTGGACGTGGATGCCCGCGCCGTCGCCGGTCTTGCCGTCGGCGTCGACCGCGCCGCGGTGCCACACGGCCTTCAGCGCGGCGATGCCGGCCTCGACCACGTCGCGGCGCGGCTTGCCGTCGAGCGAGGCGATCAGGCCGACGCCGCAAGCGTCATGCTCGTTGGCGACGTCGTACATGCCGTGCTTCTGCAGGTGTTCGGCATTTGCCTTCCACTCGCGCAGGAACTTCTCGCCCTGATTGATTTTGTCGGACATGCGTTGTCCTCCCCTTACGACACGGCGGCCATGACCGGCGCGGGACGCGCCTCGGCCTTGGCGGCGAGATAATTGTGGATGCATTCGGCGGCGTCGCGGCCGTCGCGGATCGCCCAGACGACGAGCGAAGCGCCGCGCACGATGTCGCCGGCGCCGAACACGCCGTCGAGATTGGTCATCATGGTGCGGTAGTTCACCTTCAGCGTGCCCCAGCGCGTGACGGCCAGCTCGGGCGCGCCGAACAGCGTCGGCAGATCCTCGGGATCGAAGCCGAGCGCCTTGATCACCATGTCGGCCGGCACGTTGAAATGCGAGCCGGGCAGCACTTGCGGCGTCTGGCGGCCGGTGGCGTCCGGCACGCCGAGATGGATGCGGCTGGCGCGCACGGCGTTGACCTTGCCGTCGCCGAGATAGGCTTCCGGCTGGGCGAGCCAGACGAATTCGACGCCTTCTTCCTCGGCATGCTTCACCTCGCGCTGCGAGCCCGGCATGTTGGCGCGGTCGCGGCGATAGAGGCACTTCACCGATTTGGCGCCCTGGCGCACGGCGGTACGCACGCAGTCCATGGCGGTGTCACCGCCGCCGATGACGACGACGTTCTTGCCTTCGGCGTTCAGCGTGCCGTTCTGATAGGCCGGCACCTTGTCGCCAAGACCGACGCGGTTCGACGCGGTGAGATAATCCATCGCCGGGAAAATGTTGCTCAGGCCGGCGCCCGGCATGGCGGCGTCGCGCGCCTTGTAAACGCCGGTGGCGATCAGGATCGCGTCATGCTTCTTGCGCAGCGCCTCA
>DASTMO010000085.1:0-13719 GCA_035714115.1 Alphaproteobacteria bacterium
CAAGCTCGGCCTGTCGCTCGGCAATCTCAACAAGCCGAAGGAAGCCTGCCAGTCCTACGCGCTGCTCAAGAAGGACTTCCCGAAGGCGCCCGCCGAACTGCTGCGCCGCGCCGACGGCGAGCAGAAGCGCTTGCGCTGCGCTTGAGGCGCGCTCTTGGCATTCCGGGGAGACGAGCTTGGGGATAACGAAGGCGATCTAGAGAGCATCGACGCCGCGATCTTTGCGAAATTAATCAGGCAGGCTTGCACTATGCCGGCATTGCCGAAATTTGCCGTCGGCGTGTCCGGCGGCGCCGACAGCATGGCACTGGCGCTGTTGCTCCACGATTGGCAGAAATCTCGCCGCGCCAGCGTCACCGCTCTTACCGTCGATCATGGGCTGCGTCCTGAATCCGCGGCTGAAGCGCGTCAGGTCGGCGAGTGGCTCGCCGCGCGCGGCATCGAACATCATATCTTGCGTTGGGAAACGCCTCCGACAGACGGTGCAAATCTGCAGGCGCGCGCGCGTGAAGCGCGATACGACTTGCTCGCCCAATGGTGTCGGACGAACGGCATGGATGGTCTTTTTGTCGCCCATCACCAGGACGATCAGGCGGAAACTTTCATGCTGCGTTTGGCGCGCGGCAGCGGCGTGGACGGTTTGGCGGCGATGAGAGCGGAGTCGCAATATGCCAACGTCACGATTTGCCGGCCTTTGCTCGGTGTGCGGAAGAGCGCCCTCGTCCAGTATTTGCGTCGCCGCCGCCAACCCTGGATCGAGGACAGGAGCAACGACAACGAATCTTTCGCGCGCGTGCGTATGCGCAAGCTGATGTCGGTGCTGGCGGAAGAGGGATTGACTGCGAAGCGGTTGGCGGCAACTGCCGCTCATATGCAAGATGCGCGTTTCACGCTGAACCGCGTTCGAGACGATATCATCAGCACTTGGGTTCATCTCGATCAAGCCGGCTTTGCGGTTCTGCATAGTAAAGCCGTGGAAGACCCCCTTTCAGACCCGGCGCGACGGACGTTAGCCTCCTTGTTGCAATGTGTTGGCGGGGAAGCTTATCGGCCTCGGTTTGAAAGTCTGCGGGAGCTTCTTCTTGCGATGTCGGATCATGCCTTCGACGGGAAAAGCCTGCGCGGAGGCCGGACCTTGGCCGGTTGCCGGATCGTCCCGCGCGACAAAGACACATTCTGGATTTATCGCGAGCAACGCGACATCCCTGCGCCACTACCTCTCACAGGGGATCGGGTTGTTTGGGATGGCCGTTTTGAAGCGCGGCTTCTGCGGGGAACTTTTCAGCCCGGTGCAACAATTGGAGCTTTGGGACTGGATGCATGGAAGAAACTGAAGAAAAATGTCCAAGACAGCTTGATGAAAGGCACGCCGGACGGCGTTTTCGAAATGCTGGCATGCGTACGCGATGCAAATGGCCTGATTCACATTCCCTACTTCGGTTTGCGTTTGCATGACAGCGTCCTGGATGCTTTGCAAGCCGCTGAAGTTCATAACAATTATGTGATTGATGGGCCGTTCGAAAGGAGAGGATTGGTCAGGTATTGGCGAGATCCTTCTCAGGGTGGCTTTATGCTTGTTTAAGGATATTTGCGGCACTATCTATGCTTTTACCGGCCTGTCTGTGGCTGGAACCCATCCGCAGCGGCTCGCGCCGCGCTTACAGCAGGGCCATCCGTGAACTTCGGCAAGAACCTCGCACTCTGGGTCATCATCGGTCTGCTGCTGATCGCCCTGTTCAACATGTTCCAGTCGCCGTCCACCAGGACCGGCCAGAAGCCCATGGCGTTCTCCGACTTCCTCGCCGAAGTCGACCGCGGCCAGGTCGCCGATGTGACGATCCAAGGCCAGACGATCAACGGCCATTTCGGCGACGGCCGCGCCTTCTCGACCTACACCCCGAACGACCCGAACCTCGTCGGCACCCTGCGCGAGAAGAACGTCCGCATCACAGCCGCGCCACCGGAAGAGAATTCGCCGTCGCTGCTCGGCGTGCTGCTGTCCTGGTTCCCGATGCTGCTTCTCATCGGCGTGTGGATCTTCTTCATGCGCCAGATGCAGTCGGGCGGCGGCAAGGCCATGGGCTTCGGCAAGTCGCGCGCGCGCCTGCTGACCGAAAAGGTCGGCCGCGTCACGTTTGACGACGTCGCCGGCATCGACGAAGCCAAGCAAGAGCTCGAAGAGATCGTCGAGTTCTTGAAAGACCCGCAGAAATTCCAGCGCCTCGGCGGCAAGATTCCGAAGGGCTGCTTGCTCGTCGGCCCGCCGGGCACCGGCAAGACCTTGCTTGCCCGCGCCATCGCCGGCGAAGCCAACGTGCCATTCTTCACCATCTCCGGCTCCGACTTCGTCGAGATGTTCGTCGGCGTCGGCGCGTCGCGCGTGCGCGACATGTTCGAGCAGGGCAAGAAGAACGCGCCCTGCATCATCTTCATCGACGAAATCGACGCGGTCGGCCGCCATCGCGGCGCCGGCCTGGGCGGCGGCAACGACGAGCGCGAGCAGACCCTCAACCAGATGCTGGTCGAGATGGACGGCTTCGAGGCGAACGAGGGCGTCATCCTGATCGCCGCGACCAACCGCCCCGACGTGCTCGATCCGGCGCTGCTGCGTCCGGGCCGTTTCGACCGTCAGGTCACCGTGCCGAACCCCGACGTGCTCGGCCGCGAGAAGATCATGAAGGTCCATCTGCGCAAGGTGCCTATGGCGCCCGACGTGGATCCCAAGGTCATCGCGCGCGGCACGCCGGGCTTCTCCGGCGCCGATCTCGCGAACCTCGTGAACGAGGCCGCGCTGCTCGCGGCGCGCAAGGGCAAGCGCATGGTCACCATGCTCGAGCTCGAAGAGGCCAAGGACAAGGTGCTGATCGGCACCGAGCGCCGCTCCATGGTCATGACCGAGGAAGAGAAGCGCCTGACCGCCTATCACGAGGCGGGCCATGCGTTGGTCGGCCTCAATTCGCCGGGCCACGATCCGCTGCACAAGGTCACGATCATTCCGCGCGGCCGCGCCCTCGGCGTCACCGTCTCGCTGCCCGAGCGCGACCGCTACGGCTATTCCAAGCGCGAGCTGCTGGCGCGCATCACCATGACGTTCGGTGGCCGCGTCGCCGAGGAGATCATCTTCGGCGCGGAGAACATCACCACCGGCGCGAGCAACGACATCATGCAGGCGACCAACATGGCGCGCCGCATGGTCACCGAATGGGGCATGAGCGAGAAGCTCGGGCCGCTGCGTTATTCCGACAACGAGGAAGAAGTGTTCCTCGGCCATTCGGTGACGCAGCGCAAGACCGTCTCGGACGCGACCGCCGCGTTGATCGACGAGGAAGTCCGCGGCATCGTCGAAGGCGGCGAGCGGCGTGCCAAGGAAATCCTCACCACCCATATCGACGATCTGCATGCCATCGCCAAGGGGCTCCTGGAATACGAGACCCTGAGCGCCGACGACATTGCCAAGCTGCTGCGCGGCGAGAAGCTGGTGCGCGAGGACCATGACGAGACGCCGAAGGATGCCGGCCGCCGCTCGACGGTGCCGACCTCGGGCGGACGCAAGGAGTCGGGTCCGTCGGGCCTGACGCCGGAGCCGCAGCCGGGCGCCTGAGCGTCATGCTTCACGCGCCAGGGTCGCAAGGCACATCGCTTTCCAATCTAGTCGTATCCGGACGGGCCGCGCTTTATGTGCGGCCCGATCCGATTCTCTGGCCTGCTGATCGCGAACTGACGGAAGAGGCGCTGCGTCTTGCAGGAGGCCCGGCGCAGATCGACCGCGTCGAGCTGCTGGTGTGCGAGCCGGATCATGGCTCGCATGTCCGCAGCTTTCATGTCTCGGTGGCGGACCTGCGCGGCTGGGCGGCGGGGCAGGGCGGCCATACGCTGCACGCCGTCAGCGAAGCGCTGGATCGCCTTACCGGGCGGCGCATCGCTTTCGCCGGGATCGCAAATAAGCGCCCGCTGCTGATGGGCGTGGTCAATGTCACGCCCGACAGCTTCTCCGACGGCGGCAAACATGCCAGCGCCGCTGCCGCCATCGCGCATGGCAAAGCCTTGATCGCCGAAGGCGCGGATATTCTCGATATCGGCGGCGAATCCACGCGCCCCGGTTCCGATCCGGTCGATGAGGCCGAGGAGCTGCGCCGCGTGATCCCCGTGATCGAAGGCCTGGCTGGTCAAGGCGCTGTCCTCTCCATCGACACATCCAAGGCCGCTGTGATGGCGGCGGCGGTGAAAGCCGGCGCGACGATCATCAATGACGTGCGCGCGCTCGAAGCCGCCCCCAAGGCGCTGGAGACGGCCGCCGCCTCCGGCGCTTGGATCGTGTTGATGCATTGCCAGGGCGAGCCCAAGACCATGCAGGCCGCGCCGCATTACGACCATGCCGCGCTCGACGTGTTCGACTATATCGCCGCGCGCATCGAAGCCTGCGAGGCGGCTGGCATCGCGCGCGCGAAGATCGCCATCGATCCCGGCATCGGCTTCGGCAAGACTCTGGAGCATAATCTCAAGCTGCTGCGCGGCCTGGCGCTCTATCAATCGCTGGGCGTTCCGTTGCTGCTTGGCGTCTCGCGCAAAAGCTTCATCGGCCGCATGGTCGCCGAAGACGATCCGGGCAAGAAGGATCCCAATGCTCGGCTGCCGGGCTCGCTGGCCACGGCCCTCGCCGGGCTCGATGCCGGGGCCGACATGCTGCGCGTCCATGACGTCGCCGAAACGGCCCAGGCCGTCAGCGTCTGGCGGGCGATGAAGGGGCTGTAAAGCGCCTGCGCCGGGTGTAGATTGCGGCCAATCAGGACCAGTCGAGACGCCCAGCCCATGACCCGCAAATATTTCGGCACCGACGGCATTCGCGGCACCGCCAACGAGGCGCCGATGACCGCCGACGTGGCCTTGGCCGTGGGCCAGGCGGCCGGCGCCGAATTCACGCGCGGCGACCATCGCCATCGCGTCGTCATCGGCAAGGACACGCGCCTGTCCGGCTACATGATCGAGCCGGCGCTGGTCGCCGGCTTCATCTCGGTCGGCATGGACGTCACCCTGGTCGGCCCGCTGCCCACCCCCGCCGTCGCCATGCTGACGCGCTCCTTGCGCTGCGATCTCGGTGTCATGATCTCGGCCTCGCACAATCCGTTCGAAGACAACGGCATCAAATTGTTCGGCCCGGACGGCTACAAGCTGTCCGACGAGGTCGAGGCGCGCATCGAGGCGCGCATGGCCGGCGAGATCGCCACCATGGTCGCCGCGCCGAACCGTCTGGGCCGCGCCGTGCGCCTGGAAGACGCGGTCGGCCGCTACATCGAATTCGTCAAGAACACCTTCCCGAAGACCCTGACGCTCGACGGCATGAAGATCGTCGTCGATTGCGCCAACGGCGCCGCCTACAAGGTCGCGCCGACGGTGCTGCGCGAATTGGGCGCCGAAGTGATCGCGCTCGGCGTCGCGCCGGACGGCTTCAACATCAATAAAGACTGCGGTTCGACTTTTCCGCAGGCGATGATGCGCGAAGTGGTGGCGCACAAAGCCGATCTCGGCCTCGCGCTCGACGGCGACGCCGATCGCCTGGTGGCCTGCGACGAGAAGGGCCAGTTGCTCGACGGCGATCAATTGATGGCGCTGGTGGCAGGCAGCCTGCATCGCGCCGGCAAGCTGGCGAACGGCACCGTGGTCGCCACCGTCATGTCGAACCTCGGTTTCGAAAAGCATCTGCAAAGCCTCGGCGTCGCGCTCGAGCGCACCCAGGTCGGTGACCGCTATGTCGTCGAACGCATGCGCGAGGGCGGCTTCAATGTCGGCGGCGAGCAGTCCGGCCATATCATTCTCGGCGATTTCGCCACCACCGGCGACGGCCTGATCGCCGCCCTGCAGGTGCTGGCCGCCTGCCGCGAGGCCGGCAAGCCGGCGAGCCAAGTGGCGCGCCTGTTCAAGCCCTATCCGCAATTGCTCAAGAACGTCCGCTTTAGCGGTGGTCAGCCGCTCGAGGACGACGCCGTGAAGCGCGCGATTCGCGATGGCGAAGCCAAGCTCAATGGCAATGGCCGCCTGCTGATCCGCAAGTCCGGCACCGAGCCGCTGATCCGCGTCATGGCGGAAGGCGAGGACGAAGCGATGATCGGCCGCGTCGTCGACGACATCTGCGCCGCCGTCGCGCGCGTCGCCGGCGCGGCGGCTTAAGTCCATGCCGGACGGCATGAAAGGCCGCGTCCTCATCGTCGCCGGCTCCGATTCGGGCGGCGGCGCCGGCATTCAGGCCGACATCAAGACCGTCACCGCGCTCGGCGCCTATGCCGCCACAGCCATCACCGCGCTGACCGCGCAGAACACCACCGGCGTGCATGGCGTGTTCCCGGTCGATGTCGCTTTCATCGCCCAGCAGATGGAGCTGGTGCTCGACGATATCGGCGCCGACGCCATCAAGACCGGCATGCTGCACAACGCCGAGGTGATCGAGATCGTGGTCGCCACGCTCGAGCGGCGCGCGCCGCTGACGCCCGTCGTCGTCGATCCGGTGATGGTCGCCAAGGGCGGCGCATCGCTGCTCGACACGTCCGCGACCGAGACGATGAAGCGCCGCCTGCTGCCGCGCGCCGCCGTGCTGACGCCCAACATCCCGGAGGCCGAAGCGCTGGTCGGCGGCGAGATCGCCAGCGTCGAGGACATGAAGGAGGCCGCCGCGGCGCTCCTCAAAATGGGGCCGCGCGCGGTGCTGCTCAAAGGCGGCCATCGCGACGGCGACATGGTCACCGACATCTTGGCGCGCGAGATCGAGGGCGAGACGCGCATCGAGAGCTTCCGCAGCCGGCGCATCGACACGCGCCATACCCACGGCACCGGCTGCACCCTGGCCTCGGCCATCGCCGCCGGCATCGCCCACGATCTCGACCTCGCCAGCGCCGTGCGGCGCGCCCGGGCCTATGTCCTGCAGGCCTTGAAAACCGCCCCCGGTTACGGCGCCGGCCATGGCCCGCTGAACCACGGCCATACGGTTAAGCCCTTCAAGGGTTGAGGTTTTTCAAACTTCCATTAGGACCGGGGTCCGCGACGGAAAATTCCGGCCGATCCGTTATACTCCTCAGATAGACCCGCAATCGGCCGGTAGGGCGGGTCCCGGCAGCGCCGCCTCCTGTTAGGTCGTTGCCGTCGTACAGTCCCAGGGCCATGTAAATAGTGACGCCTGAGCGGGCTGATGACCGGCCCCGGGCGCGGGACGAAAAGGCGCGAAACCCTCCATGCGTAAGCTTCTGGTCGCGGTACCGGTCATCGGCTTGATTGTCGGCGGCGCGGCTTATTTCGCTTTGTCGGGCGGCAAGGATGCGCCGACCTATCGCACCGCCAAGGTCGAGCGCGGCGCCATCGTCAGCGCCGTCTCGGCGTCAGGCACGCTGGCAGCCGTCGTGACCGTGCAGGTCGGCAGCCAGATTTCCGGCTTGGTCAAAGAGATCCTCGTCGATTTCAACTCTGAGGTGCGCCAGGGCCAGCTGATCGCTCGGCTCGATCCGGCGACTTACGAGGCGCGCCTGAAACAGGCGGAGGCCGACCTCGCCTTGGCCCGTGCCACCGTCAAGACGCAGCAGGCCGCAGTGCTCAAATCGCGCGCCAGCCTGACCAATGCCGAGAAGGATCTGGCGCGTCAGCGCGCTCTGTCCAAGGAAGGCTACGCCGCCGCAGCCACCTTGGAAAAATCGCAATCGACCCAGGAGACGAGCAAGGCCGAGTTGGCCATGGCCGAGGCGCAGGTCGAGAACGCGCTTGCCGCAGTGATGAAGCAGGAGGCGGCGGTCAACGCCGCGCGCATCGACCTCGACCGCACCTATATCCGCGCGCCGGTCGACGGCACGGTAATCAGCCGCGATGTCGACGTCGGCCAGACGGTGGCGGCCACCATGTCGGCGCCCGTGCTGTTCAAGATCGCGCAAGACCTGCATAAGATGCAGGTCGAGGTGCGCATCGACGAGGCCGATGTCGGGCGCATCCGCGAGGGCCAGCGCGCCAGCTTCACCGTCGATTCCTTCCAGGGCCGCACCTTCAACGGCGCCGTGTCGCAGATTCGCAAGGCTTCGACCACGGTGCAGAACGTTGTCACCTACAGCGTGCTGGTTTCAGCGGACAATGACGATCTGCGTCTGCTGCCCGGCCTCACCGCCAATGTGCGCATCGTCATCGACGAGCGCGTCAACGTGCTCAAGATCGCCAATGCGGCGCTACGCTTCCGGCCTGTCGGCGCGGGAACCGGCGAGCCGGCGAACGAGCCGGGCGAGGGCGCGCCGGTGGCGAGCGGCCCGCAAGGCGCGCAGCCCGCCTCCGGCCGGGCCAATGAAGGGCCGGGCGGCGAAGCGCAGCAGGTCGAGCAACTGACCAAGCAGCTGAATTTGACGGCCGATCAGCAGCAGCAGGTGCGTGCGCTGATCGCCGAATCGCGCGAGCGCCTGGCCAATCAGCGCCAGCAGGCGCGCGCGCCCGATGGCAACGTTTCCGGCGGCACCGCCAACAGCGCCCAGCGCGCCAACGCCAATCGTGCTCGCGCCCAGTTCGAGACGGCGCTGGCGGCCTTGCTCACACCTGAGCAGCAAGCGCGCCTCGAGGAAATCCGCGTGGCGCGCGGCGAAGCCGCCAACACGCGGCGCGGCCAAGTCTGGATCTTGGAAGGCGGCAAGCCTAAAGCGATCAACGTCGTCACCGGTGTGACCGACGGCGGCTTCACTGAGCTGCTGCGCGGCGAGTTGAAGGAAGGCCAGGAAATCGTCGTCGGCATGAACTTCGCCGCCAAGAGCGCGTCGAGCGCCCCGCGCTTCGGTTTCTGAGGCGCGATCATGACCGCGCTCATTCAGGCAGAAGCTCTCTCCAAGGACTATCATGTCGGCGGCGGCACCGTGCATGCGCTGGCGCCGCTCGATCTCGCCGTGGCGCGCGGCGAATTCACTGCTGTCATGGGGCCATCCGGCTCGGGCAAATCGACCTTCATGAACCTGGTCGGCTGCCTCGACAGCCCGACTGCCGGCCGCCTGCTGTTCGACGGCGAAGACGTCTCGCGCTTGCCGGCGGACGCGCTGGCCGATGTGCGCAACCGCAAGATCGGCTTCGTCTTCCAGTCGTTCAATCTGCTGGCGCGCCTCACCGCCGAGGAGAATGTCGAGCTGCCGCTGATGTACGGCCGCACGCCGCGCGCCGCCCGTCGCGCTAAAGCGATCGAAATGCTGCAACTCGTCGGCCTCGGCGAGCGCGGCCATCACCGCCCGACGCAACTTTCCGGCGGCCAACAGCAGCGCGTCGCCATCGCCCGCGCCCTGGTCAACGATCCCCTGCTGCTGCTGGCCGACGAGCCGACCGGCGCGCTCGACACGCGCACCGGCGTGGAGATCATGGCGCTGTTTCAGCGTCTCAACGAGCAGGGCATCACCGTGCTGGTCGTCACGCACGATCCGGAAGTGGCGGATTACGCCCATCGCGTCGTGCGCATGCGCGACGGCCGCGTCATCGCCGATGAGCGCAATCCCGCGCCGGTCCGCGCCGCCGATGTGCTGGCGCGCATGAACGTCCAGGCGGCGGAGTAGCTCATGACCTTCTGGGATTCGCTCGTTTCGGCTTTGCAGTCGCTCAAAGTGAACGTGCTGCGCAGCGCGCTGACCACGCTCGGCATCGTCATCGGCGTCGGCGCGGTCATCGCGATGGTCGCCATCGGCGCCGGCGCGCAGTCGCGCGTCAACGATCTGATCAACAGCCTCGGCTCCAACCTCCTGATGATCACGCCGGGCAGCGTCACCCAGGGCGGCGTGCGTCTCGGCACCGGCACGCGCTTCACCCTGACCGAGGACGACGCCGAGGCCATCGCGCGCGATCTTTCGACCATCGTCGTCGCTTCGGCGCCGACCGTGCGCGGCGGCGGCCAGGTCGTCGCCGGCAACGTCAACTGGGCGACCTCGATCCAGGGTGTCACGCCGGAATTCTTCGACGCGCGCGAATGGGAGCCGGGCATGGGCCGGCTGTTCTCGCAGGAAGAAGTGACCGGCGCCGGCAAGGTCGTGCTGCTCGGCGCGACGGTGGCGGAGAATCTCTTTTCCGGCGGCGATCCGGTCGGCCAGATCGTGCGTTTGCAGAACGTGCCGCTCGAAGTGGTCGGCGTGCTGGCGCGCAAGGGCGAGACGCCGTTCGGCGGCGATCAGGACGACACGGTGATGATCCCGCTCTCGACCGCCAAGAAGCGCGTGCTCGGCGACCGCCAGCTGCGCGGCAACCTCGTCCATTCGATCTCTATCAAGGTCGCCGATTCGAGCCTGATGGACGAAGCGGAGCGCGACACGCGCGACTTGCTCCGCCAGCGCCATCGCCTGCGCGATAGCACGCCCGACGACTTCACCATCCGCAACCTGTCGCAGATCATGGAGACGCGCGCCGAATCCTCGCGAGTCATGACCTTGCTGCTCGCGGCCGTCGCCTCCGTGTCGCTCATCGTCGGCGGCATCGGCATCATGAACATCATGCTGGTGACGGTGACCGAGCGCACGCGCGAGATCGGTTTGCGCATGGCCATCGGCGCGCGCGGACGCGACATCCTCACCCAGTTCGTCATCGAGGCGGTGATGCTGTCGCTGATCGGCGGCATCATCGGCATCTGCCTTGGGCTCGGCGGTTCGATCATGATCGCCGAATTGGCCGGCTGGCCGATGCTCATTCAGCCGCAGGCCATCGTCATCGCCGTGGCCTTCTCGGCCTTCATCGGCGTGTTCTTCGGCTTCTATCCGGCCCGCCGCGCCGCGCGCCTCGATCCCATCGAAGCGCTGCGCTACGACTGAGAACGGCGGAAACCCTAGGGTTTCAGCCCTGCGTGGCCGGTCTGGCACGGTCGCGAAATATTCATGGGATTCTCGGGGCGGGGCCGTTGACGGGCCAGCCACTCCCCTTTAGCTTGCGCGGCGGGACACACCCCCCCAACGGGGTGCAACTATTCTGTGAGGAATAGCCATATGAAGCCGACCTCTCGGCCCGCCAATCCCGATTTCTCTTCGGGCCCCTGCGCAAAATTTCCCGGTTGGACTGTCCAGGCTCTCAATGATGCCTGCGTCGGCCGTTCGCACCGTTCCAAGGACGGCAAGGCGAAGCTCGCTCAGGTCATCGACCAAAGCCGCAAAATTCTCGGCATTCCCGCGGACTACCGCATCGGCATCGTGCCGGCCTCCGATACCGGCGCCGTCGAAATGGCGCTTTGGTCGCTGCTCGGGCCGCTGCCGGTCGACGTGCTGGCCTGGGAAAGCTTCGGCGCCGGCTGGGTCGGCGACATCACCAAGGAACTGAAGCTCAAGGACGTGAAGTCCTTGAAGGCCGACTACGGCAAGATCGCCGACCTCTCGGCCACCAGCCCGGATCATGACATCGTCTTCACCTGGAACGGCACGACCTCGGGCGTGCGCGTGCCGAACGGCGACTGGATCAAATCCGACCGCAAAGGCCTGACGATCTGCGACGCCACCTCGGCCGTGTTCGCCATGGACCTGCCGTGGGACAAGCTCGATGTCGTCACCTGGTCCTGGCAGAAGGTGCTGGGCGGCGAAGCGGCGCACGGCATGATCGTGCTCAGCCCGCGCGCCGTGGAGCGCATCCTCAGCTACACCCCGCCCTGGCCGATGCCGAAGATTTTCCGCATGAAGGCCGGCGACAAGCTCGCCGAAGGCATCTTCAAGGGCGACACGATCAACACGCCGTCCATGATCGCCGTCGAAGACCAGATCGCCGCACTGAACTGGTCGGAAAAAGTCGGCGGCCTGAAAGGCCTGATCGGCCGCAGCGAAGGCAACCTCGCCGCCATCGCCAAGTGGGTCGATCGTACCCCCTGGGTCGGCTTCCTCGCCGAGGACGCCGCCATCCGCTCCTGCACCTCGGTCTGCCTGAAGATCACGGCCCCTTGGGTCGCGGCGCTCGACGCCGAGAAGCAGGCGGCCGTGCCCAAGCGCATCGTCGCCCTCCTCGAAAAGGAAGGCGTCGCTTTCGACATCGACGGCTATCGCGATGCCCCTCCGGGCATGCGCATCTGGGCCGGCGCGACTGTCGAGACCTCCGATCTCGAGGCTCTGTTCCCGTGGCTCGATTGGGCCTTCGAACAGGCCAAGGCTGAATTCGCTCCGGCCGCTTAAGGCCGGGGCGTTTCTCGCCCTCTCGTATCCGTACCCAGACCCTCTCCCGACATTCCGGAAGGACGTATCGTCATGGCTAAGCCCAAAGTCCTCATTTCCGACGACCTCAGCCAGCAGGCCGTCGAGATCTTCAAGAATCGCGGCATCGACGTCGACTACAAGCCCGGCATGAAGGCCGACGAGCTGCTCGCCGTCATCGACCAGTACGACGGCCTGGCCGTCCGCTCGGCCACCAAGGTCACCGCCAAGGTGATCGAAGCCGCCAAGCGCCTCAAGGTCGTCGGCCGCGCCGGTATCGGCGTCGACAACATCGACGTGCCGAAGGCCACCGCCGGCGGCATCATCGTCATGAACACGCCGTTCGGCAATTCGATCACCACCGCCGAGCACGCCATCGCCATGATGTTCGCCCTGGCGCGCGACCTGCCGGCCGCCAACGCTTCGACCCAGGCCGGCAAGTGGGAAAAGAACCGCTTCATGGGCATCGAGCTGTTCGCCAAGACGCTCGGCGTCATCGGTTGCGGCAACATCGGCTCGATCGTCGCCGACCGCGGCCTCGGCCTGAAGATGAAGGTCATCGCTTACGACCCGTACCTGACCCCGGAGCGCGCCAAACAGCTCGGCGTCGAGAAGGTCGAGCTCGACGATCTGCTGAAGCGCTCGGACTTCATCACCCTGCACGTGCCGCTGACCGATTCGACGCGCGGCATCATCGGCGCGGCGAATATCAAGAAGATGAAGAAGGGCGTGCGCGTCATCAATTGCGCGCGCGGCGAACTGGTGGTCGAAGCCGACGCCAAGGCGGCGCTCGATTCCGGCCAGATCGGCGGCTTGGCGCTCGACGTCTTCGCCGTCGAGCCGGCCAAGGAGAGCGTGTTCTTCGGCGACGAGCGCGTCGTCGCGACGCCGCATCTCGGCGCCTCGACCAATGAAGCCCAGGAGAACGTCGCCATCCAGGTGGCCGAGCAGATCTCCGACTTCCTGCTCACCGGCGCCGTGGTCAACGCGCTCAACATGCCGTCGGTCTCGGCCGAAGACGCGCCGAAGCTGATGCCTTACATGACGCTCTCCGAGCAGCTCGGCAGCCTGATCGGCCAGCTGATCCGCACCGGCATCAAGTCCGTCACCATCGACTACGACGGCCATGTCGCCGAGCTGAATACCCGTCCGCTGACCGCCGTCATCCTCAAAGGCCTGCTGTCGCCGCAGACCGAGACGGTCAACATGGTCAACGCGCCGGTCATCGCCCGCGAGCGCAACATCGCCGTCGCCGAGGCCAAGCACGAGCGCGCCAGCGACTACCAGTCGTTGATCCGCCTGACCGTCGAGACCGAGAACAGCAAGCGCACCGTCGCCGGCACGCTCTTCGGTGGCGACAAGCCGCGCCTCGTCGAGGTCAACGGCATCTCGATCGAAGCCGAGCTCGGCGCGAACATGCTGTACGTCACCAACAAGGACAAGCCGGGCTTCATCGGCAACCTCGGCCGCACCTTAGCCGAGGCGAATGCCAACATTGCCACCTTCCATCTCGGCCGCACCGAGTCGGGCGGCGATGCCGTGGCGCTGATCAAGGTCGACTCGCCGGTGACCGATGCCATCCTCG
>DASTMO010000086.1:0-30404 GCA_035714115.1 Alphaproteobacteria bacterium
AGGGCGGTCGGCGATGTCGCGGCCGCGTTCAGGACCGGCGCGCGCGTCGTGGAAGCGGAATATGAGTGGCCGTTCCAATCCCATGCCAGCATGGGGCCGGCCTGCGCCGTGGTGCAGATCGAGGACGGCGGCAAGACCGCGACGGTCTGGACTGGCTCGCAGAAGCCGCATTATGTGCGCGACGGTGTCGCTAAAATCCTCGGCATGGAGCAGGACGCGGTGCACGGCGTCTGGGTGCCGGGACCGGGGTCTTACGGCCGCAACGACGCGGGCGACGCGGCGGCGGCGGCGGCACTTGTCGCCAAGATGACCGGCAAACCGGTGCGCATGCAGGGGATGCGAGACGAAGGCCATGCTTGGGATCCGAAAGGCCCGGCCTCGATCCATCAGTGTAAGGCGGCGCTCGACGCGTCGGGCAAGATCGTGGCCTACAGCTTCAACAGCAAAGGCTTTTCGCGCCTCGACGTGAACTCGAACGAAAGCGATCCGGCGGATTGCCTGGCGACGCAGCTCGCCGGCACGGATTCGAAGTCGGCTCTCGCCTTCAACGTGCCGGAAGAGGGCTATGCCTTCGACCATAAGCGCACGGGCTGGGAGATCATTCCGCAGTTCATCAAGAACAGCAATCCGCTGCGCAGCTCGCATCTGCGCGATCCGCTCGGACCGCAATTGCAATTCGCCAGCGAGCAATTCGCCGACGAGATGGCGCTCGCGGCCGGTGCCGATCCGGTCGAATTCCGCCTCAAATACGTCAAGCCGGCGCGTGATCTCGCCGTCATCAAGGCGGCGGCGGAGAAGGCGGGCTGGCAGCGCCGCGTCGGGCCGAATGGCAAGCCGGGCGCGACCGGCACCGCGTCGGGCCGCGGCATGGCCTATGCCCAGCGCAACGGCACGCGCGTCGCCATCGTCGCCGAAGTCGAAGTGGACCGCGCGACCGGCCAAGTCTGGCCGCGCAAGTTCACCGTCGCGCATGACTCGGGTTTGATCATCAACCCCGAAGGCCTGCGCCACACCATCGAAGGCAACATCGTCCAGGGCTCGAGCCGCGCCATCTTCGAAGAGGTGATGTTCGAGCGCGACAAGGTGACCAGCGTCGACTGGGTGACCTATCCGATCCTGGAGTCGATGCAGGCGCCGGAAACGGTGGATGTCGTGCTGCTGAACATGCCGAGCGAGCGGCCGACCGGGGCGGGCGAAGCCTCGATGCGGCCGCTTGCCGCGGCCATCGCCAATGCCGTGTTCGACGCCACCGGCATCCGGGTCCGCCGTGGTCCGCTGTCGCCGGATCGCATCAAGGCGGCGCTCAACCAGGCCTGAACGTCCTGAAACAGGCAGTTTGCCTGGAGAATTGACCAAGCGACGGGCGTCCTTCGGGGCGCCCGTCGTCTGTCAGGGCGATGGGAACTGCAGGGCGGTCCGTACCATGGCAGCCAGAGGTAACATTCTCGGCAGCTAGTGGTGCTTGTCGGTAAAAGTTGCTAAGATTGAGTAATAAAATTACGCGGATCAGACGACTGTTTCACTAATCGGCGTGCGGCACGCTCCCTGCATCGGGGATGCAGGATATCTGCAGCGTGGTTCATCGCTCGAAACAGCGAAGTCCGTGACAGAGATTTTGGCGACGCGTTCGTTACGACGATTGTCATGAAGTTTCGGTAGAGGGCGGAAGTACTGCCAATCTATCGGGCTCTGGCCTTCGGCGGGGGTGAGGGGCGAGAGCGGGCGTCGGCTAAGGCCGGCCCGAGAGAGGGTTCAAAGAGAATGTTGAGTCGTATTATCGCCGCGGTGCTGTTGTTCGCGGCCGGCGCCGGCGCAGCTTGGTATTACAAGGACATTGCCGGCGCAGCTCAGGTTTCGCCGGCGACCGCATCGGCGCCGCGCGGCGGCCAGAACGCGGTCGATGTGGTGACCGAGAAAGTGGCCATCGGCCCTGTGGTGCAGACTTACGACGCGCTCGGTACGGCTTATGCCAACGAAGCGGTCACGGTGACGACGAAAGTCACCGGCATCATCAAAGCGGTGAACTTCGAAGAAGGCCAGATGGCCAAGAAGGGCGACGTCCTCATCGAGTTGGACGACCGCGAGGCGCGCGCTGCGCTGGCGCAGAGCGAAGCCGAATTGCGCAATGCCAAGCTCCTGCTGGAGCGCGCGCAGCAGCTGATCAAATCCCAGAACATTCCGCAGGCGAAGGTTGATGAACTGACCGCCGGCGCGCAAGGCACGGAATCGAAGGTCGAGGCTGCGCGCGCGCGCCTCGCCGATCTCAAGATCGTCGCGCCGTTCAACGGCCGCCTCGGCCTGCGCCGCGTCAGCGTCGGCGCTCTGGTCAGCCAGAACACGACCGTGACCACGCTCGACGACATGAGCGTCATCAAAGTCGATTTCTCCGTGCCTGAGCCGATGCTCTCCAAGGTCGCCGTCGGCCGTTCGGTCGCGACGCGCAACGATGTCTATCCGGACCAGCGTTTCCAGGGCGTGGTGAAGACCATCGATTCGCGCATCGATCCGGTCAGCCGCTCGGTGCAGATCCGCGCCGAAATCCCCAATCCCGACGGCAAGATCAAGCCTGGCATGCTGCTGACGGTGGAACTGCCGGTCTCCGAGCGCGCGCAGGCCATGACCATCGCCGAATCGGCGCTCGTGCCGGAAGGCAGCGAGCAATATGTCTATCGCGTCGTCGATGGCCGCGCCGTCAAGACGTCGGTCAAGCTGGGCAGCCGCATGGGCGGCAACGCCGAAATTATCTCCGGCCTCACCGAAGCCGACGCCGTCATCGTCGGCGGCGTGCAAAAGGTCCGCAACGGCACCCGCGTGAAGGCGAGCGAGCAGACCGCGAACAGCGGGACTAAGGGCTAATTGGATATCGGCCGGGCACGGGCCAGGGGGAGTAACGCGCCATGATGCTGTCCGACATTTCGATCAAGCGCCCGGTGTTCGCCACCGTCATCAGCATGGTGCTGGTGATTTTCGGCATCATCGCCTTCGGTCGTCTCGCAGTCCGCGAATATCCCGATATCGATCCGCCGGTCGTCAGCGTGCAGACGACTTACAAGGGCGCCTCCGCTGAGGTCATCGAGACTCAGGTCACTCAGATCCTCGAGAATGCGGTTGCGGGCATCGAGGGCATCAAAGCAATCACCTCAGTCAGCGAGGAAGAGCGCTCGCGCATCATCATCGAGTTCAAGCTGAGCCGCGAGATCGAGGGCGCTTCCGCCGACGTGCGCGATAAGGTCGGCCAGAGCCTGCGCCGCTTGCCGGAAGAGGCCGACGCGCCGATCGTCACCAAAGCCGATTCGGACAACAGCCCGATCCTGTGGTTCGCGCTGATGAGCGAACGCCACACCGCGCTCGAATTGACCGACTACGCCAATCGCGTGCTGGTCGACCGCCTCGCCACCGTCACGGGCGTTTCCGAAGTCCGCACCCAGGGCGCGCGCAAATACTCGATGCGCATTTGGCTCGACAAGAGCGCCATCGCCGCGCGCGGGCTGACGGTCGCCGATGTCGAGGCGGCCCTGCGCCGCGAGAACGTCGAGCTACCCTCAGGCCGCGTCGAATCGCGCGACCGCGAACTGACCGTCCGCACCGAATCTGATCTCAAGACGCCCGAGCAATTCGCCCAAATGGTCGTTTCGACCAAAAACGGCTATGCGGTGCGCCTCGGCGAAATCGCCCGCGTCGAGCAGGCGGCGTCGAACCTGCGCTCGACCGTGCGCGCCAACGGCAAGACCGCGATCGGCATCGGCATCCTGCGCCAGTCTAAGTCCAACACGCTCGAAGTGGCCGAAGGCGCCAAGGCGGAGATGGCGCGCCTGACCGCGATCATGCCGCCGGGCATGGAGGTCAATGTCAACTACGACGAATCAACCTTCATCAGTTCGTCGATCTACGAGGTCTATCACGCGCTTATCATCGCGCTGCTGCTCGTCGTCGGCGTCGTCTTCGTCTTCCTGCGGAATCTGCGTGCCACGCTCATTCCCTCGATCGCCATTCCGGTGTCGATCATCGCCTCATTCACCGTTCTCGCCGCGATGGGCTTCTCGATCAACGTGCTGACCTTGCTGGCTTTGGTGCTGGCCATCGGCTTGGTGGTCGACGACGCCATCGTCGTGCTCGAGAACATCCATCGCCGCATGGAGCTTGGCGAGCCGGCGCTGTTGGCCTCGATCCGCGGCGCCAAGCAGATCGGCTTCGCGGTCATCGCGACGACTCTGGTGCTGGTCGCGGTGTTCGTGCCGATCGCCTTTCTCGAAGGCAACATTGGCCGCTTGTTCACCGAATTCGCCATCTCGGTGGCGGTTGCCGTGCTGTTCTCCGGCCTCGTCGCGCTGACGCTGACTCCGATGCTCTGCTCGAAGATGCTGTCTCCGCCCCATGAGGACGAAAAGAAGCTGCTCTATCGCGTGACCGAGCCGGTCTTCGTCGGCATGAACAACGGCTATGCCCGCATTCTCAAATGGTCGCTCGGCAATCCGATCACTATCGTGCTCATCGCCGTCATCGTCTCGACCGTTGCCTTCGGCCTCTTCAAGGTCATCAAGAAGGAGTACGGCCCGAGCGAGGACCGTGGCGTCTTCACTGTGCAGATCGAGGGGCCGCAGGGCGCCAGCGTCGAATATATGGAGAAGCATATCGCCGAGGTCGAGAAGGAGGTGTTCGGCCTGCTGCAGAGCGGCATCGCCGAGCGTGTCTTCACCGTCACCGGCTCGAACGCAGGCAGCAGCGGCGGCTCTGTGAATGAAGGCCGCATTTCTGTGCGTCTCAAGATGTGGAGCGAGCGCGATAAGAAGGCGCAGGACATCATCCGCGAGCTGACGCCGAAGCTGCGCGACAACCCGTGGCTGCGCGCCGTGGCGATCAATCCTCCTGGCCTCGGCCGCCGCAGCTCCAACTCGCCGCTGCAGATGGTCATTTCCGGCAACACCTATCAGGAAGTCGCCGAATGGCGCGACATCATCATCGAGCGCGCCAACGAAAACGGCCGTCTGGTGAACCTGACATCGGACTACGACGAGACCAAGCCGCAGCTGCGCATCGAAATCAACCGCAACCGCGCGACCGACCTCGGCATCTCGGTACGCGACATCGGCGAGACGCTGCAGACTTTGCTCGGCTCGAAGGTGGTGACGACCTACACCGATCGCGGCGAGCAGTACGACGTGATCCTGCAGGCGCAATCGCAGGACCGCGGCTCGCCGCAGGATCTGTCGAACGTGTTCATACGCTCTGCGCGCACCAACAGCCTGGTGCCGCTGGCCAACCTCGTGACGGTCAGCGACATCGCCGGTCCGGGCTCGCTCAACCGCCTCGACCGCATGCGCTCGATCACGATCCGCGCGTCGCTGGCGCCGGGCTATTCGCTCGGCGAAGGCATCAACTATCTTGAGAACATCGCCTCCCAGGTGCTGCCGCCGCACGCCCGCCTCAGCTACAAGGGCGAGTCCCGCGAATTCAAGGAGACGAGCAATTCGCTCTATTGGACCTTCGCCATGGCGCTGGTCATCGTCTTCCTGGTGCTCGCGGCGCAGTTCGAGAGCTTCGTCAATCCGTTCATCATCATGCTGTCGGTGCCGCTCGCCGTCACCGGCGCGCTGCTTGGCATGGTCGCAACGGGCGTGACGCTCAACGTCTATAGCCAGATCGGCATCATCACGCTGATCGGCCTGGTGGCGAAGAACGGCATTCTGATCGTCGAGTTCGCCAACCAGCTGCGCGCCGCCGGACGCGATCTGGTGGATGCGGTGACGGAAGCCTCCATCGCGCGCCTGCGCCCGATCCTGATGACGTCGATCGCCACCGTGTTCGGCGCGCTGCCGCTGGCTCTGGCGCATGGCGCCGGCGCCGAGGCCCGTCAGGCGGTCGGCGTTGTCGTCGCGACCGGCGTGACTTTCTCGACGGCGTTGACCTTGGTCGTCGTGCCGGTGTTCTACATTCTGCTCGCCAAGCGCACCAAGCCGGTGACGCATGTGGCCGACGCCATCTTGGCGCTCGAACGTCACGAGTCATCGATGCAGAAAAGCGCCGCCGAATAAGCGGACGCGCTTCAACGCTCAGGAACGCCGGCCATCGCGCCGGCGTTTCGCGTTTCAGAGGCCGGAGAAACCGCGCGCCAATCGGCGCATGCGCAAGATCAGTTCGCTTTGCGCCAACGGCCGCGCCAACCAGCGCGCATGCGCGCCTTGCCGCGCGTGATCTTCCCGCGTGGCGGCGGCGAACAGCGCCATGAGCGATTCCTCGACGGCAGTCATGCGCCGGGCGTCGGCCGGCTTGAGCAGGAAAGGCCGTCGGCCATCGCGCGCAAGCAGAGCGGCGAGATCCTCGAGCGCGCCGAGCGTCGTTTCGATATCTGCGGGGCCGCAGCAGAGCCATAATTCCTGCCGCAGCACGTCGCGGTCGGCGGCGTTCTGCGCCAGAAGGCGCAAGGACCACAGGAGGAGCCGGGCATTGGCCGGCAAATCCGCCACCAATGCGCGCGGGGAGGGCAAGCCGCCGGACGGGCTTGAGATGTCGTCGATCAGATGAAGCGCGGTCGCCATGCTTGAACGTCATCGTCATTTGCGAATTATTCGCAAATACTAGGCGCGACGGCGCGGAACGAGAAAGACCGTTCGGCGCGGGGTTTCAGATGGAATTTATATGGCTGCGACGGCCATTGCCGGTCACAGCGGCGGCGGCGCGCCGACAATAGCCGCGTAGAGCATCGCTGCGCCGAGCAGGGCGATGGCGAGGCCCGCGAGCAATTGCAGAATCCCGCCGATGCGTCCCGCGCCGGTTCGGGCTTGCGGAAAGCGGGCGAGAGCGGCGCGGCGGGCAACGATGGTCGCCATGCCGATGATCGCCATGGTGACGGCCATGCCAGCGCCGATCGCCACCACCATGGCGATGCCGGCATAGAGGATGCCGTTGGCCAGGGCATAGAGCATCACAAGCGTCGCGCCGGTGCAGGGCACCAAACCGACAGCGAACGACAGCAAGCCTTGGCGCGTTCGCTCGCCGCCCTGCTCATGTTGGTGTTCGTGATCGTGAGCATGTCCATGCTCGCAGAGCGCCGGCGCGGCATGACCGGCGAAGCGGCGCGCGGCTTGCCAGATCAGGTGCAAGCCGATCAGCAAAATCGCTCCGTAGCTGATGGCCTGCACGGCGCGCAATTCGGCGGGCGTGCCGCCGAAGGCCTGGCGCAACGCCGCGTCGGCCAGCCAGACGATGATGATGGCGGCGACCACATGCGTCGCGGCGATCTGCAGGCCGAGCCATAGGCCGCGGCTGATCCGCGCATCTTGGCCGAGAAAGTACGAAACGATGACGGCCTTGCCGTGGCCCGGCCCGGCGACATGCAGCGCGCCGTAAAGGAAGGCGAGGCCGAGGCCGGCGAGCAAACTGCCGAACAGCGCGGAAAAGCCGACGCCGTCGCGAATGGCCCGCATCTGCGCGGCGAGCGCCATATTCATGCGCCGCTGCCATTGCAGCATCTCGCGCATGGCGCGCGCGGCAATGCCGCTTTGCGCCGCCGGTTGCGCGGCAGCGGCGTCGCTTGGCCGCTCGCGCGTCGTCTGCGGCTGTTCGCGCGAAGGAGCGCCGGTGAACGGATTGGTCTGGGATGCTGCGGGCTGGATCCAGGCAAGGCCGAACGCCAGGATCAGCAAGGCGAAGATGCGCGCGATCATGGCATATGGCAGGTGATGGTGGCGCTCGGCGGAATCACTAAGCCGCCATAAATGGCGTCGGCAGGATCTTCGCGAATGGCATAGCTGCAAGTGCCGGAAGGGATGCCGTCGAACCGCACCGGATCAGCTTCGTCGAATGCCACATCGACAAAGAAGGACTCGTCATAGATGCCGGCGGTGATCGGCCCGCGCGCGGGATCGAGCGGCGTGGCAAGCGGGAGGGTAAAGCCATAGACGACCAAGCCTTTGGCCTGGGTGGCGGAGAAATTCTGAGCATCGCCGAAGGGAAAGCTTTCAACGCCTTGGCGCATGCGGCTGAAGTAATCGGATTCGCGCAAAGCGGCGAAGGCTTGTCCGGCCAGAGCTTGCTGCTCGGCGGCGTCGAAGACGCCATTTTTGTCCTTGTCGAAATCCTGTATCAGCGTCGCGCTGAAAAAGTCGTCGAAAACCCAGGCCTGGCGCAAGGCCGTCAGCTTGCCGTCTTCGAAGACGAAGCTAAGGGCCGCCGTGATCCAGATATGGGGATGCGCTGCGCTCGGACGCGGCACGGTGGTAAGCAGCGACAGCATCACGGCGAACAACAGGCGGCGCATCATCCCCGGATTATAATCTTCCGCATGACCTTTTGGCCATGCCGCGCTTCATCGCGAGCCCAGCAGACAATCGCTCAGGCCGAGAGCCAGGTCAGTCATCAGGCCGGCATAGCCAGCCGCGCCATCCGGCGCTTTGGCGCCGAGAGGATCGAGCGTGCCGGCGCGCGCTTTTGTGCTTGAGAGCACCGTGCCAACCAAGCCGGAGGTGAATTGCGGCTCGTTGAAGACGCAGAGCGCCCCCTGATCGGCGATTTTCTTGCGCAACTCCGACAGGCGGCGCGGGCCGGGCACACGGTCGGGCGTGACGGTGATCGAGCCGACCGCGCTCAAGCCATAGCGCTTTTCGTAATATTGATAGGCGTCGTGAAAGACGATGAAGGGCTTGTCCTTGAGCGGCGCGAGCTTGGCGGCGAGTTGCGCGTCGAGCGCGTCGATGGCGGCGGCGCTGGCGCGCGCATTGGCGTCATAGCGCGCGGCGTTTGCCGGATCGGCCTTGGCCAGAGCGGCGCTCATCGCCGCGACGATCGCTTTGGCGTTTTCCGGGTCGAGCCACAGATGCATATCATGCTCATCGTCGTCTGCATCTTGGCCGGCATGGCTATGACCGGCATGGCCATGGTCATCATCCTCCCAGACGCCGCCTTCGCGCGTCGGCAGCAGCGCGACGCCCGGCGCGGCGCTCATCTGCACGGCCTTGCCGGCTTGCGGCAGAGCTTTGATCGCCTTGGCCATGAAGGCTTCGTAGCCAGGACCAATCCAAAAGATCAGGCCGGCGCGCTGGATCGCCTGTGCATCGGAGGGCCGCAGCGAGTAAGTGTGGGCCGAGGAATTGGCGCGTAGCAGCAGATCAGGCCGGCCGACGCCTTCCATGACCGTCGAAGCCAAAGCGTGCAGCGGCTTGATGGTGGCCAGCACTTTGGGCGGTTCGGCTTGGACGGCGGTCCCGGTGAGCAGTGCGGCGGAGAAGAGGGCGGCGATGAGCGGGGCGCGAATCATGGAATTCTCACTATCAAACCATAAGACTAGTTACGTTATATTATAACAATTACTGAGGCGAGTCGTTTATTGGATGCTCAGGCTGACTGCTGATGGTTTGGGAAAGTCCTGGCAGCTTAGGGCTGCGGCAGGTCGGGCGCTTTGTCGCTTTCGCCTTCCGGCTGCGGCCGCTGCTGTTCCAGATTGTAGCTGCCGTAGATTTGCAGGCCGAAACTGGCATTGCCGGGCGTGAACAGGCTGTTGTAGCTGCCGTCGCGCGGGCCATCGCTCGAGCTGTCGAGACGGAAGCCTCCGGCGGGCATCAGCGAATCGTTGGAGCTTTGCGGATCAAGCGCCGAGCCGACAACTGAGCCGCTCTGCGCCAGAGCGGGACCAGCGGCAACCAACGCGAGCAGGAATGCGTTCCCTGCAATTTTAGCGCGTAGTCGCGCAGCGGGATGATGGCGGCGCGGCATTTGGCGGCTGAAGTGCTGCTGCATGGCCTTGTCTCCAAAAAACGCAATGCTCGGGAAAATATAGCAAATTTTATCCGGCTTAACATCTTGTTAAGCGAGTTGAGGCGCTATGCACTAGACTTGAGACAAGGCGCGGCCAGGAAGGTCGCGCCCAGATGCCGCTGCGGGGGAGCGGAAGGCGCGTTGCGTACGGATTGGGGATTGAGCGTCATGCGGATGCCGAGCAAGGCGACGCGCGAGGATGCCGGGCTGATCTGGTGGGTGATCGGCCTCGGCGTGTTCGTCGCGATCGTTTTTTCCGGCCTGATCATCTGGGAGCAGGGGCGTCAGCGAGACCTCGTGATCGAGCGAGCGTTGCTGTCGGCGCAAAATCTCGCTCTGGCGCTGGAGGAGCATACGCGCGCCGCCGTGCAGGTCAGCGATGCCGCCGTGCTCGACGCTGCCGAATATGTACGCAACGGCTTGGCTGCAGGCGGGGTCGATCGGCAAGGCTTCTATGATAAAGTCGGCCGTCTGGTCGAACGCATTCCGCAGATTTCCGGGCTCGTCTATGTCAATGAAAACGGACTGCTGGTCAGCGACAGCCAAGGCGCTGCGCCGCCGCCGATCGATCTCAGCGACCGTTCCTATTTCATCAAGGCGCGCGACAATCCTCACTCAGGACTGACGATTTCGGCGCCCTTCGTCACCCGCCGGATCGGCAACCATGTGATCGCGTTGAGCCGCCCGGTGCTCAAGCCGGACGGCAGCTTCGGCGGCGTTGTCTTCGCGGCGCTCGAGACGGACTATTTTCAGAAATTCCATGAATCGCTGAACATCGGCAAGAACAGCGTCATCGCCATGTTCGACATGGACGGTACGATGCTGCTGCGCGCGCCTTATACCGAAGCGGTGGGACAGTCTTTCGCCAACGATCCGGTTTTTCAGGAGATCGAAGCTGGCAAGACGTCCGGCGTGCATTTCAACCCGAATCACCGCGATAATTTCTCGCGCTATGTGGCGTTCCGCAAAATCCCGGACCGCCCCCTGGTCGTCGCCATCGGCATCGAGACGGCGGAGATTCTCGCGCCCTACATGATGACCCGCTGGAGCGCGGTCTTTTATGTGGCCACGCTGATCTTCGTCCTGGTGCAATTGACCGCGATCATCGTCGCGCAAATCAGGCGACGCGAGAACGCGACGCGTCGGATGTCCGGCATTCTCGAGAACATCAACGAAGGCGTGATGGTGTTCGACGCGAACGAGCGCCTCGTGTCGTTCAACCGGCAATATGCCGACCGGGTCAATTTCCCGCCCGAGGTTCTCTATATCGGCCAAACCTACGAGAACATCCTGCGCGCCGTCGCCGCGCTCGGCGAATATGGCGATGAGGACGTTGAGCGAATCGTCGAGGAACGACTTTCGGGCGTACGGCAAGGCCAAGAGCGCATCTCGATCCATCGCAGCCAGCGCGGTCGCGTCAGCCAGATTTACCGCAAGCCGATGGCCGACGGCGGCTTCATGATCACCTTCACTGACGTGACGGACAGCGTGCGCGTGCATGAGGAGTCGGAGAAGAAATCGCAACTCATGCAGCTGATTCTCGACAGCATGCACCAGGCGATCCGCGTGTTCGACAAGGATCTGAATCTGGTGCTGGCGAACCGCCGCATCGTCGAGAGCTTCGGTTATCCGGAAGACTTCGCGACCATCGGCACCTCGCATGCCCGCATGGTGCGGATTTCCGCCGAAAACGGCGAGTACGGCCCCGGCGACGTCGGCGAGATCATCCGCGAGCATGTCGATTATGGCCAGCGCGTCTATCAACGCGGCACGATCGTGCGCACGCCGAACGGGCGCTACGTCAAGAAGCACCGCGAGCCGATCCCGGGCGGCGGTTTCGTCGCGGCCTATAGCGACGTGACCGATCTCGTCAATGCCGAGCGAGAGTTGGCGCAAAAGACGACGCTGCTGCGCAGCACGCTGGAGAACATGGGCGACGGCCTCAGCGTCTATGACGAGAACCTGCGCCTCGTCAGCTTCAATCATGCCTGGGTCGAGATGTGGGATCTACCGCCCCATATAGCGCGCGAAGGCATCAGCTACGAGGAAGTGGCGCGCTTTAATCTGGCACGCCAGGAATACGGCAAGGTCGAGGATATCGAACCCTATCTGCGTCAGCGGCTCGATGACCTGCGCTTCGGCCGGGCGAACTTCTATGAGCATCGCCGTCCTGACGGCCGCACGCTGCTGATCCGCCGCCACTATGCGCCGAACGGCACCATCATCATCAACCACACCGACATCACGCGCCTCAAAGCCGTCGAGCAGGAGGCGGCAAGCAAATCTTTGTTGCTCGGCGCGGTGCTCGAAAACATGACCCACGGCATCAGCGTGTTCGACAAGAACATGAAGCTGGTCGCCTTCAATCGCAATTATCTCGAGCTGCAGGGCTACGGGCCGGACGATGTCCGCATCGGCATGGACTATGCCGAGGTGCTGCGCCTCGCCAGCACGCGCGGCACTTTGAGGCCGGCGGATCTCGATGCCTTGATCGCGCGGCGCATCGTCGACATCCGCGAGCATCGCTATCGCAGCAACGAGTATCTGGCGACGAGCGGCCGCTATATCTCGCTGCGTCTCAGCCCGATGCCCGATGGCGGCTTCGTCACGACATTCTCCGACGTCACCGACATCAAGAGCGCGGAAGTGGCCCTCCGCTCGAACGAAGCGCGTTACCGCGCGCTCGTCACCTCCGCCGCGCAGATCGTCTGGGTCACCGACAAGGACGGCGTGGTTAGCGACATGGGCGCGGGCTGGCTGGCCTATACGGGCCAAAGCCTCGATGAAGTGCGCGGCGATGGCTGGATGGCGGTCATCCATCCTGACGATCTGACCTACGTGAAGCGCATCTGGCGGCTGTCGATCGAGACGACGAAGCCCTACAACACCGAATATCGCGTGCGCGGCCACGACGGCAGCTATCGCACCTTCGCGGTCCGGGCCGTGCCGGTGCGCAACGACGACGGCAGCGTGCGCGAATGGGTCGGCGTCTGCGACGATGTCACCGAACGCCGCCTGGTCGAGCGCGAATCCGCCCGCAAATCGGCGCAGCTCGAAGCCATCACCGAACATATGGCCCAGGGCATCGCCGTTTATGACGCCGATTTGCGACTGATCGCCTACAACCAGCGCTATATCGACCTGCTGCAATTCCCGCCCGATTTCATCCATGTCGGGTTGAAGTTCGAAGAGATTCTGCGCCACCATCAGGGCAACGGCGCTTACGGCCCCAATTCGGAGGAGGAGGTGCTCGATCGCGTCGAATCGGCGCGGCGCGGCGAACCGTTCCGCACCGAATACACCTATCCTTCGGGCACCACGCTGATGGTCAACCGCGCGCCGATGCCGGGCGGCGGACTGATCAACACCTTCACCGACATGACCGAACGCAAGATGGCCGAGCTCGCCGTGCGCGAGAGCGAGGAGCGCTTGCAGGCGATCCTCGACAACGTCGCCGACGCCATCGTCACCACCGACCAGAAGGGCGTGATCCAGAGCTTTAATCCGGCGGCGGTGACGATCTTCGGTTATCGCGCGCAGGACGCCATCGGCCAGCCGATCCGTGTGCTCATTCCCGATTCCTATGGGGCGCCGCAGACATCTCTGGAAGGCCTGCCTGCGCTCAGTCCGCGCGAAATGATGGGCCGGCGCGCCGACGGCACGCAATTCCCCATGGATATCGCCGTGACCTCGGTGGAGCTGCCGGGGCGCTGGCTGCAGATCGCCATCATCCGCGACATCAGCGAGCAAAAGGCGCTGCAGTCGCAGCTGTTCCAGGCCTCGAAGCTGGCCACCGTCGGCGAGATGGCAGCGGGCATGGCGCATGAAATGAACCAGCCGCTCAACGTGATGCGCATGGCGGCGGACAACGCGTTGATCCGCATGGAGCGCGGCATCGCCAACGAGAATTATCTCAAGGACAACTTCTCGCTGATAGCGCAGCAGAGCGAACGGCTCGGCAAGCTGATCCTGCACATGCGCGTCTTCAGCCGCCTCGACAAGGACGGCTTCGAGCGCTTCGACCCGCGCAGCAGCGTGTCGGCGGCGATCGAATTGATGAACCGGCAGATTTCCCTGGCCAACATCCGCCTCGTCATCAGCTTGAAGGACGACACCGGCATGGTGATGGGCCGGCCGTCGCAGCTCGAACAAGTGATGATCAACCTTTTGAGCAACGCCAAGGACGCGATCATGTCGCAGTTGCTAGAGCGCGGCGCCAAGCCGGCGGTAGGCGAGGGCGAAGGCAAGCCGGCGGGCGCGCCGGTCGGCAGCATCACCGTAGCGGTCGGCAACAGCAAAGACGGCGTGCGCATCACCGTGCGCGATAGCGGCGGGGGCATCCCCGACAATGTGCTGAGCCGCATCTTCGATCCGTTCTTCACGACCAAGGAAGTGGGGAAGGGCACGGGCCTGGGCCTGTCGGTGAGCTACGGCATCATCACGACGATGGGCGGCACCATCACCGCCCATAACGTGAAAGGAGGGGCGGAGTTCGTCATCTCCTTGCCGCAAGCCGGCGCCGCGTCGCAAGACGCCCTGGCCGAGACAGCCGAGGACTGAGCGCGGCGTCCGCTTCAGCTATGGAATGGGGTTTGCGGGCCAAAGAGGGAGCCATCTGGAAGGATGGCTCCGTGGGAGGGATTCGAACCCCCGACCGGGCGGTTAACAGCCGCCTGCTCTACCACTGAGCTACCACGGAATGGCCGGTTGCCGCGGGATGACAAGTCTCGGTAACCAAGACCGCCCGTCGGCGAGGCCGGGGTTATATCAGAGGCTTTCGGCCATGGCCAGAGTCTCGTCTCGGCTTTTTTATTCAAGGCCTTGGCGGATTTTTAGGGATTTGGCCCGGGGGCTTGTTCGAGCGCCTGCGGGGCGATGGAGGCCGGAGGGGGAATCGAACCCCCGGTGCGGGATTTGCAGTCCCGAGCATTACCACTTTGCTATCCGGCCCCGTTCGCGCGCGGTTCCGGCCAGGCCGGACGCCGACGCGGCGTGCCAGAAGCGCCGCCGCGGGGAGGGGAGATATAGGCCGCCGCCGCCCGCAGGGTCAAGCCGGGCCGCTCAAGGTGCGAATGACCTCAAGGGCATGCGGCCGGCACCCGGAGGGGGCTGACGAGCGGGTGACCTAGTTTCCGTCGGCCAATAAAATCGTCACGGGCGCGACGGGTTTGCCGCAGTGCAACGTTGTTTTCCACGCTTGGGAACAGTATACAAGTTGTGAGTTTCCAAGCGCTTGCGCTGACCACGACGGACTTTTTTCGATGGATTTTTCTGTCGCCCGGCGAAACATGGTGGATAACCAGCTTCGCCCTAACAAGATCACCTCGCTGCCGCTGATTCAGGCTCTGCTCGACATCCCGCGCGAGCGGTTCGTGCCCGATGCCGCGCGCGGCGTCGCTTATGTCGATGACGACGTGCCGCTTGGCGGTGGCCGCTGGCTGCTCGAGCCGATGCTGTTCGCCCGCCTGGTGCAGGCGGCGGAGATCAAGCCGTCCGATGTCGTGCTCGATGTCGGCGCGGTCACCGGCTACGGCGCGGCGGTGCTGTCCAAGCTCGCCGCCACGGTAGTGGCGCTGGAAGAGGATGCGGCGCTGGCCAAGGCGCTGTCGGCCAATATCGACGCCCTGGCGATCGATAATGTGGCGACGATCGAGGGCCGCCTCGCGGCCGGCTGCGCCAAGCAGGCGCCGTTCGACGTGATCCTGCTCGAAGGCGCGGCCCACGACATTCCTGCCGCGCTCGCCGATCAGCTGGCCGAGGGCGGCCGTCTTGTCGGCGTCATCGACAAGGGGGGCGCCGGGCAGGCGATCCTCATGACGCGCCGCCATGGCGTTTTGTCGCGCCGTGTGCTGTTCGACGCCGCGACGCCGCTGCTGCCGGGATTCGCGCCGCAACCCACTTTCGTATTTTAGCAGTTCAAGGTGAGCCTGATGGCTTCGCTTCGCTTTTCCATCTCCCGCAGCCTGATCGCCGCCGCCTTGTTGGCCGGCTCGGCGCTCGTCGCGCCTATCTCGTCCAATGGCGCTTCGGCCGAAACGCTCGACGAAGCGCTGGCCCGCGCCTATGCGACCAACCCGACTCTGCTCGCCGCGCGCGCCGGCTTGCGCGCGACCGATGAAGGCGTGGCCCAGGCGCTGTCGCGCTGGCGCCCGACCGTCGAGGCGAGCGCCGATATCTCGCGCACTCAGAGCTACAGCAACACCCGCTCGCCGGCGACGCGCTACTCCACCCCGCGCGGCCAGAGCCTCAGCATCGTCCAGCCGATTTACGATCCGGTGGCGAGCGCGGCGACCGACCGCGCCGAGTTCGATGTGAAGGCCGCGCGCGCGCGTCTCGTCACCACCGAACAGCAGGTGCTGCTCAACGCCATGTCGTCCTACATCGACGTGGTGCGCGATCAGGCCGTGCTGGATCTCAACATCAACAACGAGCAGCGCCTGCGCCGCCAGCTCGATGCCGCCAACGACCGCTTCCGCGTCGGCGAAATCACCCGCACGGACGTCGCCCAGGCCGAAGCGCGCCTGTCGCGCGCCGTCGCCGACCGCATCCAGGCCGAAGGCAATCTCGCGGCCTCGCGCGCGGTCTATCGCAACAACGTCGGCGAAATGCCGGCCAGCCTCGCCCAGCCGAAATCGCCGGTCAATCTGCCGGCGACCCAGGACGAAGCGGTGAGCGTCGCCACGGCGCGCTTCCCCGACGTGTTGGCCGCTGATTACACCGAGCAGTCGGCCCGCGCCAACGTCTCCGCCATCGAAGGCGAACTGTGGCCCGAGCTGAACCTGCGCGGCAGCCTGTCGGCCGACCAGAATGCGAGCAGCCGCACCTCCGAAGCCAACAGCGCTTCGATCACGGCCGAGATCAACGTGCCGCTCTATACCGCCGGTTCGGTCGCCGCGCGCATCCGCGCCGCCAAGCAGACCGCGGTGCAGCGCAAGCTGCAGCTCGATCAGGCCCGCCGCGACGCCGCCGAAACGGCGACCCGCTCCTGGGAATCGCTGGAAACGGCGCGCGCTTCCTTGCGGGCGCTCGATTCGGAAATCCAGGCCAGCCAGATCGCTTTGGAAGGCGTCGAGAAGGAAGCTCTGGTCGGTTCGCGCACCGTGCTCGACGTGCTCGACGCCGAGCAGGAACTGCTGACCGCCAAGGTTGATCTCGTAGGGGCGCAGCGCGACGAGGTCGCGGCCGCTTACGAACTGAAGGCCGCCATCGGTTCGCTCACCGCCCGCGAACTCGGCCTGCAGGTGCCCTATTACGACGAAGAGCAGAACTACAAGACCGTGCGCGGCAAGTGGTGGGGCAACTCCATCGAGGGCGAATAAGAGGGGCGAAGGCGAATAAGAGCCTTTTCCTCGCTTTTACGGGCTTTTAGCGCCGGAATCGGCGTATCTGCGGCTACCGTCGCCCGAGAGAGTTTGTTAGAGTGGGCGCCGACATAACCGGCAGACGATGAGCGCGCGACCGCGATGAGCGATACAAAGGCCCAGCCCGAACCGACCATGGAGGAGATTCTCGCCTCCATCCGCCGCATCATCTCGGAAAACGACGATCAGACGGGCGGCGCCTCGGGCGCTGCTCCTGGCGCGTCAGCTGCGGCGGGCAGCGCTCCGCAAGCTGCGGCCGCAGCGGCCGAGAGCGTTCTCGATCTCACCGAAATGGTCGCCGAAGACGGCTCCGTGGTCAGCCTGACCGCGCCGTTCGACGAGAATCCCGGCCATGACAATTTGGTCGGCCCTGAAGAGAGGGCCGCAGCCGCGCGCGACGATGACGATGATTCGGTCATTGCGATCGACGAGGATGACGACGACGAAATTCCGCCCGTGCCCGGCGAGACGGCGGACGACGATGACGACGACGAGGCCGCGATCGATGCGGAAGAAGAGGCTGAACAGCCCGAGGTCACGATGGCAGACGCGCAAAACGACAAAGTCGAATTCTCCGCCGAAGAATTGATCGGTAAGCCCGCGACGGATGGATTGGTGGCTGCGGCCACGGCGGCCGCCACGACGGCGGCCTTCGCCAGCCTGTCGCGCGCTTCGCAACAGACGACGGGAGGCGGTATGTCCTTTGGTAGCGGTCGCACGCTGGAAGATCTCGTGCAGGAAATGATCCGTCCGATGATCAAGGACTGGCTCGACAAGAATCTTCCGGCGATGACCGAACGTCTGGTCCGCAAGGAGCTGGAGCGCCTGTCGCGCCGCGCCGAGGACTAAGCGCCCGGCAATAGCTTTGCCGGCTCATCGCCGGCGTATCGTTCATTTTCAAGGTTACGAGGCACTCCGTGCTGGAAAAGACCTTCCGGCCCGCTGAGGTCGAGGCGAAGCATTACGCCAAATGGGAACAGTCCGGCGCCTTCACGGCGCAGCCGGACAGCGAGCGCACGCCGTTCACCATCGTCATCCCGCCGCCGAACGTCACCGGCAGCCTGCACATGGGCCACGCACTCAACAACACGTTGCAGGACGTGCTGGTGCGCTACAAGCGCATGAAGGGCTTCGATGCCCTGTGGATGCCCGGCACCGATCATGCCGGCATCGCCACGCAGATGGTCGTCGAACGCCAGCTCGCCGCGGCAGGCATCGGCTTGGCGCGCGGCGCGGCGGCGAAGCAGCCGACCAACGAAAAGCTGCTCGACCGCAATGCCTTCCTGGGCAAGGTCTGGGAATGGAAGGCGGAGAGCGGCGGCACCATCACGCGCCAGCTGCGCCGTCTCGGCGCCTCGCTCGATTGGTCGCGCGAGCGCTTCACTATGGACGAAGGCCTGTCCAAGGCCGTGCTCAAGGTGTTCGTCGATCTCTACAACGAAGGCCTGATCTACAAGGACAAGCGCCTCGTCAATTGGGATCCGAAATTCCTCACCGCCATCTCCGACCTGGAGGTCGAGCAGCGCGAGGTGAAGGGCCATCTCTGGCACATCAATTATCCGATCGACGGGATGCCCGGCACGTTCATCACGGTCGCCACCACGCGCCCCGAGACGTTGCTCGGCGATACCGGCGTCGCGGTCCATCCGACCGACGAGAAGTGGAAGCATCTGATCGGCAAATTGGCCGTGCTGCCGCTGGTCGGGCGCAAGATTCCCATCGTCGCCGACGAATATTCCGATCCCGAGAAGGGCACCGGCGCGGTCAAGATCACCCCGGCGCACGACTTCAACGACTTCGAGGTCGGCAAGCGTCACAAGCTCGAAGCGATCAACGTCTTCACCGCCGAAGCGCATATCAACGACAACGCGCCTGAAGCGTATCGCGGCCTGGAGCGTTTCGCCGCGCGCAAGCAGATCCTCGCCGATCTGGAAGAGCAGGGGCTGCTGGTCAAGACCGAGCCGCATCCCCATGTGGTGCCGCACGGCGACCGCTCCGGCGTGCCGGTCGAGCCCTACCTGACCGAGCAGTGGTACGTCGACGCCAAGACGCTCGCCGGCCCGGCCATCGCCGCCGTCGAGGACGGCCGCACCCAGTTCGTGCCCAAGGCCCAGGAGAAGACCTACTTCCACTGGATGAACAACATCGAGCCCTGGTGCATCTCGCGCCAGCTCTGGTGGGGCCATCAAATTCCGGCTTGGTACGGCCCGGACGACAAGGTCTTCGTCGCTTATGACGAGGCCGAGGCGCAGGCCGCCGCCGATAAGCATTACGGCAAGGCCACCACGCTGCGCCGCGATGCCGACGTGCTCGACACCTGGTTCTCGTCTGGCCTCTGGGCCTTCTCGACGCTCGGTTGGCCGGACAATGCCAAAGAGGTCGAGCGCTATTATCCGACCGACGTGCTCGTCACCGGCTTCGACATCATCTTCTTCTGGGTCGCCCGTATGATGATGCTGAGCCTGCATTTCATGAAGGACGTGCCCTTCCGCACCGTCTACGTCCATGCCCTGGTGCGCGACGAGAAGGGGCAGAAGATGTCGAAGTCCAAGGGTAACGTCGTCGACCCGCTGGACCTGATCGACAAGTTCGGCGCCGACGCTCTGCGCTTCACGCTCACCGCCATGGCGGCGCAGGGCCGCGATCTCAAGCTGTCGGAAAGCCGCGTCGAGGGCTATCGCAATTTCGCGACCAAGATCTGGAACGCCGCGCGCTTCAACGAGATGAACGGCTGCGCCCTGACGCCTGATTACAATCCCGCCGCGGCCAAGCAGGTCGTCAACCGCTGGATCGTCAGCCGCCTGGCCGAGACGGTCGGTCAGTTCGAAACGGCCATCGACGGCTACAAGTTCAACGAAGCCGCCAACGCGCTCTACCATTTCACCTGGGGCACCTACTGCGACTGGTATCTGGAATTCGCCAAGCCGCTGTTCCAGGGCACGGACGAGGCCGCCAAGGCCGAGACGCGCGCCACCTCGGCTTGGGTGCTCGGCCGCATCCTGCATCTGCTGCACCCCGTGATGCCGTTCCTCACCGACGAGCTGTGGGACAGCCTGACGGACGGGAAGGGCGGCACGCTGCTGACCGCCGAATGGCCGCGCCCCGACGCCACCTGGCATGCGCCCGAAGCGCTGGCCGAGATGGATTGGGTCGTGCGCCTGATCGAAGCGGTGCGCGGCGTGCGCTCCGAAATGAACGTGCCGCCGGCCGCGAAGATCGCCTTGTCGCTGAAAGGCGCGTCGGAAACGACGCTCAAGCGCTTCGCCGCCCACAAGTCGCTGATCCTGACGCTGGCGCGCCTGGAAAGCGCCGAGCCGCTGGCCGGCGACGTGCCGAAAGGCGCGATCCAGTTCGTCGTCGATGAAGCCACCGTCGTGCTGCCCATTGCCGGCCTCATCGACGTGGCGCAGGAGCAGGCGCGCCTGAAGAAGGAGATCGCCAAGACCGACGCAGAGATCGCCAAGGTCGTCGCGAAGCTCTCCAATGAAGCCTTCGTCTCCAAAGCGCCGGCTGACATCATCGAGGAAAACCGCGAGCGCCAAGCCAGCTTCGAAGCGGCCAAGGCCAAGCTCACGGACGCCCTGGCGCGCCTCTCGGCGGCCTAGGCGATTTCCTATGAAAACTGCCGGGAAACCGGCGGTTTTTGCGCCCTTGGCTTGCGGCCAAAGGCGCATATGCCTATCTTAACGGCCTCCCGAGAGAGCCCCCCGTCTGCAGTCCAGGTGTGCCATGCCCGATGACGTGAAGCGTCCCACTTTCGACAAGTCCAAGCTGCCGAGCCGCCATGTCACGGTCGGCCCCGAGCGCGCGCCGCATCGCTCCTACTACTACGCGATGGGCATGACGGAAGAGGAGATCAACCAGCCCTTCGTCGGCGTCGCGACCTGCTGGAACGAGGCCGCGCCCTGCAATATCACGCTGAACCGCCAGGCCCAGGCCGCCAAGGCCGGCGTGAAGGCCGCCTTCGGCAGCCCGCGCGAATTCACCACCATCACCGTCACCGACGGCATCGCCATGGGCCATGAGGGCATGAAGTCCTCGCTGTGCAGCCGCGATCTCATCGCCGATTCGGTCGAACTGACCATGCGCGGCCATTGCTACGACGCGCTCGTCGGCATCGCCGGTTGCGACAAGTCGCTGCCCGGCATGATGATGTCGATGATCCGCCTCAACGTGCCTAGCGTGTTCCTCTATGGCGGCACCATTCTGCCGGGCCGCTTCAAGGGCCGCGACGTGACCGTGGTCGACGTGTTCGAAGGCGTCGGCATGCATGCCGCCGGCAAGATGTCGGCCGAAGAGCTGCACGAGTTGGAATGCGTCGCTTGCCCGTCGGCCGGCTCCTGCGGCGGCCAATTCACCGCCAACACCATGGCCTGCGTCTCGGAGGCCATCGGCCTGGCGCTGCCCGCTTCGGCCGGCGCCCCGGCGCCCTACGAGAGCCGCGACGCCTATGCCGAAGCCTCGGGCCGCGCCGTGATGAACCTCTTGAATCTCGGCATCCGTCCGCGCGACATCGTCACGCGCAAGTCGCTCGAGAACGCCGCGCGCGTCGTCGCCGCCACCGGCGGCTCGACCAACGCTGGCCTGCATCTGCCGGCCATGGCCCATGAAGCGGGTATCGACTTCACGCTCGACGATGTGGCCAAGATCTTCAAGGAAACGCCCTACATCGCTTCGCTCAAGCCGGGCGGCAAGTATGTGGCGAAAGATCTCTACGAGATCGGCGGCATTCCCATCGTCATCAAGACGCTGCTCGATCACGGATTCCTGCACGGCGACTGCATCACCGTGACCGGCAAGACCTTGGCCGAGAACCATGCCGATGTGGTCTTCCCGACCGATCAGGACGTCGTCGTGCCGGCCAACAAGCCGCTGACGCCGACCGGCGGTGTCGTCGGACTGAAGGGCACGCTCGCGCCCGATGGCGCCATCGTGAAGGTCGCTGGCCTCAAGAACCAGGTCTTCAAGGGGCCGGCCCGCGTGTTCGACTGCGAAGAGGACGCCTTCGAGGCGGTCGTGAAGAAGCAGATCAAAGAGGGCGACGTCATCGTCATCCGCTACGAAGGCCCCAAGGGCGGTCCCGGCATGCGCGAGATGCTCTCCACCACCGCCGCGCTCTACGGCGAAGGCATGGGCGAGAGCGTCGCGCTCATCACCGACGGCCGCTTCTCCGGCGGCACGCGCGGCTTCTGCATCGGCCATGTCGGCCCGGAAGCGGCGGTCGGTGGCCCGATCGGCCTGTTGAAGGACGGCGACATCATCGTCATCGATGCCATCAAGGGCATTCTCGATGTCGAACTGTCTCCGGCTGAGTTGGAAGCCCGTCGCAAGGACTGGAAGCCGCGCGAGACCAACCATCAGTCCGGCGCGCTGTGGAAATACGCGCAGCTTGTCGGGCCGGCGCATCTCGGCGCGCTGACCCATCCGGGCGCCAAAAAAGAGAAGCACACTTACGCTGACATCTAGCATGCGAACGAAGGCCGGAGCGATCCGGCCTTCTTCTTTTCAAGGCAGATCATGTCCTCTCGCGAGCACCGCTTCACCGCCACGCTGACCTGGATGGGCGCGCCGCTGGTCGTCTCGTCCGATGGGCCGCGCGCGACATACGAAAATTATTCGCGCGCCTATCGCGTGGAGATGCCGGGCAAGCCGGCGTTCTACGGCTCGGCCGCCGAGGCCTATCGCGGCGATCCGGCGCTGCACAATCCGGAAGACATGCTGGTGGCGGCGCTGTCCGCCTGCCATGCCCTCAGCTATCTCGCCGAATGCGCGCGCGCCGGCATCGACGTCATCTCCTATCGCGACGAGGCCGAAGGGACGATGGCCATTCAAGACAAGAAGATGCGATTCGTCTCGGTGCTGCTGAAGCCGGAGGTGGTCATCGCCGATCCGGCGCGCCTGGAGCAGGCGAGGGCGCTGCATGCCGCCGCCCATGACGGCTGCTTCATCGCCAATTCGGTGAACTTCCCGGTCGAGAACCAGCCGTCGGTACGAGCGGCTTAAGCCAGCTCGCACCAGATCGGCGTGTGGTCGGAGGCCTTCTCCTGGCCGCGCGGCTTCTTGTCGATCTGGCAGGCGGTCAGGCGGTCGGCGGCCTGCGGCGACAGCAGCAGATGGTCGATGCGGATGCCGTGATCCTTCGGCCAGGCGCCGGCCTGATAGTCCCAGAAGGTGTAGCAATGCGTCTCCATCGGATGGAGCGCCTTGAAGGCGTCGGTGAGACCTAGCGCGAGCAGAGCGCGGAATTTCTCGCGCGTCTCGAGGCGGAAGAGGGCATCCGTGCGCCAAGCCTCCGGCTCCCAGACATCGTCGGCGGTCGGGATCACGTTATAGTCGCCGGCCAGGACCATGGGCTCTTCCTGCGCCAGCAGCTCCTTGGCGTGGCTGCGCAGGCGGTCCATCCATTTCAGCTTATAGGCGTATTTCTCGCTGATCTCGGGCGGCTGGCCCGAGGGATTGCCGTTCGGCAGATAGATCGAGGCGACGCGCAGCACCAGATCGCCGAAGGTCGTCACCGCCTCGACATAGCGCGCATGATCGTCGACGCCGTTCTCCTCCAGGTGCGGCAGGCCGCACCGCACGTCCTCCAGCGGGCCTTTGGAAAGGATGGCGACGCCGTTGTAGGTCTTCTGGCCATGGATCGCGAGGTTGTAGCCGAGCTCCTCGATCTCGAGCCGGGGGAAGGCCTCATCGACGCATTTGATCTCCTGCAGCATCACCACGTCGGGCTGCGCCTCCTTGAGCCAGGCGAGCACGTTCGGCAAGCGGGCCTTCACCGAATTGACGTTCCAGGTAGCGATCTTGACCACGATGTCTCCGGAGCTTCGATAAACCAGCAAATACGCCCTTTTCGTAGCACAGCCCGGCGCTGGGGTCAGCGCCTCGCCGCCGGTTGCAGTGCAAAACGGGACGAAAAAATGCCGGCCTGACGGGATTGTGGGTTGATGCGAGGGGCTCGCGTCCATAAAAAGGGAAGGCGATCCTTTTCAACCGATGAAAGAGGCCCATCCACCGATGCCGCATTACTCGCCGCTGATCGCGACAATATGCATCGGCCTGGTTCTGGCCTTTATTTTCGGCGCTATCGCCCACCGTCTGCGCATTTCCCCACTTGTGGGCTACATCCTGGCCGGCATCGTCGTCGGCCCGCATACGCCGGGCTTCGTCGCCGACCAGACCCTCGCGCTTGAGCTGGCGGAAATCGGCGTCATCCTGCTGATGTTCGGCGTCGGCCTGCATTTCTCGCCCAAGGATCTGCTGGCGGTGAAAGCCATCGCCATTCCCGGCGCCGTCGTGCAGATCGGCCTCGCCACCGCCATGGGCCTCGGCCTTGCGCTGCTGCTCGGCTGGAACGTTCCGGGCGGCATCGTCTTCGGCCTCGCGCTGTCAGTCGCCTCGACCGTGGTGCTGCTGCGCGCTCTGGAAGAGCGTCGCATCCTCGAGACCAAACGCGGCCAAATCGCCGTCGGCTGGCTGATCGTCGAAGATCTCGCCACGGTCCTTGCCCTCGTGCTCCTGCCGGCCTATGCGGCTTTCACCCAGGACGCCTCCGGCGGCGATCAGGGCAGCCTGCTGATGGCCTTGGCCATCACCATCGGCAAAGTCGTCGCCTTCGTCGCCATCATGCTGATCGTCGGGCGGCGGGTGATCCCCTGGATCCTGCATCAGATCGCCTATACCGGCTCGCGCGAACTGTTCCGCCTCGCGGTGTTGGCGATCGCCTTGGGCGTGGCCTTCGGCGCGGCTCAGCTGTTCGATGTCTCTTTCGCGCTCGGCGCTTTCTTCGCCGGCATGATGCTGAGCGAAAGCGAGCTCAGCCACGAAGCTGCCGCCGAAACGCTGCCGCTGCGCGACGCTTTCGCCGTGCTGTTCTTCGTCTCGATCGGCATGCTGTTCTCGCCGGCGATCCTGATCGATGAGACGCTCGCCGTGCTCGGCACGATCTTCATCATCATCATCGGCAAGTCGCTGGCGGCTTACGCCATCGTCAAGGCGTTCAAACATCCGACGCGCACCGCATTGGTGATTTCCGCCAGCCTGGCGCAGATCGGTGAATTCTCCTTCATCCTCGCGGGCCTCGGCGTGGCGCTCGGCCTGATGCCCGAGCGCGGCCGCGACTTGATCCTGGCCGGCGCGCTCATCTCGATCCTGCTCAACCCGCTCTGCTTCGCGCTGATCGACAAGCTGATGCCGAAACTGCAAGCCGCCGAGCCGGGCGCGCCCGTGCCGGAAGCGGCGCCGGAAGAAGAAGCGGCCCAGGCGACCGGGCTTTACGATCATTCGGTCGTCATCGGCGCGGGCCGCGTCGGCGGCTTGATCATCCAGGCGCTGCGCGACCGCGGCCTGCCGTTCCTCGTCGTCGAGGAGAACGGCGAGCGCGTCGTCAAGCTGCGCGAGCTCGGCATCGAGGCGCTCACCGGCAATGCCGTGAAGGACGACATCCGGACGCTGGCGAACATGGCTGGCGCGCGGCGCATCTTTGTCGCCATTCCCAATGCCTTCGAGGCCGCGCAGGTGGTCGAGAAGTTGCGGGCCGCCAATCCAACCCTGGAGATCCTGGCGCGCAGCCATTCCGACGAGGAAACCGACCGCCTGCGCCAACTGGGCGCCAGCCATGTCGTCATGGCCGAGAGCGAAGTCGCCCGCGCCATGGTTGGCATCGCGCAAATCTGACCCCATCTCTTCAGTTCCGGCGTAATCTGGCCGGAACGGGAGATGAATCATGGCGAAGATGCCCGCTCTGTTCGTCGGCCACGGCTCGCCGATGAACACGCTCTACGACAACGGCTATACCCGCGCTTGGCGCGCTCTCGGCGAGGCTTTGGCTGAAAAGCCGCGCGCCATCCTCGCCATCTCGGCTCATTGGTATATCCGCGGCACGTCAGTCACTGCGATGACAGCGCCCAAGACGATTCACGACTTCGGCGGTTTCCCGCGCGAGCTGCATGAGTTTCGCTATCCGGCCGAGGGCGAACCGGGCCTCGCCGCCGAAGTGCAGAAATTGCTGAGCCCCACCGACGTCTCGCTCGACCAGAGCTGGGGGCTCGACCACGGCAGCTGGTCGGTGCTGGCCCATGTCTTCCCCAACGCCGATGTGCCGGTGGTGCAGCTCAGCATCGATGCGCGCCAGCCGGCGGCTTGGCACTTCGATCTCGGCCGCCGTCTTACGCCGTTGCGCGACGAGGGCGTGCTGATCCTCGGCTCGGGAAATGTCGTGCACAATCTGCGTCTGATCGACCGCAATGCCATGATGGGAGCAGGGGGCGGACAAGCTTATCCCTGGGCGACCCAATTCGAGAGCGCCATGCGCTCGGCCATCGCCGCGGGCGATGACGCCTCGGTGATCGATTACGGCAAATTCGGCGAGGCGGCGCGGCTATCGGTGCCGACGCCGGAGCATTACCTGCCGCTGCTCTATGTGCTCGGCACGCGCGCCAAGGGCGAAGCCGTCAGCTTCCCGGTCGAGGGGATCGACCTGGCGAGCATCAGCATGCTCTCGGTGAAGTTGGGCTGATTACAGAGCGAACGAATTCCCGCAGCCGCAGCTGGCGGTGGCGTTCGGATTGCTGATCGTGAAGTTCGCGCCGACCAGCTCGTCGACGAAATCGATCTGCGCGCCGCCCATCATGTCGAGCGAGGTCTCGTCGATCACGACCTTGGCCGTTTCCGGGCCGAACAGCTTGTCATCCGGGTTCACCGCGTCGTCGAGGGTGAAGCCGTACTGAAAGCCCGAGCAGCCGCCGCCCGAGACGGCGACGCGCAGCATGAAGCCCGGGTGGGATTCCGCGGCGACCAGTTCGGCGATGCGCTTGGCGGCGCTGTCGGTGACGGTGAGGACATGCTGGACCATGCAGCCTATGTAATCGCTTGCGCCTGTCCTGCCAAGACCACCTATCGGTAACTGTGAATGGTCACAGGATAGGTGTAGTGTCCGGACCATGACCGAAGCCTTCCATCCGGCCGCCTATAGCTCGCCCGATTTGCCGGGATTGGCCCCATATGCCTGCAAGCCGTGGGAGAGCCGGGGGCGCCTGCACAAGGAGGAGGAGGCGCCTGACCGTTCGCCGTTCCAGCGCGACCGCGACCGGGTGATCCATTCGACCGCTTTCCGCCGGCTGAAGCACAAGACCCAGGTTTTTGTCTATCACGAGGGCGACCATTACCGGACCCGGCTGACCCACAGCCTGGAAGTCTCCCAAATCGCCCGCACCATCAGCCGCCAGCTCGGCCTGAACGAGGATCTAGCGGAAGCCCTGGCGCTCGCCCACGACCTCGGCCACACGCCCTTCGGCCATGCCGGAGAGGAGGCGTTGCACGGCTGCATGAAGGATTTCGGCGGCTTCGACCATAACGCCCAGACCCTGCGGCTGCTGACCAAGCTTGAGCAGCGCTACGCCGCCTTCGACGGCTTGAACCTGACCTGGGAGACGCTCGAAGGCGTCGTGAAGCACAACGGACCGCTGCTTGGCGGCAGTAAATCGAAAGATATCAGTCTCTTGCCGATTCCTATTCAGGAATACAATCAAGAGATGGATTTACAGCTGATGACTTACGCAAGCTGTGAGGCACAAGTCGCTGCTTTATCTGATGATATTGCTTACAACAATCACGATATCGACGACGGGCTACGCGCCGGCCTGTTCGCGCCTGAAGATCTCGCCGAGGTGCCGCTGGTCGGCCCGGTCTTCGCCGACATCAAGGCTCGTTATCCAGGTTTGGAGCGGACCCGGCTGATCCACGAAGCGGTGCGCAAGCTGATCAGCCTGATGGTCGGCGACCTGCTGGTCGAGACCTGCCGTCGGCTCGCCGAGGCGAAGCCCGGCTCGGCCGACGCGGTGCGCGCTTTGGGCCGCCCGATTGTCGCTTTTTCCCAGGAAATGCAAGAGCATGACCGGGCTTTGAAGGCTTTTCTGTTCAAGCGGATGTATCGCCATTACAAGGTCAACCGCATGACCTCGAAGGCCAAGCGGGTGGTGCGCGATCTGTTCGCGCTGTTCCTGCAGGAGCCGGACGGACTGCCGCCGGAATGGCAGGCGCGGACCAACGGGCCGGGCACGCCGCGCACCGCCCGCGTGGTCGCCGATTACATTGCCGGCATGACCGACGGCTACGCCCTGCGCGAGCATGAACGGCTCTTTTAAGTACTGCGTGAAGTAAGAAGAATAAGATGAATATCTACAGAGACTTTAAGTCAAAAATTGAGACAGAGCTTAAGGCTCTCGATCTCCCCGCCGGCCTCGATTTGAGCCGCCTGACTGTCGAGCCGCCGCGCGATCCGAGCCACGGCGACCTCTCCACCAATGCCGCCCTCGTGCTGTCCAAGGACGCCGGCCAGAAGCCGCGCGACTTGGCCGACAAGCTGGCCGAACGCCTCCGCCAGTTACCTGACGTAACTGAGGTGACGGTCGCCGGTCCGGGCTTTGTTAATATCCGTCTCGGCGAAGGCGTCTGGCGCGGCCAGCTCGCCGGCATCCTCGACGCGGGGACCAAGTTCGCCTCGGCGCCTAAGAAGGGCGTCAAAGTGAACGTCGAGTACGTCTCGGCCAACCCGACCGGCCCGATGCATGTGGGCCATGCCCGCGGCGCTGTGGTCGGCGACGCCCTGGCGCGCCTGCTGGAGAAGGGCGGCTACGACGTCACCCGTGAATATTACATCAACGACGCCGGCGCCCAGGTCGATGTCCTGGCCCGCTCGGCCCATCTGCGCTACCGCGAGGCGCTTGGCGAGGATATCGGCGAGATTCCGGCCGGCCTCTATCCCGGCGAGTACCTCAAAGATGTCGGCGCGGCGCTGGCCTCCAAGTTCGGCGACAAGTTCGCCAAGGCGCCGGAAGCCGACTGGCTGGCCGAGGTGCGAGCCTTCGCCATCGCGGCCATGCTCGAGCTGATCAAGGAAGACCTGCTCGCGCTCGGCGTGAACCATGCCGTCTTCGCCTCCGAGCGCGCGCTCGTCGAGGCCGGCAAGGTCGAGGAGGCCTTCAAGGCGCTCGAAGCCAAGGGGCTCATCTATACCGGCACACTCGAACCGCCGAAGGGCAAGCTGCCTGACGATTGGGAGCCGCGCCCGCAGGTGCTGTTCAAATCCAGCCAGTTCGGCGACGACACCGACCGTCCGCTGAAAAAATCGGACGGCTCTTGGACCTATTTCGCCTCCGACATCGCCTACCACTTCGACAAGTACGAGCGCGGCTTCGGCACGCAGATCGACGTGTGGGGCGCGGACCACGGCGGCTACATCAAGCGCATGCAGGCGGCGGTCACGGCGATCACCGAGGGGCAGGGCGCGCTCGACGTGAAGATCTGCCAGCTCGTGAACCTGACGGAGAACGGCGAGCCGGTGAAGATGTCCAAGCGCGCCGGCACCTTCGTGACCCTGCGCGACGTGGTCGACCGCGTCGGCAAGGACGTAGTGCGCTTCATGATGCTGACGCGCAAGAACGACGCGGCGCTCGACTTCGACTTCGCCAAGGTGAAGGAGCAGTCGAAGGAAAACCCGGTCTTCTACGTGCAATACGCCCATGCCCGCGCGCACTCCGTGTTCAGGAACGCCGCCGAGGCTTTCCCCGGCATGGCGACCGACGCGGCCAGCCTGGCGAAGGCCGATCTGGCGCGCTTGACCGACCCGGACGAAATCGCTTTGATCAAATTGATGGCCACTTGGCCGCGCACCGTCGACAGCGCGGCTGAAGCCCATGAGCCGCACCGCGTCGCCTTCTATCTGCAGGACGTCGCGGCGGCGTTTCACGGGCTGTGGAACAAGGGAAACAGCGACGTCGGCGCCCGCTTCATCGTGGCGGGCGATCGGGGGCTCACCGAGGCGCGTCTCGCTCTCTTGCGCGGCGTGACTGCGGTGATCGCGTCCGGCTTGGACGTGCTCGGCGTCGCACCAGTCGAGGAGATGCGCTGATGTCGCGCTACGACGATGACGATGACACCTTTGAGCGGCCTTCGGGCGGCAGCGAACGGCGCGTGGGGCCGAGCTCCATCGCTTATGAAAGCCCGCGGCGCAAACCGGGCCGTCGACGCCTGATCACGTCGCTCGTCGTGCTGCTTGCCCTCGGCGGCTTCATTGGCATCGTCTGGCACGCCTACAACCAGGGCAAATCCGGCGGCGCCGACGGCGTCGTGCCGGTGCTCAAAGCCGAGGATGGACCGACGCGCGTACGTCCCGACCAGCCGGGCGGCATGGATGTGCCGAACCAAGACAAGCTGATCTACGACCGGCTCGCGCCGGGCGGCCAGATCGGCGCGCCGCAGATCGAGCGGCTGCTGCCGCCGGCCGAAGCGCCGGTC
>DASTMO010000087.1:0-46264 GCA_035714115.1 Alphaproteobacteria bacterium
CCGGACTGCTGGTCGCCTTGAACAATCTTTTGGCGATGATGCGTTTTGCCTCCGTGCTCAAGGCGATGGACTTCAATCCGGGCAAGCGCGCGCTTTTCGTGGCTTTTTCGCTCAGCCAACTGTCCAATCAGTTTCTGCTCAATATTTTCGGCCAAAGCCTGACGCGCGCCGTCCTTCTTGGGCGCGTGGGCGTCCCATTCGGTGCGTCCTTGCTGGCGACCTATCTCGAGCGGGCGTTGGCTGCGGGGCTGCTCCTGATCTTAAGCTTGTTCGGCGTATGGTATTTGCTGCATAGCGTCACGCTCGACATGACCGGCAGCGCCCGCGAACTCGTGACGACGCTGATTGGATTGAGCGTGGTCTCTTGCGCGGTGCTGCTGTCGCTGTTCCGTGACCGATTGTCCGCGCTTTACCGCGAGCACCGCAGTTTGTGGCTCCGCAGCTTTCCGCCGAGCGCGCTCTATACGCTGCTGTCCCATATCGCGATGCTGGCGGCTTATCTGGTCGTCCTCACCGGATTCGAGGCCGGGGGCTTCACGCTCGGCATGGCGGCCGCGCTGACCGTCGTCATGTTCACGGCGGCCTTGCCGATCAGTTTCTCCGGTTGGGGCATTCGCGAGCTGAGCGCCGCGAGCGCGCTCAGCCTGGTCGGCGTTTCTTCCAGCTTGGCGGTGGTCGCCGCGGTCGCCATCGGCTTGCTGTCGCTCATCGTGATGATGGTTTTTGCCGGCGTGGCGGTGCTGCTGATGGGGCGCGGGCCGATCGAGCGCGCCGCGCCGCCCCAGCCAGCCAAGACGGCCAGCTGGCGCTGGGACAGCGTTTTTATCCAGGTCTGCGCCTATTTCTGCGCCGCCTTCGTGTTTTTCCAGGTGCGGGTGCCGCTCCGTCTCAACGAGATCGCGGTCAACATCGCCGACATAGCGGCGGTGACCGGCGCCAGCGTCATCGCCATCGCCATCTCGTGGCGCCGCATGAAGTCGCCTTTGCAGCCGTTCGCGCGCAACGTGATGATCGGCTTCACGATGCTGATCGTTTACGGCCTGCTTGTCGCCTATTGGCATGGCTCGATCAGCCAATGGGCGCTGGTCAATCGCGGCATCGGCTGGCTTATTTTGCTGTCCTACGTCGCGGTCGGCGCGACCGTCGTGTCGATGGCGGGCGAGCGCGGCCGCGTTTTGACGATGCAATCCTTGATCGTCGCCGGCTTGGCGGTGTGCGCTCTGCAATTCGCCTTTCTGGTTTACGACTTTTTCACCGACCCGATGACGCGCGGCCTCGTGTCCTTCGTCTTGAAGGGGTTCGTGCAGAACCAGAACGCCTTCGTCTATCAATTGGCCATGGTCGGGGTTGTTCTGATCGTCGCTTTGCGCAGCGGCCTTTTTGCGACGCGCCCGATGATCTTCCCTGCGGCCTTCGCGCTGATCGCTTTTGCCACTTATTATTCGAAATCGCGCACCGGCCTCGTCTTCCTGTTGGTTTTAAGCGTGGCGCTGCTGGCGCTGTCTTGTTTGCGGGCGTTCGCAGACTCTGAGCAGCGCAGGCGTCTGCGCTTCGCCGCAGCGGCAGTGGTCTTCGCGGTCGGTTTCGCCCTGGTCCTGCCATATCTCTTGTACGGGCTGATCGAAATATTCGGGCTTGCCTCCTCGTCCATCTACAAGCAGCTGACTGCACCGTTCTCGCTCGGCATCAAGATCGTGCATGACGTTTCAGAGGTCGAGCGCTGGCAGACGATCCGCGAGGCGCTCGCGCTATGGCGCGAGCATCGGGTTTTCGGCACCGGACTGGGCGGTTATATGCATTGGCGTCTGGAAAGCGGCGCCAAGCCTCAGGTAGTTCATTCAGTGCCGGTCTGGCTGCTCGCGGAGATGGGTCTTGTCGGCTTCACCGCGACGGTCGCGCTTGCCGCGCGGCTGGCTTACAAAGGTTGGCGGTTGGTCGTCGGCGGCACGCAGGCCGCATGGGGAATCGGCTTGCTCGGAATCCTGCTGATCATGGGCGTCGGCGGATTGGTGCACGACTTCTTCTATCAGCGGTTGTTTTGGTTCTTGCTCGGGCTCTTCTGCGCCGTTGTCCCAAGGCCAATCGATGACCTGCCGGGGCATCGGGCCTCTTAATTCTGCGTCAGCCTGGACTTAGCCGATTTTTTGTCCGGCGACAGTCACTCCGGTCACGGACAAATCGCGCAAGTCGTGTGCGTTGAACGGGGCGACAAAGCGGTCGCGGGTCGCCGGGGCGACCCACGGATTCACTTGTTCCAGCGAATCGCAATCGCTTTCGCCTCCGCCGTCGAGCGCCATTTTATAGACGTCGGTGCCGCCGGCACCGGTCAGGGCATGCGGCACCGAAAGAATCGTCCAGCCGATTGAGAAGCCGGAGGCGGCGAAGTCGCGCAGCCAATCGCTGGCGCGATGTCGGTTGCCGTACGGGTCTTCGATCCGGTACGCCGCTTCGGTGAGCGCGAGAAACTCCAAAGGCTTGTTGAAATCGCGGTGGTCGCGCAGGTCGATGGCGTGGACGAACCAGCCGTTGGTCGCCAGCATGCGATGCAGATTGCGCAACACGTCGATAGGTTCTCGGACATGTTCGAGGACGGCATTGCTGAAGATCATGTCGAAACTGCCGTCGTCGAAGCGAAGATCCTCGCACGGGCAAGGCGGCGGCAAAGCCAGCAGCTCGTCTTTGACGGCGTAATCCCCGTCATCGCGCCGCTTGAGAATATCGCTCAAGTCGCGTTTGGCGAGGCCGGCGAGCCGCATCAGCACAGTCGCGTTCTGCGCCCAGCTTTCCGGCAGCCGATTGGCGATGGGGAAGACGTTGTTGAGCCAGACCTTATCGGCCCCGCCCAGCAGCAGCAGCAGCGCCATGCCGGGATGGCCGCAAGCGCCGATCTCCAGTATCCGTCCGGTCAAGGGTTTGCCGATCTTGGCGGCGGCATCCAAGAGCATGCGGTATTGCATGAACACGTGCATCTCGCGGCAATTGTGGTTCATGTTGCCGCGCAAGGCCGCTTGAAAGAGCGCGCTGTCGCGCGCGCCGAGATACATATTGTGGCGGCGAGACACTAGAGCCTGAAGCCGTTCGCTTGCGCCGCGAGCGGCGAAATAGCCGCGTCGCGCCATGGGGCGCAGCGCTTCTGGCAGCAGGTGCTTGAAAGTCTCGCGCCAACTCATCGGATTTTGCTCGGTGACAGCGTGGTTGAAAAACCCGGCCCAGGCTTAATCTTGGCCCGTCTCGTTGGCAATGTTCTTCTTGCGGATCAATAGAGCGAAAGCTGCCGATAGATCGTCGACGACGATGTCATCGCTCCCGGCTTGCGCAGCTGCCGCCGATCCTTGCCCTGTCTTCACCAGGATCGATTGACGGCATCCGGCGGCCTTGCCGGCTTCGAGATCGCGTAGAGAATCGCCGATCATGATACTGGCCGGTAGATCGATGCCGAGATCGCGCGCGGCTTGCAGCAGCATGCCGGGCGCGGGCTTGCGGCAGTCGCACTGCCGCGCATATTGCGCGATTTGTCCGTCGGGCAAGTGGGGGCAGTGGTAGATGCCGTCGATATGGGCGCCTGCTGCGGCCAACATTTCGCGCAACCGAACGTGCACCTCGGCCAATGCGCTCTCGCTCAGCATGCCGCGTGCGACCGCCGATTGATTGGTGACGATGACGGCGGCATAGCCCATTTGGTTGATGCCGCGTATGGCGGCAGCCGCGCCGGGGATCAACCGCAACTGATCGGGGCGGGTCAGATAGTCGACATCTTCGACGATGGTGCCGTCGCGATCGAGAAAGACGGCGGGGCGAAGCGTGGCGGGCATGCGCGAAGACTAGCCGAACGGCGTTTAGCCGCCCAGCGCCATGTCCGCCAGCAGTTTCACGTTGATCGTCACCACCAGGGCGGCCGAGGCCCAGCCGAGGGCGATCATCCAGGCCGGCGGGCGGAAATCGCCCATCAGCTTGCGGTCGCCGACGAACAGCATCAGCGGCACCACGGCGAACGGCAGCTGCAGGCTGAGAACGACCTGGGAAAGCACCAGCAGCTCGGCCGTGCCGCTCTCCTGGTAGAACCAAGTGACCGTCACCGCCGGCACCAGGGCCACGAGCCGCGTGGTCAGCCGGATCGCCCAGGCGGGCAGGCGGAACTGCAGAAAGCCTTGCATCACCACCTGGCCGGCCATGGTCGCGGTCACCGTCGAATTGAGGCCGGAGGCGAGCAGGGCGACGGCGAAGAGCGTGGCGGCGATGCCGGCGCCGAGCAGCGGCGCGAGCAGCTGATAGGCCTCCTGGATTTCGGCGACTTCGGTGCGGCCCGAGGTGTGGAAGGTGGCGGCGGCGAGAATCAGGATCGAGGAATTGATGACGAGCGCGATGGTCAGCGCGATGGTCGAATCGAGCGAGGCGAACTTGATGGCTTCGCGCTTATGTTCGGCGCTGGCTCCGATGGCGCGGCTTTGCACCACGGCGGTGTGCAGATAAAGGTTATGCGGCATCACGGTGGCGCCGAGGATGCCGATGGCGAGATAGAGCATATCGGGATTGCCAACGATCTCGACCGAGGGGATGTAGCCCTGCAGCACGGCGCCGATCTCGGGCGCGGAGAGCGCGAGATTGACCGTGAAGCAGCCGAGGATCAGCGCGATCATCGAGATGATGACGGCTTCGAGCCAGCGGACGCCTTTGTTCTGCAGCCAGAGGATGAGGAAGGCATCGAGCGCGGTCAGCAGCACGCCGACGATCAGCGGCACGCCGAACAGCAGTTGCAAAGCGATGGCGGTGCCGATCAACTCGGCCAGATCGGTGGCGACGATGGCGATTTCCGCCAAGCCCCAGAGCGCATAAGCGACCGGTTTGGGGAAGCGCTCGCGGCAGAGCTGCGCCAGATCGCGCCCGGTCACGATCCCGAGCCGCGCGCAGAGCACCTGCAGCAGCATGGCCATCAGGCTGGAGGTCAGCGCGACGCTGAGCAGCGTGTAGCCATAGGCCGAGCCGCCGGCCAAGGCGGTGGCCCAATTGCCCGGATCCATATAGCCGACGGCGACGAGATAGCCGGGCCCGGCGAAGGCCATCAGCTTGCGCAGGGCGCCGGCGGTGGCCGGAATGGCCACGCTGCGGTGGATTTCCGGCAGGCTGGAGCGGGACATGAGAAGAGGCCGAATGGAGGGTGACCTTTAAAGTGTAGCCTTGGTTACACTTGGCGCAAGGACAAACGGCTTTTCCTCACGCGCAGAAGAGGTTTTTCACGCATGGGTGTCATTGCAAGTGCTCCGCGGGCGCGGCTTGGCCGCGCCTGTTATTGCAAGTAATTGTCAAAACCCCGGCGCTCCGGCTAAATGGAGCCATGATGACCAGCGCTTCCTCCGCTCCCCGCAAGCCCACCAAGGCCGCCGCTAAAAAGCCTGCCACGCCGCGCAAGGCCGCCACGAAGGCCGTCGTGGTGAGTGGCGGCGCGCGCGATCTCAACGATTTGGCTGCCGGCGAGCGCGCCGCCAATTTCCGTCATACCCGCGCGGCGCGGCGCACCGAGGTCATCGAAGATTACGTCGAGATGATCGCCGACCTGATCGGCCAGGAGGGTGAGGCGCGGGCGGTCGATATCGCCCGCCGGCTCGGCGTCTCGCACGCCACCGTGGTCAAGACCGTCACGCGCCTGCAAGAGCTCGGCCTGGTGCAGAGCCGGCCTTACCGCGCCATCTTCCTGACCGAGAAGGGTCGCCAGATGGCGGAGGAGTCGCGCAAGCGGCACGAGATCGTCCTGGCCTTCCTGCGCGCTATCGGCGTGACGGAAGACACCGCCCATGCCGACGCCGAGGGCATGGAGCATCATTGCAGCCGCGAGACGCTGGCCGCCTTCCAGCGCCTTATCGACAGCCGCAAAGGTTAAGAGCGCGATCGCTTGGGCGTTCGGCCCGTCGCGGCGCGCCATAACCGCTCACGCAAATTTCTCAAAAAGACCCTCAAAAAGCCCAATTTCTCGGCAATCCTTCGCATTGTGAGGGCGGCGTGGCGATGTTATGGTCCGCGCCCTACCGCATAAGTCACCGGCGGCAAGACCGGGACACAGAGGCTCAACCGCACGGGGAAAATCCCCGGCAACCTTGGGAGACGTCGCTATGACCCCACGCCTGACCCACGCCCGGATTCTCGTCGCTCTGCTGACCGGTGCCAGCGCGCTCGCCGTTGCCGCCAGCGCATCCGCCCAATCCATCGAATCGGTCTACAAGGGCAAGCAGATCAAGTTGATCTCCAGCTCCGACGCCGGCGGCGGCTATGACGCCAGCGCCCGCCTGCTCGCCCGCCACATGGGCAACTTCATCGCCGGCAATCCGCAAATCATCGTGCAGAACATGCCCGGCGCCGGCGGCATCAAGGCCGCCAACTACCTCTACAACGTCGCGCCGAAAGACGGCCTGACGATCGGCGGCGTGCACCGCACGGTGCCGCAGGCCCCGATGCTCGGCCTGCCGGGCACGCAGTTCGATGCCGCGAAGTTCTCTTGGCTCGGCAGCATGAACAACGAAGTCTCCGTCTGCGTCGCCTGGCACACCGCGCCGGTCAAGACGATGGAGGACGCGCTGAAGATGGAGATGATCGTCGGCGGCTCGGGCCAGAACGACACCGAACAGTTCCCGGCCGTGCTGAACAACATCGTCGGCACCAAGTTCAAGATCATCTCGGGCTATCCGAGCGGCACCGCGGTCGACCTCGCCATGGAGCGCGGCGAAGTGCAGAGCCGTTGCGGCTGGTCGTGGTCGTCGGTGATGACCCAGCATCCGGACTGGGTGCGCGACAAGAAGATCAACATCCTCGTGCAGATCTCGAGCGCCAAGCATCCGGATCTGCCGAACGTCCGCCTGATCGACGAGTTCGCCAAGACCCAGGAAGACAAGGACGTCCTCGACTTCCTGTTCGCCCGTCAGGTCTTCGGCCGCCCGTTCGTGATCCCGCCGGGCGTCGCCACCGAGCGCGTCAACGCCCTGCGCACCGCGTTCGACGACGCGGTGAAGAGCCCGGCGCTGATCGCCGACGCCGAGAAGCAGAAGCAGGAGCTGACCCCGGTCAGCGGCCTGGAAGTGCAGGCGCTAATCGAGAAGCTGCTGAAGGCTTCGCCCGCCGTCGTGGCCCGCGCCGACAAGGCGACCGAGTACCACGGCCCGGTGAGCAAGGCGGTGGCTAAGGTCGAGACGCCGAAGGGCACCATCGCCGAGCTGAAGGACGACGCCCGCGAAGTCGTGCTCAAGCAGGCCGACGGCAAGATGTTCAATGCCAAGGTCTCGGGCTCGCGCACGACGATCACGGTCGCCGGCAAGGAAGGCGACCGCAAGGCGCTGAAGGCCGGCATGGCTTGCGAGATCACCGCCGTCGCCTCCGGCGAGGAAGCCAGCAAGATCGCCTGCCAGTAAACGCTCTCGCGAGCGGATATGAAAAAGGCTCCGGGAGCGATCCCGGAGCCTTTTGCTTTGGCGTTAACGCGCCGATTTGCGCCGCCTAGCCCTTTGCCGCTTACGCGGCGGTGGCGGCGACCTTCGGCGCGGCGGCGGGCACCGGCATGCCGGCGGCGCCGCTGAGGATCTTGCGCTTGGCCGCATCGAGCGGGGTCGGATCGCCGCCAAGCGTGCGGGTCAGGCGCATGGCGCCCTCGAGCAGCTCGATCATGAAGCTGGCCTGGCGCTCACCGGCATAATGGCTGGTCGGACCCGACATGGAGAGCGCGCCGGCGATCTCCTGGCCGGCCTTGAACACCGGGCAGGCGAGCGAGGTGATCTCGGGATGACGCTGGCCCATGCTGACGTTGTAGTGATCGGCGCGGGTTTTATCGAGCTCGGGGCTCTGCTCGCCGGCGAAGGCGCGCAGCACCGCCCCCGACGAGCCGTCGAGCGGCAGGGCGTCGCCCTCGCGGAAGGCGACGCGCAGCATCGCCTCGCTCGATTCGACCTTGTGCAGGCAGATGCGGCGGTCGCCATTGCGGATGTAGAAGGCCGAGCTTTCGCCGGTATGGGCGACGACGTCGCGCAGCACCGGGATCACATGGTCGGCGAGGTGGAAGGAGCGCTGATAGACGCGGCCGATGTGGAAGGGGGCCGGACCGAGGGCGTATTTGCCGTCGCCCAGGCGCAGCATGAAGCCGTGGCGCTCGAGCGAGCAGATCAGGCGCAGCACGGTCGCCTTGTTCAGTTTGGTGCGCGCGGCGATCTCGCGCAGGGGCAGTTCACGCTCGCCTTCGCGGAAAGCGACCAGAATGGAGAGAGCCCGCTCGACTGATTTGACGCCTTCGTTCCGCATGATTTCGATCCTTATGCCTGATGAAAGGGGCGGCGGGACGGCCTGCTATCCGGCGCGCATTCCTGCCCTGGCGGGCGGCGCATATCGCCGGACTCCCTCGGCGACCGTCGCCGATTGAATTTCGCATTACAAAACGTATTGCCGGTAAGCGATACAAGGCTACTCGCGCTGCAAAACGAGTCAAGCAGGCGTAACATTATTTGTGAAAAGTGCCAAAATTTGCACAAGTTGCCGGTTCGACAGGCAAGATGGGTTGCGGATTGAAAACAATGGCTCCTGAGCGCTCACGGGAAGGCTTCCCGTGCGGGCAAAAGAAAAGGCCCGGTCTTGATGACCGGGCCTTTCGCTTGTGCGGAGCTCACCGGCGGCCTGGCCGCCGGTTGCGACACGCGTCTTACAGCGCCTTGGAGACGGTGAAGAGGAAGCGGTCGCACTCGCCGACGCAATTGGCATCGGGCAGATCGGCGGCGACGTAGGAAGCCTTCAGGTCGAGACCGAACACGTTGGTGCCGATCGAGACGCCGTAGTCCCAATAGTCGCGGGTGCCCCAATTGGCGTTGTTGTCGATCGAGGAGTAGCCGGCGTGCAGGGTGGCGGTGAAGTACTTGCCCAGCGGCACATCGACGCTCAGATCGGTGTAGAGGCTGTCGCCCGATTCGCTCTGATAGTCGGGCGAGTAGCTCAGCTTGACGCTCGGCAGCGCGAAGCCGAAGTCGTAGCCGACCTTGCCGTAGACTTCGAAGAAGTTCAGGTCGCGGCTGCCGTTGGCGGCGTTATCGGCGCCGGGATAGGCGTAGTAGATGCCGCCGACGTCGAGCAGCAGACCGGTCGAACCGAGCTCGGTCTTGTAGCCGCCGTAGAGGTCCATTTCGATGCGCGCGTCGGAGAAGTCGACGTTCGAGGCCCAAGTGCCGACATAGAGGCCGGAGCTGTGGGCGTAGTCGAGGCCGCCCTGGATCGCCGGCGTGCCGTTGCCCGACTGGCTCAGGCCGCGGAAGAAGTATTCGCTCGTGAGCGCGACGTTGCCCGTCAGCGTGCCCGGAAGATCCTCAGCCGGCACCAGCGGATCGGCGGCGTGGGCGAGGGTGCCCCAGCCGATCATGGCCGCAGTGGCGATGGTCAAAATACGAAGTTTCATGATGTTGCCCTTAATTCACGAATTGCCGTTGCTGGCCCCAAAGGCACAAGCAAACGCACAATCGCGACGGCCCATCACATAGGCAAGACCGAACTTTTCATTGAATCTTCCTATAAAGCGGATCGTTTTTGGGACGCCAATTTATAGGCAGCAGGTGCATCAAATCCTTCAATTTCGGGGGTTTATCGCACTTATATGAAAATGCCTTTTGCGAGTTAGCTTTTTTGCATGTGTCGTTAGGCTGTGAAGTAATAGTTTTTCGTCCGCTGCTTATAAAAGCGGCGGGCTCAAGAAACGGTGGCCTATTTCCTGGGCTGGCATCGCTTTTCTGAAAGCGATGCGCTGTTGCGGCGTTGCAACGAAATTGTCAAAGAAACTCGCCACTTTTGTCCGCATTATCAGCGCTTAAGCAACAGATCGATGCGAAAGATCTGGTCGAGCGATAAGCCTTCCTGCTCACGTCGCGCGGCGTTTTCGAAGGCGGCGCGGATCGCCGGCCCGGACTCGGCAAACAAGCGCTGGCGCTTCTCGTTGCGCGCGACCTGATCTTCCATCCAATCCTCGTAGCGCGCGAACAGGCGCCGCACCTTGTAGAGCCGCTCGGTCTCGAGCCGCAGCGCGCCTTCGGCGGCGAAGGCGAGCAGCGCGCGATAGGCGGCTTCGCGCAAGGCGCTTTCGTCATTCACCAGTTTCGTTGCGTCGTGATAACTGCCCCAGGCGACCGGCTCCATCACATAAAGGCTGCCGCCAGGCGCGAGCGCGCGCACCGCTTCGGCCAAGGCTTGGCGGCTATCGCTCATGTGATGCAGGCTGTTGGAAAAGACGACGATGTCGAAAGTCCGGTCGGCGAAGGCGAGGGCTTCCGCGCGTCCCGTTTGAAAGTCGATCTGCAGGCCGGCTTTTGCGGCGAGTTCGCGCGCTTGCGCGATCTCGTCTTCCTTCGGATCGATTCCCGTCGCGCGCATCCCGCGTTGCGCCATCAGGCGCGTGAATTTTCCGGCGCCGCAGCCGATGTCGAGCAGGCGCCGCGCGCCGCCGGGCAGCAGTTCGCCGGCGATGGTGGCGTTGTCCGACAGCGGCATGGCGGCGATCATCGCGGGCGAGGGGCGCAGCGCGGCCGTCACATGTTGCTCAAGCTGATCGATCTGCATTAGCCTCACCGTGTTTTATCATTCTGCGATCAAGTTCCAATCTAGCCGGAACTTCGACGCTTTGCAGCGATCTCACATGTCATCAGAACCCGCATCGCCGCCCGAGCGCGCCGCGAGTCTTCATGAGTCTGCCGGCGGCTTTCGCGCCGTCGCCTGGCCGCTCGTCATCACGCTGACCGCTCAGGTCGTCACGTCCTGGGCCAATCTCACCGTGCCGGTCTTTGCCGTGCGTCTGGCGGACGACATCGGCGTGTCGGCGACCTGGATCGGGGTCTATGTCTCGCTGACCTATCTCTGCGGCATGATTTCCGCCGTGCTCTGCGGTCCCTTCATCCTGCGCTACGGCGCGATCCGTATCAGCCAGTTCTGTTTGGTGATCGCCGCCGCCAGCCTGACGCTGCTCACAAGTTCGGTGTTGCCGCTGGCGATTCTCAGCGCGCTGATCATGGGCATCGCCTACGGCCCGACGACGCCGGCCTCCTCGCATATCCTTTCGGCGCAGACGCCGCCGAAACTGATGCCGCTGATCTTCTCGCTCAAGCAGACCGGCGTGCCGCTCGGCGGCATGCTGGCGGGCGCCGTCGTGCCGCCTTTGGTGCTGCTGTACGACTGGCAGGGCGCGGCCTGGATCGTCGCGGCCTGCGCGGCGGCCAGCGTGCTGCTGCTGCAGCCGCTGCGCGGCCGGCTCGATGCCGACCGCAATCCCGCCCAGCCGCTGCTGGTCAATCCGCTGCGCTCGATCGGCATGGTCTGGCGCGCCCCGGGCCTGCGCCGCATGGCGGTGCTGTCGATGGCTTTCTCGGCGGTGCAGATGTGCCTGCTCTCCTATCTCGTCACCTACATGGTGGTGCATGTTGGGCGCGATCTGGTCACTGCCGGCCTCATCCTCGCCGTCACGCAGATGGCCGGCGTCGGCGGGCGCATTCTATGGGGCAGCATGTCGGGGCTGGTGCTGACGGCGCGCCAGGTGCTGATGCTGCTCGGCGTCATGATGGCCGTCTGCGGCGCGGTGATGGCGCTGGTCGGGCCGAGCTGGCCGCTCGCCGCCATCTTCGCGCTCGCCGCCTGCTACGGCGCGACGGCGATCAGTTGGAACGGCGTGCAATTGGCCGAATTGTCGCGCCTTGCGCCGCCCGGCCAGGCGGTGATGGCGACCGGCGGCTCGCTGTTCTTTACCTTCACCGGCGTGATGCTGGGGCCGACGTTGTTCGGCGCCTGGGTGACGGCGACCGGCAGCTATTCGGCCGGTTTCTTCGCGCTCGCGGCGCTCGGCCTCGTCGGTACCGCGCTGCTCGTCAAACGCTACGAGTGATCTTGCGGTCTAAGGCTGCTGCAAGTCCCACGAAGGCCGGCAGCTTGTGCGTGATCAGATAAGTCGGGATCGCCGCGAGATAATCGCGATAGCGGCCTTTGGCGTCGAAACGCTCGCGGAACAATCCGTCGTCGAACAGCGGGCCGAGCTTGCCGATGATCCCGCCCGCGAGATAGACGCCGCCGCGCGCGCCATAAGCGAGCGCGAGATTGCCCGCCACCGTGCCGAGCATGCCGCAGAAATGGCGGATGGCTTCCCTCGCCATCACATCGCCGGCGACGGCCATGCGGGTGATGTCGGCGGCCTCGGCGTCGCGCGGATCGCCGCGCAGCGCCGTCAGCGCGGCATAAAGATTTTCCAAGCCTTGGCCGGAAATCGCGCGCTCGGCGGAAACATGGCCGAAGCGGCGGCGCAGCTCGCTGAGCAGATCGTCTTCCGTCTCGTCGACCGGCGAGAGCGTGACATGGCCGCCTTCGGTGGCGATCGCCTGCCAATGGTCGCGCAGCCCGGCGATGGGAATGAGCGCGGCGACGCCGAGCCCCGTGCCGGGGCCGAGGGCGGCGAGCGGCATGCCGGGGGCCGGTTTGCCGGGACCGATCTTGCGCCGGTCGCGCGGCTTCAGATAGGGCAGGCTTTCGGCGACGGCGGCGAAATCGTTTATGGCGAGCAGGCGCGTCAGGCCGAAGCGGCGCTTGAGCGCGGCGAAAGAGACGGTCCAGGGTAAGTTGGTCATGCGGACATGGCCGCCGGCGATCGGTCCGGCGAAGGCGAAGGCCGCGGCGGTCGGGCGGGCGCGGGGCGCCACCGCCAGCTCGCTGAAATAGCGTTCGAGAACCGCCGATGCGCTGGGAAAGTCGGCCGCATGATAAAGGCGAATGTCGCCGGCGGCGCGGCCGGGCCGCTGCAACGCCAAGCGCACGGTGGTGCCGCCGAAATCGCCCAACAGGCGCGGCCGCGCGGGGGAGGAACTCGTCATGAGGAGATTTAGGCGCGGATGCGCGCGCCGCGCAAGGTGGCGATGAAATTGCTGCGCCAATGGCCGATGTCGAGCCGCGTGACCGAATCCATGGCGATGCGCCAGCGGTGCTGGCGCTCGTCCAGCGGCATGTCGAGCGCGCGGTCCATGGTCTCGGCCATCTCCTCGACGTCGTAGGGATTGATGATGAGCGCGGTCTCGAGCTGCTCGGCGGCGCCGGCGAAGGACGAGAGCACCAGCACGCCGGGATCTTCCGGGTCCTGCGCGGCGATATATTCCTTGGCCACCAGATTCATGCCGTCGCGGAGCGGCGTCACCAGGCCGACGCGCGAGAAGCGGAAGAAGCCGGCGAGCGTCTGGCGCGTGAAGCTGCGGTTGAGATAGCGCAGCGGCACCCAGTCATATTCGGCGAAGACGCCGTTGATATGGCCGGCGCTGGCCTCAAGCTTGGCGCGGATCTCGTTGTATTCGGCGACGTCGCTGCGCGTCGGCGGGGCGATCTGCATGAAAGTGACGCGCTTGCGCCGCTCCGGAAACCGCGCGAGCAGGCGCTCGAATCCGTTGAAGCGCTCGATCAGGCCTTTGCTGTAGTCGAGGCGGTCGACACCGATCATCAGGTCGCGGCCTTGCAAACTTTCGCGCAGTCGCACGACGCTCGGCGATTCGGCGGAGCGCTTGGCGAAGCCGACGATATTGTCGGCGTCGACGCCGATCGGGAAGGCCTCGGCGCTGAAGATCCGGCCTTTCAGCTTCAGGCGGCCGTCGGAGCGCTTTTCCGCGCCCAGTTCGAGCGTGACGTAGTCGATGAAATTGTCGCGGTCGCGCTGGGTCTGGAAACCGATGACGTCGTAGGCCGACAGCGTTTCGCCGATCAGTTCGTGATGCGGCAGCGAGGAGAAGACCTGGCGCGCCGGAAAGGGCGTGTGCAGAAAGAAGCCGATGGGCTGGGTGGCGCCGCGCCGGCGCAGCTCGGCGCCGAGCGGGATGAGGTGATAGTCCTGTACCCAGATCACGTCGTCGGCGCGCAGCAGGCCGGAGATCAGCTCGGCGAAGCGCGCGTTCACGCGCTGATAGGCGGCGAGCGCCGCGCGGCTGAAATTGACCAGGCCGAGGCGGTAGTGGAACAGCGGCCAGAGGACCGAGTTCGAGAAGCCGTTGTAATAGCCGTTGTAGTCGTCGGGCGTGAAATCGATGGTGGCATAGTCGATGCGCCCGGCGTTGAAGCGCTTGGGCGCGTCGGCAGGCATGTCGCTGGTTTCGCCGCTGAAGCCGACCCAGATGCCGCCCGATTCGCGCAAGGCCGCGAGCATGCCGACCGCCAGACCGCCCGTGCTCGCCGGCCGTCCGTCGGCGACGGTGACGCGGTTCGAGACGGCGATCAGGCGGCTCATAGCACGTCGTCCCAATGGCGGCTGAGCTTCATGGCGGTATTGATCAGGCCGACCATCGAGTAGGTCTGCGGGAAATTGCCCCACGGCTCGCCGCTCGCCACATCCATGTCTTCCGACAAGAGGCCGCAAGCGCTGCGCCGCGCCAGCATGACGTTGAACAGCTCGCGCGCCTCGTCCTTGCGTTCGGCGGCGATCAGCGCCTCGATGTACCAGAAGGTGCAGACGTTGAATGCCGTGGTCGGCACGCCGAAGTCGTCCGGCGTGGCGTAGCGGAACATGGTGTCGCCGCGCCGCAGGTCTTTCTCGATGGCGGCCAGCGTGCCGAGGAAGCGCGGATCGGTGCCGGGCAGGAAATTGAGCGTCGGGATCAACAGCAGGCTGGCGTCCATCTCGCGTCCGCCGAAGGTGCTGGCGAGCGCGCCGCGCTCCTCGTTCCACGCGTGCTTGAGGATCGTCTCGCGGATGCGCGCGGCGGTGGCCTGCCAGTAATCGGCGCGGTCTTTCAGTCCAAGGCGCGCGGCGATCTTGGCGAGGCGGTCGCAGGCCGCCCAGCACATCAGGCTGGAATAGGTGTGCACATGGGCGCTGGTGCGCAGCTCCCACAGGCCGGCATCGGGCTTGTCGTGCAGCTCGGCGGCGATGGCGCCGATCTTCTCCAGCCGCTCGAACATGCGCTGATCGCCCGCGTGGATCAGGCGGTTGTCGAAGAAGGCCTGCGTGCTGGCGAGCACGACGCTGCCGTAGATGTCATTCTGGATATGCTCGTAGGCCTGGTTGCCGACGCGCACCGGCCCCATGCGGCGATAACCCTTCAGGCTCTTGATCTCGTTCTCGATCAGGCCTTCTTCGAGCATGATGCCGTAGACCGGCTGCAGGCTGCCGTGCTGCGCGCCCGCCGCGATGTTGGCGATGTAGCCGAGATAATCCTCCATCGTCTTGGTCGCGCCGAGCCGGTTGAGCGCCTGGACGACGAAATAGGCGTCGCGCAGCCAGCAGAAGCGATAGTCCCAGTTGCGCTGCGTGCCCGGCGCTTCCGGAATTGAGGTGGTCATGGCGGCGATGATCGCGCCGCTCTCCTCATAGGAACAGAGTTTGAGCGTGATGGCGGCGCGGATGATCTCTTCCTGATATTCCGGCGGCAGCGAGAGATAGCGCACCCATTCGACCCAATATTCGTGGGTGCGTTCTTCCATCTCGCGGGCGTAGTCGGTCAGTGGGCGCGTCAGCGTCTCGTCGGGGCCGAGCACCAGGTTCGCCGGGCGGTCGAGCAGCATGGGGATCTCGTCGACGACGAAGGAGATCGGGATGTCGGTGGTCAGCCGCAGCGTCTGGCGCGGCATGATGTAGCGGGCATGGTTGCTGCCGCGTGTGATCTCCGGCGCCGATGCGCCGTAGCTGCCGTGCGGGCGCAGGCGGAAGCGTACACGCGGCGTGCCGCTCAGAGGCTCGATGCGGCGCACGATCGTGATGGGGCGATAGACGCGGCCGAGCTGCTTGAAGCGCGGCGCGAAATCGACGACGCGCAGGGCCGCGCCGGATGTGTCGTAAAGGATCGTCTCGACGATCGCGCTGTTCTTGAGGTAGCGCTGCTCGCTGCGCTCGAAATTTTCCAGCGCGATGTCGAAAGCGCCGTCCTGCGCCTCGTTCCAATCGGTCGTCGCAGCCTTGCCGCCGAGCAGGCTGGAGAAGACGGGGTCGCCGTCGAAACGCGGCATGCAGGACCAGACGATGCGGGCCTGCTTGTCGATGAGGGCGGAAAAGATGCAATTGCCGATGACGGCCAGGTCGAGTGTGCTCATGCGCCCTGTCGGATCGTGGAGGGGGATTTTAGACCATATGGCCCGCGCGCGAACGTCCGCTCTCGCGGCTCGGCGAGACGTCCGAAGAGTAAACTTCCGTCAGGCGGGATGGTTCCCGGCCTTTCTCAAGGCTTTAGCGGCGGGCGAGGGGAATGGCGGCGCTGCGCGGCAGCATTTGGCCGACCGGCACGGGGCGGCCGTTGGCGACGGGCGCATTGCTCGCCTGCTGGGCCATCGGCGGCACATTGGAGCGCGACGCCATCGGCGGGGCGGCCGCGGCCGGCACCAGGGGGGCGCGGGCTGACATATCGAGCGGCTGACGCGCGGCTTGCTGCGCGGCGTAGGCGGCGCGGCGTTCCTGATAAGCCGCCTGGACCTCCTGGCGGCGCGTCTCGGCGTCCTGGCGGCGCGCGACGCTCCACAGCTCGGTGATCTTGGCGCGATAGCGGTTATGGAATTCCGGCGTTGTCGAATGATAGTTGCCGGCGGCGGCGATCCAGGACTTCGTGTCGTCGTACAGGCCGCGCAGATATTTCGCGGCGTAGGCGACATTGCTCTCCGGCTCAAAGGCGGCCTCGAGATTCGCGAAGGCGTCGGGGTGATACATCATGTTGATCTGCATGCAGCCGACATCGATGTTGCGGATGCCGCGCGCGCGCAAGCTTTGCACCTGGGCGATAGCCTCGGCCTTGGAGGCGAAGAATTGTCCCTTGCCCTCGGCAGTTACTGTCCAGGGCCAGGCAAAACTTGCCGCGTTTTGCTTGTCCCAGCGGCCCGACTCGGCGAGCGACACGGCGTTCAGCAGGCCGGCTGGAATGCCGTTCAGGCGCTCCTGGCGGGCGATCGGCGCGACACAGGATTTCTTATGCAGGTCAAAGACTTCGGGGGTGATCGGGGCGGCCGCCACGGGCTTGGCGAGCGCCAGCGCGCAAAGCGCGGCGAGGCCGGTCAGCAGGGCGATCAGGGCGGGGCGAAGGCGAGACATCTGGGTCATGGTCCAGATGAATTCGCAAGGCTCGTGCCACGGTTCTGGCGGTCGGTCAGCGGGCAGGATTTGCTGCGACGCAACAAGGAACGAGCACCGATTAAGTGAGGATTATCAACGAAAAGTTCCAGGTTCCGTGCGCTTGAGTCTTATATAAAACCCATTGATTTGAGTTCTAAACGATGTAACTGTGCGCGTGCGAACGGAGGATATGCGCCTTCGTTCGTAAACACCCTTCTTGGGCGTTTCCTCCCTAGACTTTAGGGCCGCGCTTGCGCGGCCCTTTTTTTGTCCGAAATCAGGGCCGAGGCCAGGCTATTTGCCGCCGATCAGCTCGGGCAGGCGCGTCTTCAAGAGCGCGATCAATTCGCCCATGTGCGCGGTCAGGGCCGCGAGCTTGGGCTTGGCGGCATAGCGCAGCTCGTCCATGTAGAGCTCGCGGTTGATTTCGATCTGCAGCGCATGCACGCGCGCCGCCGGCTGGCCGTAATGCACGGTCGTGAAACCGCCGGAATAGGGCATGTTGCGCGTCACCCGGTAGCCGAGATCGCTCAGCGCGTTGTCCACCGTCTGCGTCACGGCCGGCGCGCAAGAGGCGCCGAAACAATCGCCCAGCACCATGTCGACGCGCTTGAGGCCGGCGTCGCGGTCCATCGGTCCGCCGATCGACGGCATCGAATGGCAATCGATCAGCAGGCAATAGCCGAATTGCTCGCGCGTGCGTTCGATCAAGCCTTGCAGCGTGCGGTGGTAGGGGCGATAGAGCGCGTTGATGCGCTCAGCCGCTTCGGCGAAGCGCAGCTTGCGCTTGTAGATTTCCTCGCCGTTGGCCACCACGCGGGCGATGGTGCCGAGGCCGCCGGCGACGCGCGGCGAGGAGGTGTTGACGTAGGACGGCAGCTCTTCCTCGAACATCTCCGGATCGAGTTCGAACGGCTCGCGGTTGGGGTCGATGTAGGCGCGCGGAAAGAAGGCGCGCAGCAGCGGCGCGCCCAGCTCCGGCGCCATGCCGTAGATGCGGTCGACGAAACTGTCTTCCGAGCGGCGCAGCATCTGCGGATCGAGCCGCGAGGCGGCGATGAAGCTGTCGGGATAGCGGTCGCCGCTGTGCGGCGAGGCGAAGACGGCGGGAATGGTCTGGCGCGCCGGCTCGAGCACCTCGCAGACGGGGTTGCCGTCGTCGCCGACTGGGACCGCTTGGACTCCCGAGGCGGAAGCGGGGCTTGGCTCGTTTAGGGACATGGCGCTCAGTGTAGCGCAATCCGCCGCTCTGTCACCCGACGCGCAAAGCCCGGCGTTCCGGGGCTTTGCGGCAGGAAAAGACGGGGCGGTAAAGGGTTCGGAGCCAAGCCGCACCGCCGGCCTTGAAATGCCGGAACGATCGGGTATAAACACGCCTCCCACGGCGGGCGGGCCTCTCGGCCTCGCAGCCAGCCTGTGCGGGCGCGTAGCTCAGCGGTAGAGCACTACCTTGACATGGTAGGGGTCACAGGTTCAATCCCTGTCGCGCCCACCACTTCCCCGGTCCGCCGCAGTCGACCGACTGCAATCTTCCGATGCCGTAAACGAAACGGGCCAGCTTTCGCCGGCCCGTCGAGACTTGCGCGTTTGGCGGATCACGCCGCTTGGATCAGCGCCGGCGTGCCGTTGGTGATATGACGCAGGCGCGCAGCGAAGGCCGTGAGCGCTTGCGGCTCGTCGTCGAACTTCACATGCAGGCCGGCTCTGGTGATCGACAGCACGTGGCCGGAGATCGGCGGCAGGTCGAGAATCTCGAGCGTGACGCGATCGCGCACGCGCAGCCCGTTCTCGCCGCCCTTGAGCAGAGCGCCGCCTTCCGAGCAGTTCTCCACTTTCATCTCGTAGCGGTTGCCGCTGGAGCTCACGCGCGCGTCGCGATGGATCGCGTAACGCGGCTTGCGGCGGCGCTCGACTTCCTTCGTCGAGGTTCGCACGACGCGGATCAGCACCGTTTTGAGGTCTTCGACGCTTTCGGCGACGCTCGCCGAGATCTTGCTGATGTCGGCGGCCAGCTTGCCGGTCGATTCGGCTTCCTGGGAGACGTCGACGATGCGCGCCGCCACTTCCTGCGCGGCGCTGGAGGTTTCGCCGACGTTGCGGGCGATCTCGCTGGTGGTGGCGCTCTGCTCCTCGATGGCGGCGGAAATCGCCGTGGCGAGGCCTTCGACGCTGCGCACGGAGCTGGTGATCGCCTTGACCGAACGCACGGCTTCGTCGGTCACCGACTGGATGGCGCTGATCTGGCCGGCGATCTCTTCGGTCGCTTTGGCGGTCTGGCTGGCGAGCGATTTGACCTCGCCGGCGACGACGGCGAAGCCCTTGCCGGCTTCGCCGGCGCGCGCCGCCTCGATGGTGGCGTTGAGCGCCAGCAGATTGGTCTGCGCGGCGATGTCTGTGATCAGCTGCGTCACCGCGCCGATCTGAGCGACGGCGGCGGTCAGCTCGCTGATGGTGCGCTCGGCATCGCTCGACGCGGCGACCGCTTCATGGGTCGCATTGCGCGAGGCGGCGACCTGGGTCGCGATCTCGTGGATCGAGGCGCTGAGCTCTTCGGAGGCGCTGGCCACGGCGTTGACATTGGCTTGCGCCTGAGTGGCGGCGGTGGCGACGCTCTGGCTGTTGACGCTCACCGTGTTCGCCGAGCGCGACATGCCGGAGGCGTGGCCTGCCATCTCGCCGCTTTGCTGAGCGATGGCATCGACGACGCGCTGCGTCTCCTGCTCGATGCGGTCCGCCATGCCCTGCAAGGCCTGGTTCTTCTCCTGCTCGGCGCGGGCGCGGTCTTTTTCCTGCTCGCCGCGCAGGCGTTCGGCCTCGATGGCGTTGTCCTTGAACACGTTAACCGCAGCGGCCATGGAACCGATTTCGTCATGCCGGCCGGTCGAGGGAACAGCGATGTCGAGCCTGCCGTCGGCCAGTTGGCTCATGGCGTCGGTCATGCCGATGACCGGGCGCACGACGCCGCGCACGATGGCGAAGACGCCGCCGAGCACGATCAGCAGCACGAGGCCGGAGACCAGCCAAACGATCGCCAGATAGAACTTGTCGAGGCTTTTGGCGTCGGCTTCGGTCGCCAGGTTCATGGCGTTCGCGCTCTCGACGATCTTGTCGATCGTGGCGCGATGGGCGGCATAAGAGCGGCTCAATTCGCCGTAAGCGCGGCGAGCGGCTTCCATGTCCTTGGCTTTAAGGGCCGGCAGGAAGGCGGTTTCGACCTGGGTCCAGAAGCGGGCGACGTCGGCGTGCGACGTCACGGTCAACGCTTCGCGCATCTCTGCCGGCAGGTCGGCCGTCTGCCAATAGGCGTGGCGCTCGTCGTATTCCTTGCGCAATTTCGCCAGATTGGCGGCATGTTCGGCGGCGGTGTCCGGCTCGTTCAGCGCGAGGGTCGCCTCGAGATAGGATTCGATGACATAGGCCGGCGGCGGCAGGATGTCGGCGACGAGATCCTTGCCGAGCACGACGCGGTCATAAAGGGCGCCGCCGATCTTGAGCTTGTCCACGGCCATCAGGCCGGTGCCGATCGCGGCGATGAAACCGATGGTGACGACGGCGCCGAACAGGTTGACGGCGCTGGCGACTTTCAGACGGATGGCCATGGGGCACACCTCTGCAAGAGCGGCTCGCGCCGCTACGTGTACCTCCCCGCAAATTAGAATGCGCATAAGTTGCTAAAAAATCCTTACTAGAGCTTGGTCGCTGAGAACTATGTCGGCTGCGGATGTGCGGCGATCGGATATCGCATGGATTCGACTGAAAAACCCGGTTTGCGCCGGGCGTCGGCGGGGCTAAAGTCGCGCCACCATGTTCCATTTCCCCATTCCGCCGCGCCCGCCCACTCAGCCTCGCACGCCCAATTTCGTCTGGGGCGAGAACCTTTTCACCGAAGCCGAGCTTGAGAAGATCAACGCCTACGCGATGACCTTGCCGCCCAAGCAGGTCACGGTGGGTATGGATCTCGCCTATCGCCCGGAGATGAACCGCTCCCAGGCGCGGTGGCTCGGGCCGGGGCCGGAGACCGACTGGATCTACGCGCGCATCACCAACGTCATCGCCTTGCTGAACGCGCGCCATTACCAGTTCGAGATCAGCGGCATGGACGAGCCGCTCTATCACATCACCTATCCGGCGAGCGAACTCGGCCATTACGACTGGCACACCGACGTCTCGACCGATGATCAGCCGACGCGCAAGCTGTCGATCACCTTCCAGATGAGCGATCCGTCGACCTATGACGGCGGCAGCCTGGAGATGAATGCCGACGGCACCGTCGAGGTCTGCCCGCGCGATCGCGGCAAGCTCATCCTTTTCCCCTCGTTCCAGCTTCACCGCGTCACGCCGGTGACGCGCGGCGTGCGCCACGCCCTCGTCGCCTGGATCGTCGGCCCGCCGCTGCGCTGATCGGAGCCGCCATGTTCCATTATCCCATTCCGCCCCGTCCCGCGGTCCAGAAGCGCACGCCGCCTTATGTCTGGGGCCATGGTCTGTTCACCGAACCGGAGCTCGACAAGATCAACGCCTATGCCGAGAAGATTCCGGCCAAGCAGGTGCAGGTCGGCATGCCGCTGGCCTATAAGCCCAATCTCAACCGCTCGATCCTGCGCCACCTGATGCCGAACGCCGACACCATGTGGATCTATCAGAAGATCAGCATGATGGTGTCGCTGCTCAATTCGCAGCATTACAAATACGACATCACCGGCTTTGACGAGCCGCTCTATCACGTGACCTATCAGGCGAACGATCAAGGCCATTACGACTGGCACACCGACAAGAACGGCGACGGCATGCCGACGCGCAAATTGTCGATCACCTTCCAGATGAGCGATCCGGCGAGCTATGACGGCGGCGATTTGGAGATCAACGCCTACGGCTCGATCGACAAATGCCCGCGCGAGCGCGGCAAGCTGATCCTGTTTCCGTCTTACGAGCTCCACAGGGTGACGCCGGTGACGCGCGGCACGCGCTCCGCGCTGGTCGCCTGGAGCGTCGGCCCGGCATTTCGCTAGGCGTGATCCAGGGCTGCGGGGCTTTATAGCCATATTGGTTATGAGTGATTCACGTAGTCTTGACTTGTCCCGCCGAGCGGCTGCGTTAGCCTAGCCCCTCATCATGTTCCACTATCCGATTCCGCCGCGTCCGCCGGCGCACGATCCTGTGCCCAATTTCGTTTGGGGCGCCGGCCTTTTCACTGCGGCGGAGCTCGACAAGGTCAACGCCTATGCCGAGGCGCTGCCGGGCCGTCAGGTGACAGTCGGACGCGATTTGACCTACAAGCCCGAGGCGAATCGCTCCGTCGTCCGGTCGTTGGCGCCTTCGAACGACACGCTGTGGATCTATCAGCGCATCACCAACATGGTGGCTCAGCTCAATTCCAAACATTACCAGTTCGACATCACCGGCATGGATGAGCCGCTCTACCACGTCACCTACGACGCGGCGGAGCAGGGCCATTACATGTGGCACACTGACGTCGGCGCGACGACGCGCAAGCTGTCGATCACCTTTCAGATGACCGATCCGGCGGACTATGACGGCGGCGATCTGGAAATGAACGCCTTCGGCGTCGTCGACAAATGCCCGCGCGAGCGCGGCACCCTGGTGCTGTTCCCGTCCTACCATGTCCACCGGGTGACGCCCGTGACGCGCGGCCGGCGCTCGGCGCTGGTCGCCTGGATCGTCGGCCCGCCCTTCCGCTGATCCCCTAAGCCATTGATATTTAAACATAGTCCCGGCTTCCGAGGCGAGTCTGGCGAGGTTGACAGGGCGGCGAGCGCCCTTTATGTTCCGCGCCTCACCGAAATTCCGGCCCTGACGCCCGATCGCGGCAGGCTGTTTCCTTGAACGAGAGCGCCATGAAGATCGTCAATTCCCTCAAGTCGGCGAAGACCCGCGACAAGAACTGCCGCATCGTGCGCCGCAAGGGCCGCGTTTACGTCATCAACAAGAAGAACCCGCGCTTCAAGGCGCGCCAGGGCTGAACGGCCCGGCTTCTGATGCCGAAATTAAAAAGGGCGGTCCTGTGGGACCGCCCTTTTTCTTTTTCAGGCAAGCTAAAACTCAGCCCGCTTCGAAACGGTTCGCGCCGATGCGCACGATGCGCAGCACGTTGGTGCCGCCCGGAGTGCCGAAGGGCACGCCGGCGGTGACGATGATGCGCTCGTCCTTCTTGGCGAAGCCTTCCTGCACGGCGATGCGGGCCGCCTTCTCGACCATGGTCGCGAAGTTGCGCACGTCGGCGGTGTGCACCGGATGTACGCCCCACACCAAAGCCAGGCGGCGCGCCGTTTCCATGAAGGCGGTCAGGCCGAGGATCGCCGCGTCCGGGCGCTCGCGCGCGGCGCGGATGCTGGTCGAGCCGGAAGTGGTGTAGGTGACGATGGCGGAGGCGCCGAGCGTGCGCGCGGTCTGGCGCGCCGCGGCGGAGATGGCGTCGGAGCTGTTTGGCTCGGGCGCCGGGCGGTCGGCGTCGAGGAAGCGGCGATAGAGCGGGTCGGCTTCCACCTGCTTGATGATGCGATGCATCATCTCGACGGCGAGAATCGGATATTCGCCGACGGCGGTTTCCGCCGACAGCATCACCGCATCGGCGCCGTCATAGACGGCGGTGGCGACGTCGGAGGCTTCGGCGCGCGTCGGCGCCGGCGAGGAGATCATCGATTCGAGCATCTGCGTCGCGACGACGACCGGCGTGCCGGCTTTGTGGCAGGCGCGCACGATGCGGCGCTGCAGGATCGGCACTTCCTCGGGCAGCATTTCCACGCCAAGGTCGCCGCGCGCGACCATCACCGCGTCGGCGAGCTCGATGATCTCGTCGAGATGGGCGATGGCGGCGGGCTTTTCCAGCTTGGCGCAGATGCCGGCGCGGCCTTTGACGATCTTGCGGACATCCTCGATGTCTTTCGGGCGCTGCACGAAGCTGAGGCCGACCCAGTCGACGCCGAGCTTCAGGCCGTTCTGCAGGTCGATCTTGTCCTTCGGCGTCATGGCCGCGAGCGGCAGCACCGTGTCGGGAACGTTGAGACCCTTGCGGTCGGAAATCTCGCCGCCCGTGACGACCTTGGTCTCGGCGAAATCCTTGCCGCATTTCACCACGCGCAGGCGAATCTTGCCGTCGTTGATCAGCAGATCCTGCTTGGGCGCAAGCGCGTCGAAGATTTCCTTGTGCGGCAGTCCGACGCGCGTGACGTCGCCCGGCGCCTTGTCCATGTCGAGACGGAAGCTTTGGCCGGCCTTCAGCATCACCGGCCCCTTGGCGAAGGCGCCGATGCGCAGCTTCGGGCCTTGCAGATCCATCAGGATGGCGATGGGACGGCCATGCTTGGCTTCGATGGCGCGGATCGCGTCGACGCGCGCCTTATGGTCCTCGATGCTGCCGTGGCTGAAATTCAGCCGGAAGACGTCGGCGCCCGCGAGGAACAGTTTTTCGAGGACCGCTGGGGACGAACTGGCCGGCCCCAGGGTGGCGATGATCTTTGCACTTCTAAAACGACGCATGAGCGAATCTTAACCCCATGATGTGACAGAAGCCAGTCCGACTCGCGCGAAAATGAAACCTATCTGCGCCCGAGCCAGATGCCGGCGAGCACCACCAGGCCGCCGGCCAGTTGCAGCGGGCCGAGCGCTTCGCCGAACAGGATCCAGGCGAAAATCGCCGCCCCGACCGGCTGTATGAGCAGCGTCAGGGCGGAAACGCCTGCCGGCAAATGGGCCATGGCGTAGGTAATCAGGCTTTGGCCGCCGACATGGCTGAACACGGCGAGACTGAGCACCACCAGCCAGCCGGCAAGGCTGGCCGGCAGCAACGCGCCTTCGAAAACCCAGGCGGCGGGCAGCAAGAAGGCCGCGCCGATCATTGCCGTCCAGGTCATCGTCGCGGCCGTGGTGAATTCCGCGCGCAGGCGTTTCACCGCCAGGAAATAGCCGCTGTAAAATACGCCGGTCAGCAGCGCCAAACCGTCGCCGAGCAGGCTGCTCGGCGCGCTTTCGGTCGCCGGCTTGAAGCCGCCGCGGCTCAAGAGAGCGCAGCCGGCGATGGCGAGCGCGAGACCGACGAGAAAGCGCCGTGTCGGTTTCTCCCGCCATAACAACCAAGCGCCGATCGCCACGAAGATCGGCGCGTTGTTGGCGAGCAGGGTGGCGTTGGCGACGCTGGTATAGCCGAGCGAGGAATGCCAGGCGGCGAGATCGGCGGCGAAGAAGCCGCCTGACAGCAGGAAGAACCGCGCCTCGCGCCAATTGGTCGGCGCGCGCTTGCGGCCTTCGGCTTGGTCGAAACTGAGCCAGCACCAGAACAGCGGCAGGCCGAGGGCGAGGCGATGCACCGCCGTGGCAATCGGGCCGATCTCGCTCAGGCGCATGAAGATCGGGCTGAAGGCGATGGCGATGCCGCCGGCGATCAGCGCGGCGAGGGCGATGCGTGATTTGGAATCGGCGAGGGCGGGAGACATGACGGCCGTGGTATAGTCGCACATCATGGCTCACGACGCGCGCCTTTCCGCATCACATCTATTGCAGCCCGGCGATCCGCCGGCGGTCGAGATCGTCAATCGGCAAGGCCGCGCGCCCGCGGTGCTGGTCTGCGATCACGCCAGCAACGCCGTGCCGTCGCGGCTCGCCAAGCTCGGCTTGGATGATGCGACGCTCGCGCGTCATATCGCCTGGGACATCGGCGCCGCCATGGCCGGCCGCGCGCTGGCCAAGCTTTTGGATGCGCCATTGCTGCTGCCCGGCTTTTCGCGCCTCGTCATCGATCTCAACCGCGATCCGGCGGATCCCACGGCGATCTGCGTCATCAGCGACCGCAGCATCGTGCCGGGCAACCGCGACTTGACGGGGCCGGCGCGCGCCGCGCGCATCGCTGAGATTTTCGAGCCCTACCAGAACGCCGTGGCGCAGGCGATCTCCGATAAGCAGCGGCCCGCCGTCATCTCATTGCACAGCTTCACGCCGGTCATTTCCGGCTGGGGCCATGAGCGCCAGCAGCGCCCGTGGCATGTCGGGGTACTTTATCATCACGACAATGGCATGGCGCCGGCCGTGCTCGCCGCGCTGCGTGCGCGCGGCGATCTGGTGGTCGGCGACAACGAGCCCTATTCGGCCAAGAACGGCCATGGCTACACCCTGGCCGCCCATGCCGAGCCGGCCGGCCTGCCCAATGTCGAGATCGAGATGCGCCAAGATCTGATCGCCGACCCGGCCGGGGCGGAACGCATGGCCGGCATCCTGGCGGAGGCCCTCAAGCCGCTGCTGGCCCGCCTTTAACGGCCCGGCTAAACTCCCATTTAAATGCCAATGCCTAATGCTCAGGAGCTCCTGATGGACGACCGCACCCGCACCGAACTCGAAGCCGCCGCTTTCCGCAAGCTGGTGAGCCATCTGCAGCAGCGCACCGATGTGCAGAACATAGACTTGATGAATCTGGCCGGCTTCTGCCGCAATTGCCTGTCCAAATGGTACAAGGCCGCCGCCGACGACAAGGGCATTGCCGAAGTGACGGATGACGCCGCGCGCGAGACGGTCTACGGCATGCCCTACGGCGAGTGGAAGAAAAAGTATCAGAGCGAAGCGACGCCCGAGCAGCTCGCCAAGATGGCGGCTGCGTCGGATCCGCATAAGCATTAAAGGCGATCATGCGCCGGGGGGGCCAGGGAGCGGCACGGCGGATCGGTCTGGCTGCGCTTGCCGCGGCGATCCTGTTCGCGTTGCCGGCGCGGGCGCAGACCGAGCTGCTGCCGGCTTATGACGACGCGCCGCTCGCCGGCCCCGCCAAAGCCAAAGGCGCGGTGATCTGGAATCACGGCCTGTCGCGCCTCTCGGAAAGCGAAGCCAATACGCCCTTCTACGCCGACGCCCTGCGCGAGGCCGGTTGGGACGTCTTCAAGCTGACGCGCAAATGGGCGTCCGACCGCGTCTATGATTCGACGGAAGCCCTGATCGCCGAGGGCCGCAAGCTTAAGGCGCAGGGCTACCGGCATGTGGTCAGCGCAGGGCAGAGTTTCGGCGGCTGGATTTCCTACAATGCCGCCGGCAAAGCCGACAGCCCGTTCGAGGCGATCGTGGCCACCGCGCCGGCGGCGCACGGCACGCTCGCGACCAATTCCAACTGGCGGCTGAATGCCGACAATCTTTATGGCTTCGCCCGCTCGGTGAAGCCGCCGGTCAAGGTGCTGACCTTCTTCTTCAACAAGGACGATTATGATCCCGGGGAGCGCGGCGTCGAAGTGCGCCGGCTGCTGACCGCGCGCGGCGTCGCCAATGTGATCGTCGATTATCCGCCGGGCTTCGTCGGCCATGGCGTCGGCAGCACGATGGCTTTCGCCAATCTCTACGGCAATTGCATCGCCGCCTTCATCGAGCCGGGGCCGCTGAAGGCCGGCTTCTCCTGCGCCGATCATCCGGCGCGCGGTGCGCAGTTTCCGTTGCCCAAGGATTTGAAGATTGTCGCGCCGCCGGCCGATGCGCCGCCCGCGCTCGCGCGGATGGTCGGGCGCTGGCAGGGTTGGTACGACAGCGGCCGCCCGCTGATGCTGGTGGTGCGCGAGGTCGGCAAAGATCGCGTCTTGGGCATCTACAGCTTCACGGAGCAGAACCGCGGCCCGAAGGACAAGCCGAGCTATTCCAACCGCCGCGGCGAGTTCGACGCCAAGACCGGCGTGCTGCGTTTTGCCGAAACCAGCACGATCCTCGAATACAAGCTGCGGCCCGATGGCAAGCTCGATGCGAATTGGCAGCGCCAGGGCGGCAATGCGAAGCTTGAGACCGTGTTGACGAAAGTCGACTAGCGCCCGGCCGGCATCGTCCTGCCAACATCGCCCGCGGGCGTCAGCCTGCGGCCACCATGGACGGCCCGAAGGCGATGGTGGCGTAGATCACCCAGAGCGGCACCAGGCCGACGAGCAACGCCGCTTGCGGCGAGGAGCCGCGCACCATCCAGGCGACCCAAGCGCCGAACGGGATGGTGACGAGATTGCCGATGAAGCCGGGAATGCGGCTTTCGGGCGCCAGACCATAAAAGGTGTAGGCGGCGCAGAACAGGATCAACCAGACGATCAGGCGGGCGTGGCGAAAGCGCAGCGGCGTCATGCGCGTCAGCACGTGCCAGCGCGCCGCGCCCATAGCGGCGAACAGCAGCGTCCAGACGATTCCGACGAGATAGCCCGGCGGCGCATAGGACGGCGTGGCGCGACTCGCCGTCTGGTTCCAGCCGAAGCCGAACACAAGCGCGTTGCAGGCGAGCGCCAGGCCGACGGCGGCGGCCATGTTGAGCCAGAGCCCGGAGCGGTCCTGGCGGTCGAGAAAAGTGGTCATGCGGCTCATTACGATGTCGGCTTGTCGGCGGATGACGGCGGACGGTAGCTCTCGCGCTCGTCGGGCGGGGGCAGCTCCATGGCGGCGGCGGTACGGTGACGGCGGCGATAGGCCCAGACCCAAAAGCCGATGGAGAGCAGCGAGGCACCGGCGACCGTTTCCTGCAGGCCGAGATGATCCGCAGCGAAGCCGATCAGCAAGGCGCCGAGCGCCGGCATGCCGCGAAACAGCAACGTGTAGATCGACATGACGCGCCCGCGCATCATCGGATCGACGGCCCATTGCAGCAGCACCTGTGTGCCGGTGCCGTTGCCGACCAGGAAGAAGCCGGTCAGCGCCATGAAGGGCAGGGCGACCCAGAAGTTGCCGGCGAGGGCGAAGACGATCAGCGACAGGTTCATCGCCAGCGTCTGCATGATCACCAGATTGGTCATGCCTTTGATCGCGCCGCGCCGCGCCAGCCAGATCGAGCCGAGAATGCCGCCGGCGCCGACCGACGCGCCGAGCCAGCCGAGCCCTTGCGCGCCGCGCTCGAACACCGCGTCGGCGAAGCCGGGCAGCAGTTCGAGCGAGGGACGCGAGGTGATGGCGCTGAACAGCAGCAGCATCAGCACCGGCCCGATGCCGCCATGGCCGGCGACATAGACGACGCCTTCGCGGATGTCGCGCGCCATGGCGAGCAGGCCGCCGCGTCCGGTTTTGCGCGGCTGCGGACGCACCTTGAAGAAGCGCAGGGCGATCAGCAGGCCGCATTCGGCCAGCATCTCGATGGCGAAGACGGCGACCGGACCGGCCATCGCGATGACGATGCCGGCGAGCGCGGGCCCGAGGAAGCGCGCCAGATTGAAGTTCAGCGAGTTGAACGAGATGGCGGCGGCGAGGTCCTTCTGCGGCACCAACAGCGGCACGAGATTGTGCCGGGCGGCGGTGGAGAAGGGGTTGTTGACGCCGAGCAGAAGCGCCAGGCCGAACAGCAGCCAGATGTCCATCAGGCCGAAGAGGGTCAGCAGCCACAGCAGCGAGGCATGCGTCACCGTGAATATCTGCGTGAAGACCATCATCTTCGCGACATTCATGCGGTCGGCGACGGCGCCGCTGATCGGCGCGAGGAAGATGGCGGGCAGCAGATCGGCCATGGCGATGACGCCGAGCCAGGCCGGCGATTTGGTCAATTCCCAGGCGACCCAGCCGATGGCGACGCGCTGCGCCCACATGCCGATCAGGCCCGGCACATGCGAGACGGCGAAGATCAGGTAATCGCGGTTCTGCAGCGCCGCGACGATATTGTGAATGCCGGCCGCGCCGCGCCGCTGCGCTCCGCTCATGGCCGCTCCGCCTTGCCGGCCGCCGGGCCGACTTCGAGCGCGTCGCCCATCGCCTTGCGGCGCGGGAACATCCAGAGGAAGCAGAGGAAGCAAAGTCCTGCGCCGAGCGCGAAGGTCAGGCGCAGGCCGATCAGCTCGGCGGCATGGCCGAACACAAGCCCGCCGAGCGCCGGCGCGCCGAGATAGATCAGGGTGAAGGTCGTCATCACGCGGCCGCGCATAGCGCCGTCGACCGCCGATTGGATCAAGGTCTGCGATGTCGCGCCATTGGTCGTGATGACATAGCCGCAGATCGCGGCGGCAGCGACGCCGATGGCGAAGTCCCGCGTGGCGACGAAGGCGAGCACGGCGAGCGCCATGCAGGCGACATTGCCGGCGAGGCGGCGGGTCAGGCCGCGCGTGCCGTTGGTGCGCGCCAGCATCAAGCCGGCCCCGGCGGCGCCGAGGCCCATGGCGGAGGTGAACCAAGCGAGGCCGTCGACGCCGCGCCCGAACACGTCGGAGGCGAAGCCGGGCAGCATGTCAGGCAGGGCGCGCACCGAGAAGGAGACGATGCCCATGATGAAGATCAGCGGGCCGATGCCGGGATGGCGCGCGGCGTAGCGCATGCCTTCTGCCATTTGCGCCAGGATGCCGCCCTGCGGCTTGCGGATGTCGTCCGGCGTGGCGATGGTGATGGTGCGCAGGATCAGCATGAAGGGAATATAGGATAGCGCGTTGAGCGCGAAGGCCGGCAATTGGCCCCATTGCGAGATGACGAAGCCGGCGACCGCGGGGCCGAGGAAGCGCGCGACATTATACGTCATGGCGTTGACGCCGATGGCGGGCGCGAGCAGATGCTTGGGCACCAAATTGGGAATCAGCGCCATGCGCGAGGCGGTATGGGTGCCTTGGCCGAAGCTCTGCCAGACCTGCATGGCGAGCAGCACCCAGATGTTCGCCATGTCGAAGGCGTAGAGCCCGAAGAGCAGCGTCGCCTGCCCCATCATGATGAACTGGGCGACCATCATCAGTTTCAGGCGGTCCATGCGGTCGGCGATCGCCCCCATCACCGGCGAGACGGTGATGACGGTGATCAGATCGGCGAAGATGAAGATGCCGAGCCAGCTCGGCGATTGGGTCAGCTGCCACACCAGCCAGCTCATCGCCAGCTTCTGCAGCCATGTGCCGGTGAGCGACAGGGTGTTGGCGATGGTGTAGTTGCGGTAAGCCGTCACCTGCATCGAGGCGATGGCGCCGCCGAATCCGGCGAAGTTGCGCGGCTTCCGCTCGGGCGTCGCTTCGGCCACGGCTACTGCGCCGCCAATGTCGGGGCGGCCTGCGCGGCGGAAATGATGAAGCGTTCGAGCATCTCGTCCCTGTGCCGTCCCGCCTTGTCGGCCGACGTTGTTTTGAGCGCGCCGTAACCGCGCACGGTTTCCGGCCAGCGCGCGATCTCGACCATGAGCTGGTATCGGGCGGGAGCGAAATCGTCCGGCTGCAGATCGTCGATAAGGCGCGCGATGGTTTGTTCATACTCCGCGATCAGCGCGCGCTCAAGGGCGCGCTCGGCGCTGTAGCCGAAGGGATCGAGCGGGGTTCCACGCAAAAAGCGCAGCGCCGCGAGACCGCGCAGCAGCGGGCGCAGCCAAGCGCCAAAATTGTATTTCCCGGCGCGGCGGCTTGTGCCTTTACGCGGCAGCCAGGATGGCGCGAGGTGAAACGCTACGCGCGGGCTTTTGAAGCGCGCCGTCAGACCGGCGTAAAAGCTCGGCGCGCTCATGAGGCGCGCGACTTCGTATTCGTCCTTGTAAGCGAGCAGGCGGGCGTAGTGCTGCGCGACGGCCTCGGCGAACGTCCCGTCGCCGCCGAGTTGGGCATCGGCCTCTTGCGCGCGATCGACCAGCGCGCGGTGGCGCGCCGCCAGCTCTGGATTCTGATAGGCGGTGAGGAACTCCTCATAGCGCGCGCGGCGCGCGGCGAAGGGCTCGGGTTCTTTGAGGGGCGTTGCTTCATTCGCGCCGTAAGCGCGCCCTGCATCGAACGCGGCGAGATTGGCCGCCGCTTGCGGCGCTTCGATTGCGATGGCGGCGCGCAGGGCGTCGAGCGAGAGCGGCAGCAGGCCGCGCTGCCAGGCCTGGCCGAGCAGCGCCATATTGGCCCCGGCGGCATGACCTATCTCTGCGGCGCAAGCGGCGGCGTCGATGAAAGCGACCGCCGGCGCGCCGAGTTTGGCGGCGAGCGCGGCTTGCAGGCCGAGCGCGGGAAAATCCTTGTCGGCGTCTTTCAGAAACGCGCCTGTGATGGCCGGCGCGGCATTGACCACGGCCTTGGCGCGGTTTGCCTTGGCGCGCGCCAGCACTTCGCTGCTGGCCGCGACGACGAGATCGCCGCCGAGGATGAGATCGGCGTCATGCACGCGCGACGATCCCAACTGATCGGCGCTGGGCGCGACGCGCAGATGGCTGACCACCGCGCCGCCTTTTTGCGCCAGGCCCGTCTGTTCGGCGAGCGCGACGGCGAAGCCAGCGTCATGGGCGGCGCGCGCGATGACGCGTCCGAGCGTGACGATGCCGCTGCCGCCGGCGCCGGCGAGGAGCAGGGCGAAGGGCCGATCCAAAGCCGGCACGACGGGCGCGGACGGCAGAACGGACGGCGCGGCCGGCGCGGGTTTGGCTTCGCGCTTTAACGTGCCTTCCACCGTCACGATGGCCGGGCAGAAGCCGTCGAGGCAGGACAGATCGGCGTTGCAGCTGGAAAGATCGACGCGGCGCTTGCGTCCGAAGTCGGTCTCGACCGGCATGACGGAGAGGCAGTTGGACGCCGTGGCGCAATCGCCGCAGCCTTCGCAGGCTTGTTCGTTGATCACGGCGTAGCGCTGCGGCGGCGGCATCAATCCGCGCTTGCGGCGACGGCGCTTCTCGGCGGCGCAAGTCTGATCGAAGATCAGCACCGAGACGCCGGCCACGGTGCGCAATTCTTCCTGCGCGCAATCGAAGCCGTCGCGGCCCATGACGGCAACGCCCGGCGGGAAGATGTCGCTCTTGGAATATCGCTCCGGCTCTTCGGCGACGACGACGATGCGCTTGACGCCTTCGCCTTCGAGAATGCGCGCGATGCGCGGCACGGAGAGCGCGCCTTCGACCGCCTGCCCGCCGGTCATGGCGACGGCGTCGTTGACCAGCAGCTTGTAGGTGATGTTCACGCCGGCGGCGATGGCGGCACGCACAGCCAAGAGGCCCGAGTGGGCAAAGGTGCCGTCGCCGAGATTTTGGAAGACATGCGGGGTGTCGGTGAAAGGCGCCTGGCCGATCCAGGTCGCGCCTTCGCCGCCCATCTGCGTCAGCGTCTGCGTCGAAGCGTCGGTCCACAGCGCCATGATGTGGCAGCCGATGCCGGCGAGCGCGCGGCTGCCGTCGGGCACGCGCGTCGAGCGGCTGTGGGGGCAGCCCGAGCAGTAATGCGGCGTGCGGCGCAGCAGCGGCTTTTCGCGCGCTTCTTTGATGTCGGGGTCTTGCGTGATGTCGAGCCATGTGGCGAGCGCGCGCGCCACCAGCTTGGGCGTCAACTCGCCGGACGACGGCAGCAAGTTCTTGCCGCTGATTTTCGGGCGCTGCGGCGCATCATAAAGCGATTGACGAATCTGGTCTTCGATCAGCGGGCGCTTTTCCTCGACGACGAAAATCTCGTCGAGGCCTTCGGCGAATGTCGCCAAGCTTTCCGGATCGAGCGGCCAGACCAGCGCGACTTTGTAAAGCCGCAGATCGCCGGTATCGATGCCGAGATCGGCGAGCGCCTGTTTGAGATCGCCCCAGGCCTTGCCGCTGGCGACGATGCCGCGCTTGCCTTGGCCGTCGATGCGATCCAGCGCGTTGGCGCGCACGAAAGCCTGGGCGGCGCGCAGTTTCGGCCCTTGCAGCCGCGCCTCTTGATCGAGGGCGCGGTCGGGCCAGCGGATATGCAGGCCGCCCGGCGGCATCTCGAACGGCGGGATGATGGGAAGCGGCGCTTTGAGCGTCAGCGAGCCTGCCGCTTCGGCGACGTCGGCGGATAGCTTCAACGCCGTCCAGCAGCCGGCGAAGCGCGACAGCGCCAAGCCCATCAGGCCGTAGTCGTAGATCTCTTGCACGTTGCTCGGCGCGAGAATCGGCATCATCGCGTCGACGAAGGCGTACTCGCTCTGATGCGCCGTGGTCGAGGACGCCGCGCCGTGATCGTCGCCCGCCACCGCGAGCACGCCGCCGAGGGGCGCGGTGCCGGCGAGGTTGGCATGTTTGAAAGCGTCGCCCGAACGGTCGACGCCCGGCCCCTTGCCGTACCAGATGCCGAACACGCCTTGATGCTTCGCGTCCGGAAACAAGCCGACCTGTTGCGTGCCCCAAAGAGCGGTGGCGGCGAGCTCTTCGTTGAGGCCCGGCTGGAAGGTGATGCGCGCCTCTTTCAGTGTCGCGTCCTGACGCGCCAATTCCTGATCGAGTCCGCCGAGCGGCGAGCCGCGATAGCCCGAGATGTAGCCGGCGGTGTCGAGCCCGGCCGCCGCGTCGCGCGCGGCCTGATCCAGCGCCACGCGCGCGAGCGCTTGGCTGCCGGTCAAAAAGGCGCGGTTTGTCGCGGAAAGGTCATCGGGCATGGCCTAGTCCTAGCCTTCCCGCGCGGCTACGTCCATCAGGGCATTTTTCCTGCCCGAACAGGTGGTTACGGGCGGCGCGATGGGCTATAGCTTGGGCCAGAGGAGACAGCGCGCATGACCATCCTGCTCACCGGCATGGCCGGCTTCATCGGCTTTCACTGCGCCCAGCGCCTGGCGGCGCGCGGCGAGACGGTGATCGGCGTCGACAATCTCGTCGATTACTACGACGTGAACCTCAAGCGCGCGCGACTCAAGGAGCTGTCCGGCCTCAAGAACGTCACCTTCCGCGAGCTCGACATTTCCGACAAGGGCGCGATGGAAGCGCTCGCCAAGGAATTTCCCAAGATCGACCGCGTGCTGCATCTGGCGGCGCAGCCGGGCGTGCGCTACTCGCTGATCAATCCGCATGCCTATGTGCAGGCCAATATCGTCGGCCATCTCAACGTGCTGGAGATGTGCCGCCACCTCGCCGACTGCAAGCATCTCGTCTACGCCTCCTCCTCGTCGGTCTATGGCGGCAACACCAAATTGCCCTTCGCCATCGAGGACAAGGTCGACAATCCCGTCTCGCTCTACGCCGCGACGAAGAAGGCCGACGAGCTGATGAGCCATTGCTACAGCCATCTTTATAAAATTCCGACGACGGGCCTGCGCTTCTTCACCGTCTACGGCCCGTGGGGCCGGCCTGACATGGCCGCCTGGCTGTTCACCGAGGCGATTCTCAAGGACAAGCCGATTCAGGTGTTCAATCACGGCGACATGAAGCGCGACTTCACTTACATCGACGACATCGTCACCGGCGTGGTGGCCGCGCTGGATAAAGCGCCGGTCATGCCTGAAGGTCAGCCGCCCTATCGCGTCTATAACATCGGCAACCATCGCGCCGAGCCGTTGATGAATTTCATCAAGACGATCGAAGAGGCGACCGGCAAGAAGGCGCATCTCGAATTGAAGCCGATGCAGCCCGGCGACGTGAAGGAGACCTATGCCGACGTCACCGCGATCCAGCAGGATCTCGGCTTCGCGCCGGACACGCCGATCGAGGTCGGCATCCCGCGTTTCGTGGACTGGTATCGTCGCCACTACAATATCTAACGCGCTGATTCTCCCGCAGATATAGAGCCTTGCGCCGCCTCGCTATTCCGTCAAAATGGCGCTCAATAAGGCGGCAAGAGCCGCCATCACAGGCAGGGAGACCACCGATGCGCGCAGCGATTCTGCGTTCCATTTTTCTTTCCGGCATTTCGCTCGGCCTCATCACCGGAGCCGCTTCGGCGCAGCAGGTGACCGAGCGCAAGTATGACGCCAAGGCGGTCGAGGCCTTTTATAAAGGTAAGCAGGTCGATGTTTTCATCGGCTCGGAAGCGTCGGGCGGCTACAACGCCTATGCCCGCATCGTCGGCCAGCATTTCGCCAAGCACATCCCCGGCGAGCCGGTGCTGGTCTATCGCAACATGCCGGGCGCCAGCGGCCTGGTCATGGCCTCATCGCTTTATAACAAAGCGCCGAAAGACGGCTCGGCCATCGGCATCGTGCACAACACGATCGTCATCGAGCCGCTGCTCGGTCGCAAAGTGCAGTACGAGGCCGACAAGTTCGAATGGCTCGGCAGCGCCAACCAGCTGACGAGTACTTGTGTCGTCTCGGACAAGTCGCCGGTGCAGACGCTCGATCAGGCGCGCGAAAAGGAAATCCTGATCGGCGGCAGCGGCGCGACCAGCTCTTCGACCTTCATCGTCGGCGCGTTCCTGAACACGCTGGCCGGCACGAAGTTCAAGATCATCCGCGGCTATCCCTCGACCATGTCGGTGCAGCTCGCCATGGAGCGCGGCGAAGTCGACGGCCTCTGCGGCGTGGGCTGGGACAGCCTGCTGGCGTCCAGCCAGGCGCGTCTCGAGGACAAGTCGCTCAAGGTGCTGGTGCAGGTCAACATCGAACCGATCGACGATCTGAAGGGCGTGCCTTCGGCGCTCGATTACGCGATCTCGCCGGAAGCCAAGGAGACGATGGAGTTCCTCATCTCCCGCCAATATATCGGTCGTCCCTTCGTCGCCCCGCCGGGCACGCCGGCGGACCGCGTCGCGGCGTTGCGCACGGCCTTCGAGAAGACGATGACCGATCCGGCCTTCATCGCCGACGCCAAGAAGTCGCAGCTCGAGGTGAACTGGATCTCGGGCGAGAAGGCGCAGGCGCATGTCGCCAAGATGCTGGCGACGCCGCAAAAGGTGCAGGACGCCGCCAACGACGCGACGCAGCTGAAGGGCGGCGTAATCCAGGCCAACCTGAAGTGGCTCACCGCCAAGGGCGTCGAGCTGACCGCCGTGCAGCGCGGCTCGATCGGCTTCACCTACGAGGGCAAGCCGGTGAAGGCCAATCTCGACGACACCAAGATCACCGTGGCCGGCGCCGAGGCGAAAGCCGACGCGCTCAAGGCCGGGCAGAAATGCGATGTGGTCTTTCTCGGCAACAATGACGTGGCGCAATCCATCGCCTGTCCGTAATCCTGCCGTGATTTCAATCGCTTAAAGCAAAAAGGGGCGTCCATCGCGGCGCCCCTTCGCGCATCCGGGCGCTTGCGCAAGCCCCTGCGTCCAGGAACACTGTCCGCATTGAGGGCCGGCGTCAGATCGGCTCCTGCAGGGATTCACATGAGGAGACCAACCATGCTCCGCCTTCGCCATCTTTCCGTCTGCATCTTGGCGATGTTGCCCGCCGCGATCATGGACAACGGCGCGTTCGCGCAATCTTCCGCCGATTTCTTCAAGGGCAAGACGGTCAATATCGAGATCGGCTTCCCGACCGGCGGCGGCTACGACACCTACGGCCGTGTGCTGGCGCGCCACATGGGAAAGCACATTCCCGGCAACCCGACGGTCGTGCCGAAAAACATGCCGGGCGCCGGCGCGCTCAAGGCAGCGAACTTCATGTACAGCGCCGCAGCGAAGGACGGCACCGAGATCGGCATCGTCGCGTCCTCGACGCTGATGGAGCCGTTGCTCGGCAACGATCAGGCGCAGTTCGATGCCGCCAAGTTCGGCTGGCTCGGCTCCATGAGCAAGGACATCGCGTTCTGCGGCATCACCACGGCGTCGGGCGTCGCCAGCTTCGATGATTGGCTGAAGGGCAAGAAGGAGCTGATCTTCGGCTCCTCCGGCCCCGCCGCCATCACCCATCAGCACCCCTTGGTGATGAAGAACCTGCTCGGCGCCAACGCCAAGATCATCTCGGGCTATCAGGGCACCAAGGACGTCAGCTTGGCCATGGAGCGGAAAGAGGTCGACGGCATCTGCGGCATGTTCATCTCCTCGGTGCAGACCTCCTACAAGCCGCTGATCGACGCCGGCGTGATGCGCCTGATCATCCAGATGGGCCCGGTGAAGTCCGACATCTTCGGCAAAATCCCGAGCGTCTACGACTACGCCAAGACCGATCTCGACCGCCAAGTGCTCGACATCCACTTCGGCCAGCTGCTGCTGGCGCGGCCCTTCATGGTGCCGCCGGGCGTCCCCGCCGAGCGCCTCGCCACGCTGCGCAAGGCTTTCGCCGACACGCTCAAGGACAAGGAGCTGCTGGCCGATGCGCAGAAGGCGCAGATCGAGATCGAATTCGTCTCGCCGCAGGACGTGCAGTCGATGCTCGCCAAGTTCGCCGATTATCCGCAGGCCTCGATCAAGGCGGCGCAGAAGGCGATCGATCGGTAACATTAAAAAAACCGTCATGCTCGGGCTCGACCCGAGCATCCATCTATCGAGCGCTTGAGCGTCGGAAGAATGAACCCTCGGATCAAGTCCGAGGGTGACGATCTCTCAAGAAAGGCCCGCCGGTTGGCGGGCCTTTTTGTTTACCGATACAGGCTTTCCAGCCGTTCGCCGTAGCGCGCCTTGATGATGTGGCGGCGGATTTTCAGGCTCGGCGTCAGCTCCTGGTTGGCGATGGCGAAGGGTTCGTCGGCCAGCGCGAAGTGGCGCACGCGCTCGATCACCGAAAGGCTCGCCGTGGCGCGCTTCACCGCTTCGCCGATCTTGTTCTTGAAGGCGGGGTCGGCCAGCGCTTCGGCCTCGCTCTTGCCGCTCGCGCGCGCCCAATCTTTCAGCGCCGTCTCGTCGGGCACGATCAGCGCCACCAAATAAGGTTTCTTGTCGCCGATCACCATGGCCTGGGCGATTTCCGGCTCGAGCGTCAGGAAGCCCTCGACGCGCTGGGGCGAGATGTTGTCGCCGCCGGAATTGACGATGATGTCCTTCTTGCGGTCGGTGATCTTGAGCCGGCCCGCCTCGTCGATCAGGCCGATGTCGCCGGTGTGCAGCCAGCCGTCGCGAATCGTTTCGGCGGTGGCCTTCGGCTCGTTCCAATAGCCCTGCATCACCAGCTCGCCGCGCACCAAAATCTCGCCGTCCTCGGCGATCTTCACCTCGACGCCGGGCAGCGGCGGGCCGACCGTGTCCATCTTCATGCTGTCCGGGAAATTGCAGCTGATGACCGGCGCCGATTCGGTCTGGCCGTAGCCTTGCAGGATGTTCACGCCGAGCGCGGTGAAGAACAGGCCGACCTCGGGATTGAGCGGCGCGCCGCCGGAGATGAAGGCCTTCAGGCGGCCGCCGAAGCGGGCGCGCACCTTGCGCCGCACCAGCAGGCCGAGCAGCCAATTCTCCAGCTTGTCCAGCAGCGTCATCTCGCCGGACGTTTCGATGGCCTTGCGGCCGAGCGTCACGGCGCGGAAGAAGAGCTTGCGTTGCAGCGGCTTGGCGCGCTCCAGCCCGCGCAGGATGCGGCCCTGCATGGTCTCATAGAGGCGCGGCACGGCGGTCATGATCGTCGGATGGGCTTCGGCCATATTGGCGGCGAGGGTGTCGATGCCTTCGGCGTAATAGACCTCGGCGCCGATCATGATCGGCACATAGAGCCCGGCGGTGTGTTCGTAAGAATGCGACAGCGGCAGGAAACTGAGGAACACCTCATGGCCGAGGCCGATGGCTTCCAGCAACGCCAGCGCGCCCTCGCAATTGGCCAGGATCGCGCCATGGCTGAGCATCACGCCTTTGGGCGCGCCGCCGGTGCCGGAAGTGTGGATGATGCAGGCGAGATCGCTGCGGGCAAGCTGGGGCAGCGACACATCGGACGCGCGGCCGTTCTCCATCACCGCGTCCCAACCATGCAATTCGAAGGTCGCCGTCTGGTCGTGGCGCAGCGGCTCCAAGGCGATGACATGGGCGACATCGGCGCGCGCCGCGGCCGGCAGCAGCTTGGCGGCCAGCGCGGCGGTCGAGACGATGGCGAAGCGCGCGCCGCTGTTGCTTAGCACATGCTGATGTTCGGCGACGCCGTTGGTCACATAGGCCGGCACGCTGACCCCGCCGGCGGCCATGATGGCGAGATCGGCGATCAGCCATTCCGGGCGGTTTTCCGCCACCAGGCAGACGCGGTCGCCGCGCTCCAGCCCGAGGCGGATCAAACCGCGCGCCAAAGCGTTGACCTTTTCGGCCGTTTCGCGCCAACTCAAGGACTGATATTGCAGCGTGCCATCGGATGCGGGCTTTTTCGCCCACAAGAAAGGCTTGTCGCCCTGGCGGGCGGCTTGATCGAAGAACAAACTGGTCAGGCTGGATGCCCGCAGGCCTGTCATACTCACGTCCCCCATTCGTCTTTGCCCTTTGATCTATCAGGGCGCGCTCTTTGCAAGCGCCGTTGCATCTCTTATATCGGTTGAAACACCCAGGAGTCAGCCATGCCGAAATCCGTCGCAGTCAAAAAGGCTAAAACAGCCAAATCCAAGGCCGCCAAGAAGCCGGCCAAGAAGGCTGTCGCCAAGAAGAAACCGGCGCTGAAACTGGTGGCTTCGCGCAAGACCGCGCCGGCGCCCAAGAAAGCGCCCGTCAAAGCCAGGGGGCCGAAGCCCGGCGATCTGCCGGTATGGGATCTCAGCCATCTCTATCCGGGCGCGGATTCGCCGGCGCTGAAAAGCGATCTGGCCAAGATGCAGGACGACGCCAAGGCCTTCGAGACGCGCTACGCCGGCAAGCTGGCAGGCCTTTCGGGCAAGGATTTCGGCGTCGCCATCGGCGGCTACGAGACCATCCAGGAAATCCTCGGCCGCATCATGAGCTATGCCCAGCTCCTCTATGCCGGCAACGTTTCCGATCCGGCGACGGCGCAGTTCTTCCAGACCATGCAGGAGCGCGTCACCGACATCTCCAGCCATCTGCTGTTCTTCACGCTCGAGATCAACAAGCTCGACGACGAGGTGCTGGAGAAGAAATACGACGCGCCCGAGGCGGCCCATTACCAGACCTGGATCCGCGACGTGCGCGCCTTCAAGCCGCACCAGCTCTCCGACGAGGTCGAGAAGCTGCTGCACGACAAGTCGGTGGCGGGCCGCGCCTCCTGGGTGCGCCTGTTCGACGAGACCATGGCGCGGCTGCGCTTTCCGATCGGCGGCAAGAAGCTGACGAGTGCTGAGGCCTTGCACATGATGTCCGAGCGCTCGCGCGGCACGCGCAAGACGGCGGCGCTCGCGCTCGGCAAGGTGCTCGGCGAGAATTCCGGCACCTTCTCGCTCATCACCAACACGCTGGCGAAGGACAAGGAAGTCGAGGACCGCTGGCGCAACTTCAAGCATCCCTGCTCGTCGCGCAATCTGTCGAACTTCGTCGAGGACGAAGTGGTCGAGGCGCTGGCCCAGGCGGTGAAGAAGGCCTATCCGCGCCTGTCGCACCGCTATTACCGGCTGAAAGCCAAGTGGTTCAAGACCGACAAGCTCGACTATTGGGACCGTAACGCGCCGCTGCCCTCGACCGAAGATCGCTACATCCCATGGGACGAAGCGCGCCGCCAGGTGCTGACCTCCTATCGCAGCTTCTCGCCGGACATGGCGATCGTCGCCGAGCGCTTCTTCGAGGAAAGCTGGATCGATGCCGGCGTGCGGCCGGGCAAGGAGCCGGGCGCGTTCTCGCATCCGACCGTGCCGTCGGTGCATCCATACATTTTGATGAACTATCAGGGCAAGGCGCGCGACGTGATGACGCTGGCGCACGAGCTCGGCCATGGCGTGCATCAGGTGCTCGCCGGCCCGCGCGGCGCGCTCATGTCCGACACGCCGCTGACCCTGGCCGAGACCGCCTCGGTGTTCGGCGAGATGCTGACCTTCCAAGGCCTGCTCGCCGCCGAGAAGAATCCGAAGATCCGCCGCACGCTGCTTGCCGGCAAGGTCGAGGACATGCTCAACACGGTGGTGCGTCAGATCGCCTTCTACGACTTCGAGCTGCGCGTGCACACCGAACGCTGCAAGGGCGAGCTGACGGCCGAACGCATCAGCGACATCTGGATGGACGTGCAGCGCGAGAGCCTCGGCCCGTCGATCAAGCTCGGTGGCGATTACCGCTACTTCTGGACCTACATCCCGCACTTCATCCATTCGCCGTTCTACGTCTACGCCTACGCCTTCGGCGATTGCCTGGTGAATTCGCTCTACGGCACCTTCCGCAAGGCCGAGCAGGGCTTCCAGGTGAAGTATCTCGACATGCTGCGGGCCGGCGGCACCAAGCGCCATAAGGAGCTGCTCGCGCCCTTCGGCTTGGATGCCAGCGATCCGGCGTTCTGGGACCGCGGCTTGGAAGTCGTCTCCGGCTTCATCGACGAGCTGGAGAAGCTCTAGGCGTTTCGCAAATCTCCCTTGTTTCGGCACGGCGTCGTCCTAGACTCGCCGCATAAGAAACAAGGGAGACTGCCATGTCTGACGATCTTTCCCGTCGCGGCCTGATCGCGTCCGCCGCCGCGCTCGGCCTTTCCGCCGGCCTGCTGTCATCGCAAGCTTCGGCGCAGAGCGCGCCGCCCGCCACGGTCTCTCCCGGCGGCAAGACCTTCGTTCTGGTGCACGGCGCCAACAACGGCAGCTATGTCTGGCGCTATGTCGCGCCGCGCCTGCGCGCCATGGGCCATGCGGTCTATACGCCGACGCTCACCGGTCTGGCCGACCGCTCGCATCTGATGAGCAAGGACGTGACGCTCGAGACGCATGTCATGGACATCGTCAATCTCATCAAATGGGAAGACCTCAAGAACGTCACGCTGGTCGGCCATTCCTACGGCGGCTGGCCGACCTCGGTCGTGCCGGAGCGCATCGGCGAGGCGCTCGGCTCCATCGTGTTTCTCGACGCCTTCATGCCTGACGACGGCATGAAAGGCCTCGACCTCAATTCGCCGCAAAGCAAGAAGGACGTGCTGGCCGCCATCGAGAAGGGCGAAGTGTCGCGTCCGCCGCGCGGCGGCGAGCCGAGCCCGACGATGAAGCCGGAGGATGCTGCCTGGCTGAAATCGAAGGCGACGGCGCAGCCGATCGGCGTATCCATGGACCCGGTCAAGCTGACCGGCGCGCGCGACCGCGTTGCCAAGCGCGCCTACATCCGCGCGCGCGGCTATCCCAATCCGAACTTCGACGACGCCTACAACGCCTGCAAGGCGAAGGGCTACAGCATGTTCGAAGTGCCCTGCGGCCATTCGGTCATGGTCGAGATGCCCGACCGCCTGCTGGAAATCCTGCAGCAGGTCGCAGCCTAAATTAGGGTTTCGCCGCCAGTACGCCGTCGATCCAGGCGATGATGGCGTCGGCGGCCTGATCCTCGATGCCGATGAAGCCGTGCGGCGACAAAGCGTCGCACGGCCCGCTGCGCGGTGCGCTGCCGCCTGACAGAGTCTTCACCGTCACTTTGGCCGAAGCCTTCAAGGCGGGGGCGAGCTTGGCGGCATCGGCCGGCGTGGTTTCGCTGCAGGCGTCGGCTTCGTGCCACATGACGAAGGCCGGCTGGACGATCTTGTCGACCGGCGCCTCATAAACGGAAATCTGCCCCTGCTGGCCTTTGCGCGTGACGGAGGAGGTGAGGGCGACGCCGGCGATCAGGTCCGAGCCGAGCCGTCCCGCCGTATTGGCCGCCGAGGTCGAGCCGCGGCTGGTGCCGATGGCGAAGACCGGCAGATTTCCCTGTTTCTTGATGAACTGCACCAGGCCTTTGGCGTCCTCGGCATGGTCGCGCCCGGCGCGGAAATTGCCCTGCAGGTTATTCTTGCCGGCGCGGTCGGACGGCGCGTCGGGGATCACCAGCAGCAGCCCGGCGTCGGCCAGCTTCTGGCGGATGCGCTGCAGGAAGTTGTTCTTCATGGCGCTCAGATCGCCGTTGCCGCCGACATAGAGGATGGCGGCGGCGCGCGGCGTTTTGTCCGGCGTCACCACCATGGCCCGCGTGGTGATTTCGGGCCGCCCGGGGACGATCTCTTCGCGCTCGGCTGCAGTTGCCGCGAAGGGCGTCCCTGCCAGCAGAATGAGTGCGATAAAGCCTTGGAAAGTTAGGTATTTCATAAGCAAATCTCGCCTTGCAAATGGCCGGGGAATCGTCTTTCTTGACCCCAAAATCGAGGGGGCGGCGCCGTGCATGGGGCGGCGTCGGAAGTAAGCTCCGCAGCGGCGGAGCCGTCAACGTATACCCAGGGGACCAATGCAGATCGCGGTTTTGAAAGAGCGGCGTGTGGGCGAAGCCCGCGTCGCGGCGACGCCGGACACGGTGAAGAAGCTCGTCGGCCTCGGCCAGAGCGTGGTGATCGAAGCCGGCGCGGGCGCCGGCTCGTCGATCCCGGACGCGCGCTATGCGGAAGCCGGCGCGACCATCGCGCCCGACGCCGCGAGCGCCCTGAAAGACGCTGACGTCGTCTTCAAGGTGCAGCGTCCGTTGCGCGACGGCGCGGTGAACGAGCTCGCGCTGATGAAGCAGGGCGCGACGCTGATCTCCGCTCTCGGTGCGCTGCAGAACAAGGATGACGTCGCCGCTTACGCCAGCGCCGGCATCACCGCCTTCGCCATGGAGCTGGTGCCGCGCATCACACGCGCCCAGTCGATGGACATCCTCTCCTCGCAGGCCAATCTCGCCGGCTATCGCGCCGTGCTCGAGGCCTGCGCGATCTACGGCCGCGTGCTGCCGATGATGATGACGGCGGCGGGCACCGTCGCGCCGGCCCGCGTCTTCATCATGGGCGTCGGCGTCGCCGGTCTGCAGGCCATCGCCACAGCCCGCCGTCTCGGCGCCGTGGTGTCGGCGACCGACGTGCGTCCGGCCACTAAAGAACAGGTCGAGAGTCTCGGCGGCAAGTTCGTCATGGTCGAGGACGACGAGACCAAGCAGGCCGAAACCTCGGGCGGCTACGCCCGCGAGATGTCGGACGAATATAAGCGCAAGCAGGCCGCGCTGATCGCCGAGACGATCAAGAAGCAGGACATCGTCATCACCACCGCGCTGATCCCGGGCCGCAAGGCGCCGGTGCTGGTCAGCGAGGAGATGGTCGCCTCGATGAAGCCCGGCTCGGTCATCGTCGATCTCGCGGTCGAGGCGGGCGGCAATTGCCCGCTCTCTAAGCCCGACCAGATCGTCGACCTGAACGGCGTGAAGATCGCCGGTTTCACGAACTTGCCGAGCCGCATCGCCGAAGACGCCAGCGCGCTCTATGCCAAGAACCTGTTGGCCTTCATCACGCCGCTGATCGACAAGGAGACCAAGGCCTTGAAGATCGACGCGGCCGACGAGATCGTCGCCGGCACGCTGGTCACGCAAGGCGGCCAGATCGTCCATCCGAACCTGAAGGCGGGAGCGTAAACATGGAAGCCGTCGATCCGTTCATCTTCCGCCTCGCCATCTTCGTGCTGGCGATCTTCGTGGGCTACTACGTGGTCTGGTCGGTGACGCCGGCGCTGCACACGCCGCTGATGAGCGTCACCAACGCCATCTCGTCGGTCATCATCGTCGGCGCGCTGATCGCCGCCGGCCCGTCGGGCTTCGAGCTGTCGAAGATCTTCGGGCTTGTGGCGATTGCCCTTGCCGCCGTGAACATCTTCGGCGGCTTCCTGGTGACGCAGCGCATGCTCGCCATGTACAAGAAAAAAGCCAAGAAGTAGGGGCGCCGCACATGTCAGCCAATCTTTCGGCGCTCGCCTATCTGGTCAGCTCCATCCTCTTCATCATGGCGCTGCGCGGCCTCTCCAGCCCGGAGAGCTCGCGCCGCGGCAACATGCTCGGCATGATCGGCATGGCCATCGCGGTCGGCACCACCATCGCGATGCCCGGCATCTTCTCCTTCGCCGAGATCCTCGCCGCCCTGGTGATCGGCGGCGGCGTCGGCGCGATCACCGCGCGCCGCGTGCAGATGACGCAGATGCCGCAGCTCGTCGCCGCCTTCCACTCGCTGGTCGGCATGGCCGCCGTGCTCGTGGCCGCGGCCGCCTTCTACAATCCGGCGGCCTATGGCATCTCGGACGCGGCGGGCCTCTTGAAGCTGCCCTCGCGCATCGAGATGTCGCTCGGCATCGTCATCGGCGCCATCACCTTCTCAGGCTCGGTCATCGCCTTCCTCAAATTGGCGGGCCTCGTCTCGGGCAATCCGGTCACCTTCAAGGGCCAGCATCTGCTGAACCTGCTCTTGGGCCTGGTGATACTCGGCCTGATCGTCGCCTTCGTCATCCATCCCGATCCGCGCTGGTTCTGGGCGATGACGGCGCTGGCCTTCCTCGTCGGCTTCCTCATCATCATCCCGATCGGCGGCGCCGACATGCCGGTGGTCGTCTCGATGCTGAACAGCTATTCGGGCTGGGCGGCAGCCGGCATCGGCTTCACGCTGCAGAATCCGGCGCTGATCGTCACCGGAGCCCTGGTCGGCTCCTCGGGCGCGATTCTGTCCTACATCATGTGCCACGCGATGAACCGTTCTTTCATCTCGGTGATCCTCGGCGGCTTCGGCGGCGAGACCGGTGGCGCGGCTGCGGCAGGCACCGGCGAAGTGAAACCTGTGAAGCTCGGCTCTGCCGACGACGCTGCCTTCATCATGAAGAATGCCGGCAAGGTCATCATCGTACCAGGCTACGGTATGGCGGTGTCGCAGGCCCAGCATGCGTTGCGTGAAATGGGCGACAAGCTGAAGGAAGAGGGCGTGGAAGTGAAA
>DASTMO010000088.1:0-40034 GCA_035714115.1 Alphaproteobacteria bacterium
TTCGTCGCCTTCTTCTGGGCCTATTTCAACTCGGCGCTGTTCCCCAAAGAAGCCATCGGCTTCGTCTGGCCGCCGGCTGACATCCACACCTTCAATCCGTGGGATCTGCCGTTCCTCAACACGCTGATCCTGCTCACCTCGGGCGTGACGCTGACCTGGGCGCACCACGCGCTGATCGACAACAACCGCAAGGACGCGATCCGCGGTCTGTCGCTCACCGTCGCTCTCGGCCTGATCTTCACCTGCGTGCAGGCCTACGAATACCACCATGCCGCCTTCGGCTTCGCCGACGGCATCTATTCGTCGACCTTCTACATGGCGACCGGTTTCCACGGCTTCCATGTCATCGTCGGCACGACCTTCCTGATCGTCTGCCTCGTCCGCCTGATCAAGGGCCACTTCAAGCCCGACCATCATGTCGGCTTCGAAGCCGCCGCCTGGTACTGGCACTTCGTCGACGTGGTGTGGCTCTTCCTGTTCGCCGCCATCTACTGGTGGGGCTCGGGCAGCCATGCCGGCGCGGCTCACTAAGATCACCGCATAACGCGCGAATGGCCGCCGGAGTCCCCGGCGGCCATTTTCCTTTCGGAGGCATGCCGATGCCCGATCTCGCGACGTCTCCCTGGCGCGCCGGCCTTCTCTGCCGTTGCCCGCGCTGCGGCCAGGGGCCGCTGTTCGCCGGCCTCTTGGCGGTCGCGCCGGCCTGCTCGTCCTGCGGCCTCGATCTGGCGGCGCAGGATTCGGGCGACGGCCCGGCGGTGTTCGTCATCCTGGTGCTCGGCGCGCTCGTCGTCGGGCTGGCGCTCGCCGTCGAGCTGATCTTCGCGCCGCCCCTATGGCTGCACATGGTGCTCTGGCCGCCGCTGATCCTCGTCGGCGCCGTGGCATTGCTGCGCCCGTTCAAGGCGACGCTGATCGCCTTCCAATATCGCCATAAGGTGGCGGGGCTCGGCTCGTGACGGCAAAAGTCTTCCGCCCCAGCTTCAAGGCGACGCTGATCGCCCTGCCGCTGTTCCTGACGCTGCTCGGCCTCGGCACCTGGCAGATCGAGCGCCTGCAATGGAAGACGGCGCTGATCGCCGACATGCAGGCGCGCCTCGCCATGCCGCCCGAAGCGCTGATCGATCTGCTGCCGCTCGGGCCGGCAGCCAATTATCGCCCGGTCTATGTCGTCGGCGTCTATCGTCACGACCATGAAATGCAGCTGCAGGCGCGCACCCATGACGGCCAGATCGGCGTGCAGCTCGTCACCCCCGTCCAACTCACCGAATCGCGCAGCCGGGAGGACATCGGCAGCGGCGTGACGGCGCAAGTCGACGCCGTGCTGGTCAATCGCGGCTGGGTGCCGCTCGACCGGCGCGACCCGCGCACCCGCCTCGACAGCTGGACCATGGGCGAGGTGGTGCTGACCGGCATTCTGCGCTGGCCGACCGAGCCGGGCCGCTTCACGCCGGAAAATCATCCGGACAAGAGCGAATGGTACTGGCTCGATCTGCCGGCCATGGCGACACAATCGGAACTGCCGCGCGTCGCCCCGGCCTATATCGAGCTCGGCCGCAGCCGCTCCGAGCCCGACAGGCTTCCCATCGGCGGCCAGACCATCGTCGAGCTGCCCAACAACCATTTGCAGTACGCCCTAACCTGGTACGCCCTGGCGGCGGCGCTCTTGGCGACCTACATTTTAAGCCAGAGACGTTCTCCCGACGCCGAACCGAAGGTTCCTTGAAGCATGTCCATGTTGGATACCGACCGCGCCGAATCGCCGCTGACCCAGCATCAGCGGCCCTATGACGATCTGGAGAAGCGCTTCGGTCGCATCAACCAGCTCGGCGACATCGCCGGCATGCTGCAATGGGATCTGGCGGCGATGATGCCGGCGGGCGGCGCGGAAACGCGCGCCGACCAGCTCGCCACGCTCAAGGTGATGGCCCATGAGCTGCTGACCGATCCGCTGACCGCCGATCTGCTGGATGCCGCCGAGCAGGACTGGGCCGACGCGCTCGATCCCTGGCAGCGCGCGAATCTCAACGAGATGCGCCGCGCCCAGCGCCGCGCCACCGCGCTGCCCGCCGATCTTGTCTCCGCGCTGTCGCTCGCTGCCTCGCGCTGCGAGCAGGTCTGGCGCAAGGCGCGTGCCGAGAGCGACTTCAACATGGTGCTGCCGCTTCTCAAAGAGCAGCTTAAGCTGGTGCGCGAGCAGTCGAAGGTGCTGTCCGGCGCGCTCAAGCTCTCGCCTTACGATGCGCTGCTCGATGGCTACGAGCCGGACGGCCGCTCGGCCGAGATCGACGTGGTGTTCGACGATCTCGCCACCTTCCTGCCCGACTTCATCGGCAAGGCGCTCGATCATCAGGCCGCCAAGGGCGAGACGCTCAAGATCAAGGGGCCGTTCTCCATCGAGGCGCAGCGCCAGCTCGGCCTGAAATTGATGGGCATCGTCGGCTTCAATTTCGATCATGGCCGCCTCGATACCAGCGCCCATCCGTTCTGCGGCGGCGTGCCGGACGACGTGCGCATCACCACGCGCTACGACAAGGCCGACTTCATGCGCTCGCTGATGGGCGTGCTGCACGAGACCGGCCATGCCTTGTACGAACAGGGCTTGCCGGCGCGCTGGCGCGGCCAGCCGGTCGGCTATGCGCGCGGCATGAGCACGCACGAGAGCCAGTCCCTGCTGATGGAAATGCAGGCCTGCCGCTCCAAGGAGTTCATCTCTTTCGTCGCGCCGCTGATCCGCGAGGCCTTCAACAAGTCCGGCCCCGAATGGGAGGCGGAGAACCTGCAGCGGCTTTATACGCGCGTCGAGCGCGGCTTCATCCGCGTGGATGCCGATGAGGCGACTTATCCGGCCCATGTCATCCTGCGCTACCGCCTGGAGAAGGCGATGATCGGCGGCGAGCTCGAGCCGATCGACCTGCCGGGCGCTTGGTATGCCGGCATGGAGAAGCTGCTCGGCGTGCGCCCACCGGACGACGCGCATGGCTGCCTGCAGGACATTCACTGGTACGACGGCGCCTGGGGCTATTTCCCGACCTACACGCTCGGCGCCATGACGGCGGCGCAGCTCTTCGCCGCGGCGGAAGACGCCTTGCCCGCTCTGCGCGGCGATCTGGCGCGCGGCGACTTCGCCACGCTGCTCGGCTGGCTGCGCACTTACGTTCACGGCAAGGCCTCGGTCGCCAGCGCCAAGGACATCCTCATCCAGGCCACCGGCAAGCCTTTGGACGCCGCCGTCTTCAAGGCCCATCTGGAACGCCGCTATCTGTCTTAACCCATTGGTATAGTTCGGAAAGCCCGAGCCTTGCCGCAGCGGGCAGGGGTCTTTACCCTCGGCTTTCCCAAGTAGGAGTGCGCTTTGCGCTACATCAGCACCCGGGGAGCGGCGACGCCGCTCCGCTTCGACGACGTTCTGCTCACGGGCCTCGCCCGCGACGGCGGCCTTTACGTGCCCGAAAGCTGGCCGCAGTTCTCGCCCGCCGACATCCGCGCCATGGCCGGTTTGCCCTATCATGAGATCGCCTATCGCGTGATGGCGCCCTTCGTCGAAGGCGCGATCGATCAGGCCGTGTTCAAGCGCATCGTCACCGAGACCTACGCCGGCTTCGGCCATAGCGCGGTGGCACCCTTGAAGCAGCTTTCGCCCAACGAGTGGGTGATGGAGCTTTTCCATGGCCCGACCCTGGCGTTCAAAGACTATGCTATGCAGCTGCTCGGCCGCCTGTTCGACCATGTGCTGCGCGAGCGCGGCGAGCGCGTCACCATCGTCGGCGCCACCTCGGGCGATACCGGCTCGGCCGCCATCGAGGCGTGTCGCGGCCGCGACGCCATCGACATCGTGATCCTGCATCCGAAGGGCCGCACCTCCGAGGTGCAGCGCCGCCAGATGACGACCGTGCTGGAGGCCAACGTGCACAACGTGGCGGTGGAAGGCACCTTCGACGATTGTCAGGATCTGCTGAAGGGTCTGTTCAACGACATTCCCTTCCGCGACGAAGTCTCTCTGAGCGGTGTCAATTCGATCAACTGGGCGCGCATTCTCGGTCAGATCGCTTACTATTTCGTCGCCGCCGTGGCGCTCGGCGCGCCTGAGCGGAAATTGCGCTTCGCCGTGCCGACCGGCAATTTCGGCAACATTTATGCGGGCTACGCCGCGCGGGCGATGGGCCTGCCGATCGAGCAATTGGTGCTGGTCACCAACAGCAACGACATCCTGGCGCGCACCCTGGCGAGCGGCGACATGAAGATCGGCGAAGTCCATCCCTCGCTCAGCCCGAGCATGGACATCCAGGTGGCGAGCAACTTCGAGCGTCTGTTGTTCGATCTCTACGGCCGTGACGGCAAGAAGCTCGCCGCCGACATGGACGCCTTCCGCAAGACCGGCAATCTGTCGCTCGGCGCGAACCTGCTCGATTCGGCACGCCGCGTCTTCGTCGGCGCGCGCGTCGACGATGCCGGCACTGTCGCCACCATCGCCGAAGCCTTTAAAACCACCGGCGAAGTGCTCGATCCGCATACCGCCGTCGGTTTGGCGGGCGGGCGCGCCGCGCCGCGCGATCCGGCGCTGCCGTCCATCGTGCTCGCGACCGCCCATCCGGCGAAATTCCCCGATGCGGTGGAAAAGGCCATCGGCTTGCGCCCGGCGCTGCCGCCGCGCCTCGCCAGCCTGATGACCATGCCCGAACGCATGACCGTGCTGCCCAACGATCTCGCGCCCTTGAAAGAGTTCGTGCGCAAGCACGCGCGGTCGACCCAGAAGAGCAAGGTGGGGAGCCCCGCATGAGTGTGCGCATCACCACCCTGCCGAGCGGCCTGCGCGTCGTCACCGATCATATTCCCCATGTGGAATCGGCGGCGGTCGGCGTCTGGGTCGATGTTGGCGCGCGCCATGAAGCCGCCGAGGTCAACGGCGTCGCCCATCTCTTGGAACATATGGCTTTCAAGGGCACGACGACGCGCAGCGCCCAGCGCATCGCCGAGGAGATCGAAGCGGTCGGCGGCAGCGTCAACGCTTATACTTCGCGCGAAAACACCGCCTATTACGCGCGTGTGCTGAAGAACGATCTGCCGCTCGCGGTCGACATCCTGTCCGACATCCTGCAGCACTCGACCTTCGACGAGACGGAACTGGCGCGCGAGCGCGCCGTCATCATTCAGGAGATCGGCCAGAGCTTCGACACGCCGGAAGACCTGATCTTCGACCAGTTTCAGGAAGTGCTCTATCCAGACCAGCCGCTCGGCCGGCCGATTCTCGGCACCGAAGAACTGATCAAAAGCATCCCGCGCGCCGACATCGCGGGCTATATGAAACGCAATTACGTGGCGCCGGGCATGGTGCTGGCCGCCGCCGGCAACGTCGATCACGCCGCCCTGGTCGCTCAGGCCGAGACCGCCTTCAACGAGATCGGCCGCGGCGACGCGCCGCAGGCCGCCCCGGCGCGCTATGCCGGCGGCGAGCGCTTCGAGAACCGCGATTCGGAGCAGGTGCATTTCACCCTTGGATTCGACGGCGTGCCCTACGGCGATCCGGATTACTACGCCTCCAGCGTGCTGTCGTACCTGCTCGGCGGCGGCATGTCCTCGCGCCTGTTCCAGGAAATCCGCGAGAAGCGCGGCTTGGTCTACAGCATCTACGCCTTCACCTCGCCCTATCGCGACGGCGGCAATTTCGGCATCTATGCCGGCACCGGCGAAGACGAAGTGGACGAGCTGGTGCCAGTGCTGGCCGGCGAGATGCAAAAGGTTGCGGCGAAGGTCGATGCCGACGAACTGGCGCGCACCAAGGCGCAGATGAAGGCCGGCCTGCTGATGTCGCTGGAAAGCACGTCCTCGCGCTGCGAGCGGCTCGGTCAGAACATGCTGATCCACGGCCGCGTGTTCGGCTATCAGGAGATCATCGACAAGATCGATGCGGTCGACGAGGCGGCGGTGACGGCCGTGGCGCGTCGCATCATGGCCAGCAAGCCGACGGTCGCCGCGCTCGGCCCGGTCAAGCGGCTGGAGCGCATGGCGCCGATCTCGGCGCGCTTCGGCTGAGGTTTTCGCTGGGATAGGGGAGAGCGATCCTGCTGGGATTTTTTCGCCGTATCGTCCCGATGCCCGATGTCCGCCTGATCGGCGCGCGCGTGGTGCTGCGCCCGCCGCGCGAGTCCGACTATGCCCAGTGGGCCGATCTGCGCGCCGCTTCGCGCGACTTCCTGGTGCCGTGGGAGCCGACCTGGCCGCGCGACGCATTGACGCGCGGCTGCTGGCGCCGCCGCCTCAAGCATTACGGCGAGGAATGGCACCTCGGCGCAAGCTACAGCTTCATGATCTTCCGGCTGACCGACATGACGCTGATGGGCGGCATCACGCTCAGCAACGTGCGGCGCGGCGTCGCTCAGGCCGGCACCATCGGCTATTGGGTCGGCCGGCCCCATGCCCGCCAGGGCGTGATGACCGAAGCGGTCGGGCTGACCTTGCGCTTCGCATATGAGGATCTCGGCCTGCATCGAGTCGAGGCGGCCTGCCTGCCGACCAATGTGGCGAGCCGCGCGTTGCTCGGCAAATGCGGTTTTCACGAAGAGGGCTATGCGCCGCAATATCTGAAGATCGACGGCGCGTGGCGCGACCATGTCCTGTTCGCCAAGCTGGAGCCGCAGCCGGAGAAAGGCCGCGTGACCGAGCCTCAGGCGTGGCCGGCGTCGCCCGAGAGCATGGCGCCGTCGACGCCGAGCTTGGCCAATGCGCGGTCCCATTTGGTGTCGAGGTCGTGATCGAAGATCAGCGCCTCGTCGGCCGGCACGTTGAGCCAGCCGTTGGCCTGAATCTCGGCATCGAGCTGGCCGGGACCCCAGCCGGCATAGCCGAGCATCAGAATCTTGTGGCGTGGCCCGCCGCCGCCGGCGATGTCGCGCAGGATGTCGAGCGTCGCCGTCAGGCCGATCTCATGATCGACCAGCAAAGTGGCATCCTGCAGATAATCGGCGGAGTGCAGCACGAAGCCGCGCCCGGTCTCCACCGGGCCGCCGAACAGCACGTTGATGGCCTCCGACCCGTCTTTGGGCTCGATCTTGAGCTGCTCCAGCAGGTCGGGGAAGGTCGGCTTCTCGATGCCCTTATTGAGGACGAGCCCCATCGCGCCATCGGCGTTGTGCGCGCAGATGTAGATCACGGCATGGGCGAAGCGCTGATCCGTCATGTGGGGCATGGCGATCAGCAATTGGCCCGTCAGGTAGCCGGCCTCGATGGTCGGTTGTTTGGACATATAACAAAATTGGTGCGGAACTTTCGGCAAAGCAAGTGGCTGTTGCCTGACAATCATGTGAAGCCTTTTGACACGCGGGCCGCCCGCCGCGCGGATAGACTGTGCCGGCCATGACCGAGCGCCGCCTTTTCCGCCATTTTCACGCTGCTTTCGCTGTGCCGCTGTTGGCCGCGGCGCTGCTCGCCGCCACCCCGGCCGAGGCCCAGCGCGCGCGCTCGACACCCATCGAGCCGGGCGGGGCCGGGCCGAGCTTCTCGATCACGCCGGGTCCGGCGCTCGAGGCCAACAAAAAGCCCCATGTCGAACTGGCCGCCATCACCGAATCGGATTGGGCCCGCAACGAACATGCCGCCGCCCGGCTGATCTCCGGCGTCACCATGGCGGGGACCGCCGAGGCGCCGGCAGCGCTGGCGCTCGGCCTCGAGTTTCAGCTGGCGAAGGATTGGAAGCTCTATTGGCGCACGCCGGGCGATGCCGGCTATCCGCCGCGCATCGATTGGAGCGGCTCGAGCAATGTCGGCGCCGCCGAGTTCGCCTGGCCGCTGCCTGAGCGCTATACGATCTTCGGGCTCAACACCTTCGTCTATAAAGACGCGGTGGTGCTGCCGCTGAAGGTCACGCCCGCCGTGCCGGGCGAGCCGGTCAGTCTGCGCGGCAAGCTCGAATATCTGCTCTGCGACAAGATCTGCATCCCCTACGAAGGCACGTTGGCGCTCGACATTCCGGCCGGACCATCGTCGCCGACCGATCATGCCAAGGCGATCGAGTCCTATGCCGCCAAGGTGCCGCGCCTGGTCGACGGCGCGAGCGCCGCGAAGGCGGGAGGGGCCGGCTTCATCGTCGAACATGCGGCGCTGCAGCCGGAGAGCGGCGGCGTCATGCTCGAAGTGCTGGCGCGCAGCGACGGCAAATTCGCCAAGCCCGACGTCATCGTCGAAGGGCCGGCCGCGCTCGCGTTCGGCGCGCCGCAGGACATCAGCTATTCCGAGGGGGGCCGCCTCGCGCTGTTGCGCCTGCCGGTCAATCTGCTCGGCCAAGCCGGCGACAAGCCGGGCGCGCTGCCCGACGATGCGGCGCTGACGCTGACATTGTTCGATAGCGGGCGCGCCATCGAACAGGATGTCAGCGCGCCGCTCGCCGACGCTCATGCGCCGGCGCGTCTCGCGGCGATCCTCGCCCTGGCGCTGCTCGGCGGCCTGCTCTTGAACCTGATGCCCTGCGTGCTGCCGGTGCTGTCGCTGAAATTGATGGGCGCGGTGCGCGCGAGCGGCTACGCCACGCGCGAACTGCGCCTCAGTTTCCTCGCCACGGCTGCCGGCATCTTCGTCGCCTTCATGGCCCTGGCGGGCGCGGCCATCGCGCTCAAGGCCGGCGGCATGGCGGTCGGTTGGGGCATCCAGTTTCAACAGCCGGTTTTCCTCGCCGTCATGGGCCTGGTGCTGACCCTGTTCGCCTGCAGCCTGTGGGGCGTCTTCGCCATTCGTCTGCCGAGCGGCATGATGGATGCGGCGAACAAGGCATGCGACAGCAAGGCGCTGGCGGGCGCCTTCTTCACCGGCGTCTTCGCCACCCTGCTCGCCACGCCCTGCTCAGCGCCGTTCCTCGGCACTGCCGTGGGCTTCGCGCTCACGCGTGGCCCCGGTGAGATCCTCGCCGTCTTCGCCGCGCTCGCACTCGGGCTCGCCGCGCCCTATCTGCTGGTCGCTGCCGTGCCGCGCCTGGCGCGCCTGCTGCCCAAGCCCGGCCCCTGGATGGTCTGGTTCTGCCGCGCGCTCGCTCTGGTGCTCGCCGCGACCGTCTTCTGGCTGCTCGTCGTGCTCGCCAAACAGGCCGGCACCGGCACCGCGATCGTCTGCGGCCTCCTGCTGGTCGCCATCTCGGCGGCACTGACCATCGGCTGCGCCGCGCGCGAGAACTCTTTTGTGCGCCGCGCCGCTTGGCCCGCCGTCGGCGCCGTCGCCATCGGCTTGATCGCCCTCTCGCTCCTTGCCGCGCCCGAACGCGGCCGCGTCGTCATCTCGGACATCGCCTGGCAACCGTTCGACCGTGTGCAGATCATCAACGCGGTGGCCACCGGCAAGACGGTGCTGGTCGATGTCACCGCCGACTGGTGCGCCACCTGTCAGGTGAACAAAAAACTGGTGCTCAACCGCGGCGACGTGCGCGCCGCCATCGACAAGGGCCGGGAGGACGGCAGCGTGATCGCCATGCGCGCCGACTGGACGCGGCCCGATCCGGCCATCACCCGTTATCTCGCCGGCTTCGGCCGCTACGGCATCCCGTTTAACGTCGTCTACGGCCCGGCCGCACCGTCCGGCCTGGTGTTGTCGGAGCTTTTGAGCGAGGCCGAGGTGCTGGCCGCCTTCAAGGCCGCGGCCGGCGGCGGCGTCGCCTCGAAATAAGCAAAAACCCTACGGCCGGCAGGCCTTTTTCTCATGCGTCTCAGACCTTTGGGTGATTGTCCCGGGCCTGCGGCTCCCCCACAATGCCCCCATCCGCGTAAATCCCATCAGCCAGGAGAGAGACCCCATGACCATTAAAGTGGGCGATAAGGTTCCGTCCGTCACCCTGCAGCACAAGACCGCCGATGGCGTGTCGCCGATCACCACCGACGAGCTGTTCAAGGGCAAGCGCGTCGTGCTGTTCGCCGTGCCCGGCGCTTTCACGCCGACCTGCTCGGCCAAGCATCTGCCGAGCTTCGTGCAGAAGGCCGGCGATCTGAAGGGCAAGGGTATCGATACGGTCGCCTGCGTCTCCGTCAACGACGCCTTCGTCATGGACGCTTGGGGCAAGGCCCAGGGCGCCGACGGCAAGGTCGAGATGCTGGCCGACGGCTCGGCCCATCTCGCCAAGGCGCTCGGCCTCGACCTCGACCTGATCGATAAGGGTCTCGGCGTCCGCTCGCAGCGCTATGCCATGGTCGTCAAGGACGGCACTGTGGAGAAGCTGTTCGTTGAAGCGCCCGGCAAGTACGAGGTCTCCTCGGCCGAGCATGTGCTGAGCCAGCTCTAAGCTTCGCACTTATCCAATGTGAAAACGGGAGCCTTATGGCTCCCGTTTTTATTTGCGCATCACCAATCGATGCGGCTGAACCAGAGCGCCGGATCGCGCGGGTTGGTCATGACGCGGGCTGCCGTCTCGCAGTGGACGCGCTCGGCGCTGATGACGTTGGCATGGGCGTGCCAAGATTCGCCGTCGCGGCGATAGAGCACGACATGGACATGCGGTCCGCCGCCATGCTCGTAGATCACCGCGATGTCGTCGCCGCGCTGCACGGCCTCGACGAAGCGCCGGTTGGGCAGCAGGCTGGAGCGTGTGCCCGTGCCGTTGAAATAGCCGCCGCGCGGCGCGATGGCCTGATCGAGATGCTCCGCGCTTTCGTAAGTCGGCACGTCGGCGAAGCGGCTGAGCAGGTCTTTGGCCACGGCGGACGGTAAATCGGCCATCCGCTCGTAAGAGGCTTGCACGTCCGGCAGCTGGCACAGCGCCGGACTGGTCATCGCCTGCTCGATTTCGGAGGTGCCGCCGCAAGCTGTCAGCGCCAAGGCGGCGGCGAGAGCGAGCGCGGCCTTCATGATGCCGCGCCGCTGCGAATCTCGGCGATGGCGGCGCGGGCGAGCGCGTCAGCGCGCTCGTTCTCCGGATGGCCGGCATGGCCCTTCACCCAATGCCAGCGCACCTGATGGGCGTTGGCCGCCGCTTCCAGGCGCTGCCACAGATCGACGTTCTTCACCGGTTTCTTGTCGGCGGTCTTCCAGCCGTTCTTCTTCCAGCCGTGAATCCAGCCGGTGATGCCTTGGCGCAGATATTGGCTGTCGGTGTAGAGATCTACGGCGAGCGAGCGCTTGAGGCTTTCCAACGCGGCGATGGCCGCCATCAGCTCCATGCGGTTGTTGGTGGTCTGCGCTTCGCCGCCCTTCAGCTCTTTTTCCTGGCCGCGCCAGCGCAGCACCGCGCCCCAGCCGCCGGGGCCGGGATTGCCGCTGCAGGCGCCGTCGGTGAAGGCCTCGACGCTGGCGGTCTCGCTCGTCTCGTCAGTCAAGACCATAGGCTCCGGGGCCGGGGACCGACTGGTGGAAGCGCAGCTTCTGCACATATTCCATCGGGTTCTTCGGCTTGACCCAAGCGCCCTCTGGACGATTCAGCCAGTCGTAAAGCCGCGTCAGCAGGAAGCGCAGCGCCGCGCCGCGCGCGAGCATCGGCAAAGCGGCGAGCTCGGCTTCGGTGATGGGCCGCACGTCGCGATAGGCGGACAAGAGCCCGCGCGCCTTGGAGATGTTGAACATGCCGTCCGCCTCGAAGCACCAGGCGTTCAGACACACCGCGAGGTCGTAAGCGAGGAAGTCTTCGCAGGCGAAATAGAAATCGATGATGCCCGAGAGCTTGTCGCCGAGGAAGAAGGCGTTGTCCGGGAACAGGTCGGCATGGATGATGCCGCGCGGCAACGCGTCCGCTTGCGGCCAGTTCGCCGTCAGCCAAGCCACTTCGTTCTCGATCAGGCCTTCGAGGCCGGGCGCGACGTCGTTGGCCAGCGTCTTGGTCTCGCCGTAAAGCCGTTGCCAGCCGTTGAGCGACAGCGAATTGGCGCGGCGCAGCTTGAAATCGGCGGCGGCCACATGCATCTCGGCCATGCCGCGCCCGAGGCCGGCGCAGTGATGCGGCAGAATGCGTCGCGGCGACATGCCGGCGAGGAAGCTGACGAGAGCGGCGGGGCGGCCGGCGAGGGTGCGCAAAGCCTGGCCGTCGCGCGCATGGATCGGCGTCGGGCAGGCGATGCCCTTGGCGGCGAGATGATCCATCAGCCCGAGGAAGAACGGCAAATCCTGCGGCGCGACGCGCTTCTCATAAAGCGTCAAGATGTAGCTGGCGCGCTCGGTCTGCAGCAGGAAGTTGGAGTTCTCGACGCCTTCGGCGATGCCCTTGTAGGAGCGCAGCGCGCCGAGATCGTAGGCGGCGAGGAACGCGCTTAACTCTTCGTCGCTGACTTCGGTATAGACGGCCATGGTCTGTCGCTTACCCGGCCAGCGCTTTGGGCAGACTGAAGATGACGTCTTCGCGCGTCACGGAGGCTTCTTCGAGCGTGACGTCGTAGCGCTTCTGCAGCGCGCGGATGACGTCCTGCACGAGGATCTCGGGCGCGGAGGCGCCGGCGGTGACGCCGAGCGCTTTCACGCCTTCGAGCTGCTCCCAGGGAATCTCGGCGGCGGTCTGCACCAGCAGGCTCACCTTGCAGCCGAGCTGCGCCGCCAGCTCTTTCAGCCGCTGGGAATTCGAAGAGTTCGGCGCGCCGACTACGAGGATGGCGTCGACGCGCGGCGCGATCGCCTTCACCGCTTCCTGGCGGTTCGTCGTGGCGTAGCAGATGTCGGCCTTGCCCGGCCCCTTGATGGCGGGGAAGCGGCGCTGCAGCGTCGCAACGATTTCGGCGGTGTCGCCGACCGAGAGCGTCGTCTGCGTCGCATAGGCGAGATTGGCCGGATCGGCCGGCTGCACGGCTTCGGCATCGGCGGCGCTTTGGATCAGCGTCATGGCGCCCGGCGGCACCTGGCCCATGGTGCCGACGACTTCGGGATGACCCTCATGGCCGATCAACAGCACATGGCGGCCCTGAAAATGATGGCGCGCGGCTTCGGAATGAACTTTGCTGACCAGCGGGCAGGTGGCGTCGAGCGCCGCCAGACCGCGATCCTTGGCGTCCTGCACCACCGCCTTGGCGACGCCATGAGCGGAGAAGATGACATTCGCGCCGTCTGGGATTTCGGCCAATTCCTCGACGAAGACCGCGCCCTTGGCCTTCAGGCTGTCGACCACATGCTTGTTGTGGACGATCTCATGGCGGACATAGACCGGCGCGCCGTAGCGGGCGAGCGCCTGCTCGACGATCTGGATCGCCCGGTCCACGCCGGCGCAGAAGCCGCGCGGGCTGGCGAGGAGGACGGTGAGGGCCGGCTTGTCGGACATGACTGCCAAAAGCGGTGAAAAAGGCCGCAAATCACGGAAATCTCAGGAAAAACGGCTGCTTGCGCGTTCCTGACTGACAAGGTAGTAACCCAGCGGACGCAAACAAGCAATTTCCGCGCATTTCGGCCCTTGGCGGCCTGCGGCGCGGGCTTTTCGAGGGATTTTCCATGGCCGAGCCGGCGATGCCGCGCGACAATTATTACGCGGTCGATCTCGAGCCCGACAAGGAGTACCTGTGGTGCGCCTGCGGCTACAGCAAGTCGCAGCCCTTCTGCGACGGTTCGCATCAGGGCACCGAATTCACCCCCAAATCGGTGAAGGTCGGCGAGGCCATGACGTTGTATCTTTGCGGCTGCAAGCGCACGCAGGATCCGCCCTATTGCGACGGCATGCACGCGTTGATCTGAACAGGATGCCGTCCATGCGTATCACGTCCGCTCTTCGTCTCGCCGCGCCGCTGGTTCTCGCCGGTCTGGCGCTTGCCGCCTGCGATCCCTTCAAGAACACCACGCCGCAATTCGCCTGCCCGCGCTTCGGCGGCTTGGAGACGGCGACGCAGCAGGTGAAGTTCCGCCCCGGTCAGGGCCGCGATCTGACCGACGTGATGTACATGGTGCGGCTCAACGGCGTGCAGCGCAGCTGCGTCTATGACAAACAGGGCGCCGCTATCACCATGAAGGTGGGTTTCGCGCTCGAACTGGGCCCGGCCAATCCGGACCGCAACGCCAGCTTCCAGTATTTCGTCGCCATCACCGACCCCAACAGCAATGTGCTGGCCAAGGAGGTCTTCCCGGTTGCGCTCGCCTTCCCGGCGAACGTCGGCTATGTCGAGAAGACCGACGAGCTGGACCAGCGCATTCCGCTGCCGGTCGGCCGTTCGGCGTCGGATTATCAGATCATCGTCGGCCTGCAGCTGACCGAGGCGGAACTGGACTACAACAGGCGCGTTCAAGCGACCCGTTGAGCCCGGCGATATCGCGAAAAGGCCCGGTTTTCCGGGCCTTTTTTTATTGTCCGGCGACGGCGCAAGAATCCTGTGGATGAAACTAGTCCTAGACGCGGCGGCGATTGACCACCCCTAGGGCTGGTTTAAAATGGCCGAAGCGATCAGATGATCCCTGCGGGAGAGACCGCCGGTTGCCGAAAGGCGATGCGGGCGGAGCCGAAGGAGCAACCGCCCCGGAAACTCTCAGGCAAAAGGACCGCAGGGGGATGATGCTCTGGAAAGCGAATTGCGCATTGCGCGCGTGATTCCACCGACGAGGTAACGCCGTCCTCATATCGCGAGGGTGGACGAATCTTTCAGGTCCGAGGACAGAGGGGGCTGCCGGCGACTCGCCGGGCAGCCACGACTCTGAATCGAACGCCGAAGGATCGCCTGTGTCAGACGCTTCCACAGAACAAACGCTCCGCACCTCGCTGCATGGCCTTCATGTCGCGCTCGGCGCCAAGATGGTGCCGTTCGCCGGCTACGACATGCCCGTGCAATATCCCGCCGGCATCATGGCCGAGCACCAGCATTGCCGCGCCGAGGCCGGCTTGTTCGACGTCTCGCATATGGGCCAGGTCAAGCTGATCGGCCCCGATGCCGCGAAAGCCCTCGAAGCGCTGGTGCCCGGCGACATCCAGGCGCTCAAGCCCGGCGAGATGCGCTACACGCTCTTCACCAACGAGACCGGCGGCATTTTGGACGATCTCATCGTCACCAATGCCGGCGACCATCTCTTCGTCGTGGTGAATGCCGGGTGCAAGGCGCAGGACATCGCGCATATGAAGGCCAAGCTGCCGTCCTCGATCAAAGTCGAGGTGCTGGCCGACCATGCCTTGCTGGCCCTGCAAGGCCCGTCCGCCGCCAAGGTCATGGCGCGCTTCGCGCCTGAAGCGGTGAAGCTGCGCTTCATGACGGCGGCGGCGATGAAGATTCAAGGCGTCGATTGTTTCGTCACGCGCTCGGGCTACACCGGCGAAGACGGCTTCGAAATCTCGATCCCGAACGATAAGGCGGAAGCGCTCGCCAAAGCGCTGCTGGCCGAGCCGGAGGTGAAGCCCATCGGCCTCGGCGCGCGCGACTCGCTGCGCCTCGAAGCCGGGCTCTGCCTCTACGGCCACGACATCGACCAGAGCACGACGCCGATCGAGGCGGGCCTCGCCTGGGCCATCGGCAAGCGCCGCCGCGAAGAAGGCGGCTTCCCCGGCGCGGACATGATCCTGGCGCATTTGAAAGGCGGCGCACCGCGCCGCCGCGTCGGCATCTTGCCGGAAGGCCGCGCTCCGGCCCGCGAGCACACCCAAATCCAAGGCACCGACGAGCGCGCGCTCGGCGAAGTGACCTCCGGCGGTTTCGGCCCCACGGTCGGCGGCCCCATCGCCATGGGCTATGTCGAGGCCGCCTACGCCAAGCCCGGCACGGTCGTGAACTTGGTGGTGCGCGGCACGCCGCGCCCGGCCCAGGTCGTCGCCATGCCCTTCGTCCCCAACCGCTATTTTAAACCTTAAGCGCGAGAACAGTCCCATGAGCGAGACCAAATACACGCAAGAGCACGAGTGGATCCGCATCGAAGGCGATGTCGGCACCGTCGGCATCACCGATTACGCGCAGGGCCAGCTCGGCGACGTGGTCTATGTCGAGCTGCCCGCCGTCGGCAAAGCGGTGAAGCAGGGCGGCGACATGGCCGTGGTCGAATCGGTCAAGGCGGCGAGCGAGGTTTACGCCCCGGTCAGCGGCGAGGTCGTCGAAGTGAACGACGAGCTGACCGGCGCGCCGGAAACGGTGAACGCCGACGCCGACGGCAAGGGCTGGTTCGTGAAGATCAAGCTCGCCGACAAGGGCCAGCTTGCCGCGCTGATGGACAAAGCCGCTTACGACAAATTTCTCGCTGAGCTCGGCTAACGCCAAGACGCCCGAACTCGGCTGATCTAAGGAAACTCCCATGCGCTATCTGCCGCTCACCAGTGACGACCGCCGCGCCATGCTCGGCGCCATCGGCGTCAAATCGATCGAGGATCTGTTCGTCGACGTGCCTACTTCAGCGCGCCAAGCCAAACCGCTCGACCTGCCGCCTCATGCCGGCGAGCTGGAAGTGGAGCGCGAATTGGCGGCCCTGGCGGCGAAGAACCTCGCGGCCGGCCAGGCCAAGGCGAGCTTCGTCGGCGCGGGCGCCTATCGCCATCATGTGCCGGCGGCGGTCGATCATCTGATCCAGCGCGGCGAGTTCCTGACGGCCTATACGCCCTATCAGCCGGAAATCTCGCAGGGCACGCTCCAGATGCTGTTCGAATTCCAGAGCCAGGTGGCGCTGGTGACCGGCATGGAAGTGGCCAACGCCTCGATGTACGACGGCGCGACCTCGGCGGCTGAAGCGGTGCTGATGGCGCGGCGCACGGTGAAGCGCGAGAAGGTGGTGATCTCCGCCGCCGTCCATCCGCATTATCGCGAGACGATCGAGACCTTCGCGCGCTACAGCGACGGCGAGATCGCGGTCAATGCGCCCGATCCGACCCAGGACGAGAATCTCGAAGCGCTGATCGACGATCAGACCGCCTGCCTCGTCGTGCAGAACCCAGACGTGTTCGGCCGCCTGCGCGACCTGACGCCGCTGGCGCGCGCCTGCCAGGCCAAGGGCGCGCTGCTGATCGCGGTGGTGACGGAAGTCGTCTCGCTCGGCGCGATCACGCCGCCCGGCGAGATGGGCGCGGACATCGTGGTGGCCGAAGGCCAGTCCATCGGCAATGGCCTTAACTTCGGCGGGCCTTATGTCGGCCTGTTCGCCACGCGCGAGAAATACATCCGCCAGATGCCCGGCCGTTTGGCCGGCCAGACAGTCGATGCCGACGGCAAGCGCGGCTTCGTCCTCACGCTCTCGACGCGCGAGCAGCATATTCGCCGCGAGAAGGCGACCAGCAACATCTGCACCAACGCCGGCCTCTGCGCCTTGGCCTTCACCATCCATATGTCGCTGCTCGGCAGCGAAGGCCTGCGTCAGCTGGCCCGGCTCAATCATGCCAAGGCCGTGCAGCTCGCCGAGAAGCTTGCCGTCGTGCCGGGCGCGAAAGTGCTGAACCAGAGCTTCTTCAACGAGTTCACCCTGCGCTTGCCCAAACCTGCCGCACCCGTCGTCGAAAAGCTCGCGGCGGACGGCATTCTCGCCGGCGTGCCGGCCTCGCGCCTCTATCCGGGCGTCAATGCGCTGGCCAACGATCTCCTGATCGCCGTCACCGAAACCGCGACCGAGGCGCAAATGGATGCGCTGGTCGCCGCCCTGAAGGGAGCCGTCTAATGGACGCGCGCAACACGCATAAGGACAGCCCGGCGATCATCGGCGCCCATCCCGGCACCGCCACCGGCAACCGCGCCCTGATGATCGAAGAGCAATTGATCTTCGAGCAGGGCGAGCCCCAGCGTACGGGCGTCGATCTGCCCGAGCCGCCGAAAGTGACTGACCGTCTCGGAGGCTTGGCGCGGAAAACCGATCTCGGCCTGCCGGGCCTGTCGGAGCCGCAGGTCATTCGCCACTTCACGCGTCTGAGCCAGAAGAACTATTCCATCGACACGGGCCTGTTCCCGCTCGGCTCCTGCACGATGAAGCACAACCCGCGCCTCAACGAAAAGCTGGCGCGCCTGCCGGGCTTCGGCGACATCCATCCGCTCCAGCCGGTCTCCACCGTGCAGGGCGCGCTGGAGCTGATCGACACTCTCGCCCATTGGCTCAGGACGCTCACCGGCATGCCCGCCGTCGCTATGACGCCGGCTGCCGGCGCGCATGGCGAGTTCTGCGGCTTGCTGACGATCCGCGCCGCCCATGAAGCCAAGGGCGACGCGCGCAAGCGCGTGCTGGTCCCTGAATCGGCGCATGGCACCAATCCTGCCACCGCCGCCGCCTGCGGTTACGAGGTCGAATCGATCCCGGCGACGCCGCGCGGCCGCGTCGATCTCGCGGCGCTGAAGGCCAAGCTCGGCCCGGACGTCGCCGCTATCATGGTGACGAACCCGAACACCTGTGGCCTCTTCGAGGACGAGGTGATCGAGATCGCCAAGGCGGCGCACGATCACGGCTCCTACTTTTATTGCGACGGCGCGAACTTCAACGCCATCGTCGGCAAGGTGCGCCCGGCCGATCTCGGCGTCGACGTCATGCACATCAACCTGCACAAGACATTTTCTACGCCGCACGGCGGCGGCGGCCCCGGAGCAGGCCCGGTGGTGCTCACCGCGGCGCTCGCGCCCTACGCGCCGACGCCTTGGGTCGTGCATGGTGCTAACGGCTTCGAGCTGATCGAGACGCCGGAAGGCCCGGCCCAGGCCTCGGTCGGCCGCTTGAAAGCCTTCAACGGCCAGATGGGCATGTTCGTGCGCGCTCTGGCCTACATGCTGAGCCACGGCGGCGACGGCCTGCGTCAGGTGGCGGAAGACGCCGTGCTCAACGCCAACTACCTGCTGGCACGCCTGCGCGACGTCATGAGCCCGGCCTTCGGCGACGGCCCCTGCATGCACGAGGCCTTGTTCGACGACAAGTTCCTCGAGGGCACCGGCGTCACCACGCTCGATTTCGCCAAGGCGCTGATCGACGAGGGCTTCCATCCCACCACCATCTATTTCCCGCTGGTGGTGCATGGCGCGATGCTGATGGAGCCGACCGAGACCGAGAGCAAGGAAAGCCTCGATCAGTTCATCCAGGCGCTGCGTTCGCTCGCCGAGAAGGCCAAGGCCGGCGAAGCCGCTTTCTTCCAGGCCGCGCCGCGCCTGACCCCGCGCCGCCGCCTGGACGAGACGGCGGCGGCCCGCAAGCCGATCCTGCGCTGGCGTCCGCCCGCGCCGGCGCAAGCGGCGGAGTGACGCTGTAACAAAGCCCCGCTTCGGCGGGGCTTTTCTTTTGCCGGTTTGACAGCCGTGCGCTCCGGGAGGACGATCTTTCCAACAAGCAGGGGAGGATCGTCATGGACACGCGCACGGGCCATTCGCGCGACAAGCACGATTGGCAGCAGGCCGACTATGCCGCCAGCTGGGTCGCCAAGAACGAAGGCCGCGTCGAGCGGCGCGCCGCGGTCTTGGATCGCATGATGGCGCTCGCACCCTATCCCAAGGACCGGGCGCTGCGCGTGCTCGATGTCGGCGGCGGCTACGGCTTCGTCAGCGCCGCCGTGCTGCGCGCCTTCCCTAAGGCCCAAGTCACGCTGCAAGATTTCTCGGCGCCGATGATCGAGGAAGCCAAGCGCTATCTCGCGGCGCATGGCGCGCAGATGCGTTTCGTGCAGAGCGATCTGACCGATCCGGATTGGGCGGCAGGTTTAGGCCCGTTCGATCTCGTCGTCTCGGCCATCGCGATCCATAACATCCGCAAGATCGAGGCGATGGCTGCTTGTTATCGCGCAATTCGCGGTTTGCTCGTTCCGGGCGGCTGGTTCCTCGATTGCGATCATCTCGACAAGGCGGGCGGACCCGAGAAGCATGCCGCGATGATGCGCGATGCCGGCTTTGCCAACGTCGCCATGTTGCCGGGCGACGACGCCGACACGCCGATCCTCAAAGCGGAGGTGTGAAGCTTCTCCGCCCGCCAGGTTCCCCCGAAGGCGGAAACCTGCGGCGAAGATCACGGCGCGGCGGAACGTCGCTCGCCGCATCTCGTTCCTCAATGGGTGGGGTCACCTCACGCAGGAGGAACATTTTCCATGCGACATATCCGAACACCGCTTCACATCGCCGCATTGGCTTTGGCTCTTGGGGCCGGCACGTCTTCGCTCGCTCTGGCGCAATCATCCAACGGCGCGCCGAGCGCCTCGCCGCCGGCCGCCGCCGCGGCCTCGATCACCGATCAGGAATTGAAAAGCTTCGCCGTCGCCGCGCTCGAAGTGAAGAAGATCAACGACAATTACCGGCCGCGCTATCAGTCGGCCGGCACGCCGGCCGAGAAGCAGCAGGTCCAGAAGGAGGCGACGGAGAAGATGTCCTCCGCCGTCGAACAGAAAGGCCTGACGGTCGACAAGTACAACCAGATCGTCCGCGTCGCCCAGGCCGATCCGCAAGTCGCGAAGACCATCGACGACTACGCCCGCCAGGCGAAATAGCCGTCCGTGGGGCGCGGCGCAGGTCCGGCTTGCGCCGCGCTCTCACGCAATCGTTGAGCCGAGACCGGCCCTGCGCGGCTATACTGGCTCAGGAGATGACCTCCGGATCTGAATGCCCTGCGAAAAGAGGAACAGTCATGCCGGCCGCCAAGCTCTTCGCCACGATCCTGCTCGCCGCCTCTCTCATGGGGGGTGCCGTCTTGGCCCAATCCGCCGCGCCGCCGAGCGGCGACCGTTCGTCCGGCGCCCAGAGCGACGGCAACAGCAGCGCGCCGAGCAGCTCGCAAGGCGCGACGACGCCGAAGCCGCAAACCGAGCCGCTGCCAGTGCCGCAGCCGCCGGGCCAGTCGACGTCGCCGGGACTGACCCATCCGCAAGCGATCGACGATGAGGATCTGCGCAAGTTCGCCGCCGCGACGGCGAAAATCCGCCTCATCGACCGCGACTACACCAAGAAGAAGGACGGCCTTTACGAGGCCGACCGCGCCCGCCTCAGCAAGGAAGAGGATGAGGCGAAGCTGGCTGCGGTGAAGGAGGTCGGCCTGACGCCGGATCTTTACAACGCCATCTCCAAGCAGATTCAGGACGATCCGGCGCTGGCCAAGAAGGCCTACGAATACATCTACGCCGCGCCGGTGAAGAAGTGAGTCACTGAAAGATCGTCATTGCCCGGCTTGACCGGGCAATCCAGGGCAAGCGCTTGTCGCATGAACATGGACCCTCGGGTCAAGCCCGAGGGTGACGGTCGCAGAGGAGCCAACAAAAAAGCCCCGCTCAATGAGCGGGGCTTTTTGCATCTTATGCGTCGAAACTCAGTGCAGCTTCTTCGGCAGCTCGGCGACGGCGGCGTTGACCAGCGCGTCGGCCTTGCCGGCATCGAGGTTCTTCTGGATCAGCTCGCGGGTCGCGGCCAGGGCGACGTCCACGGCGGCGTTGCGCACGTCGGCGACGGCGCGGGCTTCGGCCTGGGCGATCTTCTCGACGGCCATCTGCTCGCGGCGCTTGAGAGCGGCCGCCAGTTCGACGGCGGCTTCCTCGGCCAGGCGCTTGGCCTCGGCTTCGGCGTTGGCGAGGATGTCCTCGGCTTCCTTCAGCGCTTCGCGGCTCTTGCGCTGGTAGGAGGCGAGCAGCGCCTGGGCTTCGTCGCGCAGGCGGGTGGCTTCCTCGATCTCGGTCTCGATCTTCTTGGCGCGGCCGTCGAGCGCGGCGCCGATCTTCTGGCTGACCGGACGGGCCAGCAGGCCGACGAAGAGGGCGAAGGCGACGGCGAGCCAGAACTCCGGCTCGGAGAACAGCGAACCGCCGTGTTCGGCGGCATGTTCGGAAGCGGCGAGGGCGGTGGAGATGAACATTCTTGAGCCCTCTTAGCGGTTCTGCGCGGCGGTCTTGACCGCGGCTTCCGCCGCGGCGGCATCGATGTCCTGGCCGAGCAGCTTGCGCACCGCCTCGCGGGCGATGTCGGTGGCGATGGCCTGGGTGTGCGACAGGGCGTCGGCGCGGGCCGAAGCGATCTTGGCTTCGGCGGCTTTGCCTTGTTCGGCCAGGGCGGCGGCCAGAGCCTGCTGGCGCTGGGCGGCCTCCTTATGGGCGCGGTCGGCGGCGGCGGCGGTGAGAGCGTGCGCCTTGGCGCGGCTCTCGGCCAAAGCCTTCTCGTAGGCCGCCTTGGCCGTTTCGGCTTCCGCGCGCAAGGCCGCGGCCTTGTCGAGGTTGCCGTCGATGCGCTTCTTGCGCTCCTCCAGCACGTCGCCGATGCGCGGAAGCGCGAGCTTCGCCATCAGCACGTAGAGCAGGATGAACGTGATCGCCAGCCAGACGAGCTGGGGGGCGAAGGAGGAGGGGTCAAGTTGCGGCACGGGCGTGCGGCTCCTTTAGGGGCTGAAACGACAAGGCGGGGCTCGGTTTGAGCCGAACCCCGCGAAACCGTCTTAGCCGAACAGGATCAGGAACGCGATCAGCAGGGCGAAGAGCGCGATGGCTTCGACCAGCGCGAAGCCCAGCATCGTGAACGGAAACACGATCGGGCGGGCGGCCGGGTTGCGGGCGACCGAGCTGATGAACGAGGAGAAGATGTTGCCGATACCGATACCGACGCCGAAGAGGCAGATAACGGCGAGACCGGCACCGATGTACTTAGCAGCCTGAACGTCCATGATTTCCAACTTTTCTTAAGGTTAGGGGCAGGGATGGTGAACTTGACGATTAGTGCAGATGGATCGCGTCGTGCAGATACAGGCAGGTTAGCACCGTGAACACGTAGGCCTGCAGGAACGCGACGAGCAATTCGAGGATGTAGAGCGGGATGATGATCGCCATCGGCGCGACGCCGAAGGCGCCGAGCAGGACGACGAAGCCGGCGAACACCTTCAGCATGGTGTGGCCCGCCATCATGTTGGCGAACAGACGCAGCGACAGGGTGACCGGGCGCGTCAGGTAGGAGATCAGCTCGATGGGGATCAGCAGCGGCGCCATGTACATCGGCGCGCCGTTCGGCATGAAGTAGGTGAAGAACTTCAGGCCGTGCTTGGCGATGGCGACGATGGTGACGCCAACGAACACCAGCGCGGCGAGCGCGAAGGTGACGATGATGTGGCTGGTCACCGTGAAGGCGTAGGGCACCAGGCCGATCAGGTTCGCGAACAGCACGAACATGAACAGCGAGAAGATGAAGGGGAAGTAAGCGCGGCCTTCGCGACCGACGTTCTCGCGGACAAGGCCGGCGATGAATTCGTAACTCAGCTCCGCCATCGACTGCCAGCGGCCCGGAACGAGCGCGCCGCGGCGCATGCCGACCATCAGGAACAGGGTGATCGCCGCGATGACGATGACCATGAAGAGCGAGGAGTTGGTGAAGGAGGCGTCGACGCCGCCCACGTCCAGCGGGACGATCTTTTTGATCTCGAATTGCTCAAGAGGTCCGGCCACGGGTCCCACTCATCCTTATTGGGCGCAGCCTGAGCCGCGCCGGGTTGCTTGGCGCTTTTTAAAAGCGCCGGGTCATCTCGCGTGGGAGCAGATACTGGCCTGCGCCCTTATGGCGCAGCGGAGGCTCGCGCGCCGGTTATTCCGGCTTGCCGTCGGTCTTCTTCGGTTTCGGGTTCGGGTTGAGAGACCCGCCCGCCATCCGACCTGTCGCGCGATAGACGTTGAGGATGCCGGCAGCCGATCCGAGCAGGAAGAGCGGGATCATCAGCCACGGCCGCGTGCCCAGCCATTCGTCGAGCAGCCATCCGATGCCGGTCCCCACCGCGACGGCCGAAACCATCTCGATGCCGATCCGTAGCACAAGCCCCATGCCGGAAAGATCGGCCCCGCCCTGACCGGAGCCCGCACCTGGATCCCTGGCATGTCGCGCGCGGCGAATGCGCGCGCCCAGGTCTTCGAGTGTCGGACCTCGCCGATCGGGATCTTCGGGAGGAGGCGGAGGATGACTGTCGGTCATGCCAAACGCGCAAACGTCCTCGCTGCAACGACCGCAGCAAAGCGCGCGCACCATAAGGTTTGCGGGGCTTTTCTGTCAACGCGGAAATGGCACTGCCGTTCCCGCGTCAGTCGGTTGATTTTGCTGGCAAAAAGCCGCGCCGGGAAGGGCTATTTCGGGCCGTATCGGGCGCTTCGGCGAGCGGGCAAAGAAAAGCCCCCGCCGAAGCGGGGGCTGAACCAGGAAAACCGGGCCTTTGGGCGGTTTAGGCGATGGCCCGCAGGTGGCTGACGCCCTTGAGGTCGACCGACACCAGCTGGGACACGCCGCGTTCCGGCATGGTGACGCCGAACAGGCGGTCCATGCGGGCCATGGTGTGGCGGTGGTGGGTGATGACCAGGAAGCGCGTGTTGGCGCGCCGGCCGATCTCTTCCACCAGGTTGCAGAACCGGGTGATGTTCGAATCGTCCAAAGGCGCGTCCACTTCGTCCAGCACGCAGATCGGCGCCGGGTTGGTCATGAACACCGCGAACAGCAGCGCCGTGGTGGTCAGCGCCTTCTCGCCGCCCGAGAGCAGCGAGAGAACCTGCAGCTTCTTGCCCGGCGGCGAGGCCATGATCTCGAGGCCGGCCTCGAGCGGATCTTCCGCTTCGGTCAGCTGCAGATGCGCGGTGCCGCCGCCGAACAGGCGGGTGAACAGCTCGGTGAAATGCTTGTTCACCGCCTCGAAGGCGGCGAGGAAGCGCTCGCGGCCTTCGCGGTTGAGCTCGTTGATGCCCTGGCGCAGGCGGGCGATGGCCTGGATCAGGTCCTCGCGTTCGCTCTGCATGCCGGCGACCTTCTCTTCCAGCTCGGTCGCCTCCACTTCGGCGCGCAGGTTGACCGGGCCCATATTGTCGCGCTCGCGCGTCAGGCGCTCGAAGCGCGCCTCGGCGGCGGCCTGGTCCTGCAGCTCCTCCTCGGTCACCTCGGCGATGGCCAGGAGGTTCTCCGGCGGGCACTGCAGCTTCTCGGCGATGCGTTCGGTCAGATCGGTCAGAACCTGCTGAGAGGTGCCGACGACGCCTTCGCCGCGCACGCGCTCTTCGCGCGCGCTGGCGAGTTTGCCTTCGGTGCTCTTGAGGGCGCGATCGGACGTGACCTGCAGCGTCTCGGCGGCGGCCAGGGCGTCGGCCGCCTGCTTGCGCAGGCCTTCGGCTTCGCCGATCTGGTCTTCGAGGATATGGCGCTCCTCGGCGATCTGCTCGGGGCGGGCGGCCAGCTCGGCCAGCTCTTCTTCGTTCGTCGCCTTGCGGGCGGCGAATTCGGCGAGCTGCTGCGTCGCGTTGTCGGCGCGGCCCTGCCAGGAGGCGCGCTCGTGCGAGATCGCGGAGAGGCGGTTGCGGCGGTTCTCGGCCTCGCGGGCGAGCAGGTCGTAGGCGCGCTGGCGCTCGCCCTGCTGGCTGCGCAGTTCGGCGAGCTGGGCGCGCAATTCCGCGATCTTCTCGCGGCCGCCCTGCTCGTCGGGCAATTCGGCCTGGGCGGCGCGATCGGCCTCCAGGCGCGCGGCAGTCTCTTCATAGTCGGCGGTCAGCTGGGCCAGCGCCTCTTCGAGCGCGGCGAGCTTGGACGACACGGCGGCGTCGGCCTGGCTCAGCTTGGCATGCTGGCTGCGCGTCTCGTCGAGGGCGCGTTCGGCGCTGCGGCTGGCGTCGCGCATGGCGCGCTCGTGCTCGCTGGCGGCATCGGCGGCATCGCGCGCTTCGCGCGAAGCCTCGCGGGCGATCTCAAGCGCCTCTTCGGCGGTCTCCACCTCGCCGCGCAGGGCTTTGAGACGGTTGCGCTGGGTCAGGCGCGCGGCGGCGGCTGTCGTGGTGCCGGCGGCCACCGTGTAGCCGTCCCAGCGCCACAGGGCGCCCGAGCGGCTGACAAGGCGTTGGCCGAGCGCGAGATCGGCGGAGAGCGAACGGCCCTGGGCGTCGTCTTCCACCAGGCCGATCTGGCCGAGGCGGCGGGCGAGGGCGGCGGGCGCTTCGACGAAATCGGCGAGCGGACGCAGGCCGCCCGGCAAGCTGCGCGCCTCAGTGAGCGGCGGCAGGCTGCGCCAATGGATCGGCGCGGCCTCGTCGGCCGGCGCGGTGAGATCGTCGCCGAGCGCGACGCCGAGCGCGGTCTCGAAGCCAGGCTGCACGGCGATGGCGTCGATCAGCGGCGGCCACAGGTCGTTGTCGGAGACGGCGAGCACGTCGCCGAGCGCCTTCTCCTCGGCGCGCAGGCGCGCGGCGGCGGATTCGGCGGTCTGCAATTCGTCGCGCTTGTCGCGCGACAGCTTGTCGGCATCGACGCGGGCGGCTTCGGCGGATGCGGCTTCGGCGCGCGCGTTCTCCAGCGCGGCGAGGGCTTCCTCGGCGGCGGCGCCGGCGGCGGCGAGCGCATCTTTGTCGATGGCGTCGGCGGCGGCGATCTCGCGCTCGCGCGTCGCCTGGGCGATGCGGTCGGTCAGGCGGGCATGGCGCGCTTCGGTCTCGCCGAGGCGGCGGGCGATCTCGCGGCGCTGCGCTTCGACGGCGGCGACCTCTTCGGTCGTGCGCGTCAGGGTCACTTCGGCTTCGAGGGTCTTGCCTTTGGCCTCTTCGAGCGCCTCGGTGGCGGCGACGATCTCGATCTCTTCCTGGGCGCGGGCGTCTTCGAGCGCGAGAGCTTCCTCGGCGAGGCGGGCGATGGCTTCCTCGGCATCCTGCACGCGGCTCTGCTCGCGGCTCATGTCGCCGTTGATCTGCGCCAGGCGATGTTCGCAAGCGGCGCGCGCGGCGTTGATGCGGGTTTCCTCGGCCTGCAGCTGTTCGCGCGCGACCAGCAGGCGCTGCAGCTTGGCGGCGCATTCGGCTTCCATCTCGCGCAGCGGCGGCAGGGCGGCGGCGGCTTCGGCCTGGGCGGCGGCGGCGGTCGCCGCCTCGACAGTCAGCTCTTCGACCAGCAGCTCGGCGGCGGCGTAGCGCGCGTTGGCCTCTTCGATGGCCTTGGTCGCGACGACCCAGCGCAGATGGAGCATCTGCGCTTCGGCTTTGCGGATGTGATCGGACAGGTTGCGATAGCGAGTGGCCTGACGCGCCTGCTTCTTCAAGCTTTGATGCTGCGCGTCGAGCGCGGCGATCACGTCGTCGAGGCGGGCGAGGTTGGCTTCGGCGGCGCGCAGGCGCAGCTCCGCCTCGTGGCGGCGCGAATAGAGGCCGGTGATGCCGGCGGCTTCTTCGAGAATGGCGCGGCGCTCGGTCGGCTTGGCGGCGATGACGGCGCCGACTTGGCCTTGGCTGACGATGGCGGTCGAGCGCGAGCCCGACGCGGCGTCGGCGAACAGCAGCTGCACGTCGCGCGCGCGCACGTCCATGCCGTTGATCTTGTAGGACGAGCCTTCGCCGCGGTCGATGCGGCGCGTCACTTCGAGATCGGCGTTTTCGTTGAAGGCGGCCGGCGCGGTGCGGTCGCCGTTATCCAGCGTGATCGACACTTCGCAATGGTTGCGCGCCGGGCGGTTCGAGGTGCCGCCGAAGATCACGTCGTCCATTTCGCCGCCGCGCAGCTGGCGGGCGGAATGCTCGCCCATCGCCCAGCGCAGGGCGTCGACGATGTTGGACTTGCCGCAGCCGTTGGGGCCGACGACGCCGGTGAGGCCGGGCTCGATCAGAAGTTCGGTCGGGTCCACGAAGGACTTGAAGCCGGACAGCCGGAGCTTGGTGAACTGGACCAAGATGCCCCCTTAACGTCGTTACGGTTGGAACAAGCGGCGCGCGAGCGGACCCGCGCGCCGTTTAAGCGTTTACTTTTTGGCCGCGATGATCGGATCGAGGATCCCGCGCATCTGCTCGATGCTCATGTTGCTGTAGCGCTGGCCCTCGATGAAGATCGTCGGCGTGGCGCGCACGGCGTAGGTCTTCTCGCCTTCCAGCGCGTCGGACAGCACCGCCTGCTCGACGGACTTGTCGGTCAGGCAGGCCTTGAACTGTTCGTCGCTCATGCCGCCGATCTTGCCGATGGCGGCGAGGCCTTCGAGCGGGTCCTTGGCGGTCGCCCAGACCTGCTGGCGGCTGAAGAGAAGGTCGAGGAAGCCGAAATAGCGGTCGGGGCCGGCGCACTGGGCCATCATGGCGGCGCGCAGCGCCAGGCCGTCGAGCGGGAAGTCGCGGTAGACCAGCTTCACCAGACCCTTGTCGACATATTCGGCCTTGAGGGCCGGCAGCGTCTGGGTGGCGAAGGCGGCGCAGTGCGGGCAGGTCAGCGAGGCATATTCGACGATGGTGACTTTGGCGTCCGGGCTGCCGAGCACCATGTCGTCGGGCTTGATGGTGAAGGACAGCCGGTCGCTGGCAGCCACGGGGGTCGCCGCCGGAGTGCTCGCCGTAGGCGCGGGCGCGCTGGCGGTTACCGTCGGGTGACCAACCTTCTCATAGACGGCATAGCCGACCACGGCCACGGCCGCGACGACGCCCAATATAACCAACATGTTACGCATTTCAGTCTCCGAGCCACAAGATATAGCGGGTCCGCCAAGAGTCCAGCAAACGAGTCGGCGCGGCGGCGGGAGTCCGGCAGACTCTTGTGGATAAGCGGCTCGGGGTTTCCAGAGTATGTGGAAAACCCGAGCCGCATTAGGAACTTAGCCCTTGCGGGCGGCGCCGCCTTTCGCCCCGATCGCGGCGCCGAGGCGGGCGAGCGAGGCGCGCAGGTCGTCGTCCTTTATAGAGGCGTCCACATAGGGGGCGCTGTCGGGCGGTTTGCGCGGCGCGGCGCGCTTGCGCGCGGTCTGCGGCACCTGGCCATGGAGGATTTTAAGCTGGGCGACGGCGGGATAGCCGAAATAGCCGTTGATGCGCTCGATCACCTGGGGGGCGAGATGCTGCAACTCGGGCGCGAAGGCGCTCTCGCAGACCACATGCAGGGTGCCGTCGCGTTTGGAGCTGCGGGCGAAGGCGATGCGTTCGGGCGCGGTGCGCCGTCCAAGCATCTCGCCGACGATGGCCGGCCAGTCGGTCAGGATGCCGGCCTCGGCGAAACCGCGCGTCTTGAAGATCGGCGCGGTGATCGGCGGCAGGGTGGCGGCAAGGCTGCGGATGCCCCGTCGTTCGATGACGACGTTCGAAGCGGGGGTTTTTGGCACGGCCGCCTTCGCTTTCGGCGCCTTGTTCTTGGCGGGCGTCTTATCGCCTGGCGTCTTGGGTGTGTCGGTCATGTCGGCTATTTTACCCGCCCATGCCCTCCGCCACCAAGCCCGCCACGACCCGCCGCAAGCCGTCTCGCAAGAACGTGACGGAAACCGGCAAAACGCCCTTATCCGATAAGGTTTTGCGCTGGTACGACCAGCATCGCCGGGTGCTGCCGTGGCGCGCTCTGCCGGGCGTCGCGGCCGATCCATATAAAGTGTGGCTGTCGGAGATCATGCTGCAGCAGACCACGGTGGCGGCGGTCGGGCCTTATTTCCGCGCCTTCACCGAGCGCTGGCCGACCGTGGCCGATCTTGCCGCGACCCCGCTCGACGATCTGCTCGCCGCTTGGGCCGGCCTCGGCTACTACGCCCGCGCGCGCAATCTCCATGCCTGCGCCCGTCATGTGAGCGAGACGCTCGGCGGCGTCTTCCCCAGCACGCTCGACGGCCTGATCGGTCTGCCCGGCGTCGGCCCTTACACGGCGGCGGCCATCGCTTCGATCGCCTTCGACGTTCCCGCCGCGGCGGTCGACGGCAATGTCGAACGCGTCGTCTCGCGCCTCTATGCGATCACGACGCCACTGCCGGCGAGCAAGCCCGAATTGAAGATGCGCGCCGAAGCTTTGGTGCCGCAAAAACGCGCCGGCGATTTCGCCCAGGCGATGATGGATCTCGGCGCGACCATCTGCACGCCGCGGGGTCCCGCCTGCGTCCTCTGCCCGCTCGGCGCCGATTGCGAAGGGCGCAAGCAGGGCATTCAGGCGGAGTTGCCGAAGAAAGCGGCGAAGAAGGCGCGGCCCTTCAAGCGCGCCGCCGCCTTCTGGATCGTGAAGGGGGCTGACGTGTTGCTGCGCCGCCGTCCGCCCAAGGGCTTGCTCGGCGGCATGCTCGAAGTGCCGTCGAGCGAATGGCTTGTCAGCGACGAGCGCAAAGGCGCGGTCGATCTGACGACGGCGGCGAAGGAGGCGCCCATGAAGCTCAAATGGTTCGAGTTGCCCGGCGTCGTGCGCCACGGCTTCACGCATTTTGAATTGGAATTCACCGTGCTCGCCGGCCATGCGCCGAAGGACGCCAAGCCGCCGAAGGATTGCGTCTGGTGGCCGCGCGCGAAGATCAAAGAGGCCGGCCTGCCGACGGTCTTCGCCAAGATCGCCAAACACGCGCCCTAAACAAAACCGCCGGCAGCGGGTGCTACCGGCGGTTTCCTCTAACCGACAATTCTCGGCTATTAGTCGCGCGTGCGTTCGCGTTCGCGCTTGATGCGGCCGGCTTCGATCGGGTTGCCGTCGGCATCATAGATGCGCGTGCTGGTGAAGCCTTCCGGCCAGATCGACGTCACCCACTGGCGGATGTTGAAGCCGATGCGCAGCTGCGTGATCGACTGGTCGCTTTCGTTGACGTGCTGGTGCTCCCACATGGCGGGCGGCACGTAGAGCACGTCGCCGGCTTCCCAGGGCACGCGCTTGCCGTTCAGCTCGGTGAAGCCGCTGCCTTCGACGGCGTAGACCACCGCTTCGAGATGCTTGTGGCGGCCGCTGGCGTGTTGGGCGGGCTCGATCCAGCGGTTGGTCATGGCGACGCTGGTGGCGCGGAAGCCGTTCTTCGGCACGACGAGGAAGTTCGAGAAGTCGTGCTGGTTCTTGGTCGCGGCGATGGCGCCCTGCGGATTGTAGCTTTCGCCCTCGGGCAGCTTTTCCTTGTTGGTCGGCGCCTGCTCGAGATGAATGACCGCGCGCGCGCCGTCCGGATAGTACTGCGACGTTTCCTTCGGCATCGCGGCGATCATCGCCGGATCGTTGGGGCCGCAGGTCTCGATCTGCTCGATGCGCGCGATGCGCAGGTAGGTCTCCAGATCGAAGATCATGCCGTGCACGATCAGCACCGGCACGTTGCCCGTGTTGAAATGCTGGTGGGTCTTCCAGAACGGAATGTGGATCGTGCTGCTCTTGTGCCAGTCGAAGCGCTGGCCCTCGATGATGCTGAAGCCCTCGCCTTCGAGAATGTGCATGCATTCTTCGCCGTGACGGTGCTTGCCCGAATGCCAGCCGACGGGGATCTCCGACTTGACGACGTTGCTGCCCATCGTCTTGAAGCCGAGATGGTTGGCGACCATCAGCTTGGTCTTGACGTCCTGGGGCGTCGAGACCCACGGGATGTCCTTATCGCGCGCGACGAGGAAGGTGTCCTCGAGCTCGTCTTGAATCCGGTTCGGCGTTTCGAGCCATTCTTCGTAGAAATTCTTCGCCATGGTCTTCTTCCTTTTGCTTTATGACTTTGTCGTCGAGTTAAAAACGTCGTTCGGTCGGCGCGCTGCAGCGCCTTAGTTCAGTCGGCGCGTTGCAGCGCCATGGATTCGCGCTTCAGCAGCTTGCTGACGAAGCGCCGCAAGGCGAAACGCTGGGCTTGGCGCATGCTGCGCACGTCGCCCTTTTTGACCGCGGCCAGCAGCTCGTCACGCACCGCAGTCTGCTCGCCGCCGGAGAGATCCTGCATCGCCGGCAGTTGGGCGATCATCTGCAGAAGCGTGTCGGGATCCGGGTAATCGACCGCATAGCTGAGGAAGCGGTCGTGGATCGCCTCGTCGATCAGGTCGGGCCGGTTGCTCGTCAGCACGATGATCGAGCGGGTCGTGTCGAGTTCGTCGATCGAGTGGAAGAACACGCTGTCCTGCGAGAAGTGCCATTCCTTGGCATGCTGGCTGCCGCGCGACATGAAGATCGATTCGACGTCGTCGAACAGCAGCACCGAGCGCTGGCCGGCAGCGGAGAAACCGGTCTTGGCGTGCATGAAGATGTCGCGGATGCGCTCCTCGCTTTCGCCGTAGCGCGAGCGGGAGATTTCGCCGCCGTCGATGAAGGCCATGACGACCGGCGGCTCGCCCTCGGCCTGGAAGCGTTTGCCCAGCTCATAGGCGAGGCGCTTGGCCATGGTGGTCTTGCCGGTGCCGGGCGGGCCGCTCAGCATGAAGCCCTTGGCCAGGCCGCGCGGCGACGGCGAGCGCCACTGATGCTCGGTGATCGCCGCCATTTCGGCGAGCAGATCGGTGTAGAAGTCGCCGACGATGTCGCCCGTCCGGGTGACCCCGTCGGAGCTGCCGTCAAACAGCGCCGACAGTTTCTCGAAGGAGATGACGTTGCCGGCGGAGAGATGGTGATGTCCGTCGCTCGCACGCATATCGAATGCCTCGCGTAAAAGTCATGAAAGGATGTTCGGGAATGTCGGGCGACGGGCGTAAAGCGCTCCTCGCCCCTGTGATCTCGCGCGGCGGCTCGAATCGGTGGCCGTCATGGGATCGAATGATCTGCGGATAATGGCTGCACGGCTTAGGCACTTCTGGTTGGGCATAGGCACACCGTTACGTTGACTGCTCGGCACGTTGATTATTCGAACGCATTCTTGTCGCAAAGTCGCCGCCGGCGCGCTCTCGCACGCCGGCGGCTGATAGTGGAGCGAAATCTCTATCGGGCCGCCGACGCTGGGTGCGGTCGGCCCGACGCCTTATTCGTAACCCAAAGCGTGGCGGGTCTTCTGCAGCAGCTCCGGCGGCATGGCATAGACCGCGGAAACGAGCTTTTGAACCTCCTCGCCGCTCATCGGAGAGACTTCGAGGCCGCGCGCGATGACTTCCTTCTGAAGCTCCGGATCGTTGAGCGACTTCATGAAGGCGGTGCGCAGCGCGGCGACACGCTCCGGCGGCACCGTCGCCCCCGTCACCCAAGGCCGGCCGAAGCGGCCGCCGAGGTCGTAGAGATCGAGGATCTGGCGCTGCTCCGCCGTCTTGGCGTAGTTGACGGCCGGCTGCACGCCCTCGGTCTCCTTCATGGCGGGCAGCGGCTTGCTGCCTTGGTGCGAGACCATCCGCACCATGTCGTCGGCGAACCATTTGGGCCGCGAGGCGATGACATTGAGGATGCTGGAGCCGCACATGCCTTGCACTTCGTTGCGGTCGATGGCGAGGAAGATGTCGGCGTTGCCCGGATAGCCGGTGACGATCTTGATCTTCATGCCGAGCACGTTCTTCAAGATCGACGGGTATTCGCGCGTCGAGGATGCGCCGTTCGACGCGCCGAGCACGATCTCGTTGTTGAAGATGTCGGCGAAGTTCTTGGCCGGCGCGTCGGTGCGCAGGAAGCAGCCCTCGATGTTCTCGGCGGCGTTGCCGAGGAACGCGAGGTCCAGCTTCTTGGCGCCTTTGCTCGGATCGCCGAGGACAGGATCGAGGATCGCGGTCGGCTGGATCGCGCCGATATAGGTGCCGTCCTGCGGCGCGGTGACGGCGACGCGGGCAGCGGCATTGAAGCTGCCGGCGCCCGGCAGGTTCTGCGGCACGACGGTCGGGTTGCCCGGAATGTATTTCGCCATGAATTTGCCGACGGCGCGGCCGTAGAAGTCGAAGCCGCCGCCGACTGCCGAGCCGATCACGACATAGACCGTGTTGCCTTTATAGAAGTCCGCGACCTTTCGATCGGACGCTTCGTCGGCGCGGGCCTTGCTGATCGGCGGCGCCAGCATTTGTGAAAGCGTGGCGGCCGTCATCAGGAAGCAATAGGCCAAAGAACGCAGAACGATTTTGTATAAATGCATGATGCTCCACTCCATCTCATGCCAATTGAATATCGGACACGCGAAGGCACGTCGGAGGCACGGCAAGCTATGGCGACAGGAAGAACTGTCGGAAAAGCGCAGGCGACGGATCCGTAGCGGGGGGAGTGAGAACGCTTATGAGCTGAATACGCGGAACGAGACGGTTTCTCGCGACGACTGGCACAGCACGGCTGTTCGGGCCTTCGCCCGAACACAAATCATCCGACATCAATCGCAGGCACGATGAGGCATCGGACTCGCAAACACGCGTTAGGCGGCGACTGACTGAAGAGTCGCTTTACGAACACAAAGCAAAGCATATGCCAGTGAACTCGGACGCAACGCGCGCTGTAAGCGCTGTCGGCGAGTATGCCCCAAACATAGGAATAGTGCCATTTTTTGTACGCTGCGCTGAGCGTATCGCAGAGCGTAATCATTCGAGCGCGAACGAAGAATTTTGTGCAGTGCTTCTATCGCCTGCTAAGACGGCAGTGGCTGTTCAAATTCGCGCCGCCTGCGTGTGGCGCGCGCAGGGACGTCATCATTTCAATTTGGCGCGGAGGATTTCTTCGTGCGCGACATCGTGCCGCCCATCGAACTGGTGTTTCGAGCATTGATTCAGCGAGGCGAACAAGCTGCGTGAGAGCGGCGGTCTACAGGCCGAAACAGCAGAGGCCGCAGACCGACGCGTCGCTCATTCGCATTTCTCTTTGCGGCGATAGGCTTGGTTGCTGATGCCGCTGCGCGGTTTGAGCATCGGCGCACCGACGCTCAAGAGCGAGATGGCGTCGGCGGTCAGCAAGGCATGGCAGGCGGCGAGGGAGAGCCTTGAAAGCACGAGCGAAAGCCTTTCGGCTGCGCGCGCCTTTCTTGTCCGCCGCGTTGGTTATGCCCTCCTTGGGCCAGCTTGACTCCTCCTCGCTTCGCTACGCCTAATATCGCCATAACGGCCCATAAGGGCTTTGCCGGCGCCCTTGCAATCCGCGCCGCCTGAGGGGGAGGCTTCCATGACGACGCCCAAACCACGCCCGCAGTCCGCCTCGCGTCATCGCTCCTTCACATCAGCCCAGTTCACATCCGGCCGCCATCTGATCGGCGGCCTCTGCCTGTCGATCTTCATCGGCGCCATCGCGCTGGCGCCCTGGTGGTCGCAGCGCGCCGTCGCCCAAGCCGCCGTCGCCATCGACGCCGACGATATCGGCGGCGTGGTCACCGGGCCGAACGGGCCGGAAGCCGGCGTCTGGGTCATCGCCGAGACGCGCGATCTGCCGACGCGCTTCATCCGCATTGTCGTCACCGACGATCAGGGCCGCTATGTGGTGCCCGATCTGCCCAAGGCGAATTACGACGTCTGGGTGCGCGGCTACGGCCTCGTCGATTCGCCCAAGCAGAAGTCCGAGCCGGGCAAGCTGGTGAATCATCGCGCCGCCGCCGCGCCGAACGCGGCCGCCGCGGCCAAGATCTATCCGGCGATCTATTGGTATTCGATGCTGAAGATTCCGGCGGCGGACCAGTTCGGCGGCAAAAGCGACATTCCCGAGAAGGTGACGCAGACCGAGTGGCTCAACTTGATGAAGAACAACGGCTGCGTCGGTTGCCATCAGCTCGGCCAGGAATCGACGCGAACGATTCCCAAGCAGTTCCTCGAGGAATATCCCGATCACGAAATGGCCTGGCAGCGCCGGGTGCAGTCGGGCCAGGCCGGCGAGAGCATGGTCAATATCCTCGGCAATCAGCTCGGCGGCGCGCCGTTCAAATATTTCGCCGACTGGACGCAGCGCATCGCCAAGGGCGAGCTGCCCAAGACCAAGCCGGAGCGCCCGCAAGGCGCCGAGCGCAATATCGTCGTGACGTTACGCGAATGGATGAACGAGAAGCAGTATCTGCACGATCTCATCGCGTCGGACCGGCGCTATCCGACGGTGAACGCTTACGGCCCGCTCTACGGCTCGCCGGAATACAGCAGCGACAATGTGCCGATTCTCGATCCGGTGAAGAACACGCTGTCGTCCTTCCGCATGCAGGTGACGCCCGATACGCCCGAAGCGCTCGGGCCCGGCCATGCGGCTTCGGCGGAGATCATGGCGCCCTCGGCCTATTGGGGCGAAGAGAAGATCTGGGACACCAAGGCCAACAACCACAATTCGATGTTCGGCCGCGACGGCCGCTTGTGGCTGTCGGCGACCGGCCATCCGCCGGAGAATCCCGACGTCTGCAAGAAAGGCTCGAGCCATCCCTCGCCCAAGGTCGTGCCGATCGAGCGCAGTAACCGGCGCATCGCCATGTACGATCCCAAGACCGGCAAGTACGAGGCCTACCTCACCTGCTTCTCCACGCACCATCTGCAGTTCGGCTATGACGCCAACGATACGCTGTGGACGAGCGGCGGCGGGCCGGTGGTCGGCTGGATCGACACGAAAGTGCTGGCCGAGACAGGCGACATCAACAAGGCGCAGGGCTGGACGCCGCTGATTCTCGACACCAACGGCAACGGCAAGCGCGACGATTATGTCGAGGCGAACCAGCCGGTCGATCCCGCCAAGGACAAGCGCGTCATCGCCGGCTTCTATGCCATCATGCCGCATCCGACCGACGGCTCGATCTGGGGCGCCTATCGCGCCAGCCCCGGCGCGGTGGTGCGCATCGTGCCGGGCAGCGATCCGTCGAATACGGCGCTGGCGGAGATCTACAACGTGCCGGCGCCGGGCTTCGGCGTGCGCGGCGGCGACATCGACAAGAACGGCGTCGTCTGGGTGTCGCTCGCCTCAGGCCATCTCGGCAGCTTCGACCGGTCGAAGTGCAAAGGCCCGCTCAACGGCCCGACGGCGACGGGCAATCACTGCCCCGAAGGCTGGAGCTTCTACAAATATTCGGGGCCGGGCTTCGAGGGCATCGGCGATAACTCTGCCGAGTCGAGCTATTACACCTGGGTCGATCAGCACAACACCTTCGGCCTCGGCGAGAACGTGCCGATGTCCACCGCCAACCTCAACGACGGCTTGGTGGCGCTAAAGGACGGCAAGATGGTCAACCTGCGCGTGCCTTATCCGCTCGGCTTCTACGCCAAGGGCTTCGATGGCCGCATCGACGATCCCAACGCCGGCTGGAAAGGCCGCGGCCTGTGGACGACGAACGGCGACCGCACGCCCTGGCTGATCGAGGGCGGCAAAGGCAGCAAGCCGCTGGCGACGCACTTCCAACTGCGCCCCGATCCGCTGGCGAAATAACTGGGGCAAGTAGCCCGGGCATCAGATGAAGGACGGGCGGGGCCGAAAGCTCCGCCCGTTTCTTTTCGCGCCCGGTTACCACTCAAGATGAAGGACTAGATATCGAGTCCGCTTATCCACCGACTCCCATATGTTGTGTGGATAGAGTCTGTAAGTCATTGATTCTAAAAAGAGATTGACGACGAGTCCGGCGCGAATCAGGATGGCCGCATTCACTCAGGGGCATCCGACATGACTGGCGACAGCCATATTCAGCAAATTCTCGAGGGCGATTGCATCGAGACGATGAACTGCTTGGCCGAGAAGTCGGTCGACATGATCTTCGCCGACCCGCCCTACAACCTGCAGCTCAAGGGCGACCTGCGCCGGCCGAACGACAGCGTGGTCGACGGCGTCGACGACGCCTGGGACAAGTTCGCCAGCTTCGAGGACTACGACCGCTTCACCCGCGCCTGGCTGAAGGCGGCGCGCCGCGTGCTGCGCGACGACGGCTCGCTCTGGGTCATCGGCAGCTACCACAACATCTTCCGCGTCGGGGCGATCCTGCAGGATCTCGACTTCTGGATGCTGAACGACGTGGTGTGGCGCAAGTCGAACCCGATGCCGAACTTCCGCGGCAAGCGCTTCACCAACGCCCACGAGACGATGATCTGGTGCTCCAAGTCGCAGGGCTCGAAATACACCTTCAACTACGATTCGATGAAGGCGCTGAACGAAGGCCTGCAGATGCGCAGCGATTGGCTGATCCCGCTCTGCTCGGGCGGCGAGCGCCTGAAGGGCGACGACGGCAATAAGGCGCATCCGACGCAGAAGCCGGAAGCGCTGCTCCATCGCGTCATCATGGCCTCGACCAAGCCGGGCGACGTGATCCTCGATCCATTCTTCGGCACCGGCACCTCGGGCGCTGTCGCCAAGAAACTGGGACGCGGCTTCATCGGCATCGAAGCCAACGCCGACTACGCCAATCATGCGCGCAAGCGCATCGCCGCGATCCAGCCAGCGGCCGAGCCGGAATTGATCGCGACGGTGAGCAAGCGCACGGAAGCGCGCATCCCGTTCGGCTGGGTGGTCGAGCGCGGCCTCTTGAATCCGGGCGACGTGCTGTTCGACGAGCGCCGCCGCTGGACCGCCAAGGTCCGTGCCGATGGCCAGCTCGTCACCGCCGATTTCACCGGCTCGATCCATCAGGCCGGCTCGCATGTGCAGAACGCCGCGACCTGCAACGGCTGGACCTTCTGGAACTTCGACGTCGAAGGCAAGACGGTCAGCATCGACGTGCTGCGTCAGCAGATCCGCGCCGAACTGGCGCAGAGCAACCTGTTGTTCGAGGGCCAGATCGGCTTGGCGCAAAACGCGGCACCCGCATCCCGCGCCGCGCGCGAGACGAACAGCGTCAAATGAATCCGAAGCCCGGTTCGTAAAACCGGGCTTCGTGCTTGAGAGCCGTGCCTATCTAGCCGTTCGGGTCTTATCCGCGCGGCGGCTTATTCTTCGCAAAGAGAGACTTCGCCCGCCGGCGCCAACCGGCGGGCGTTTTTTTATGTGGCGACGTTGGCCAGCAATCTGGCGATGGGCGCGAAGCTGCGCCGGTGGTGCAGGGTGACGCCGAGGCGTTCGAGGCCGGCTTGGTGCTCGGGCGTGCCGTAGCCGGCGTTGGTGCGCCAGCCGTAGCCGGGATGGGCCTCGCACAGCTCGGCCATCAATTTGTCGCGCGCGACTTTCGCCAGGATCGAGGCGGCGGCGATCGAGAGCGACAGGCCGTCGCCGCCGATCACGGCGCGGCCCGTGCAAGGCATGTCCTTGGGGTAGATGTTGCCGTCGACCAAGGCCGCGTCGGGCGCGACGGGCAAAGCGGCGACGGCGCGGCGCATGGCGAGGAAGCTCGCCTGCAGGATGTTGATCTCGTCGATCTCATTGACGCTGGCCTCGCCGAAGCCGGCCCACACCGCCGAGGTGAAGAGATCGCGCAGGCGCTTGTCGGCGTCCTCGCGCTGCTCGCGGTCGAGCTCCTTCGAATCCTTCAGCTTGCGCTGCAGCCGCTGGGGAATCTTGTCGATGTCGAGCACCACCGCCACGGCGGTGACCGGCCCGGCCCAGGGGCCGCGCCCGACCTCGTCGATGCCGCAGACGCGCGCAGCGCCATGCTCGCGCATCCACTCGGTCTCGAGGCGGTAAGTCGGCATCAGTGCTGTCCGTTCCCGTTGCCGTCGCGCTCTTCGCGCCGGCGCTGCAAGCCCTCTTCGGCGGCGGCGGCCACCTTGGAGATGCTGGGGCGTTCGCCCGGCGTGAAGACGGCGCGGACGATCTCGCGGAAGGATGTAATCCCGATGGCGGCCGCGTCGTCAAGCCGGCGCGCGACGAACAGCCAGAGCGGGCTGACGACCAAGGATAAAGCGATGATCGCCACGGCCATGCGCTGGCCCTCGCCGGTGATCAGGCCGCTGGCCGCCGCCGTGGCGGCGATGACGAAGGAGAATTCGCCGATCTGGCCCATCACCGTGCCGGCGAGGAAGGCGCGGTTCCACGGCGTGCCGAGGGCGCGCAGGATGGCGATGTTCAGCACGGTCTTGAACATCGTCACCATGAAGAGCCAGGCGAGCACCGCCCAAATGTTCTCGACGATGAATCTGAGATCGATCAGCAGGCCGATCGAGAGGAAGAAGACCATCAGCAGCAGGCTTTGAATCGGCTGGGTCGCCTTGACCATCTCCTCGCTGCCTCGGCTGTTGCCGATCAGCACGCCGGCGAGGAAGGCGCCGTAGGCGGGCGACAGGCCCAAGAGGCCCGAGACGGTGGCAGCGCCGCAGCAGAGCGCCAGGGCGGCGAGCGCGCGCAGATCGTTGTGCCCGGCGGCGCGCTCGAGCAGCGGCAGGCGCACGGTGCCGCGCTTGGCCAGCAGGGCGAGGAAGCCGGCGAGGAACAGCACGGCGGCGCCGATCTGCAGCAGAGCGTGCCAGCCGAGGCCGCCTTCGCCGCGGTTGGAGAGATTCCCGACGACCAGCATCATCGGCACCACGGCGAGGTCTTGCGCGATCAGCACGGCGATGGTGAGGCGGCCGCTCTCGCTGTCCACCTCGCCGAGGTCTTCGAGGATCTTGATCGCCACGGCGGTGGAGGAGAGCGCCATGATGAAGCCGCCGACGATGGCGGCATTGGTCTCCCAGCCCAGGACATGGGCGAGCAGGAAATTGAAGCCGAGCGCGCCGGCGATCTGCAGCGCCATGCAGCCGAGCGCGGTTTTCCACACGCGCATGAAGGCGGCGAGCGGCAGCTCCATGCCGATGAGGAAGAGGAGCAGCAGCACGCCGATGTCGGCGAGCAGGCGGATGTTGTCGCGTTCGGCGACGAGGCCGAGGACCG
>DASTMO010000089.1:0-65784 GCA_035714115.1 Alphaproteobacteria bacterium
GACGGCAAGGGCATGGAGCCGGGCAAGAAGTCCGTCGCCATCTCCGTGCGCCTGCAGCCGACGACGGCGACGCTGACCGACGCCGAGATCGAGGCGGTCGGCCAGAAGGTCGTCGCCGCGGTGGCCAAGGCGACCGGGGGCAGTCTGCGAGGCTGATCAGATAGAAGCGAAACGAAGAAGGCCCGGGAGCGATCCCGGGCCTTTTTGTTTGGTCATATGGACTGGCCTACGCGCCCACTTGCGCGAACTCGGCGTCGCGTTCGGCGGTGCGCTCGGGGCGGTGGTCCTTGGCGAGCAGCACGTAGATCGACGGCAGCACGAACAGGGTGAAGAGCGTGCCGATCGACATGCCCGACACGATCACCACGCCGATGGAGAAACGGCTGGCCGCGCCGGCGCCACTGGCGACCAGCAGCGGGATCAGGCCGGCGACCATGGCCGCCGTGGTCATCAGGATGGGGCGCAAGCGGACGGCGGCGGCATGTTCGATGGCCGCCCGGCGGTCGAGACTCTGGCTATGCTGGATCTGGTTGGCGAACTCCACCATCAGAATGCCGTGCTTGCTGATCAGGCCGATCAGCGTCACCAGGCCGACCTGGGTGTAGATGTTCAGCGTCTGCAGGCCCATGAACAGCGGGATCATCGCGCCGCAGATCGACAGCGGCACGCTGACCAGGATGACCAGCGGATCGCGCAAGCTTTCGAACTGCGCCGCCAGCACCAGGTAAATCACGACGATCGAGAAGATCAGCAGGATCGTCAGCTGATTGCCTTCCTTCACGAACTGGCGCGATTCCGAGAGGAAGTCGTGCCGGTAGTCGTTCGGCAGGATCTCGCCGGCGAGCTGGTTCAAGAGCTGCACCGCCTGGCCCATGGTGACGCCGGGCATCGGCACCGCCGAGAAGGTCGCGGCGTTGAGCTGGTTGAAGTGGTTCAGCGAGTTGGGCTCGATGGCGTCTTCGACGCGCACCACGGTGGAGAGCGGGACGGAAGTGCCGCCGCCGGTCCGGACGTAGTACTGCGTCATCTTGTCGGACGACAGGCGGAAGTCGCGCGGCACCTGCGGGATCACTTCGTATGAGCGGCCCGAGAAGTTGAAGCGGTTGACGTAGTTGCCGCCGACCATCAGCGCCAGCGTCTGGCCGATGTCCTGCATGGTGATGCCGAGATCGTTGGCCTTCAGGCGATCGATGCGGATGCGCGCGACCGGCGTGTTGTACTCAAGGTCGCTGTCGGTGACGATGAACATGCCGCTGGCTTGCGCCTTGGCCTTGATCTCGGACATGTACTTGTAGATGTCCTCGAACTTGCCGGGCGAGCTGATGACCATCTGCACCGGCAGGCCGCCCGACGAGCCGGGCAGCGGCGGCAGGTTGAAGGCGAAGACGTTCATGCCGGTGATCTGGCTGAGCTGCGCCTGCACGCGCGGCAAGATGCTCATCACCGTGCCTTCGCGCTCGCTCCACGGCTTCAGGATCATGCCCGACATGCTCGAATTGAGCGCGGGGCCGGAGCCTGCGAAACCGCTGATGACGAAGGTCAGGTCCGTCTCCGGCTGCTTCATGTAGACGTCGTTGAGCTGCTTCGAATAGGTCTCGGTGTAATCGAGGTTGGCGTATTGCGGCGCTTTGCCGATGGCGAAGAAGGCGCCCTGGTCTTCGGGCGGCGCCAGCTCGGCCTTGGTGTGCGTGAACAGGAAGGCGAGCAGCACGACGATCGCCACGGTGAACATGTAGACCACCGGGCGGTAGTCGAGCGAGCGCGACAGTTTGCGGCCGTACCAGTTCGTCACGCGGGTGAAGAAGCGGTCGACGCGCTGGGCGAACCAGCCCTGCGACATCTCGTGGTTAAGCAGCATCGAGCACATCATCGGCGACAGCGTGATGGCGACGATGCCGGAGATGATCACCGCGCCGGCCAAGGTGAAGGCGAATTCCTTGAACAGCACGCCGGTGATGCCGCCGAGGAAGCCGATCGGGGCATAGACGGCGGCTAGGGTGATGGTCATGGCGATGACCGGGCCGACGATTTCGCGCGCGCCGATGATCGAGGCTTGCAGCGGCGTTTTGCCCTCTTCGATATGGCGGTAGATGTTCTCCACCACGACGATGGCGTCGTCCACCACCAGGCCGATGGCGAGCACCATGGCCAAGAGGGTCAGCAGATTGATGGAGAAGCCGAGACCCAGCATGATGATGCCGGCGCCGATCAGCGACAGCGGGATGGTTACGACCGGGATCAGCACCGAGCGGATGGTGCCGAGGAACAGGAAGATGACGACGATGACGATGAGGATCGCTTCGGCCAGCGTCTTGACCACTTCGTCGATCGACGAGGCGATGAACTTCGAGGAATCGTAGGCGACGCGCACGTTGACCGTCGGCGGCAGGCCGCGCTGAATGTCGGGCAGCAGGTTGCGCACGCCCTCGACGATGTTGAGCGGATTGCCGAGCGGGGTGGATTTCACGCCGATGAAGATGGCGTTGTCGCCGCTCATCATCACCGACTGGTCGAACTTCTGGGCATCCAGATCGATGGTGCCGAGGTCGGACAGGCGCACCAGCGCGCCTTCCTTGGCTTTGACCACCATCTGGCGGAATTCGTCGATCGAGGTCAGGCCGGTGTCGGCCGAGAGATTGGTGACGGTGAACAGGCCTTTGGCCTGGCCGGGCGCCGCCTGGTAGTTGTTGGCGCGGATCGCGGCGGCGACATCGGACGCGGTGACGTCGAAGGCGGCCATCTTCACCGGGTCGAGCCATAGGCGCATGGCGAACTGCTGGCCGCCGAAGATCTGCGCTTCGGCGACGCCTTCGACCGTGGTCAGCAGCGGCTGCACGACGCGGCTGAGATGGTCGTAGATCGCGGCAGAGTTCAGCGTGTCGGACGAGAAGCCGAGATACATGACGGCGAAGGTCTCGCCGGTCGACTTCAGGATCACCGGGTCGTTCGATTCGGCCGGGATCAGATATTTGACCTGCTGCACCTTGGCCATCACGTCGGTCATGGCCTTGTTCGGGTCTTCGTTCAGCTTGATGTAAGCCGAAACGGTGCTGCTGCCTTGCTTCGAGCTCGAGGTCAGATAGTCGATGCCCTCGGCCGAGGCGACGGCCTGCTCGATCGGCTGGGTGATGAAGCCCTGAATCAGGTCGGGCGAAGCGCCGGGATAGGTCGTCGTCACCGTGATGACGGTGTTCTGCATCTCGGGATACTGGCGCACGGTCAACGTGAAGAAGGACTGCAGGCCGATCAGCAGGATCAGCAGGCTGACCACCGTGGCGAGGACGGGACGCTTGATGAAGATGTCGGTGAACTTCATGGCAAAACCTTAAGGCGCCGAGGGGGGCGACGCGGAGCGCTGGCTGATGGCGAGCGCTCCGCGGGAGTTGTTTACTGCACCGGCGTCTGGGCCGGCGGCGTCAGGCCGCCCTGATCGGACGGGATGACGGCGGAGCCGTTGAAGATGCGGGTCTGGCCGGCATTGGCGACCATATCGCCGCTGTTGAGGCCTTTGACGATGGCGACGCGGCCGTTCTGGCGCGCGCCGGCGGTCACGAAGGTCTGCACCGCCTTGTATTTGGCCTGGCCCTTCTCATCCTTGCCGTCTTCCTGGATCAGGAACACCGACTGGCCATAGACGGTGTAATCGACCGAAGTTTCCGGCACGGTGATCACGTCCGGCTGCGGCGGCAACACGACGCGGGCGCGGGCGAACATGCCGGGCTGCAGCAGGCGCTCGGGATTGTCCATCGTCGCGCGTACTTTGATGGCGCGCGTCGTCGGATCGATCTGCGGCTCGATGGTGGAGATCTTGGCGTCGAAGCTCTTGCCCGGGAAGGCGTCCGCCGAGATCTGCACCGGCAGGCCGACATTGAGCTGGCTGCGCGCCTGTTCGGGCAGGGTGAAGTCGACATAGACCTGATCGAGCTTGGTCAGGCTGACGATCGCCGTGCCGGGGCCGACATATTGGCCGAGATCGACCTGACGGATGCCGAGGTCGCCGGCGAAGGGCGCCTTGATCAGCTTCTGGTCGATCAGCGCCTGGCTGCGCGCGACGCCGGCGCGGGCCACGTCGAGCTGGCTCTGCTGCTGGTCGACGCTGGCTTGGGTGGCGTATTTCTCCTGCGCCAAAGTGCGGGCGCGCTGAAGGTTCGCGGTCGCCAGCTTGGCTTGGGCCTGATAATTGGCGAGATCGGCGCGCTCGGTGGCGTCGTCGAGCTGCACCAGCGGATCGCCCTGCTTCACGGTCGCGCCCGATTCGAATGCGAGCTTGACCACGCGGCCCGCCACCTGCGGCGCGATGGTCACTTGGTTGACGGCGGCGACGGTGCCGATGGCATCCAAGAAGCGCGACATCGGCTCGCTCTGCGCCAGGGCGACGTTGATCGTGGTCGGCGGCGGCTTGTTGCCGGCGAAGAATTTGGCGATGGCGTTCTTGCGGAACTGCTCGAAGCCGTAGAAGGCGCCAAGCACGACGATCAGGATCACGCCGACGATGATGAGCCAGCGCACCAGCTTGGGCTTGGGGCGGGGGGCACCCGGCTGCGAATAGGAAGGGGCCGCGTGGGTCGCGGACATGTTCTGCTGATCCATGATCTTGCTCTGTTATGTCGTCGTGATCGGCCGCCCGAGGTCGTCGTGAGAGCGGGCCGGGGATTCTACGCATGCGCGGCGAGGCTGGACGGACGGCGCGCCCCTTGGCGCCCGGGTTCGTTTCTCTCACAAGAGCGCGAACCGGCGCGTGGCGCAGAACGGGTAGCTCCCCCGCCCGTTGCAAAACTAAACCGTACGGTTTAGTTTGCGCGCGAAAACTAGCCTCTCCCCCCGGTTCCGGTCAATGCGAATCTATTGCATAGCAACATGGCGATGAAGGGCCGCAGCAAAGCTTTTGCCGCACCCGTCGAAGCGCTCGCCGGCACCCTGCCGGCGGTGGTTTCGGCGCGCATGGCGCCCAAGCGCGAGGCGATCCAGAAGGCTGCGGCGCAGGTCTTCCTGCGCGACGGCTTCGCCGGGGCCAGCATGGACGCCATCGCTCGCGAGGCGGGCGTCTCCAAGGCCACGCTCTACAGCCATTTCCAGGGCAAGGACGACCTGTTCGGCGCGATCATTCGCGAAAATTGCCGGCAAATGCTGGTCGATATCGAGAGCTCGGTGGCCGCCGGGCTGGACCCTCGCGCGCTGCTCACCGCCGTCGGCCAGAAGTTTCTCAAAAAGATGATGTCCGACGAGACCATGGCCTTCTATCGCATCCTGGTCTCCGAAGCGCCGCGCTTCCCCGCGCTCGGCCGCGCCGTGCAGAACGCCGGCCCCGGCCCGTCCTGCAACGGCCTCGCCGGTTACTTGCGCGATCAGACCGCCAAGGGCGCGCTGAAAGTGGCCGATCCCGACATCGCCGCCGATCAGTTCTTTGGCGCGCTGATGGGCGGCATCCATTTCCGCCGCCTGCTGTGCGTCGAGAAGCCGGTCAGCCCGGCGGAGATCAAGGCGCGGGTGGCCGCCGCGGTGGAGGCCTTCCTGGCCGCCCACGCCGGCCAAGCCGTCCCGCGCAAGCGGGCCTAAGCGCCCGAAATTCCAGCTATTTTCCGCGATTGCGCCGGCCCCGCCGGAGCCCTATGTTCGCGCCAGCCGTGCGCTGTTTTCCCGCCTTTTAAGCCGTTTTTGGGCCGATGACCGACCTTTCGCATATCCGTAACTTCGCCATCATCGCCCATATCGATCATGGCAAATCCACCCTGGCCGACCGCCTGATCCAGGCCTGCGGCGCCGTCGAGGCGCGCGACATGCAGGAGCAGATGCTCGACTCGATGGATATCGAGCGCGAGCGCGGCATCACCATCAAGGCGCAGACCGTGCGCCTCATGTACAAGGCCCAGGACGGCGAGACCTATCAGCTCAACCTGATGGACACGCCGGGCCATGTCGACTTCGCCTATGAAGTCAGCCGCTCGCTCGCCGCCTGCGAAGGCTCGATCCTCGTCGTCGACGCCAGCCAGGGCGTCGAAGCGCAGACGCTGGCCAACGTCTATCAGGCGATCGACAACAATCACGAGATCGTCCCCGTCCTCAACAAGATCGACCTGCCCGCCGCCGAGCCCGATCGCGTGAAGCAGCAGATCGAGGATGTCATCGGCATCGACGCGTCCGACGCGGTGCTCGCCTCGGCCAAATCCGGCCTCGGCATTCCCGACGTGCTCGAAGCGCTGGTCAAGCGGCTGCCGGCGCCGAAGGGCGATCCCGATGCGCCCTTGAAAGCGCTGCTGGTCGATAGCTGGTACGACACCTATCTCGGCGTCGTCGTGCTGGTGCGCGTCTATGACGGCAAGCTGGCGCGCGGCATGAAGATCCAGATGATGAGCACCGGCACGGTGCATCAGGTCGAGCAGGTCGGCTATTTCACGCCCAAACATGTGACCACCGATTTCCTCGGGCCGGGCGAGATGGGCTTCGTCACCGCGCAGATCAAGACCATCACCGACACCCGCGTCGGCGACACGCTGACAGAAGAAAAGCGCCAAACGGCCACAGCGCTCCCCGGTTTCAAGCCGAGCGTGCCGGTGGTGTTCTGCGGCCTGTTCCCGGTCGAAGCGTCGGACTACGAAAAGCTGCGCGAAAGCCTCGCCAAGCTGCGTCTGAACGATGCCAGCTTTCAATATCAGGCGGAAACCTCGGCCGCGCTCGGCTTCGGCTTCCGCTGCGGATTCTTGGGGCTCCTGCATCTCGAGATCATCCAGGAGCGCCTGGAGCGCGAGTTCAATCTCGACCTGATCACCACGGCGCCGAGCGTCATCTACAAAGTCAATCTCACCGATGGCAGCCATACCGAGCTGCACAATCCGGCCGACATGCCGGAGCAGGTGAAGATCGACAGCATCGAAGAGCCGTGGATCAAGGCGACGATCATGGTGCCCGATGAATATCTCGGCTCGATCCTGGCGCTCTGCCAGGAGCGTCGCGGCGTGCAGGAGACTCTGACTTACGCCGGCAACCGCGCCATGGTGGTCTACAAGCTGCCGCTCAACGAAGTGGTCTACGATTTCTACGACCGCCTCAAATCGATCAGCCGCGGCTATGCCAGCTTCGATTACACCGTCGAAGGGTATGAGGAAGGCGAACTGGTCAAGCTCACCATCCTGGTGAACGACGAGCCGGTCGATGCGCTCTCGATCATCGTTCATCGCTCCAGCGCCGAGCCGCGCGGCCGCGCGCTCTGCGCGCGCCTCAAAGAGCTGATCCCGCGTCAGCTGTTCAAGATCGCCATTCAGGCGGCCATCGGCGGCAAGATCGTCGCGCGCGAGACGGTCAGCCCGATGCGCAAGGACGTGCTGGCCAAATGCTACGGCGGCGACATCAGCCGCAAGCGCAAGCTGCTGGAGAAGCAGAAGGCCGGCAAGAAGCGCATGCGCCAGGTCGGCAATGTCGAGATTCCTCAGGCGGCCTTCATCGCCGCCCTCAAGATCGACGGCGATTAACCGCGCCTTAAACGGACCTGTTTGAAAATGTTGGGCTTTTCATCGCCAGGGCGCCGCCCGCGGGGTTGAAAGGCCAGGGCCGAGCCGCTATTTTGGCCGCCCTTACGACCCCGGACGTCGACCACTCGCGGCGCCCGGCTCAGGATGGAGAGGTGGCCGAGTGGTTTAAGGCACACGCTTGGAAAGCGTGCGTACGGTAAAACGTACCGCGGGTTCGAATCCCGCCCTCTCCGCCAAAGCAAAAGGCCCGCTCACATCGAGCGGGCCTTTTGCTTTGGCGGATGGGTGTTGAGAGCTGTCGCGGATGCAGCATCGGATAACATCAGTGGGTTATCGAATTTGGTGTCCTGGTCAAAGTTAAGGCGGTGGACGTAGCGCGAACTTATTCATCGAGTATGAACGCACCGATCAAGCCGCATCGCATAACAATCCTCTCGAAGCGTTCAAGATTAGTGAAAATCCAAACTGGATACTTTTTCTTCTTCGTGTGCTGCCTATAGTTAGAATAACGCCTCGGCGCTCAAAGACATTGGAGCGAGTTTGCAAGCCGATAACCGCTCACGGGGGGACGCATGGCCAAAGCTGAGGCAACAGTCGAAGAATTAGTAGGCATGATCGAGCGTGGCGAACTGCGCTTGCCCGAAATGCAGCGACGCTACGTGTGGCGTTCTACGCGCGTCCGTGACCTGCTCGACAGCCTCTATCGAGGGTATCCCTCGGGGGCAATTCTTCTGTGGGAAACCGATGAGGATGTTCCCCTACAGGAGATGTCGGTCACCCAAGCTGCCAATCCATATCAAAGCACGCGGCTCTTGCTGGACGGGCAACAGCGCCTCACCTCACTCTCTGCCGTCATTCGCGGCCAACCGGTCAAGGTGCGCAGTCGCACGCGGCCTATTGAGTTACTATTCAACCTGGAACACCCAGACGGCCTAGCGATCGTCACAGAAGTAGATGAAGACGCCGACGAAGATGACGAGGTCGCCGACGAGGCCGACGTGACCGAAGACGAACTGATGCGTCGCTTTGAGAGTATGACGTTTGTGGTGTCGACTCGTAAGCTGGAGCAAATGCCGCACTGGGTGCGCGTGTCTGAAGTGTTCAAGACGGACAAAGACGCGCCGTTTCTTAAGCGCGCAAATGTTAAAGACCTGGACGATCCTCGTGCACACAAATACGGCGAACGCCTCGCGCGATTGCGGGGCATCAAGAAGTACGTCTACCGAATGGATGTGCTGGAGCGAAAGTTGACCTATGACGAGGTCACAGAAATTTTCGTTCGCGTGAATTCACTTGGTGCAAAACTGCGCAGCTCAGATCTGGCTCTTGCGCAGATTACAGCTAAATGGCGGGGGTCACTCGCTATTTTCCAAGAGTTTCAGAATAAATGCGCGGGCCTTGGTTTTGACCTCGAACTCGGCCTGCATCTAAAAAATATGGTCGCGTTCGCGACGGGGCAATCCCGATTCCTTACCGTCGGGAAGCTCAGTGTCAGCACCCTTCAAGAAGGCTGGAAGAGTGCGTGTGCTGGCCTTGAGTTCGCGATCAACTTTGCCAAGAGCAACGCCGGAATCGTGAGTCCAGTACTCTTATCCTCACCATTTATTTTGATCGCTCTTGGCTATTACGGCCACATACGCGACTACAAAATCGACCCACAGGAAGCGAAGTTGTTGCGTTACTGGCTTCTTGTTGCCAATGCCAAGGGCCGCTTTTCGCGAGGCTCAAGCGAGACTATTCTCGATCAAGACCTAGCCATCTCGCGCGATGGAGGCACGGTGAAGGATCTGATCGAACGTGTCCGGCAGCAGGCGGGGCGCTTGGATATCACGTCAGAAGAGCTGGAGGGGCGTAACGTTCGTAGTGCGCTCTTTAAGACGATGTTTCTTGCTTTTAAAGAAGCTGGCGCCAAGGACTGGACCTCTAACCTTGCGATTGCTATCGATCACTCGGGTACACAGCACAAGATTCAGTTTCACCACATTTTCCCGAAGGACACGCTCAAAGAGTCTTATGCGCAGCGCGAGATCGATGACATTGCCAATCTTGCCTTCATCAGTGGCGACACGAACAGGAAGATTAGCAAGACCAAGTTCAAGGACTATTTGCCGAATTTCCTGCAAGACATCGGCCCGGATGCGTTTGGTCATCAATGCATCCCGTTGAACGGTGACCTTCGTGAGGTCGACCAGTACAAAGCATTCCTTGCTGCACGTCGCGCCACGATTGCAAAGCGCCTCAATGCCTATCTCGGAGAATGCGGGTAGCTATAGCCAATACGAGTATCGATAGCACTCACTTCGCTTCCGACGACCAAGGGAAGTTGACGTAGCGGTCGCGCGTCTCGAAGCAGATGTTGCCGTACATCTTGAGATAGCTCGCGCGGCGCAGCGAGTCGGCATAGGCCGCGCCGGGGTTGGCCATGTCGCGCTCGTAGGCGGCCATGTTCTCGATGGTCAGCGCTTTCGGCAGCGTGTCCATCGCCTGCGGCACGCTCTTGCCCTCCAGCCAATCGGCGGCCATCTGGCCGAGCGCATAGCCGAACATCGGCGAGGCCAAGCTGATGCTCGCCTTGTAGGGGCTGCCGCTTTTCTTGATCTCGGCGACCGCTTCGGCTTCGCCGTCGATGCCGCCGAGGAACTGGTCGGGCCGCGCCTTGCCGGCGTCGCGCAGCGCCTGCAGCGCGCCGAGCACCACCGTGTCGGCGCCGAGCACGACATCGACGTTGGGCTGCGCCAGCAAGATGGTGCGCATCATCGCCAGTCCGCCCTCTTTATTGACGGTGGTCGGCGAGATGTCGGCGACGATGGTCACGCCGGGCATGGTCTTGAGCACGTCGCGCATGGCGGTGAAGCGCGGCGCGAGGAATTGCAGGCTGTCGTGCGTCAGCAGCACGACCTTGGCCTTGCCGCCGAGGCGGCTGCGGATATAAGTCGCCGCCGCTTCGGCCAGCACCTTGCCGGTGAGATACTGCGGCGCGTTGAGGATGGTGATCGCCGGCGGCGGCACCACGGTGCCGACATAGGCGCCGCTCCAGATCATCTCCTGTAGCGGGCGGGTCAACGACGGCGCATCGACCGGCGCGGCGACGACGGCGCCGACCTTGGCGGCGCGCAGTTCGCGCATCTGGCGGATCATCAGCGCCGGATCGTTGTTGGCGAGCGCGGCGCGAAATTCGAGGCCGCGATCCTTGGCGGCGGCGGCGAGGCCGCGCCCGGTGCCGAGCATGAATTCGCGCTCGTTGTCTTGGGCGAAGACCAGCGTCTTGGTCAGATCGGGCGGCGCAGAGCAGGCTGCGGCAGCGGGATTGAACGGCGGCAAAACGGTCGGCGCGGTGAGGCCGGGCGAGCCGTCCTGGGCAAAGGCGGGTGCCGCGCAGAGCGCCAGCGCGGCGGCGAACAGAGCGCGCGACATCATGCGGCATCTCCCAGCGGGAACACGAGGCGCGCCGCCGTGCCGGGCCGGCGCGGCAGATAGTCGATCTGGCCCTGCAGCGATCCGGCCATGACGTTGACAATGCGCGTGCCGACGCCGGTGCCTTTTGCCGGCGCGGCGTCGCTGCGCCCGACGCCGTCATCCTCGACGACCAGCTCGGCCTTGCCGTCCGCCAGCCGCTTGAGGCGGACGCGGATTTCGCCGGGCTGCTCGGGATAGGCGTATTTGAAGGCGTTGGTGACCCACTCGGTCAGCACGACGCCGAGATTGACGCTGGCGTCGGTCGGCAGCTTGATCGGGTCGATTTCGTGGCGCAGCGAGGCGGTGTGGCCTTCCGCGCGCATCGAGGTCTCCAAATGGTCGAGAATGCCGCGGGCATATTCGTCGAGCGCGACGAAGCGCACGTCGCCGGAATTATAAAGGCTCTTATGAACGCGCGAGACGGCGTAGATGCGCCCCTGCGTCTCGGCCAGCGCGTCCTTCGCCGCCGGATCCTTCACGGCGTTCGACTGCAGTTTCACGAGCGAAGCGACGAGCTGCAGGCTGTTGGCGACGCGATGGTTCACCTCGGCGAGCAAGGCCTCGGCGCGTTCGCGCGCCAGCGCCAGATCGGCGGTGCGCTGGGTCACGCGGTCTTCCAGGCTGGCGTTCATCAGCCGCACCTCGTCGCGCGCCTCGGCGGTTTCGCGGGCGTAGAGCAGCACCGTGTAGGTGACGCCGCCGACCACGATGATGATGACGAAGGCGCTGATCGCCGACACCCAGCGCAGCCAGGCGGCGTTGCGCTGCTGCTCGATGCCGCCGGCCGCCAGCCGCTCGTCGGCGGCGAGAATCAGGCCGTAGAGAAAGACGTTGGCCTCGTCCATCAGCGCCTTGCCGCGATTGCTGCGGATCATGCCGAGCGCCTCGTCGTCGCGGTTCTCCATCTTGAGGGCGATGGTCTGGTCCATCTCGGCGACCTTGTCGGCGACGATGGCGCTCAGGCGGCGCAGCAGCGGCGCGGCCTGTTCGTTGCCCGCCATGCGCTCATTCAGGCTGGCGAGTTGGCGCTCGGCCAGAGCCTTCGCGGTGTCGTAAGGCGCGAGATAGATTTCGTTGTCGGTCAGCAGGTAGCCGCGCTGGCTGCCCTCGGCGGTGCGCAGGGCATCGCGCAGCTCGACCGCCATGACGCGGGTTTCGCGTTCATTGGTCGCGCTTTCGAAAAAAGCCTGGGAGCGTTCGCCGAGCCACACCGTCATGCCGACGATGGCGAACAGGGCGAGGAAGCCGACGATGAGGAAGGCGGTCGTGGCGCGGACGACGAAACCGCTGGAGATCGGCATGGGAGGCGCGCCCGGTTCCCTGAAGGTGCGATGGTATGCAGCCGGGACAATACCGGGCCGCCGTTGCAAGGGAAGGGAAAAGGGCGCCGGCCGCCCGAGCGCCGCTAAGCAATAACGAGATAGCGCGGTCAGTTAACCGCCATCATCGGCTCAGCGGCGCATGGGTTCCAATTTGCTGGCTTTACAGCCCGCTAAGCGGCGATGCGGAACCGGGCGAAGAGCGGGGCGATCTGCAGGTCGCTGCCGTAGGAGTCGCAAGAGGTGCAGCGCAACTTCATGTCCCACCAGCGGGCGTGGCGGCCGTGGCGGCGCACCAACACATTGACCGGCCAATCATGGACATGGCCGCAGTTGCGGCAGGAGGCGCGCAGCGGGATGCCGCGATCGTGCAGGGCGCCGATCGTATCGGGGACCGAAGGGAAACTGGCGGTGATAAGAGCCATGGGGCTTCTCCCAATTCGTTCTTCCTGGAATAGCAACGCCTTGTGGGCCTTTGCCGTTCCGGCCCAACATATTGGGCAAATTTGGGTTAATTTTGGTTTAAACGGGATCTATTGCGGCAGCGGGCCGGTCGGCGCGCCGCAAGACGTGATGGGCGGGGCGCAAAAGCCGGCCAAAGTCAGATAGAAGACATCCGGGCCTGCTATATAATCGGCGCTCATAAGAACGATGCGGCGCCAGGGCGCCTTTAAGGCGCACGCAGGTACGAAGATTTGTTCTCCCGTCTCAGCTTCATGACTCAGGCCTGGTCCTGGCGCGCCGCGATGCGGAGCGCCTTCGCCTGGTTTGCCGTCCTGTTGTTGATCGGCGGCCTCGGCGTCGCCCGCGTCGGCGCCAGCATCCAGAGCGTCGATGCGACTTATGACGATCTCGCGCTCATCGCCCAGAGCGACGTTGCCGGCGGCGATGCCGTTGCGACGGCGTTCGGCGACGACGATCCCACCGACGACGATCCCATTTTCACCGTCGCGGTGCGCGCTCTGCCGGCCTTCGGCCTGCCGCTGTCCTTCGAAGGCCAGCTCGCCTTCGGCCAAGGCCACAGCATCGCCCGCCGCGCCCTCAAGCCCACCGGTCCTCCTGCCGATCTGACGATCTAGCCCGGCGCGCGCTGTCCGTTTCCAGGCTGCGTGACGCCGGTCGTCACTCAGCAGATAGGGAACGGTTTCATGTTTCACGACTGGATCAATGCGCTCAGCTCGGGCCTGTTCATTCTCCTCGATCCGCATCGGTTGATGCTGCTCTGGGCGGGTGTGCTGTGCGGCCTCGCGCTTGGCATTCTACCCGGCATCGGCGGCGTCGCCGGCACCGCGCTTCTTTTGCCTTTCACCTTCAATCTCGATGCGCCGGCGGCCATGGCGCTGCTGCTCGGCCTCGCCGCGACGACGACGCACGGCGACCCGATCTCGGCCATCGTGCTCGGCGCGCCCGGCCATGCCGCATCGGCGGCGACCGCGCTCGACGGCTATCCCATGACCAAACGCGGCGAAGGCGCCAGAGCCCTCGGCGCCGCTTACATGTCCGCCCTGATCGGCGGCCTGTTCGGCGCCGTGCTGATGGCCGTGGTGCTGCCGATCGTGCGCCCGGCGATCCTGTTCATCGGCTCGCCCGAACTGCTCGCCATGTCGGTGTTCGGCCTTTCGATGGTCGCCGTGCTGTCGGGCAACACGCCGCTGCGCGGGCTCACCATGGCCTGCTTCGGCGTGATGCTCGCCATGATCGGGTCCGATCCGCAGACCGGCACGCTGCGCTGGACCATGAACAGCCTGTACCTGTGGGACGGCATGCCGCTGGTGCCGATCACGCTCGGCGTTTTCGCCCTGCCGGAGCTTTGCGATCTCCTGGTCGGCAAGACCTCGGTAGTGCAGCATGAGATCGACAAGTCGACGACCAGCAACTGGCGCGGCCTGTGGCAAGGCTGCGTCGATTGTTACGAGCATTGGTGGCTCAACCTGCGCTGCGCCTGGATCGGCTCGGTGATCGGGGCCATTCCCGGCATCAGCGCCTCGGTGATCGACTGGATCTCCTACGGCCACGCGCTGAAGACGGAGAAGGGCGCGCAGCAGACTTTCGGCCAGGGCGACGTGCGCGGCGTCATCGCCGCGGAAAGCGCCACCTGCTCGCGCGAAGGCGGCGCGCTCATTCCGACCATCGTGTTCGGCGTGCCAGGCTCCGCCGGCATGGCGATCCTGCTCGGCGCGTTCCTGATCCAGGGCTTGGTCCCCGGTCCCGACATGCTGACGAAGAACCTGCCCATCACCTATTCGATGGTCTGGTCCATCGCCATCGCCAACATCCTCGGCTCGGGCCTTTGCTTCCTCTTCAGCGCGCAGTTCGCCAAGATCGCGACACTGCGCTACTCGCTGATCCTGCCGGGCGTGCTCTGCCTGGTCTATATCGGCGCGTTCGAGGGCCAGCGCCAATGGGGCGATCTTTACGGCTTGCTATTCTTCGGCGTCCTCGGCTGGACGATGAAGCACTTCAAATGGCCGCGCCCGCCGCTGGTGCTCGGCTTCATCCTCGGCGGCATCTTCGAGCGCTACATGTTCATCTCGATCGAGCGTTACGGCATCTCCTGGATGCAGCGTCCGGTGGTGATCGGCCTGTTCGCTTTGGCGGCGCTCAGTCTGCTCGGGCCGTTCATCAAGGACGTGCGCGCCCATGGCGGCATGAAGGGCATGCTTGCCGACGTGCACAAGCCGCACTTCTCGAAGATGCAGATTTTCCCGATCTTCCTGATCGGGTTGGTCGGCGTGATGCTGTCGCAGGCGGTGACCTGGAACCTCGATGCCAAGATCATCCCGATGATCGTCGGCATCGGTGCGCTGGGTTTTTGCAGCCTGTCGCTGCTCAACAGCGTGTTCCGCAGCCAGGCGGTCGCCAAGCCCGTGGCTGTGGGCGATGAGGCCAAGAAGAACGTGCAGCAGAAAATCCACATGGATATCGGCAGCAACATCACCCACCTCGAGCCGCTCTATATCTTGAAGCGCGGCGCGATGTTCTTCGGCTGGATGGTGGCGTTCCTCGGTTCCATGGCCACGATCGGCCTGATCCCGACGGTGCCGATCTTCGTGACGACCTTCATGCGCGTCGAAGCGCGCGAGCCGTGGAAGATCACCTTGATCTATGCGGCGGTGATGATGGTCTTCATCTACGCCGTGTTCGACCAGTTGCTGTCGATCCCCTGGCCGCCGACCCTGCTCGGCAGCATGGTCCCGGCGCTGAAAGGCCTGATCCCGAGCGTGTAGCAGTCCGCTCAGGTGGGGAGGGGCGGCCGGGTCCGACGGTCGCCCCTTCTTTTTTGGCCGGCGCTCAGCGCGTCTCGATCGCGACGATGTCGGAGCGCGAGGCCGCCTGGCGGATGGCCTTGAGCTCCGCGTAGTCGTTGGACTCGTACCATTCCTGCAGTTTGGCCATATCGGGGAACTCGATCACGGTCAAACGCTCGGGCCTGGCGTCGTCATGGGGGCGCCCGGCATGCCAATCGCCTTCCAGCACTTTGAAACTGTCGGAACGGGCCGCGACCTTGCCGCCGAATTTGGCGATCACGGCGTCGATGCCGTCGCTGTAGCGCTTGAGCTTCTGCGGGTCGGTGATTTCGCGGCGATGGACGATGAGATAGGCGGGCATGGATGCCTCCTGTCGGATTTCCTTGCCTCTTCAACGCGATGGCGTGGCGGCGGGTTCCGCTGCAAAGCGCCGTCGAATCCCGCTAAGATCGCATCCGGCGGTTTGATAGTATCCGCCGCGATCCCCATATCAGCCGCTCATGCCGACCGAGATTTTTCATCCTGCCGTTCAGAGCTGGTTCGCGCGCCATTTCGCCGCGCCGACGGCTGCGCAAGCTGAGGCTTGGCCGGCCATCGCCGCTGGCAAGGATGTGCTGATCGCCGCGCCCACCGGTTCGGGCAAGACGCTTGCCGCTTTCCTCGCTTCCATCGACAAGCTGCTGCGCCAGGGGTTGGCCGGCAGCCTGATCGACGAGACGCAGGTGATCTATGTCTCGCCGCTCAAGGCGCTGTCGAACGACATCCAGAAGAATCTGCAGTTGCCGCTCGCCGGCATCCGCGAAGAGCTGGCCAAGCAAGGCTTGCCCGATGTCGAGATCACCAGTTGGGTGCGCACCGGCGACACGCCGCAATCGGAACGCGCCAAGGCGGCCAAGAAGCCGCCGCATATCGTCGTCACCACGCCGGAGTCGCTCTATCTGTTGCTCGGATCGGATTCGGGCCGCGCCATGCTGGCGACGACGCGCACGGTCATCGTCGACGAAATCCATGCCGTCGCCGCCACCAAGCGCGGCGCGCATCTGGCGATCTCGCTGGAGCGTCTGCAGGATCTCTGCGGCGGCAAGCTGCAGCGTATCGGCCTGTCGGCGACGCAAAAGCCGATCGAGGAGGTGGCGCATCTTCTGACCGGGCGCGGCGATGAATCCGGTCCGGTTCCCGATTGCGTCATCGTCGATAGCGGCCATGTGCGCGAGCGCCGCCTCGCCATCGAACTGACCGATTCGCCGCTCGAATCGGTCATGTCGAACGAGGGCTGGGGCGAGGTCTACGACCGTATCGCCGAGCTGATCGCCGAGCATCGCACGACGCTGATCTTCGCCAATACGCGCCGCACGGTCGAGCGCGTCACCGCCGAGCTTGGCGACCGCGTGGGCGACGAGCATGTCGCGGCCCACCACGGCAGTCTGTCGAAGGAGCAGCGGCTCGACGCCGAGCAGCGATTGAAGGGCGGCCATCTGAAAGCCCTGGTCGCCACGGCGTCGCTGGAATTGGGCATCGATATCGGCGACGTCGATCTCGTCTGCCAATTGTCCTCGCCGCGCTCCATCGCCAGCTTCCTGCAGCGCGTCGGCCGCTCGGGCCATTCGGTCGGCGGCACGCCGCACGGTCGGCTGTTTCCGTCCTCGCGCGACGACCTGGTGGAATGCGCCGCCCTGCTCGACAGCGTGCGGCGCGGCGAATTGGACAAGCTCGTCATTCCCCATCGCCCGCTCGACGTGCTGGCACAGCAAATCGTCGCCGAGGCCGCCGCCGCCGAGGAATGGCGCGAGGGCGATATGTTCCGGCTGATGCGCCGGGCCTGGCCCTATCGCGATTTGGCGCGCAAAGAATTCGACGATGTGCTGCGTATGCTGGCGGACGGCTTCACCTTCCGACGCGGGCGGCGCGGCGCGCTGATCCATCATGATGCGGTGAACGGCGAGATACGCGGCCGCAAGGGTGCCAAGCTGACGGCGCTGACCTCCGGCGGCACCATCCCCGACAATGCCGACTATCGCGTGCAGATGGAGCCGGACAATATCTTCATCGGCACGGTGAATGAGGATTTTGCCGTCGAGAGCATGGCCGGCGACATTTTCCAGCTCGGCAACCATTCCTATCGCATCCTGCGCGTCGAGCGCGGAACTTTGCGCGTCGAGGATGCCCAGGGCCAGCCGCCGACCATTCCCTTCTGGTTCGGCGAGGCGCCGGGCCGCAGCGACGAATTGTCGGTCTCGGTCTCACGCCTGCGCGGCGAGATCGCAGCGCGCTTGGCGGACGACAAGAGCGGCGCGTCGGCGAGGGCCTGGCTGGAAGGTGAGGTTGGCCTGTCGCCGCTCGCCGCCGAGGAGCTGACAGCCTATCTCGCCGCCGGCCATGCCGCCTTCGGCACCTTGCCGACGCAAGAGACGCTGGTGTTCGAGCGCTTTTTCGATGAAGCCGGCGGCATGCAGTTCGTCATCCATTCCCCTTACGGCAGCCGGCTCAACCGCGCCTGGGGCTTGGCGCTGCGCAAGCGCTTCTGCGGCAAATTCAACTTCGAGCTGCAGGCGGCGGCGACCGAGGACAACATCATCCTCTCCCTCACCTCCGTGCACAGCTTCGAACTGGCCGAGGTGAAGGCCTATCTGCATGCCAACACGGTGCGCAAAGTCCTGATCCAAGCCTTGCTCGACGCGCCGATGTTCCTGACGCGCTGGCGCTGGGCCGCCGGCATCGCCCTGGCGCTGCCGCGCTTTCGCGGCGGGCGCAAAGTGCCACCGCAGCTCGCGCGCATGGACGCGGAAGATCTGGTCGCCAACGTCTTCCCCGATCAGCTCGCCTGCCTGGAGAACATCGTCGGCGAGCGCGAAGTGCCGGATCATCCGCTGGTCAATCAGACCATCGACGATTGCCTGCAGGAGGCAATGGACCTCGCCGGGCTGGAAGCGTTGCTGCGCAAGCTGGAATCGGGCGAGATCAAAGTCGTCGCCTGCGATCTCGTAGAGCCGTCGCCGCTCGCCATGGAAGTGTTGTCGGCGCGCCCCTATGCCTTCCTCGATGACGCACCGCTCGAAGAGCGCCGCACCCAGGCGGTGATGGGCCGGCGCTGGATGTCGCCGGAGGAGGCTTCCGATCTCGGCAAGCTGGATGCCGAGGCGATCGCGCGCGTGCGCGAGGAGGCTTGGCCGGATGCCGCGACTGCCGACGAATTGCACGACGGGCTGGTGTGGCTCGGTTATCTGACAGAGGCGGAAGCGCGCGCCAATCCCGCTTGGCCGGCGCTACTCGCTGAACTGGCCAAAGCCAAACGCGCCGCGCAGCTTGTCACACCTGCCGGCAAATTGTGGATCACTGCCGAGCGCTTGATGCAGTTCCGCACCCTCTGGCCCGCTGCGGCGCTGCAGCCGGAAATAGCCGCGCCGGCATCCTATGCCGCTGAAAGCTGGACCGCCGAGACCGCCGCGGTGGAAATCCTGCGCGGCCGGCTCGAAGGCCAGGGGCCGGTGACGTTGGCCATGCTGGCCGAAACCTCGGGCCTCGCGGCCGATGTCGTCACCATGGCCCTCGCTACGCTGGAAGGTGAAGGCTTCGCGCTGCGCGGCCGCTTCACGCCCAATCTTGGAATCGACGAATGGTGTGAGCGGCGTCTGCTCGCGCGCATCCATCACTACACCATCAAGCGCCTGCGCGCCGAAATCGAGCCGGTGCCGGCGCGCGATTTCCTGCGCTTCCTGTTTTCCTGGCAGCGCGTGTTGCCGGAATCGCGCATGGAAGGGCCGGACGCGCTCGACGCCATCGTCGGCCAGCTCGAAGGCTTCGAGACGGCGGCGGGCGCTTGGGAGCGCGAGATTCTCCCGGCGCGCATCGGCGAATATGAGCCGGCCTGGCTCGACGAGCGCTGCCTGTCGGGCCGCGTCTCCTGGGCGCGGCTGCGCCCGCGTGTCGCGCGCAGCGAACAGCGGGCGTCGGGGCCGGTGCGAGCGACGCCGATCACGCTGATGGCGCGCCGCAATGCCGCTTACTGGTCGGCGCTTGCCGCGACGGATGCTTTGGCCGAGCCGAGCGGGCGCAGCCGCGCCGTGTTTGAGACGCTGCGCGATCACGGCGCGTCTTTCTTCGACGAGCTGGTGCAGGCGACCAAGCTACTGCGCGCCCAGGTCGAAGAGGCGCTCGGCGAGCTGGTCACGCTCGGCCTGGTGACATCGGACAGTTTCGGCGGTTTGCGCGCCTTGATCGCCCCCGCCGTCAAGACGCCGAGCTATGGCCTGCGCCGCCGTCGCCGGCCCGTGGTCTTCGGCATGGACGATGCGGGCCGCTGGTCGCTGGCGCGCCGCCCCGCATCCCATGACGCCGCCTTCACCCTGGAAGCCGTCGAACATGTGGCGCGCACGCTGCTGCGCCGCTACGGCGTGGTGTTCTGGCGCATGTTGGAGCGCGAGGCCGACTGGCTGCCGCCGTGGCGCGAATTGCTGAAGGTCTATCGCCGCCTGGAAGCGCGCGGCGAAATTCGCGGCGGGCGCTTCGTGTCGGGCTTCTCGGGCGAGCAATTCGCGCTGCCCGACGCCATCGGCAAGCTGCGCGAAATGCGCCGCAGCGAGCCGAAGGGCGAGTTCGTCTCGCTGTCGGGCGCCGATCCGCTCAACCTCGTCGGCATCTTGACGCCGGGCGGCAAGCTTGCCGCGCTGACCAGCAACCGGGTGCTCTATCGCGACGGCATGCCCGTCGCCGTGCTGGCCGGCGGCGAGGTCAAGCCGCTCGAAGAGATGGCGCCGAGCGACCTCTGGCAGGCGCAGAAAATTCTGCTGCGCCAAGGACCGCAGGAGAAGGCGCCGGCCGATCCCGCGCCATAACCGATTACCTACGAGGTAAGTCGGTTACTTCCGACAATGAAAATCGCCATCCTGTCGCGAATGAGGGATTCTGATCGCGGCGCGATGGTGCTACGACTCTGGCCCCTTCTTTACGCGGCTTGCTCATGTCCTCTCCGATCATCTCCGTTCAGGGTCTGTCGAAGACCTACAAGACCGGCTTTCAAGCGCTGAAGGCCGTCGATCTCGCCGTCGAGAAGGGCGAGATTTTCGCGCTGCTCGGCCCCAACGGCGCCGGCAAGACGACGCTGATCGGCATCATCTGCGGCATCCTCAATGCCAGCGCCGGGAAGATCACCGCCGACGGCCATGACATCGCCACCGACTATCGCGCCGCGCGCGCCAAGATCGGCCTGGTGCCGCAGGAGCTGACGACCGACGCCTTCGAGACGGTCTGGGCGACGACCAATTTCAGCCGCGGCCTGTTCGGCAAGCCGCCGGCGCCGGACTATATTGAGAAGATCCTGCGCGACCTGTCGCTGTGGGAGAAGAAGGACAGCAAGATCATGACGCTGTCGGGCGGCATGAAGCGCCGCGTGATGATCGCCAAGGCTTTGTCGCACGAGCCGACGATCCTGTTCCTCGACGAGCCGACGGCGGGCGTCGATGTCGAACTGCGCCAGGACATGTGGCGCATGGTGCGGCGCTTGCGCGAATCGGGCGTCACCATCTTCCTCACGACGCACTACATCGAGGAAGCCGAGGAGATGGCCGACCGCATCGGCGTCATCAACAAAGGCGAGATCATCCTGGTCGAGCGCAAGGCCGAGCTGATGCGCAAGCTCGGCAAGAAGCAGCTCAGCCTGCAATTGCAGCAGCCGCTGAGCCAGCTGCCCGCCGCGCTCGCCGCCTATCAGCTGGAGATCGCCGCCGGCGGCAACGAGCTGGTCTATACCTACGACACCCAGGGCGAGCGCACTGGCATCACGTCACTGCTCTCGGCCTTGTCGGAAGCGGGGATCCGCTTCAAGGACCTGCAGACGACGCAGAGCTCGCTGGAAGAAATTTTCGTCGGTCTGGTGCATGGAGCGCGCCCATGAACGTCCATGCGATCAAATCGATCTACAAGTTCGAGATGGCGCGCGCCTGGCGCACCGTCATGCAGAGCATCATCTCGCCGGTGATCTCGACCTCGCTCTATTTCGTCGTGTTCGGCGCGGCGATCGGCGCGGGCATCCAGTCGGTCAATGGCGTCGCTTACGGCTCTTTCATCGTGCCCGGTCTGATCATGCTGTCGCTGCTCACCCAGAGCATCGCCAACGCATCCTTCGGCATCTACTTCCCGCGCTTCACCGGCACGATCTACGAGATTTTGTCGGCGCCGGTCTCGCCGATGGAGATCGTCATCGGCTATGTCGGCGCGGCGGCGAGCAAGTCGATCATCCTCGGCGTCATCATCCTGGCGACGTCCACGCTGTTCGTGCCGCTGCAGGTCGAGCATCCCCTGTGGATGGTGTTCTTCCTGCTGCTGACGGCGATCACTTTCAGCCTGTTCGGCTTCATCATCGGCATCTGGGCAGACGGCTTCGAGAAGCTGCAGATCGTGCCGCTGCTGATCATCACGCCGCTGACCTTCCTGGGCGGCAGCTTCTATTCCATCGACGTGCTGCCGCCGTTCTGGCGTTTCGTCAGCCTGTTCAACCCGGTGGTCTATCTCGTCAACGGCTTCCGCTGGAGCTTCCACGGCACCGCCGACGTGCATATGGGCATCAGCCTCGCCATGACCTTCGTCTTCCTCGCCGTCTGCCTCGCCATCGTCGGCTGGATGTTCAAGACCGGTTATCGCCTGCGCAATTGACCGGCCAGGGTCAATCCGACTGGCGGCATTTCGCCGTGCGCCACGAAATTTGCCCGTGACGAGATCGTTAAGTTAGTTAACAATTCGTCTTCCGGACGCCACAGGGCAAGAGGCGAGCGACATGTCAGGCGAGAGCATTCTTTTGCGCAAAGTGGGCGGCAAAGCCGCTTGGCGCGGTCCCGACATCGCCCAGAGCGACGAGTGGAAATATCCGCTGTCGCCCGATCAGCGCCGCGAGATCCTCGCCGCGCTGCGCCATTACCAAAAGCGCGGCGTCGGCCCGCTCGATGCGCGCCAAAGCGACTTTCCGCTGCCCACCGTCGGCCCCGCCTTGCGCGCGCGCATGCGCGACATGGACGAAAAGCTGGGCATCATGCTGGTGCGCGGCATGCCGCTGGAAGGTCTGAGCCAGGACGAAATCCATCAGCTCTATTGGGGCATCGGCCTGCATCTCGGCGTCGTGCTGCCGCAATCGCAGCATGGCGAGCTGCTCGGCGATATCCGTGATCGCGGCACGCCGGGCAGCGAGGCGCGCGGCTACACCTCGGGCAAGGCGCAGAGCTTCCACACCGACGAGGCGGATGTCGTCCTGCTCTTGTGCCGCCAGCGCGCCAAGGCGGGCGGTGCGAGCAAGCTCTGCAGCACGGCGGCGATCCACGACCACATGGTCGACACGCGGCCCGATCTCGCGCGCGAGCTCTACAAGCCCCATCCACTCGCCTGGGTGATGCCCGATCCGCAAAGCGGCGAACGCTGGTTCACCACGCCCTTCTTCGGCTTTCGCGAAGGTCATTTCGCCAGCCGCTTCAGCTACAACCGCACATTGAAGGCGCAAAGCTTCGCCGACGCGCCGCGCATCACGCCGAAATTCCGCGAAGCGGTGGAATATGCCTTCGAACTGGCGAATGACCCGGCGTTCTTCTTCGAGATGTATTTCGAGCCGGGCGACCTGCAGTTCGTCGTGAACTACCAGATCATCCATGGCCGAACACAGGTGATCGACCATGACGAGATCGACCTGAAGCGCCATGTCATGCGCATGTGGCTCTCGACGCCTTACGGCCGGCCGCTGCCGGAAAGCTGGAAACATGCCTACACCTCCGTCGAGCCCGCCTCCGTGCGCGGCGGCGTGCCCTGGTGGTGGTTCAGCGAGAAGTTCGGCGAGTATCGCAAGCTGGCCGCCGCCGATCTCGGCATGATCGCGACGCCGGACAGCGAGATGGCGAAGTTCGGCAGTCTGGTCGGCCGCGTCACCGAGCCGGTCTAAGCCGGCTTAGCTTGCCAGCGCCAGCGACGCTTCCTTGACTTTCAGCGTGAGGCCGCTGGCCGTTTCGGCCACTTCGGCAATCTCGTTGACGCTGTCGCTGATGCTGCTGACGTTCTGCGCCACCACTTGCATGTTCGCCGAGATGCTTTGCGTCACGACGTTCTGCTCCTCGGTCGCAGCGGCGATCAGCGAAGAGATCTCGCTCAGCCGCTGGATGGTCGTGCCGATCTCCTTGATCGCGGCAACCGCTTGCTCGGTCGCGCCTTGCACTTGGCCGATCTGGCCGGTGATCTCGTCGGTCGCCTTGGCCGTCTGCGTCGCCAGGTTCTTCACCTCATGGGCCACGACGGCGAAGCCTTTGCCGGCTTCTCCGGCGCGCGCGGCTTCGATCGTCGCGTTGAGCGCCAAGAGGTTGGTCTGGCCGGCGATGTCGGTGATGAGCTTGACGACGTCGCCGATGCGCTGGGCGGCGGCGGCCAGGCCGTCGACGATGCCGCCGGTCTTGTGCGCCTGATCGACGGCTTCGGAGGAGACGCGGGACGCGTCTGCGGTCTGGCGGCTGATCTCGTTGACCGAGGCGGCGAGCTGTTCGGCGCCGGCGGCGGCCGACTGCACGTTCGACGACGTCTCGACCGAAGCTTGCGCCGAGGTTTGCGCGCGTTCGGTGGCGGTGGAGACGGCCCGAACGATCTCCGAAAGATCGGCATCTACGGCCTTGCCGGTGGCGCTCCGGTTCAGCCGCTCCTGCATCTGGCGGGTGATGTCGGTGGCGTATTTCACGACCTTGAACGGCTTGCCGTTGAGATCGAAGATCGGGTTGTAGCTCGCCTGAATCCAGATCTCGCGGCCGCCTTTGCCGATGCGCTTGTATTCGGCGGCTTGATATTCGCCGCGGCCGAGCATCTCCCAGAAGCGGCGATAATCGTCGCTCGCGGCATAGGCCGGATCGACGAACATGCTGTGATGACGCCCAACGATTTCGTCGAGGCTATAGCCGACAGCGGCGAGGAAATTGTCGTTGGCGGTGATGATGGTGCCGTCGAGATTGAATTGAATGACCGCCTGCGACTTGCCGATGGCTGCGATCTGGCCCTGCGCATCTGCATCCTGCAGCTTGCGCGAGGTGACGTCGGTGGCGAGCTTCACGACACGCACGATGCGCCCGGCGCGGTCGCGCACCGGATTGTAGGTCGCCTGAATCCAGATTTCGCGGCCACCCTTGGCCAGCCGCTTGTATTCGGCCGATTGAAACTCGCCGCGCGCCAGCGCAGCCCAGAACTCTTTGTACGGCGCGCTTGCGGCATAGCCAGGCTCGACGAAGATGCTGTGATGGCGGCCTTTGACCTCGTCGAGGCTGTAGCCCATCGCCTTCAGGAAGCAGCCGTTGGCGCTCAAGATGGTGCCGTCAGGCTTGAACTCGATGATCGCCTGGGACGTGTCGAGCGCGGTCAGCAGAGCCTGATCGCACTTGCTGCGAAAAGCCGAAAACATGATGTCGCCCTCCCCGAGCGAAAAAAAATCGTCGGCGGAGAGTAGGCGGCAGGGATTTACAGCCAGTTAAAAAATATCACTTAAGTGGTATCACCTATGGTTGGTAAGGCCAATCGCAGCTAACCTATTGAAACTTATTAAGAATATTCAATAGCCGAAATTGGGGATGGGTCCGTCCTGCTCTGTGGGGCGGTCGGAGAGGACGAAAAAAGCCTCGTCGATATAGCACCAGCCCCAATGTTCGGGCGGATCGTAGCCTTCGATGATCGGGTGCTGCGTGGCGTGGAAATGCTTGGTGGCATGCTTGTTCTTCGAATCGTCGCAGCAACCGACATGGCCGCAGGTGCGGCAGATCCGTAAATGCACCCACTCGTCGCCGGTCTTCAGGCATTCCTCGCAGCCGCGCGCGCTCGGTTTGACGTCGCGGATGCCGTCCAGATGTTTGCAGCTTGCGGCCATGAGCGCGTCTCCTAGGTTTGCGCCTAAGTCTGAGGAAGACCGGCGAAATATTTATGCAGGGCGGAGGTCACTTGCGCGCCTTCACCGATGGCATTGCCGACGCGCTTGACCGAATTGGCGCGCACGTCGCCGACCGCGAAGACGCCGGGCACGGTCGATTCGAGCGCGTGCGGCGCATGGCCTTCCAGGTTGGAGATGCCGCCGGTCAGGACGAAGCCGGTCTCATCCAGCGCGACGCCGCAGCCTTGCAGCCAGTCGGTCGACGGATCGCCGCCGGCGAAAATGAAGAGATGGCGGATCGGTTTGGCCGTCGTCTCGCCGCTCGTCCGGTCGCGCCAGGTCACCTCGTTGAGGCTGGCGTCTTCGCCGCCCTTGAGCGCGACCACTTCGGTGCGCGTCATCAATTCGATGTTCGGCGTCGCCTCGATGCGGTCGATCAGATAGCGCGACATGCTGGCGGCCAGCCCGTCGCCGCGCACCATCATGCGCACTTTCTTCACATGGCCCGAAAGATAGACGGCCGCCTGGCCGGCGGAATTGCCGCCGCCGATCAGCACCACCTCTTCGCCGGCGCACATGCGCGCCTCGACATTGGAGGCCCAGAACCACACGCCGCGCCCCTCGAAGGCGGCGAGGTTTTCGATAGCGGGGCGGCGATAGCGTGCGCCCGAGGCGACGACCACGGCGCGAGCGCTGATCTCATGGCCGTTGCTCAAGGCCAATTTGAAGACGCCGTCCTTTTTCGTGCAATCGAGCGACATGACCTCGACGGGGATCAGCATGTCGGTCGAGAATTTCTGCGCCTGGATATAGGCGCGCGCCACCAGCGCCTGGCCGGAGATGCCGGTCGGGAAGCCGAAATAGTTTTCGATGCGCGTACTAGCGCCGGCCTGGCCGCCGTAATAGCGGCAATCGACCACCAGCACGCAGAGCCCTTCGGACGCGGCGTTCACCGCGGTGGCGAGGCCGGCGGGGCCGCAGCCGACCACGGCGACGTCATAGGTCTCGCGCTTCGGTTCATTGCTGACCATGCCGAGCGCGTGGGCGAGGACATTTTCTTCAGGGTTGCGCAGCACGTCGCCGTTCATGCAGACGACGAGCGGCAGATCGCTGGGGGCAGGGACGTAGCGTTCCAGCAGTTCGGCGGCTTTCTCGTCCTTAGCGGGATCGAGCAGGTGGTAGGGCTGGCCGTTGCGCGTCAGAAAGCCCTGAATGCGCACCGTGCCGCCGGCGAAAGGCGGGCCGACGATCACCGGGCCGCCGAGACCGGTCTGCAGCAAGGCGACGCGGCGCAGGATGAGCGCGCGCAGGATGCGTTCGCCAAGCTCCGCCTCGGCGATCAAGAGCGCGCGCAAGCCATCCGGCGGAATGAGCAGGACGCGCACCTCGCCCTTGGCACGGCCGTCGACCAAAGCCAGGCGTTCGGAGAGCTGGCCGACCTCGGCGAGGAATTGCCCCGGCCCCTGTTCGGCGATCGGCGTCACCTGACCGAGCGCGTCGCGCTGGGTGATGCAGACATGGCCTTCGAGAATGATGAACATGCCGGGCGCGAGCTGGCCGGCCTGGAACAGCCAATCGCCGTCGCCGTAACTCACCTCGCGCACGGCGAAGCGCCGCAGCCGTGCGATCTCAGCGCCGGTCAGGGCCGGAAAGGTCTGCTGATGGCGGGGATGGAGCGGCGATGTGTCGCGCGTCGCCACGTTCTCGCCCATGCGTCTCTCCCAAAAAATAACGGGGACAGGCTAGCCCAAGCGCAGGCAGCCCGTCCCCGTCATTTTCATGGCGGAGCGATTACAGTTTAGACAGCGGCAATCGCGATAATTTCCACCAGATACTGCGGGGCGGCGAGGCGCGCCTCGATGGTGGCGCGCGCCGGCGTATGGCCCTGCGGCACCCACTGGTCCCACACGCTGTTCATCTCGGCGAAGCTTGAGATGTCGCGCAGGCAGATTTTGACCGAGAGGATCTTGGTCTTGTCCGTGCCGGCTTCCTTGAGCAGCGCGTCGATCTGCGCCAGCACCTGACGGGTCTGGCCGGCGACGTCCTGCGTATTGTCGGCGGCGACCTGGCCGGCGAGATAGACCGTGCCGTTGTGAATCACCGCTTCGCTCATGCGCTTGCCCGGCTGAAGGCGCCGAATGTCCATGTCTCGTCTCCTGATGAAGGTGGAATGCGGCGGGTCAGTAGGTGCCCGGATAGGCGCCGCCGTCGATCAGCAAATTCTGGGCGTTGATATAGCCGCCCTTGGCCGAGCAGAGGAAGGCGAAATAGGCGCCGAACTCCTCCGGATCGCCGTAACGCTTGGCCGGGCTGTTCGCGGCGCGCTCGGCCCAGACCTGCTCGAAGCTTTTGTTCAGCTCCGGCAGCATGCCTTCGATATGTCGCTTCTGCGCGCCGCTGTCGAAAATGCCGGCGAGCAGGTTGTTGATGGTCACGCCTTTAGCCACGGTCTGGCGCGCCAGGCCGGCGGTGAAGCCGACCAGCGCCGAGCGGGCGGCGTTCGACAGGCCGATCTCGCTCTGCGCGATCTTCACGCTGCGCGAGGAGATGTTGACGATGCGGCCGAAGCCGCGCGCCATCATGCCGTCGACCGTGGCGCGGATCATCTCGATCGGACCCAGCGTCATGGAATCAAACGCGCCGATCCAGTCTTCGCGCGACCAATGACGAAAATCGCCGGGCTCCGGCCCGTCGGCGTTGTTCAAGAGAATGTCCGGGTTGGGGCAGGCCTTGAGCGCCGCCGCGCGGCCCTCGGGCGTGCGGATGTCGGCGGCCACCGGCGTGGCGCGCACGCCGGTCTCCTTGGCGATCTTCGCCGCGGCGGCTTCGATGTCCTTGGCCGTGCGGGCCACCACGGTCACGTTCACGCCCTCGCGCGCCACCGCCATGGCGCAGGCGTGGCCCAGGCCGCGGCTGCCGCCGAAAATCAAGGCCTCGCGGCCGGCAATTCCCAAGTCCACGTATCTCTCCACTGGCATTCATGAACGGCGCAGATGTGCCTTGCGCCTCTTTTAAAGGCTGCGGCTGTCTTTGGGGAGGCTTATGTGACGAAGGTTTTGGGCTGCCCAATTCATCGCCATCGGTCCCAATGCGAAAGCTTTTTCATCTGGCGATCGTCAATTTACCGCGTAAGGGGGGCAACCTATACTCGCGGCCAAGCGGGCGGCATGACCGACCTGCAAAAAAAGATCAGGGGAGAACGCATCATGTCCGCAAGGGCGATTGGACGCCTCATGGCCGCGACGACCGCAGCCTTGATATTGGCATCGGCAGCACGCGCCGATGACGTTGCCGACTTTTATCGCGGCCGCAACGTCGATTTGCAGATCGGCGTCGGCGTCGGCGGCGGCAATGATCTTTGGGCGCGCGCCATCGGTCGCCACATCGGCCGTCATATCCCGGGCGCGCCGTCCATCGTCCCGAAGAACATGCCGGCCGCCGGCAGTCTCGCGCTCGCCAATTTCCTTTACAGCGCCGCACCGCAGGATGGCAGCGTGTTCGGCATGATTTTGCGCGGCATACCGTTCGAGCCTTTGTTCGAAGGCAAGGGCGTGCAGTTCGATCCGCTGAAGTTTCACTACATCGGCAGCCCGTCGCGCGATTTCAGCATGTGCGCGGTGTGGCACACGCATCCCGCGCAAACGGCGCAGGACATGTTTAAGCAAGAAACCGTTTTCGGTTCGACAGGGGCCGGCAACGAGAGCCACATCTTCCCGCTGATCCTGGAAAAGCTGATCGGCATGAAAGCCAAGATCATCAAAGGCTATACCGGATCGCAAGACATGCTTCTGGCCGTCGAAAAACGCGAACTGGACGGCGTCTGTCTCGGCACCGAGTCGCTGCGCCGTTCAAGCCAGTTCAAGGACGGAAAATTCCGCATCATCCTGCAGATGGCGACGGAGGAAGATCCGACCCTGAAGGGGCTGCCGCTCGTCACCGCCTTTGCGAAAACGGCGGAAGACCGCGCCGCTTTGGACCTGATTTTCGCGCGCGTCGATCTGGGCCGGCCATTCGTCGCGCCGCCGGGCGTGCCGGCCGCGCGCGTCGCCGCGCTGCGTGCCGCCTTCATGGCGACGATGGATGACGCGGCGTTTAAGGAAGAGGCGGCAAAGCTGCGCTTCGATATTTCCCCGACGAGCGGCGAGAAGCTGGAGGGTTTGGTGCGCAAGGCCTACACCACGCCGCCCGCTGTCGTTAAGCGCACTGCTGAGCTATTGAGCGAGTAAGCCGATGGATCGTCTCACCGTCACCGGCTATCGGCGTTGTCCGCCGCATGTCGTCGCCGAACATAAGGGGTTTTTCTCGAAGGAAGGTTTGGCCGTCGATTTTCACGTGGTCACCCTCGCGCCGCAGCACAACCGCGAGATGGCGGAAGGGCGCTGGCCGATCACGCTGTCCTCCGCCGACACCATGATCGCCCGCTCCACTCTCGATAAGGTCGATTATGTGCTGTTCATGCAGCCGGAGCAGGGGCTCAGCGTGTCCTTGATCGGACGGCCGGGCATCGCCTCCATCGAAGCGTTGCGCGGCCAGCTCATTGCCGGCGATCCTGGCGATTCCAACTTCGACCTCATCCGGAACAAAATTTTGCGCGAGCACGGCTTGATGCCGGAGGACTATCGGATCGAGATCGTCGGCAGCAGCCCTAAACGGCTGCAGGCTTTTCTCGACGGCAAGGTGGCGGCGGCAATGCTTTCGCCGCCGTCGTCGGACAAAGCGCTGGCGGCGGGTGGCGTGCTGCTCGCGGATGCCGCGTCGTACTTCCCCGATTGGCCCTTGGTCTGCGGCTGGGGATTGCGCAGTTGGGTCGAGGCCAATCGTCCGCTGGTCGTGCGCTTCGTGCGCGCTTGGGCCGCAGCGGCGGATTGGCTGCTGCGCCCCGAGAACCGCGAAGAGACGATCGCGCTGCTGATCAAAGAAGAGGGCGTGAGCCGCGCACGGGCCGAACAAGCCTACGGCGATGTCGTGCCGCATGTCGCGATCGATCCCCAGGCGATCCGCAAGAACATGGAGTTGCGCATCGAGCTGGGCGCTTATCCGCCGCCCCATGACGCGGCGGAACGCTTTTACGACATGTCCTTCTGGTCAGAGGCGACGGGATTGCCTGCTCCTAAACCTGCGGGGCAGCCGCGAAACGCGCGCAACCATTCCGGAAGCCCCTGAATTTACAGAACTTTTTTTCCGGCCATTTAGGGCTCGTTTTCGGCATCAAATCGCTGCCGGGGCGCGTCTTGTGCCGGACGGGGCAAGGTTTTATGACTATCAGCTAAGCAAGAGCTCCAACCCGCCAGCCTGACCCGAGGGAGGTCACCATGAACAAAGTCGCCGATGCCGACGTCCGCCGCGAGCAAGCGCATAGCAGCGCCACCACCGGCCACCCCGACAAATATGCCGGCACCTCGCCGATCAAGATCAACAAGCTCGGCCACTTCGTTTACGAAGTGACGGACATCGAGCGCACGGTGAAGTTCTGGACCGAGGTCATGGGCTTCATCGAGACCGACCGCAACGAGAAGGGCATGGTCTTCTTCCGCTGCGGCGCCGATCACCACGCCATCGGCCTGAAGCCGATTCCCGCCGGCAAGACGCCGAAGCGCGACATGAAGGGCGGTCTGCAGATGGAGCATCTCGCCTTCGAAGTCGACGACGTCGAAGTGCTGAAGAAGGCCAAGGCCTACCTGAACGCCAACAATATTCCGATCGTGTTCGAAGGCCGCAAGGGCGCCGGCTGCAACGTCAGCATCAACTTCCTCGATCCGGACGGCTTCGAATTCGAGATCTACTGCGAGATGGATCAGATCGGCCCCGATGGCCGCTTGCGTCCGCCCGAGCAGTTCCGCAAGTTCAATCCGCTGGAAGAAGCGCTCGCCAATCCGGTCCAGAAGACCTGGTAAGGCGCGGATTTCCGATCGAAGCGCCGGCGAGAAATCGCCGGCGCTTTTTCTTTGTCTAGACGCGGCGTCAAGCCGCGCGATTCATCAGGGGGCTTTCATGAAATTATGCCGTTACGACGCGGACAAGCTCGGCTTGGTCCTGGGCGATCAGGTGATCGACGTCACCGATCTGCGCGACGCCGTCGTGCCGAAGGATTGGACCGGCACAGGCGACGCCACCATCGCGCATCTCGCGCCGCTGGTGGCGCGCATCAAAGCTGAAGCGGGCAACCGTAAGGGCGTGCCGCTGGCCGGCGTTAAGCTGCTCAGTCCGGTGAAAAGCCCGACCAAGCTGCCGGCGGCGCCGACCAATTACCGCGCCCATATCGCCGAGATGCAGAAAGTTTCGGCCAACAATCCGGTCAAGCGCTCGTCCGATATCGGCACCTCGGGCATGTTCCTCAAGGCGACCTCATCGATGGTCGGCCCATCCGAAGGCATTCAGCTGCGCTTTCTCGATCGGCGCAACGATCACGAGGTCGAACTCGCCATCGTCATCGGCAAAACCTGCAACGCCGTTGCCCAAGCCGACGCGCTCGATTACGTCGCCGGCTATTGCATCGGCCTCGATATCACTTTGCGCGGTCCCGAGGACCGCAGTTTCCGCAAGTCGATCGACACGTATTCCGTGCTCGGCCCCTGGATGGTGACGGCGGACGAAATTCCTGATCCCGATGCGCTGCAGTTGAAGATCGCCGTCAACGGCGAAGGCAAGCAGAACGCCAACACGCGCGACATGGTCTATAGCGTGCGCCGCTTGATCGAATTTTCCTCGGCCTTCTACACGCTGCATCCGGGCGACGTGATCTACACCGGCACGCCGGAAGGCGTCAGCCAGATCAAGCCGGGCGATGTGCTGACGGCGGAGGTCGAGCGCATCGGCAAGATGGACGTGCGCGTGCGCTAGGCATCGCGGCGTCGTCTGCTCATTGCGGCGACTCCTATGTAAGAGTCGGCGGGAAATGGCATTTCACAATGCCGGCATGGCTTTTCGAATTTTCGCAAAGCCGCGCCGGCATTGACTTTTCTCGCTTCACCCTATGCAATGCCCCGCCACCCGATCCAAGAAGTCGGGGCCAATCAAGACTCTGGGAAACGTAGTGAGAAAGGGCTCTCCATGGAGGCGCTGAAACGCCGCGACGCCGGTTTCGAGCCGGTCATGTCGTCGAATGTCCGCCATCTTTGCCGTTTGGAGACCCCGGGCGGCGGGCAGGTGGTGGTGCAGGGCAAATACGCCTTCATCGGCCATATGAAGAACCCGCAGGGCACGACCATCATGGACGTGTCGGACCCGCGCAATCCCAAGGTCGTCAGCGTCATCAACACGCAAGACCCGAACACGCACAGCCACAAAGTGCGCGTCGTCGGCGATCTGATGTTCGTCAATGCCGAGCACCAGCCGGCGAGCTGCCCGCGCAACGAATATGCCGATGGCGGCTGGCGCATCTACGACATCAAGGACAAAGCCAATCCGAAGCTGCTGTCCTATGTGAAGACTCACGGCAAGGGCGTGCACCGCTTCGACGTCGATGAGAACTACGCCTACATGTCGTCCGAGATGGAAGGTTTCGTCGGCAACATTCTGGTGATCTACGATATCCGCGATCCCTCCAGGCCGAAGGAAGTCGGGCGCTGGTGGATGCACGGCCAGAACGTCGCGGCCGGCGAGCCGCCGCATCCGAAGAAGGCGGCGCATCGTCTGCATCACGGCATGCGCTTCGAGAATCTCATTTACGCGGGCTGCTGGCATTCCGGCGTCGCCATCATCGATGTGTCGGACATCACCAAGCCGAAAACGCTCAGCCACTACCAGTACGAGCCGGAATGCCCGGAGCCGAGCCACACGCTGCTGCGCGTACCTTACAAGATCGGCGGCAGAGACATTGCGATTTCCACGGAAGAAGAGCGCAAGAACCGCGGCGACGACGCCGGCAAGCCGCATGCGCCGTTCCGCACCTGGGACGTGACCGATCCGCGCGATCCGAAGCTGCTGCACAGCTATCACGTGCCGGAGGAAAGCTCGCCCTATCACGGCCCCAAGATCCGCTTCGGCGCGCATCAGCTGCGCGAGAAGGTCGACAAGGATCTGATGTGCTACGTCACCTGGTTCGCGGCGGGCCTGCGTATTCTCAATATCGCCGATCCGGTGAACCCGCAGGAGCGCGGCTACTTCATTCCCAAGCCGGGCGACGGCTACGACGCGCCGCAGACCAACGACGTGACGATGGACGAGCGCGGCTTGTTGCTCATCACCGACAAAGCCAAGGGCTTCGATATCATCGAATTCAAGCAGTAAGAATCAAGTCGGGGAGACGCGCCCATCCGCGTCGCCAACGGGACCGCGCATCAGACGCACCATAAGTCCCGCCACAGGGAGAAGACCCATGAAGACGTTGAAGCTGGCCGCTTTGGCTGGCGCCGCGCTGTTGCTGTCGGGCCTGCCGGCCTTCGCGCAGAGCGCGCTGCCCGACGAGACCAAGGCCATGCTGAAAGCCTTGAAGTTCGACGAGAGCATCCTCTCGGGCGTGGATAAGGAAATGGAGCTGCCGGCCGGCTGGCTCGAAGGCGCCAAGAAGGAGGGCGTCGTCTCCATCTATACGACGATGGAGCAGAAAGACTGGCAAAAGGCTGAGAAGGTCTTCCGCGCCCGCTATCCGGACATCAAGGTCGAGCACACCGAGGTGCGCACCACGACGCAGCGTACGCTGCGCCCGCTGGTCGCCTTCAAGGAAGGCCGCTCGACGGTCGACGTCATCACGGGCCTGTCGGGCAACAGCTTCCTGTTCCGCGACGCCGGCGCCTTCATCGATCTCAACGACCTGCCGAACTACCGCAACAACATCCCGGACGAGTTGAAGGTCAACGACAACATCACCGCGATCTTCCGCGTCCGCTATTGGTGCATCGCCTACAACACCAACAAGATCAAGGCCGCGGACCTGCCCAAGACCTGGGACGATATGGTCGCCAACCCGAAGGTGTTCGGCAATAAGAAGCTCGGCATCGGCAACCGGCCAAACAATTGGCTCTCCAACCTCTATACGATCAACGGCGAGGACTGGGGCCGCAAATACATGGACGACCTGTTCAAGCTGAACCCGCAGCTGCGCAAAGAAGGGTTGAGCGCCTTGCTGAGCCTCGTCGCCGCCGGCGAGATGGATGCGACCATTCCGGCCGCCATGGATCGCGTGGCGCAAATCCGCCAGACCGGCGCGCCGGTTGCCCACCATTGCCCCGAGCCGGTGCCCTTCGCGGTCTCCGAGCTCGGCGTGATGAAGAACAGCGCCCATATCAACGCCGCGAAAATTCTTACCAATTGGCTGATGAGCAAGGAAGGCCAGGTGGCGCTGTTCTACGCCAACGATGCCACGCCGGCGCACAAGGGTCTGCAGGGCAAGGAGTTCGTCGCCTTCCCCGAACAGGTCGAGGGCAAGAAGAAGGCCATCGCCGAGGATCGCGACGGCGCCGAAGAAGACGCGTTGCTCAAATATTGGGAAGCGCTTTGGCTCAAGGGCGGCGGCCAGAAGTAATTTCGGTCATAGAGCGGCGTCAGCGTAGAGGGCGACGATGAGCGTTGAAACCTTGAGCGGCTTGCCGTCGGCGCGGGTGCGCCTGCGGCTACCGCGTCCGAGCACCGTCTGGCATTGGGCGGTGTTCCTCGTCGTCGGCTTGTCGGTGCTGGCGCCGCTGACGCTGCTGATCGTCGGCAGCCTCAGCGATGCCCGCATGCCGACGGACCTCAACTTCAGCCAGCTCAGCTTCAAACATTACGCCGAGGTGTGGGGCGACCCCTACACCTACGCCCTGTTCTACAACACCTTCGTCTATGTCGGCGGCGCGGTGGCGGTCGGCATCACCATCGCCGCGACTTTGGCTTGGGCGGTCGAGCGCACCGACATGCCCGGCAAGGTCTGGATCTATGCCGGCGTGCCGATGACGCTGGCCATGCCCGGCATGCTGCAGGCCATGGCTTGGGTGCTGCTGCTCTCCCCGCGCATCGGCTTCATCAACCAGTTCTTCCAGCAGACATTCGGCCTGGAGAACGCGCCGTTCGACGTCTACACCCTGCCGGGGCTGATCTTTGTCGAAGGCCTGCGCCTGGTGCCGACCGCCTTCCTCATGCTGATCCCGCTGCTGCGCTCGATGGATCCGTCGCTGGAGGAGGCCGCTGCGATGTCGGGCGCCTCGCCGGCCTCCTCGATCCGCAAGATCACCATGCGCCTCATGCTGCCCGGACTGTTCGCCGTGCTGATCTATCAGGCTGTCACCGCGCTAGAAGTGTTCGAGGTGCCGGGCATTCTCGGCATGCCGGCGGGCCTTTATGTATTCTCGACGAAGGTCTATTCGCTGCTCCATTCGGCGACCGGCCTGCCGTACTACGGCCAAGCCAATTCGCTGGCGATGCTCTATCTCGTCGTCGCCATCGTCGCCACCTGGGCCTATGCCAAGGTCATCGCCAAGTCGGAGCGCTACACCATCGTCACCGGCAAGGGCTATCGGCCGCGCCTCTTGAAGCTCGGCCGTTGGCGCTGGGTGCCGGTCGCGCTCGCCGCCGCCTTCCTGCTGTTCTCGATCGTGCTGCCGTTCCTGGTCTTCCTCTACGTCTCGTTCCTGCCCTATGTGCAGGTGCCGAGCGCGGCGGCCTTCGCCTCGATGTCGCTCAAGCATTATTACGCCATCTTCGAGCGTGACGTGATCGGCACGGCTTTGTGGAACACGGTGATCCTGGTGGTCGTCACCTCGACGGCAACGGTAGTGCTGTCTTTCCTGGTTTCGCTCGTCGTGGTGCGCAGCCGTTTCTGGGGCCGCAAGATTCTCGATCAGCTCGCCTTCGCGCCGCACGCCATCCCCGGCATCGTCATGGGCGTGGCCTTCCTCTGGCTGTTCCTGCAGGCCGACAAGGTCGGCTTCGCGCTTTATGGCGGGCTGACGTCGATCGCCATCGCCTTCACCGCCGGATATCTGTCTTACGGCACGCGCGTGATGAACGCGGCCATTCTGCAGATTCACAAGGATCTGGAAGAAGCGGCCTACACCTCCGGAGCGCCGCAATGGCGCGTCATGTGGCGGATTTTTTATCCGCTGCTGCTGCCGTCCTTCGTCGGCGTCTGGATCTGGACCATGCTGCATGTCGTCCGTTCCGCCAGCCTGCCGCTGATCCTTTATGAGGGCCAGGAGAACCAGGTGCTGGCGGTGCTCATCTGGAACATGTGGGACGAGGGTCTGGTGCAGCTCGTCGGCGCCATCGGCGTGATGATGATCGCCGCGCTGCTCGCCCTGACGCTTTTCATCCGCATCATCGGCTTCGGCCGCGGCGCGCAAGCGCAATAAGGGTTCGGGAGACCTTCATGATCCGCATCGAAAACCTGCATGTCCGCTATCAGTCGAGCGAGGGCGAGGTCCATGCCGTGCGCGGCATCGACATCAACATCGGCGACGGCGAGTTCTACACGCTGCTCGGGCCTTCGGGCTGCGGCAAGACGACGACGCTGCGCTGCATCGCCGGCTTGGAAACCGCCAGCGAGGGCAATATCTGGATCGGCGACGAGCTGGTCTATTCGCGCGCGCGCGGCGTTTTCGTGCCGCCGCACAAGCGCAATATCGGCATGGTGTTCCAGTCCTACGCCATCTGGCCGCATATGAGCGTGTTCGAGAACGTCGCCTTTCCCTTGCGCGAGATGCGCGGCAAGTTCAGCCGCGACGAGATCCGCGACAAGGTCGATCGCGCCTTGAAGCTGGTGCAGCTCGACGGCCTGCAGGATCGCCCCGCGCCATTCCTCTCAGGCGGTCAACAGCAGCGTCTGGCGCTGGCCCGCGCTCTGGTGCGCGAACCTAAAGTGCTGCTGCTTGACGAGCCGCTCTCCAATCTGGATGCCAAGCTGCGCGAGAGCACGCGATTGGAAGTGCGCGAGTTGGTCAAGCGTCTGGGCATCACCACGGTCTATGTCACGCATGATCAGCTCGAAGCTTTGACCATGTCGGATCGCGTGGCGGTGATGAAGCAGGGGCTTGTCGTGCAAGAGGCGCCGCCGGTCGAGCTGTACCAGGCGCCGCGCGAGCATTTTGTCGCCAACTTCATCGGCCAGAGCAATTTCATCGAAGGCAAGGTCTCGGCCTTGCCGGGAGCCGGCAGCGAGATCGGCACCGCTTCGACTGCCAGCGGCGACATCAAATGCATTCTGCCGGCCGGTTTCAATCTCGGCGATGCGATGCTGATCGCCGTCCGCCCCGAGGACATTACGGTCACGCAGCAGAGCGGCGCCAACGTGGTGGAAGGCAAGGTGTCGGCGACCAGCTTCATGGGCGACGCCATCGAATATGAGGTCAACGTCGCCGGCTCGCCGCTGCGCCTTAAATTGCATCCCTCGACCGCCGTCCGTCAGGGTGACAGCATCTGGCTCCATTTGCCCGAGCGCAGCTGCCGCGCTCTGGCGCGCTGAGGCTTCGCAAAAGAAAACGCCCGCCGTCGTGAGACGGCGGGCGCTCTGTTTTTTCAGGCATGCGCGGCCTTAGTAGACCTTCAGATGGTCGCCCTGCATCCAGTCCTTGTGCGCGTCGATGTTGATGCGCTCGGCCTTGCTCGGATAGGTGCGGTCGATCGCGACCATCTGCAGCAGCTGCAGATCGCCTTCGCCGGTCTTCTCGAACCAGTAGCGCGCGCCGCCGGGAATGAAGATGCCTTCATTCTCGCCGAACTCGCCGATGATCTCGTCGCCGACGCCGTAGAACTTCACGCGGCCCTTCACCACGTACCAGGTCGTGTCCGAGCCGGTGTGGTAGTGCAGGTTGTTCTCGCCGCCGTCCGACAGCACCTGCATGTTGACCTTCATCAGGTCGCTCTTGCTGAGATGGATGATCTCTTTGCGCTTCGGGTTGACCGGCATGTCGTATTTGATCGGCTGCATGCGGGCCTCGGCGGCCTGATGGAAGCCTTCGCGGTCTTCGGCGGACATTTTGCGGACATCGACAACGTTCATGGCATTCTCCTGGGTGAAGATGAGCGAAGCGGACCCCACGCTTCCTTGACGGCGCGCGATGATGAGCGACCGCCGATATTCAACCTCCGCAGATTAGGCGCAAAAACGCGGAATGCACAGGAGACTCGCCCGGAGATTGTCTGCGCTTGGCGATATAATTGTTATTCCAGCGCGAGCAGTCGCGGCCTTGCCTGATTCTTATGCGCCTTGGATGCGAAAAGATCAGCGGCCCGCGGCGAGGCCTTCGCGCCGCGGATCGACAGCGCCTTCGATGCGTCCATCGGCGAAGCTCAGGGCATGCAGCCCGCTGTTGATTTCGCGCAGCTGAACGTTTTGCCCAAGCCGGCGCAGGCCGTCCGCCAGGGCGACGATCGGCGTATCCTGCTCGAGCTCGGTCGCGCCGTTGAGATTGGCGATATGGGGCAAAGCGATCGATTGATCTAATCGCAGATTCCAATCGATCAGGCCGATCAGGCTCCAGGCGACATGGGGGATGATGCGCGCGCCGCCGGCGCTGCCGAGCGCGTAAAGCGGTTTGCGTTGACCTTCCTCATCAGCTGGGCCGAAGACGATGGTCGGCGACATGGAGGAGCGCGGCCGCTTGCCCGGCTCGACGCGGTTGGCGACCCATTTGCCGTCTTCCAGCGCGACGAAGGAGAAGTCGGTCAGCTGGTTGTTCAGCAGGAAGCCGCGCGTCATCAGGCGCGAGCCGAAGCCGGCCTCGATGGAGGTGGTGAGGGCGACGATGTTGCCGGCATCGTCGACGATCGACATGTGGCTGGTGGCGGGGATTTCCTCGCTGCGGTCGGGGGCGTAAAGGCTCCCGTCGCGCCACGGCGGCGTGCCCGCGACGCCCCTGGGCATGGCGCGCGTGCTGTCGATCAGGCTGGTGCGCGCCGATAGATAACCCGGGTCGATCAGGCTGCCGAGCGGCAGCTTGGCGAAAGCGGGATCGGCGATATAGAGCGCGCGGTCCGCATAGGCGAGCTTGGAGGCTTCGGCGAACAGATGCGCGGCCTGGATGCCGGTGACCGGCAAGGCCGCGATATTGAAGGGCTCGAGCATGCCGAGGATCTGGCCGATGGTCAGCGCGCCGCTCGAGGGCGGTCCCATGCCGCAGACGTCGAGGCGGCGGTAAGCCGCGCAGACCGGCTCCCGTTCGATCACTTGGTAAGCGGCGAGATCTTCGAGGGACAATTTGCCGGGATTGCCGGCCGCGCTCTGCACCGTGGCGACAATGTCCTTGGCGATGTCGCCCTCGTAGAAGGCGGCGGCGCCGTTTTCGGCGATGGCGCGCAGCGTTTCGGCGAGCGCCGGATTGCGCAGAGTCTCGCCGGCGGCCAGCGGCGCGCCGTCAGGATGAAAGAAATAGCTACGCGCCTCCGGATAGCGTGTCAGTTGCGCGCGATCCTCGGCGATGGCGTTCGCCAGGCGCGGCGAGACGGCGAAACCGTCCTCGGCGAGCTGAATGGCGCGCGCGAACAGGCGCGGCCAGGGCAGCTTGCCGTAACGCTGATGCGTCGCCTCCATCAGCCGCACGATGCCGGGCGTGCCGACCGAGCGCCCGCCGATCACGGCATTGATGAAGGAAAGCGGCTTGCCGTCCGGGCCGAGGAACAGATCGGGCGTCGCGGCGGCCGGGGCGGTTTCGCGCGCATCGAAGCTGGTGAGCTTCTTCGCCGCCGCGTCGTAATGCAGCAGGAAGCCGCCGCCGCCGATGCCTGAGGCCTGCGGCTCGACGAGATTAAGCACGGCTTGGGTGGCGATCATGGCGTCGATGGCGTTGCCGCCCTCGGCGAGAATCTCTTCGCCGGCGCGCGCCGCGAGCGGATGGGCGGCGACGACCATATGCTTTTGCGCCGTGACGGCGGGGCGAAAGACGCTGCCGCTGGCGCCTTCCGGCGCGGGACGCGCGAGGTCGGAGGATTGCGCGAGCGCCGCTGGGGCCGTCAGGCCGAGGGCGCAAAGCATGGCGATGAGGATTGAAGCGCGCATGATCGTCTCCCGATGAAACGATCAGCCTAGAAAGCCGTGGTGGACCCGTCCAGCGCCAAAGCCGTGAGGATTACGTACCGCTTTGTTCTTGCGGCCCTTACGTGCCGACGCGCCTAAGTCCCAACACGGAGCGGCGCGTGGATCTTGCGCAGGGCGGCGATCACGCTGAGCGCGGTGATCCGGCCGGTCTTGGGGTTTTCCGACGGGATGTTGGCGATCGTCATGTCGAGGCTCGCCGAATCGGAATCGACCTGGATGCGGTGGGTGTTGCGCGTCACCGTCGGGTCGGCCCAGATCTGCAGGAACGTCTTGTCGGGGCCGATGCCGGCGAGCGACAGGGCGACGGCGACATTGAGATTGGCGGGAAAGCCGATGGCGGCTTCGCGCGCGGTGCCGTCGAAAATCTTCAGCGGCTCTTTGATGTCCTCGATAGCGATCTTGTGTTCGGTCAGGTAAGGCGCGCCGAGCAGGCCCTTCACCGGCTTGCGCGTCACCATCTTGACCGAATGGATCGTGCCTTCGGCGGCGGCGGAGACGGCATCGAGGCCCAAGAGCGCGCCGGTCGGCACCATGATCTGGCCGCCATGCTTGCGCGCCACTTCGACCAGTTCGTAATTGCTGAGCAATGCGCCGACGCTGAGCGCCATCATTTTCTTGCCGGCCATCAGGGTCGGGCGGGCGATGTCGGCGAAGATCGCGGCGGGCGCGCATTCGACGACGATATCGGCGGTTTCGGCCAATTCGGCGAGGCTCAGCACCGGCGCATCGGCGCCGGCTTCGGCCAGCGTCGCGCGGGCCTTGTCGTGATCGCGCGCGGACACTGCGGCGAGTTCCATGCCGGGCAGCGAGCCTTCGCTCAGCTTGCGCGCCAGCATCTTGCCGATCGCGCCGAGGCCGGCGATGGCGACGCGGGTCTTGCGGCCCGCGAAAACGGCCGGGACCGGCGAGGAGCCATTCTGTTGCCCATCTTTTTGCAGTGCCAGCGATGTCATGGAGGCAACCTCGATCAATCTGCGATGATCAATTTCTACCGTTGGGCTCATCGCCGCCGCAAATGCGAATCGGGATTTCCCGGTCGCGTAAAACTCATGGCCTTCCGGCATTTTTGTAAGCGCGCCCACACGGCCCGTTCGGTAAGCGTCCGGCCGCGAATTTGCATGGCGAAAACCGCCGTTTTCGATGGTCAGGCGGCACTCATGAGTTTCGCTCCCGCAGCCATGAGGAATTGTCCTTTGGCCCTCATTTTGCGCAGCGCTAGAGTTTGTAACAGGAAAGTCGCGCGAGCGACTCGAGGGGAGTTTCGTTTTTAAGAGAATTCAACGACTTGGCCGACAGGGACCAAGCCGTCCGTACTATCAGCCGAATGCGCCACCCAACCGCACGGAGAAGCAGGCCATGTACCGCACAACGAAGGAAGAGAGCGAAATCCTCAACGGGATTCGCGCGGGAACCCCGATGGGTGATTTCCTGCGGCGCTATTGGCAGCCGGTCGGCTTCTCCAAGCATCTGAAGGCCAAGCCGACCTTCATCCGCGTGCTCGGTGAAGACCTGGTGCTGTTCCGCAAGCCGGACGGCCAGGCCTGCCTCGTCGGCGCGCTCTGCCCGCATCGCCGCGCCAATCTCTGCCTCGGTTCGGTCGAACCGCCGGGCGTACGCTGCAAATATCACGGCTGGATGATCGACGAGAAGGGCGCCGTCCTTGAGACGCCGGGCGAACCGGTCGAGAGCACCTTCAAGGCCAGCATCAAACATCCGGCCTATCCGGTCGAAGAGCTCGGCGGGCTGATCTTCGCCTATTTCGGTCCGCAGCCGGCGCCGCTGTTGCCGCGCTATGACATCCTCGTCGGCGAAGGCGAGCGCTATCTCACCATCCAAGGTTTCCAGGATTGCCATTGGCTGCAGGCCGTCGAGAACGGCATGGATCCGGTGCATCCGAGCTTCACGCACGGCGGCGCCTGGCCCGACATCGCCAACAGCGAGCCCGATCTCGGCTTCCATGAGACCGATTTGGGCTTGGTTTACAAGGCTTACCGCACCACCAAAGAGAAGGGCATGTTCAACTATCGCGAACATCACCTCCTCATGCCGGGCGTCAGCTTCGGCGGCTCCGGCGGGCGCTATCTCAAGGGCAAGGTCGTCGGCACGCCGGTCTCGGCGGCGCGCTGGACCGTGCCGATCGACGAGACGCACAGCATCATGTTCCGCCTGCGCTTCAAGCCGGGCGACAATTCCGGCGTGTTCGAAGGCGATCCGTTCACCGAGCGTTGGCGTCCGAAGGGCGCGTTCATCGAGCCGTTCAAGGAATACCGCAACGCGGAGAATCCCGAGCTCGGCTACGACGTGCCACCGCTCCACTTCATCGAAGACGGCATGGTAGTCGACAGCATCGGCCCGGTCGCCGACCGCGAGAACGAGAACCTTTCGCCGGTGATCGACGAAGGCATCATCATGCTGCGCAAGATGCTGCTCAAAGAGGTCGCGCGCTCGCAGGAGGGCAAAGATCCCAAGGGCATCATCCGCGATCCGGAAAAGAACAAGCTGATCCGCGTCACCGCTTACGAGCGCTGGGTCACTGCCGAGGAGCGCAAGTCGCGCAAGTACGAGTCGATGGCGAACGCCTGAGTCGTACGTCTGGCGCCGGGTGGGAGAGCCCGGCGCCGTCCATCGCGAGGGAGGGAACGATGGCCTTTTACGCTGCCCATGCCGACGAGGTGCCGCTCGAGAAATCGGGTCGCGGCTTCAGCAAATATCTCATCAAGGCGACGGCGCACGGCGCCACCTCGGTGATGATCCGCCACTGGGGTCCGGACACCAACATTCCGGTCCATTCGCATCCTTTCAACGAAATGTTCTACGTGCTCGACGGCGAGATCGAGATCGGCGGCAACGTCTATACCGCCGGCGCCTGCATCTTCATCGAGAAGGGCACGGAATACGGCCCGACCCTCGCGCCGAAGGGCGGCACGGTCCTGCGCTACGCCGAAGGGCGTTCCACCTGACACGACCTGCGTGACTTGAGCGTGCGTCCCCGAAAACCCTGGAGACCTTCCATGCTTGACCGCCTCGCCGTCCTTCGTCCCACCTTTCTAGGTGCCGCCGCCGCGATCTGCCTCTCGGCCGTCGCGGCCCCCGCGTTCGCTGCCGATCCGTTCGACAAGCTCGTCGCCATGTCGAAAGCCGAGATGGAGAAATCCGGCGGCAAGATCGCCATGTCGCTCGATTGGCCCGAACCCGACACCAAGCAGGTGTTCCCCGCCTTCATGAAGGAGTTCCCCTTCGTGAAGACGATCACTTACAAGCGCGAGACCGGCATCGGCCCGTTCGGCCGCTTCCTGCTGCAATATAAGCAGGGCGAGAATCCGCCCTACGACATCATGCATATCGCCGGCGAATTCCAGCAGCAGTACTGGGATGCCGGCGCGCTGGTGAAGCCGCTGTTCGATTACCGCGAGCTGAGCAAGTCGCTGCCCGAGAGCTGGCCGCGCATCGCCGAAGAATCCTATGACCCGAAAGGCAATTTCCTCGCGACTGTCGCTTTGGTGCGCGGCAACGTTTGGAACACCAAGCTGGTGCCCAAGGGCAAGGAGCCGCTCACTTGGGCGTCCTGCCTCGATCCGATGTGGAAGGGCAAGGTCGTGGTCGACGCGCGCAACAAGCTGCACGCCCTGCAATACGATCCGGACCAGCGCGCGCGCCATTCGGCCTGGCTCGACGGCCTGATGAAGAACGACGTCGTCGTGATCGACGGCCAGGGGCCGATCCTGCAGAAGGTCGCATCGGGCGAATACCCCATCGCCTGCGGCATCAACTACCATTCGGCGCAGCGCCTGATCGACACGGGCGTGCGCACCCTGCAGTTCAGCGTCGCCGACGTGATCCCGCTCGAGATCGGCACGCGCATGTACATCAACAAATGGTCGACCATGCCGGCGACGACGCAGCTCTTCGCCACCTGGCTCGCCACGGCTGGCCAGGAAGTGCTGGATAAAGCCGCCTATCGCGGCTTCCCGTCCAACCCGAAGAACCGCAATTACGAGGCGGCCAAGGGTAAGCATACCTCGGTCTGCGATGCCGACTGCGTCGCCAAGTGGGACGGCTTCAACCAGGAATATCAGACGAAGCTGAACATTCCGGCCCTGCCGCCCGAGGGCGGCAACTAAGTTTGATCACAGCGGGCGGGTGAGAAAGCCGGTGACGAGATTGTTGAAGCGTTCGGCCTGATCCCAGTGGACCCAGTGCGCGCAGTGATTGAAGACATGCAGCTCGGCCTTCGGCAGCGCCTCGAACAAGAGGACCGCGCGCTCGAGGGCCGCGCCATGATCGTTGGCGCCCCACAGGATCAGCGTCTCCATCGTCAGCTTCGCCAGATCCGGCACCATCGACTTGGCGGGCGCGGCCTTGAGGCGCGCCTGCGCCGCGTCGTGGCGCCAGCCGGCGCTCATCTCGTAGCGCTCGCGGATCACCTCTTCGGTCGCCATCTCCTGGCGCAGGAAGGTGTTCTTGGTGAGGGCGCGCATGTTCTCCAGGCTCGGCTGATAGGCGCGCAAGTCGGCGTTATGGGCGTCGGACTTGGCCTGCGCCGCGCCGGAGCCCTTCGGCGCCAGCGTGCTGGACGAGATCAGCACCAGTCTGCCCGCTCGCGGATTCTCCAGCGCGATGCGCGCGGCGATGTAGGCGCCCATCGAATTGCCGGCGAGATCGAAGCTGGCCGCGCCGATGGCTTTGACGAAAGCGATGGCATGGGCGACGCGAAACTCCATCGAATGGTCGCTCGGCACGGCGCTGTCGCCGAAGCCCGGCTGATCGAAGGCGTAGACTTTGAAGCCGGCGTCGGCCAGAGCGTCGATGTTGTGCTTCCAATTGAGATTGGCGCAGGTGCCGGGCGAGCCGCCGTGCAGCATGAAGATCGGGCGCCCACTTCCTGCCGTGAGATAGAAGGTCTTGATGCCGAGGACGTCGATGAAGTTGCGTTCGATTGCGCTATTCGGATTTTGGTTGGCCACGTCGCGTCTCCCTGTCTGCGCTTAGACATGATGGAAACGTCTTTCGCCGCGGGGCGCAAGCGACAGAAACTCATCGCCGGCGATTATTCCGGCATGGTGGCGCGATGAGCCTGTTCGGCACGACGGCGGACGGCGCGTTTCGCGCACGCGGCTTCGTCGATTGGCGCAGCGCGCTGCAATACGCCATTCCGGCGCTGGGCGCGATCTTCACCGTGCTTTTGGTGCTGGTGCCGTTGGTCACGCTGGTGGTCTTCAGCTTCAGGCAAGGCACGCCCTGGCAGCCCGGCAACTTTACCTTCCGCAATTACGTCATCGCCTATTCGAACTCGCTGACTTACACGATGTTCGTCAACACGGCGGCTTTGGCGGCGCTCTCCACCGCGCTCTCCACCGTCATCGCGGTGTTCTTCGCCTATTTGACCGAGCGGACGGACATGCCGTTCCGCAACGTCGCCTGGGGCTTGATGCTGGTGCCCATGGCGATTCCCGGGCTCTTGTTCGCCATGTCCTGGACGTTCCTGCTGTCGCCCAACATCGGCCTGTTCAACGTCATGATCCGCGACGTCCTCTCGCTGTTCATGGATCCCGGCACGCGCGGCCCATTCAACGTTTATAGTCTCGGCGGCATGGTGGTGCTCGAAGGCCTGCGCGGCGTCACCACCACATTTTTGATCATGGTCGGCGCCTTCCGCGCCATGGACCCGAACCTGGAAGAGGCGGCGCGCACCGCCGGCGCCAACGGTCGCGTCACCTTCTTCCGCGTCTTCCTGCCGTTGCTGCTGCCGGCGATCCTGGCGGCGAGCATGTATGGCTTCATGACGCATCTTGAATCGTTGGAGATCCCGCTCGTCATCGGCCTGCCGGCGAAAATCTATGTCTTCCCGTCCTACATCTATTTCACCACGCAGCTTGCGTCGCCGCCGCAGTTCGGCCTCTCGGCTTCGCTCGGCGCCAGCTTCATGCTGGTGAGCATCCTTTTGGTGTTCTGGTATCGCCGGCTTGTCGGCAAGGCCGGCAAATACACGACCATCACCGGCAAGGGCTATCGCCCGCGCCTAGCCAAGCTCGGGCGCTGGCGCTATCTCTGCTTCAGCATCTTCCTGATCTATTTCGTGCTGGTGATCGGCGCGCCGGTCTTCGTGCTGGCCTGGAGCTCCTTCCTGCCGATCTACATGAATCCGTCATGGGAGCTGCTGCCCGACCTGACCTTCATGCATTACCGCGCCATCTTCAACGAAAGCGGCATCGGCGCGGCGACCTGGAACACCATCTTCGTGGGCATCGTCGCCGCCACGCTGACCATGGTGCTGTCCTTGCTCTGCGCCTGGCTGATCAGCCGCCGCCAAGCCAGCGGCAAGGCCATCCTCGACGTGGTGACGTTCCTGCCGCACAGCCTGCCCGGCGTCATCGTCGGCATCGCCTTGATGTTCGTCTTCATTCAGCCGCCGCTCAGTTCGCTTGGCCTGTTCGGCAGCACCTGGCTGATCGCCATCGGCCTGACCATCGGCTACATCGCCTTCGGCAGCCGCACCATGATCGGCGCCTTCGCCCAGCTTCATACGGAGATGGAAGAGGCGGGCCGCACCTCGGGGGCGCGCTGGGGCGTGATCATCCGCCGCATCGTGCTGCCGCTGCTGCTGCCGTCCTTCATTTCCGGCTGGATCTGGGTGGCGTCGCACAGCCTGCGCAACTTCTCGGTGCCGCTGATGCTATCCACGCGCGACAGCCAGGTGCTCTCGGTGATCATGTGGCACAGCTGGGCGGACGGCTATCCCGGCCAGACGGCGGCGCTCGGCATGCTGCTGATCATCGGCCTCGCGGTGCTGACCATCGGCGGGCGCATGTTGATGAGCCGTTTCAGCCGCCAGCAAGAGACCTGAAGATCAAGCCTTGCGCTTGAGCGGTGTCTCGCTAGTGCCGACCGGCTGCATCTTCGCCGCCTCGCCGACGATCCATTCGCGGAACTTGCTGACCTTCGGCGTCTGCCATTGGCTTTCGCGGCAGAGCAGGTAATAGGAGCCGGCGGCGACGCTGGCGTTCTCGAAGGGCAGCACGAGCATGCCGGCGTCGAGCTCGCTCTCGACCAGGATGCGCGGCACGATGGCGACGCCCTTGCCCTCGACGGCGGCCTGCACCGTCATGAAGAAATGGCCGTAAGCGGCGGTCGCCTTCGGCTCGATTTCGCCCGTCCCCATCATGCGGAACCAATAGGTCCAGGCCTTGTCGCGCGAAGCGGTGGAAAGCAACGTGTGATGCTTGAGATCGGCAGGGTCGTGAAGCGGCGCCCCCGATGCGGCGTTGCCGTCGCGCAAGGCGGGCGCGCAGACGACGATCAACTCGTCGGGCAGCAGCGGCACGGCGCGCACGTCCGACCAATCATTGGTCATCACTAGATCGATCGGCGAGGGGACGCGGCCTTCCGGTCCGGGCAGGCCGGGGCCGACGCGGATGGCGATGTCGTTGTCTTCCAGGCGGAAGTCGGCCGGCTTGATCGAGGTGACCATGCGCACCTCGATCGACGGATGCGCGGCGGTGAACTGGGGCAGGCGCGGGATCAGCCAGCGCATGGCGAAGGTCGGCAGCACGTTGGCGTTCAGCGTCACCGTGCGCCGGCCGTCGAGGATCGCTTCCGTGGCGCGATAGAGCTGCTCGAAGGCGTGATGGACGTGGGTCAGATATTGCTGGCCGTCGTCGGTCAGCTCGAGGGCGCGCGGCAGCCGGCGGAACAGGATGACGCCGAGGTAATCCTCCAACGTCTTGATCTGGCGGCTGATGGCGCCCTGAGTGACGTTCAATTCCGTCGCCGCATGACTGAAACTCATGTGCCGTGCCGCCGCTTCGAAGGCGCGGAGCGAGCTCAAAGGGGGCAAACGGCGGCGAATGGACGAGGGCGACGGCACTAGAGCTATCCTATAGGGGCCGATACTTCCCCATTTTACCTATGCGCTGAGCTCATGCCGAATCATTATTTTCGGGACCGTGCGGCTCCGCACAGCCGTCGGGGTAAGCTGAAGCGCCTTTATCGGAGAATCACCATGAGCCTGCGCCCTTTCCATATCGCCTTCCCCGTCGACGATCTTGCTGCCGCGCGCAAATTTTACGGTGGCGTCATGCGCTGCCCGGAGGGCCGCAGCTCCGCGCAATGGATCGATTTCGACCTGTTCGGCCATCAGATCGTGGCGCATCTCGATCCGGCCAAGAAGGCCGGTGAGAAGATTCACAACCCGGTCGATGGCCACGACGTGCCGGTGCCGCATTTCGGCGTCGTCCTGGAGATGAAAGATTGGGAAGCCTTGGCCGAGCGTCTGCGCGCCGGCGGTATCAAATTCGTCATCGAGCCGACGATCCGCTTCAAGGGTCAGGTCGGCGAGCAGGCGACGATGTTCTTCCTCGATCCGGCTGGCAACGCGCTCGAATTCAAAGCCTTTGCCGATCTGTCGCAGCTCTTCGCGAAGTGAGTCGTTAAGCGTTACTTCGCGGAAACATACGCACTGCGCACGCGAAGAGTTTTCGCATCCTATCCGAACGAGTGGAACCCGCCGAAAAAGCGTTCGTTAAGATCGACGAATGAGCGCCGCCTGATCCGGGCTTGCCGCTCAGAGAGGTGCGTCGATGTCAGAGTCGTCTTCTGCCGCGCGCGGCATTCGCCGTCGCAATCTCCTCGCTTCCACCGCAGCCGCCTTTTTCGTCATCGGCGCCGACGCCGCGCTGGCGCGCACCATTAAGGGCGGATTGCCCTGGGCGCCCGACAGCGTCGTGCCGCCGCGTCCGGTTTCTCCTATCGGCTGGCATTTCTTCACCGATCTGGAAGGCGCCGCCGTCGATGCGATCTGCGATCGCCTGATCCCGCCCGACGACGGCAAGCCGGGCGGCAAGCAGGCCGGTTGCGCGATCTTTATCGACCGTCAGCTCAGCGGCTCTTACGGCGCGGCCGAGCGCTTCTACATGCGTCCGCCTTTCGCGCAAGGCCAGGCGACGCAGGGCACGCAATCGCAATATTCGCCGGCCGAACAATATCGCCGCGGCCTTGCCGCGCTCGACCGCTATTGCCGTGACACTCTCGGCGGCAAGGGCTTCGTCGAATTGCCGGCCGTGGAGCAGGACAAGCTGCTGGCGGCGATGGAGAAGGGCGAGGCGCAGTTCACCAGCATTTCTTCGCGCGAATTCTTCGAACTGCTGCTGCAGAACGCCATGGAAGGGTTCTTCGCCGATCCGATCTATGGCGGCAATCGCGACATGGCCGGCTGGAAACTGATCGGCTTTCCGGGCGCGCGTTACGATTATCGCGAGTTCGTCGGCCAGCATAACAAGCCCTTCCCGTTGCCGCCGGTCGCCCTGCAAGGCCGACCGGAATGGACGCCGCGCTGATGACCCACGGCTGAGGCGTCCCATTAACAGCGCCATCGTTTCGGCGCGCGCGTAGGAGAGACGACATGGCGCGAAAGTTGCCCGCCAAAGACGTGGTCATCATCGGCCTCGGCTGGACCGGATCGTTATTGGCGGAAGAATTGACCGCCGCCGGCCTCGACGTCGTCGCCATCGAGCGCGGTCCTTGGCGCGACACCTCCACCGATTATCCGACGACGATCGATCAGGACGAGCTGCGGTTCGGCATCCGCCTCGATCTCTTCCTGCGTCCGGCGCAGGAGACCTTCACCTTCCGCAACAATCTCAGCCAGACGGCCTTGCCGATCCGCCAGTTCGGCTCCTTCCTGCCGGGCAACGGCGTGGGCGGCGCCGGCGTGCATTGGAACGGCCAGACCTGGCGCTTCGCCGCTACCGACTACAAGCTCAAGAGCCATCTGACGGAGCGGTACGGCGCGAAGTTCCTCCCCGAAGACATGACCATCGAGGATTGGGGCGTCAGCTACGAAGAGCTCGAGCCCTTCTTCGATCGCTTCGAACATATCGCCGGCGTGTCGGGCAAGGCCGGCAACATTCAGGGTCGCAAGATCGACGGCGGTAACATCTTCGAAGATCCGCGCCAGCGCGACTACCCGCTACCGCCGCTCGACCCGAGCTACGCCATGACGTTGTTTGACGCGGCGGCCAAGGGCATGGGCTATCACCCGTTCCCGCGACCCGGCGCGAACGCCTCGCGGCCTTATACGAACCCGCTCGGCGTCACGATGGGCCCATGCACCTATTGCGGCTTTTGCGAGCGCTTCGGCTGCGGCAATTATTCCAAAGGCACGCCCCAGACCAACGTGCTGCCGGTGCTGATGCGGCGCAAGAACTTCGAGGTCCGCACGCTCTGCGAAGTGCTGCATATCAACAAGGATCCGGCAGGCGGTCGCGCCTCGGGCGTCACCTATGTCGACGCTCATGGCGAGGAATACGAGCAGCCGGCGGATATCGTGCTGGTCTGCGCCTATGGCTTGCACAATGTGCGCCTGCTGCTGCTCTCCGGCATCGGCCAGCCCTACGATCCGGCGACAGGGCAGGGTGTCGTCGGGCGCAATTACGCTTATCAGTCGGCCTCCGGAGCGCGGTTGTTCTTCGACGATAAACGCTTCAATCCCTTCATCGGCACCGGCGTGCTCGGCCAGAGCATGGACGATTTCAACGGCGACAATTTCGACCATGGGCCGCATGGGTTCGTCGGCGGCGCCGGCATTTCCTGCGCCAGCACCCACGGCCGACCGATCGCCACGTCGGCGACGCGCGCGCCCGGCGCGGGGCGCTGGGGCATGAGCTGGAAATCGCAGGTCGCCAGCACCTACCAGAACACCACCGGCATCAGCGGCCAGGGCAGCGTCTACAGCTATCGCGACTGCTATCTCGATCTCGATCCAACTTACACCGACCGTTTCGGCCGGCCGCTCATGCGCATGACGTTCGATTGGCACGACAACGAGCGCAAGATGACGAATTTCATCGCCGAGCGCTGCACCGAGATCGCCAAGGCGATGAATCCGAAATCGGTGCAGACCAACCGCCTCAGCGAGCATTATTCGGTGGTGCCTTACCAGAGCACGCACAACACCGGCGGCGCGACCATGGGCGATAATCCCAAGACCAGCGTCGTGAACAAGTACCTGCAGCATTGGGATGCCCATAACGTCTTCGTCGTCGGCGCTTCCGCCTTCCAGCACAATGCCGGCTACAATCCGACCGGCACGGTCGGCGCTTTGGCACTGTGGGCTGCCGACGCGATCAAGAATCGCTATCTGAAGAACCCCGGCCCGCTGGTGCAGGCATGAGCGGCCCCGTCATGCACCCCATCATGCGCGGGTTTATTCGCACCGCCGTCTTTGCCGCAGGCCTGTCGGCCACGGCGGCGCTGGCCCAGCATCCGCAAGACTACGAGGCCATCGAGCGCGGCCGCGCTCTGGTCACCGCCGGCGATTGCGTGGCATGCCACACGCCGATCGGCTCGGACAAGCCGTTCTCCGGCGGGCGCGCCATCGAGACGCCGTTCGGCAATATCCTCTCGCCCAATATCACGCCTGATCGCGCCACCGGCATCGGCGCCTGGAGCGACGAAGAGTTCGTGCGCGCGATGCAGAAGGGCGTCGGACGCGAAGGCGAGCATCTCTTCCCGGCCTTTCCTTACACCGCTTATACCAAGGTGACGCGCGACGACCTGTTGGCCATGCGTACCTATCTCAAGACGCTGGAGCCGGTCAGCAACGCGGTCGAGCCGAACCAGCTGCCTTTCCCGTTCAACATGCGCTTCCTGCAATTCTTCTGGAAGACGCTGTTCTTCACGCCTGGCGAATACAAGCCCGATCCGGAAAAGACGGCCGAGTGGAATCGCGGCGCTTATTTGGTTGAGGGGCTCGGCCATTGCGCGAGCTGCCACACCGGCAAGAATCTGCTGGGCGGGGATAAGTCGGCGGCCTTCCAGGGCGGGGCGCTGCAGAACTGGTTCGCGCCGAACCTGACGGCGGACGAACGCGTCGGCATCGGCGCCTGGTCGCAGGACGAGTTGGTCGAGTATCTCAAGACCGGCCATACGGCGCGCAGCGCCGCCTCCGGCCCGATGAGCGAGGTGGTGGAATTCCAGACCTCGCAGATGTCGGACGGGGATTTGAAGGCTATGGCGATCTATTTGAAGGACATGGCGGCCGCGCCGAATAAAGCGCCGACGCCGCTATCGCCCGATACCGCGGCGATGAAGGCGGGCGCCGCGCTCTATATGGACAATTGCCAGGCCTGCCACATGAGCAAGGGCGAGGGCGTGGAAAAGCTGTTCCCGCGGCTGGCCGGCAGCGCTGTCGTGCAGTCGGACGATCCGGCGACGCTCTTGCGCATGGTGCTGCAAGGCGCGCGTTCGGTCGCCACCGACGCGGCGCCGACGGGTCCGGCGATGCCGGCCTTCGATTGGAAACTGACCGACGCTCAGATCGCTGCCGTCATCACTTATGTGCGCAACAGTTGGGGCAATGCGGCCGGCGGCATCGACGCCGGCAGGGTCGCTAAAATGCGCGAGCCGCTCGCCAAGGAATAGCGAGCGGCTCGAATGGTCGGGCCTCGATAGGTCGATGCTCAGTTCAAACTGTTGAACAGCGCGTCGATCTCGTCCTGGGTCTTGGCGCCGCTGGGCATCGCCGGGCCGTTGAGCAGGCCATCGCCGTCCTTTTTCGCAGCGGGGGGCGGCGCCATGCCGTTGATCTCGGCGCCGCAGACCGCCGCGAGGGCGTTGACGCGCTTCTCGATGCTCTGCAGCGTACGCACGATCTTGGTGATGCGCTGGCCGGTGATGTCCTGAAAGCCGCAGGCTTCGTAAATGCGCGTCGCTTCCTGGCGCATGTTGTCGGCGGCCTCGTCGTCGGACAGGCCGTTGGCGACCTCTTCGATCTTTTCGGCCGCGTCCATGATGGTGTTGGTGGCGTTCATCGCTTCAGTGACGATCTCTTCCAGCTCGTCGGTCGCGGTGGTGAAGGCGACGCCGTTCTCGTCATGGCGCAGCGCCTTGATCTCCTCGCGCGATTCGCGGATGTAACCGGAGATATATTCCAGAATAGCCACCATCGGCTCCTTCTCGCGGCGGTCCAGGCCGCGCAGGGATTCGATGACTTTCTGCAGATAGTCGTGGGCGTCGCCGATTTGCATGTTGTTCTGCGCCATGACGGTCTCGCTGAATAGGTTGAGAGGATGCGGCTCGCGAAGCTTGCGCCTCAGAGCGGGCCGAGCACGCTCGACATCTTCATTTTCAGGGTTTCGGCGTTGAACGGCTTGACGATGTAGTTCGACACGCCGGCCTGCTTCGCAGCGACCACGTTTTCGGCCTTGCTTTCCGCCGTCACCATGATGAAGGGGATGTGCTTCAGCTTGTCGTCGGCGCGCACCTTCTTCAGGAAGTCGATGCCGGTCATCGGCGCCATGTTCCAGTCGGAGATAATCAGGTCGTAGTTGCCGCCGCTCTGCTGCAGCTTCAGAAGCGCGGCCTCGCCGTCGGTGGCGTCGTCGACGTTGCCGAAGTCGAGCTGCTTGAGCAGGTTGCGCAAGATGCGCAGCATCGTCGCGTAATCGTCGACGATCAGAATGCGGATATTGCGGTTAACGGACATCTTGGTCTCCTGGTCTCTCGATAGGGGGGAAGTTACAGCCCCGAGGTTAAAGTTCAGTTGCCGCGCGCTCCGGCGGCCAACGGCCGCAGCGGTGCGATCGGCTTGAGCGGTGCGGCGGCCGGCGCGGCGATGGGCGACGCGGCAGGCGCGCCAGGCGTGGTGCGGCAGTAAAGACCGTGCACGCCTTCTTGCGGCTTGAAGAGGTTGCTGACGCCAAACACCGTCTCGGCGCCGCCGAGGAACAGCAGGCCGTCCGGCGTCATCACTTTGCTGATGCCGTCGAGCACGCGCTCCTTGGTCGGCAGATCGAAGTAGATCAGCACGTTGCGGCAGAAGACGATGTCGAACTGGCCGAGCGGCTTGAGATCGTGCAGCAGGTTGTAGAGCCGATAGTCGACCATCGAGCGGATATCCGGCTTGACCTGCCAGACGTCGCCCTGCTTTTCGAAATACTTCACCAGCATTTGCACCGGCAGGCCGCGCTGCACTTCGAACTGGCTATAGATGCCGGACTTGGCGCGATCGAGCGCTTTACGCGAGATGTCGGTGCCGAGGATCTGAATCTTCCAGCCGGCCAGCTGCGCCGCCTTCTCCTTGAGGATCATGGCGAGCGTATAGGGCTCCTGGCCGGTCGAAGCGGCGGCGCACCAAATCCGGATCGTCTTGGTGGCGGCGCGCTTGGCGATCAGGTCGGGCAGCACTTTGTCGCGGAACAGGTCGAACGGCTTGCCGTCGCGAAAGAAGAACGATTCATTGGTCGTCATCGCCTCGACGACGTCCTCGACCAAGCCGCCCGCGGGCTTGCCGCGCAGCGCTTCGATGAGCGGGCCGAGGCCGCTGAAGCCGTGCAGGCGCGCGATCGGCGCCAGGCGGTTTTCCAGCAGGTAGACTTTGTCTTTGCTGACGATCAGGCCGGAATGCTGCTTGAGCAAAGCGGCCATGAAATCCAGTTCATTGTCGTTCATGGGGACACCTTGGGCAGCAGATTGGAGATATGAGGCGCGATCTCGTTGATCGGCAGGACCGCCGAACAGAGACCGTTGGTCGCGACAGCGCCGGGCATCCCCCACACGACGCTGCTCGCTTCGTCTTGCGCGACAAGATTGCCGCCGGCGGCGATCAGATCCTTGCCGCCGTTCAGGCCGTCGCTGCCCATGCCGGTCAGGATCACGGCCAGCACATGGCTGCCGAAAGCGGCGCACAGGCTGCGGAACATCGGGTCGACCGAGGGGCGACAGAAGTTTTCCGCCGGGCCGTCGCTCAGGCGGATCGTCGGCTTGCCCGCCTTCATCTCGATGAGCATGTGGCGATCGCCGGGCGCGAGATAGATGCGGCCTTTTTGCAAGGTCTCGCCGTCGACGCCTTCGGCGCAGGGCTGGCTGCAGTTGCGCGTGATGTGCTGCGCCAGAATCGAAGTGAACAGGCGCGGCATATGCTGGGTGATCACCACCGGCACGGGCAGCGGCTTGGGCAGGCTGCGCAGCACGGTGAATAGAGCTTGCGGACCGCCGGTCGAAGAGCCGATGGCGAGCACGGCGGGAACCACGGGATTGGCCTTGCGCAGCACGACCGGGCGCTTGACCGTGGGCGGCGCGGGAGCGCGCAGCGCCGGCTTGGCGGCGCCCGCCGGCACAGGAACGCGGCGCGGCATCAGGCGCGGGCGCGCGCCGAGCGAGCGGATTTTCTCCAGCAGCTCGCGCTGGAAACTGCCGTCGGCGCCGATTTCGCGCGGGCTGGTCGGCTTGGGCAGATAGTCGGTGGCGCCGAGCTCCATCGCCTTCAAGCTGATCTCGGCGTTGCGCTGGGTCAGCGTCGAGGCGACGATCACCTTGAGGTCCGGATCGATCTCCAACAGCTGCGGCAGGGCCGAGAGGCCGTCCATGATCGGCATCTCGATGTCGAGCACGACGACCTGGATGTCGTTGGTGCGCAGCATGTTGATCGCCGACTGGCCGTTGGAAGCGGAGGCGACGACCTCGATCGCCGGCTCGGTGGCCATGATTCGCTGCAGCAAGCCGCGGATCACCGCCGAATCGTCGACGACCATCACCCGGACCTTGTTGGCCGGAGTCGGGCGTTCGGGCGGGAGTTTGGCGGCGGCGGCGGGCATCGGGTCCATCCTGGAGCTTTCGGCCTGAAACAAAATGGGGGCGGCTATTCGCCGATCAGGCCGACCTGCAGGAACTTGCTGCGCAAGATGTCCTGGTCGAACGGCTTCATGATGTATTCGTTGGCGCCGGCCTCGATGGCGGCGGTAATGCGCGACAGGTCGTTCTCGGTGGTGCAGAAGATCACGATCGGCTTATCGCCGCCCGGGCTGGCGCGCAGCGCGATGAGGAAGTCGAGGCCGTTCATCACCGGCATGTTCCAATCGAGCAGGATGCTGACCGGCATTTCCTTGCCGCAGGCTTCGAGCGCCTCTTTGCCGTCTGCGGCCTCCGACACCTTGCAGCCGAGATTGATCAGCATCGGCCGCACAATGGTGCGGATGGTCTTGGAGTCATCGACCAGCAGGCAGGTCAGCGATTGCGGTGCGGCGTTCATGGTGGCGGCTCTCGATCTGTCGGTTTAGGCGGCGCGCCAGGCGCCGGGCTGCAGGGCGGCGTCCTGCGGGCCGGGAGTGGGGCTGTTGCGCACTTCCATCGAGGCGGCGTTGCTGACCGCCTGGTTCATCGTACGCAGCAGTTCTTCGCGGTTAGACTTGGCGACATAGTGGTCGCAGCCGGCGTCGTAGCTCTTCTCGACGATGCCCTGGGTGGCGAGGGCCGAGAGGGCGACGAACGGCGTCTCGCGCCAGCGCGGATCGGCCTTCACGTCGCGGGCGAAGCCCATGCCGCCGAGGCCCGGCATCTCCAGATCGCTGACGATGACCGAGAACTTGCGGCCCGCTTCGCGCAGCTTGAGCGCTTCTTCCGCGTCCTTGCAGGTCGTGACCTTCCAGCCGGCGGCGGTCAGGTACGGCGTCATCAGGTTGCGGAAGAACAGGCTGTCATCGACCAGCAGCGCCTCGCGGCGATCCGACGGCGCGGCGTCGGCATGGCCGACCCCGCCGAACCAATCGTGGAAGCCGAGGGTCAGGAAGTGGCCGGCGTCGATCACGTCGATCGCCTTGCCGGCGATCACCGCGCTGCCGAGCAGGCCGGGCTGGTTGGCCGTGAGGGCGATGTCCATGCGGTCCTCGACGATGTCGACGATGGCGTCGACCACGAGGCCGACCGAACGGTCCTTCTCGGTGAAGACGAGGACGGAGTGCGTCTCGTTCTGATGCCAGTCCTGCGTCTCGTTGAACGGCACCAGCGGCATGAGATGGTCGCGGTACTGCACGACATAGCGGCCCTGGGTGTATTCGGCGTTGGCCGCGGGAATGCGCTCGATGCGGGTGACGAGGCCGAGCGGGATCGCCTTGACCTCCTGGCCGCCGGCGCGGAACAACAGGAACGAAGCGGTGCTCTCGCTGGTTTGCGTCTTGGCGGCTTCGGCGGCTTGGGTTTCTTCGAGCTGGGCATTGCCGAGCGAGTCGGCGATGCCATGCGGATCGAGGATCATGATGACGTTGCCGTCGCCGAGAATGGTGTTGCCCGAGTAGACCGACAGGCTGCGCAGCAGGTGCGAGACCGGCTTGACGACGATTTCCTCGGTATCGAACACGCGGTCGACGATCATGCCGAACTTGGTGTTGCCGACCTGGGCGATGACGATGGAGCGGCTGTCGTCGGCCAGGTCGGCGGCGGCATCGGGCTCCTCGATCTGCATCAGGCGATTGAGCGAGACCAGCGGCAGCAGGCGGTTGCGCAGGCGCAGCACCGGCGAGTGATTGATCTCTTCGATGCGGGCTTCGCTGTTGCGCGAGGCGCGCACCAGCTCCAGCACGTTGATCTGCGGGATGGCGAAGCGCTGCTTGGCGCACTCGACGACGAGCGCCGAGACGATCGCCAGGGTGAGCGGGATCTTGATGGTGAAGATCGTGCCATGGCCCGGGTTCGAGCGCAGCTCGATGGTGCCGCCGATCTTCTCGATATTGCTGCGCACCACGTCCATGCCGACGCCGCGGCCCGAGACGTTGGTGACCTTCTCGGCGGTCGAGAAGCCGGCGCGGAAGATGAACTGGTAGAGCTGATGATCGCTCATCGTCTGCAGTTCGGTTTCGGTCGCCAGGCCGTTGGCCAACGCCTTGGCGCGGATTTTCTCCGCGTTCAGACCGCGGCCGTCGTCGGCGATCGAAATGATGATGTGGCCGCCCTCGTGATAAGCCTTGAGGGTGATGGTGCCGACGTCGTTCTTGCCCGCGGCGACGCGGTCTTTGGCGGTCGCTTCGAGACCGTGGTCGACCGAGTTGCGGACCATGTGGGTGAGCGGGTCTTTGATCAGCTCGAGCAGCTGGCGATCCAGCTCGGTCTCGGCGCCCTGCATCACCAGGTCGACCTTCTTGCCAAGTTCGACCGATAGGTCGCGCACGATGCGCGGCAGCTTCGACCAGGCGTTGCCGATCGGCTGCATGCGGCTCTTCATCACGCCTTCCTGCAGTTCGGTCGTGATCAGGCTGAGGCGCTGCAGCGGCGTCTTGAACTCGCTGTCTTCGCGGCCGCGCACCATCTGCAGCAACTGGTTGCGGGTCAGCACCAGCTCGCTGACCAGCGTCATCAGGTTTTCGAGAATGTCGACGCCGACGCGGATCGAAGCGGCGGCGACGGCGGAATCCTTGGCTTCGCCGGCGGCGGCTTGCGGCGCGGCCTTCTGAACGGGGGCCGGGACCGAAGCGGGCGCGGCAACGGTCGGCGCGCGCTGCTCTTCGGCGGCCATCATCGCCAGCATCGCCTCTTCGGCGGCGCTTTCCTTGGCGCGGCGCTCGTCATCGGCCTCATCTTGAGGCGGAATGCCCTGAGCGGCGAGCGCCGAGGCGACCTCGGCGAGCAATTCGGCGGCGACCGGGAAGCCGCGCTCGTTGAGCACCGGCGCCTGATCGTCGTTGTGGGGTTCTTCATATGCCGCCGCCGGGGCGGCAGGGGCAGCCGGCGCTTCGCCGGCGGCCAAGGCGTTCAGCTCGGCGATCAGCCCCGAATCGTCGCCGGCCGGCTCCTGGCCGGTCTCTTCGAGGGTGCTGAGGATCGAGCGGATGCAATCGAGGCAGCGCAGGATCAACGTCACGGCATTGGGCGTGACGGTCAGCTCGCCGTCGCGGAACTTGCCGAGCACGTTCTCGCCGGCATGGGCGACGGCTTCGAGGCGGCCGAGGCCGAGGAAGCCGCAGGTGCCCTTGATGGTGTGCACGAGGCGGAAGATGTTCTTGAGAATCTCGACGTCGTTCGGGTTCTGCTCGAACTTGACGAGTTCGACATCGAGGATCGCCAGGTTCTCGGCGGCCTCGGTCAGGAATTCTTGCAGCAGATCGTCCATGATCGCTTCCCTCGTGGCTTAATTGCGGACGCGGATGTCAAGCAGGCGGTCGATGTCGAGCACGACCATCAGCTGATCCGCCAGGCGGTGGACGCCCTTGGAGAAATCCTTCCAGAGCCCGTCGATCGTTGCCGGATTGGATTCGAAACTGTCGTTGGCCAGCGTGATCACGTCGCCGACATGATCGACCAGCAGGGTGTAGAGCTCATGGCCGCTTTCGACCGTCACGCCCATGGCGCGGGACGCGGGATCGCGCTGATCCTTGAGGCCGAGGCGGATGCGCACGTCGATAACGGTGACGATACGGCCGCGCAGGTTGATCAGGCCGCGCACTTCGGTCGGCGCCAGCGGCACCGGCGCGATGCGGTCGGGCACCAGAATGTCCTGCACGCGCTGCACCGGCACGCCGAACATCTGGCTGCCCATGCGGAACGTCACATAATCCGTCGACTCGTCCTCCATCGGGAGGCGCTTGGCGGCTTGTGCGCGGCTGCTGGCGTCGGCGGTGATCATGCGGGGCTCCGGGCTGTCTGGCATTTATGTCGATAGTGAGGGGCCGACATTGAGATTGTGTTAATCGCGGGTAGGAAATTCAGGAGTTTCAAACTGATGGGAAGCCCGTGAATGCTCGACTTTTGCAGGGCATGGGCCTCTCCTTTCGGATAGGTCCGGCGTTGCGAAAGCGTGGCAAATGCACGGCCAGGTTGTGCAACTCCCTCAAATCGCGCGAATGCGGTTGAAGAACCCTTCGACCTGGCGGCTCAGCACATCGGCCTGGCGCGCCACGTCGTCGGTCGCGTTCTGCACGTCACGGGCGGCGCCCTCGGTCTCGCTCACGCCCTGGGTCACCTGCAGCGTATTGTCGTTCACGCTTTGGGTGCCGACCGCGGCGTCTTGGACGCTGCGGGCGATGTCCTGGGTGGCGGCGCTCTGCTCCTGCACCGCGGCGGCGATGGTCGTCATGGTTTCGCGCAGTTGGTTCATGGTGCCGTCGATCAGGGCGATGGCATTCACCGAAGCTTCGGTCGCCTGCTGGATGTCCGCGACCTGGGCGACGATGTCTTCCGTGGCGCGCGCGGTCTGCGTCGCCAGGGTCTTGACCTCGTTGGCGACGACTGCAAAGCCCTTGCCGGCCTCGCCGGCGCGCGCCGATTCGATGGTCGCGTTGAGCGCCAGAAGGTTGGTCTGAGCGGCGATGTCGTTGATCAGGCCGACGACCTCGCCGATCTTCTGCGCGGCGGCAGCGAGGCTTTGCACGGTATCGCTCGCCGCCCGCATCTGCTGGGTGCAGGTTTCGACCACGCCGTTGGAGCGCGTCACCTGCTGGCCGATCTCGCCAATCGAGGCGGTGAGCTCCTCGGTCGCCGAGGCGACGGTCTGCACGTTGTTGCTCGCCTCTTCGCTGGCGCCGGCGACGATCGTCATGCGGGCGTTGGTGTCCTGGGCGATGCGCGACATTTCGCGCGACGAGCTGCCGAGCTGCGTGGTCGCGGCCGTCACGGTCGAGAGCACGCCTTCGACGTCGCGATTGAAATCTTCGATGCTGATTTCCAGGTTCTTCTGGCGGACTTCGCGGGCGGCCTGCTCGGCGGCTTTCTCGGCTTCGAGCCGGCGGTTCTGTTCCAGGTTCTCCTTGAAGACGGCAAGGGCGCGGGCGATTTCGCCAACCTCGTCGGCGCGCTTTGCGCCCGGCACGTTGGTCGCCAGATCGCCGCCGGCGATGGCGCGCATCGCGTCGGTGACGGAGGCGAGCGGACGCGAAATCAGCCGCACGGAGATGAAGAAGCTCGCGAGCAGGCCGAGCACCAGGGTGCCGGCGGCAACGCCGACCAGCATCATGACGCTGCTCTGAAACAGCGCGTCTTGCGCCTCGGACAGCTCCTCGGCCTGGCCCTTGTAGACAGCGACGAGCTCGTCGATCTGTTTGCCGAGGGCGGTGCGGTTGGCGCGGTTGGCGTCGTTATCGCCCCATTCGCGCGCCGCCGCCGGGCTAGTCGTGTCGTTCAGATCGGCGAGCTTGGTGCGAAAGGCGATGAAATCGCCGAGCGCGCCATTGGCTTTGTCGAAGCGCTCGCGGTCCGTGGCCGGGATGATCTTGCTCCAGGCGTCCATATTGGCGCGCATCTGCTTGAGCGAGGCGCGGATGCCGTCGCCGAATTTCTTGCCTTCGGCGCTGCTGGCCGACATGTAGACGCCGCGTGAATCCATCACCACGGCATTGATCAAGCCATTGACGCGTTCGGCGTAAAGCGCGCGATTGAAAGCCAATTCCTCGCTGTCGACCTGCCGGCCGAGGCTTTGCATCGAGGTGATGCCCATGGCCGCGATGAAGGCGGTCAGGGCGGAGAGGATCCCGACGAGCGCGAGGATCTTCCAGCGAATCTTGAGATTGTCGAACATCGTCTCTCTCCAAAGGCGAAGTGAAGAGACCTCCGACATTGCATGGCGGATCGGCCCTTCGGTCTGCTGTCGTCGTATCAACAGTCAAAGCGAGAACCAATTGGCAGGACGTATATTGTGCGAGGGTATGCCGCGCGGGTGCGTCGGCTATACCTCGGGCTAACAGCTAGGATGCGGCGCGTTCGGGCGGCAGCTCGACGATCTTGTCGCGGACCGCGATGGCGATTGCGGCGGCGCGGTTCTTCACGCCGAGCTTGCGCACGATATGTTGCGTGTGAAGCTTGATCGTCACTTCGGCGAGACCGAGCGCGCGGCCGATCTCTTTGTTCGATGCGCCTTCGGCCAGGCGGTTGAGCACGTCGAGCTCGCGGCTGTTGAGCGGGCCTGGATTGGGCATGGCGACTTTGGCCGGCGCGGGCGCAGCGAAGCTCTGCGGCGACATCAATTCGGCCGGCACGTAGGTGGCGCCGGTCAGCACGAGCCGCAGCACGGCCGTGATGGTTTCGGGTGTGCTGGCTTTGGAGAGAAAACCGACGGCGCCGGCGGCGAGACCCTCGCCGACGATGGCGCCGTCCATCTGGCCGGAGATCAGCACGATCTTGGCGTTGGGCTGAAGGCGGTGGACCTTGCTCAGCATCTTCACGCTGTCCATGCCGGGCATGTGCAGATCGAGCAGCACGAGATCGCAGGGCAGGCTGACCAGCGCCATGAGCGCTTCGGGCAGGCTGGTGACGGCGCCGGCGAGCCGCAAGTCCGGCGCGCGCCTGACCAGCGTCTCGAGCGCATCGCGATAGAGCGGATGGTCGTCGGCGATCAGGACGGAGCGGGGCGCTGCGGACGTGTCGCGCGCGGAAAGATCGGCGTCGTTCGTCATGCCGGAAACTTATCCCAAAGAATATAAAATCTTCGTTAAGCCGGGCCTGCCGCTATATCTTTGGAGGAGGCGGCTTGCGCTGGCGCCGCTTGGGGAACGCTAGGGGTCGGATATGTCAGGCAAAACCACTCGTGACGACAGTGGCGACGGCGAACGATTGGGCGGCAAGCGCGCCGCCCATGAGTTGAACAATATTCTCGGCGCTATCGCCGGTTATGCCCGCTTCGTCATTGACGATGCGCCAGCGGGCAGCGCCACGGCGGGCCATGCCCATAAGATTCTCGCTGCGGTCGAAATGGGAACGGCGCTTGCCAAGCGCTTGGCGCTTGAGGCAAATGAAAGCCGTTAGGGCGATGGCCAATCTCATCTGCGAGGGGACGAAGCATGGCGTGGCGTGAGCTGGTGCTGCTGGGCGCGGAATTCTCCGTCTATTACGCGGCGATGCTGCTGCTCTTCCGCTTCCGGCATCTGATCGGCCTTGGCGCGTTCTTCTGCGCCTTGGGAAGCCTGCATTTCCTCGAAAACTATCTGGCCACCAGTCTTTATGTGCAGTTCTACCCGGGCATGAGCCTGTCGCCCGGATCTGTGGTGCTGTTTTCCGGTAAATTGCTGCTGCTATTGCTGGTCTATATCCGCGAAGACGCGCCGACGGTGCGTCAGCCGATTTACGGCCTGTTGCTCGGCAATTTCCTCGCCGTCGCGTTGCTGCTGATCCTGCGCCACCATCAGGTGCTGGCGCCGGTGGAGGGTCAGCAGCTGGACTTGGCGCTGCTCAACGATGTCGGCGGCTTGATGGTGTGGGGCAGCCTGCTGCTCTTCATCGACTGCCTGATGATCATTCTGGTCTACGAGTTTCTCGGCGACTTCCTGCGCGCCGGCTCGGTGCTGCGCCTGTGGCTGTCGGCCTCGGCGGTGCTGATCTTCGACCAGATCGGTTTCTTCGCCGCGCTCAACCTGCTGCTCGGCGTGCCGTTCTCCGCCGGCCTTGGCGGCCTGATCGGCAAGCTTGGCGCTGCCGGCTTCTACAGCCTGTTGATCGCGGGTTACTTGCGCTGGGTCGAGACGTCGGAGAAGCCGGCCGAACAGCGCCGCCTCGGCGACGTGTTCGACATCCTGACTTATCGCTAGAAGATGTGAAAAAGGCCCGTCAAACGGGCCTTTTTTTAATCGACGCCGTGGCCGGCATGAAGCAGGGTCATGCCCTGCGCGTGCGAGGTGATCGGCTCGCTCAGCTGATGCAGCAGGCCGTCTTTGAGGCCGTAGATCACCGGATGGATGGCGAGCGGCTGGCCGCGCTCCCAAGTGTCCTGCACCACTTGCGTGTGCAGCAGATTGCGCGTCTGGCGCAGCACGTTCAATTCGCACAGGCGAGTCACGCGCGCCTCTTCGTCGGGCAGCGCGTCGAGCTCGGCGCGATATTCTTCGGCCAGGCTGCGCAGCGGGCGGATCCAATGTTCGGCGAGGCCGATGCGCTGGCCGAGCAGCGCGGCGCGCACGCCGCCGCAGCCATAGTGGCCGCAGATCAGGATGTGGCTGACCTTCAGCACCTCGATGGCGAACTGGGTGACGGCGAGGCAGTTGAGATCGGCCAGCTGCACCAGATTGGCGACATTGCGGTGCACGAACAATTCGCCCGGCGCCAAGCCGACCACCTCATTGGCCGGCACGCGGCTGTCGGAACATCCGATCCACAGGTAATGGGGCGCCTGCTGGCTGGCCAAGCCCTTGAAAAAGCCAGGCTTATCGGCCTCGACGCGGCGCGCCCAGGCCACATTGTTGGCGAGCAGGTTTTCGATGCTGGGCGAATCGTCTTGGACAGTCATCAGGCACCGCGATGGTTGGTCTGAAGGCCGGCAAGCTCTAACATCCTTAAGGCGAAGCTGCTAGTCTCGCGCGACCGTCCCTCGCCCTGCCGATCCTTGAAAAGATGAGCAATTCCGCCGTTTCCAGCCTGCCGCCGGGCGCCGTCGCCGCCGCTCTGGCCGTGCGGCCCGCCATCGCCGCCGATATGGCGCAGATCCAGGCGATTTACGCCCATCACGTGCGCGCCAGCCTGGCCACCTTCGAAATTGAGCCGCCGACCATCGCCGAAATGACCCGCCGCCACGGCGACGTGGCCGGCCGCGGCCTGCCCTATCTGGTGGCCGAACTGGATGGCCGCCTGCTCGGCTACGGCTATGCCGCGCCTTACCGCGCCCGGCCGGCCTATCGCTTCACGGTCGAAAATTCGATCTACGTGGCTGAAGATTCGCGCGGCCATGGCGTCGGGCGTGCCGTGCTCGGCGCAGTGATCGCGCGCTGCGAGGAGCTGGGCTATCGCCAGATGATCGCGGTGATCGGCGACAGCGCCAATGCCGCCTCGATCGGCCTGCATAAGTCATTGGGATTCCAGAATATTGGTATTCTGCCGGCGGTCGGTTTCAAGTTCGGTCGCTGGGTCGATTCGGTGCTGATGCAGCGCGCCCTCGGCGGGGGCGCGACAAGCTTGCCGGCGGGCGATCCCCAGCGCTGAGCCATCGGCTGCGGACCGGTTGGCTCCGGCGTAGCATGTTCGTTAACTCATCAATCCATGCTCGCGCATTGGGCGCGCCAAAGCCTGCGCGGCAAGACGTTTGATTTTGCTGCCAAAAACTCAGGCATTCAGTTCTTTCGCCTATAAAAAACGCGAATGCGCGTTGAACTGCGCCGCTCAAGCCGACAGGATTGGCGCGTCTTGGATGGAGTCTTTGTAAATATGTCTATAAATAACAGTAAGTTAGAGAAAGTCTCGGCGATTTTGAAGCGCTTCGAGGCGACCGGATCTGAGCCGGCACGCGGCTATCCCGACCTTCATGATCACGTCATGGCTTTGGCGCGCGAAGATCTGCTGGTGGTCGTCGATGAGCCGATCGACAAGGACAGCGAGATGCATCCGCTGGTGCGCTGGCAGTTTCGCGGCGGCATCCCCGAGGATCAGCGCAAGGCCTTCCTCTTCACCCAACCGACCGACGCCAAGGGCGGCAAGTACGGCGCGTCCGTTCTGGTCGCGGGCTTGGCCGCCAGCCGTCAGGTCTATCGCACCGGCATCGGCATGCCGCTGGAGAAGATCGGCGCCGCCTGGATCCACGCCATGGCCAATCCGCTGGCGCCCAAGGTGGTGGAGAGCGCGCCCTGCCATGACGTCGTCATTATGGGCGACGATCTCGACAAGCCGGGCAACGGTCTCGACGGTCTGCCCGTGCCGGTTTCCACGCCGGGCTGGGACAACGGCCCCTATCTCTCGGCGGGCCATTTCATCACCAAAGACCCTGATACCGGGGTGCAGAACCTCGGCAATTACCGTGGCCAGATCAAAGGGC
>DASTMO010000090.1:0-11153 GCA_035714115.1 Alphaproteobacteria bacterium
GGCAGCCAGTTTCGCCTGCTGTTCGCTCACCGCCTCATCGATCGCCGCCAGCGTGCTGGCGGTCTCGCGGCGCGAAGCCTGCAGGCTCTCGTTCAGGCGGCTCGTCTGCTCGGCCGCGGCGGCGGCCATCGCATCGCCGGCTTCGCCCGCGATGCGGCGCGCCTCGGCGATCCCCCCGGCCAGCTTGGCGCGCTGGTCGTCGGCCATCTTGTCGACGGCGGACAGCACCGCTTCGCTCTCGCGCCGGATCGACTGCAGGCTTTCGGTCAACCGGTCCGACTGATCGGCCGCGGCGGCGCCGATCGTCGCGCTGACCTCCTCGACGCTGGCGCGCGCATCGGCGGCCAGGCTGGCAAGCTCGGCCTTCTGCCCGTCAAACGCGTCGGCGAGCGCGGCGAGCGCGGCTTGGTGCTCGCGGCGCAAAGCCTCGGCCCCCTCGGCCAGTTTGGCCGATTGATCGGCGGACACCGACGACATGATGCCGGCGGTCTCTTCGGCGCTGCGCCGCGCCGCGGCGGCGGCTTCGGTGAGGATTTCGCGCTGACGCTCGGCAGCCGAAAGGATGCTGCCCGCGATGCCATCAATGCCGCGCGTGGTGGCCTCGACGATCTCGCCGAGGCGCGCGCGCTGACGCCCGGTGGCATCCTCGATGGCGTCGGTCATGGCGCCGATCTCGCGCTGCGTGGCGCTGGCCGCTTCACCCAGGCGGAGCGACTGGCGTTCGGCGGCGGCATCGACCTCGGCGACCTGAATGGTGAGGCGCGAAGCGACATCGTTCAGCGTTCCGGTCTGGCGCTCGAGCATGCTCTCCATCTTGAGGCCGGCGGCGACGGCCGCGTCGGTCGCGGCGGCAAGTTCGCCGGCCTGCTGACGCAAAGCGGCAGTGACGGCGGCGACGCGCGTTTCGGCATCTTCGGCAGGATAAGTCAGCGCATCGAGGCGGGCGGCGAGCAGATCGCGCGTATGAGCCATGCGACGGCCGACGACCGCATAGAGCAGCACGAGCCAAAGGAAAGCGAGCGGCGCGAACACGCCGGCGATGAAGATGCCGAGCTCATGCGGCAGCAGGAAAAAGAGGTTATCCCAGCCGATCTGCTCGCCGATGTAATTGGCGCAGAGCGCGAGCCAGATGACGGTCGCCACGGCACCCGCCGCGACGATCACCGCAGATTGCTTTTTCGCTGGCATCATCGCGTCTTAATCCCCACGCAAACAGCCCGCGCGACGGCCACGCGGCCCCTCGGGGAGCGACCCTAAATGCTGGCCGGAACAGCGTAAAGCCGGAAAAGCCGGCAGCGGAAAGCCGAGAATTTTCGGCAATGGCCGGCGAGAGCCGGCTCAGGCCCAACGGAAAGCGGGCATGGCCAGTTTGGGCACGGCGCCGAGACGCTTGCAGGCGGCTTCGAGCCTCAAAGGATCGGGATGCTCGCCATAGGCCAGGCCCAATTCCTCGGCATGGATGCCGCTGGTGACCAGCACCGAATCGATGCCGGCGGCGGCGGCGCCTTTGATGTCGGTGATCAGCGAATCGCCGACCGCCAGGATGCGCGACTTATCGGCCAGCGCCATGACGCCGAGGCAGGCCTCATAGGCGGCAGCGAAGGGCTTGCCGTGATAGGCGACATCGCCGCCCAGCTCATCGTAACGCGCCGCCAGGGTGCCGGCGCAGATCAGGCGCGAGCCGCCGCGGATCACTTCAAGATCGGGATTGGCGCAGATCATCGGCAGGCGGAGATTGGCGCATTGCTGCAGCACGTCCTCGAAGTCGGAGAGCTGCTCCTCGTCGCGCCAGGGGCCGGTGTTGAGCACGAATTGGGCCGCTTCCGGCTCATTGTGCCATTCGAGATCGAGGCCGGCCCACAGGCCGTGGTCGCGCTCGGGACCGATATGGATGAAGCGGCGGCCGAGCTTGGCGTGCCAGGCGTCGTTCTTGGTCTTGATGGCGCGCCAGGTCAGCTCGCCCGACGTCACGACGCCGTCATAAAGATCGGCCGGGATGCCCATGGCGACCATGGCGTCCGTGACGCCCGTCGCGCGGCGCGGCGCGTTCGACAGCAGCACCACGCGCTTGCCGGCGGCCTTCAGCGCGGTCAGGCAGGCGACAGCGTCGGGATAGGGCTTATGCCCGTCGTGAACGACGCCCCAAAGGTCGAGAACGAAGCCGTCGTAATTCGCCGCGACGGCGGAAAGGTCGGGAATGAGCTTGATCGACATGCGGAGAGATGGCGGCGGGCGCGGTTGAACCTGCGCCCTTGTGCCATGCGCCGGACATGAAGAAAAGCAGGAAACGGAGCGCGCCCGAGACCATGGAAATGCGGTCGGACGTCAGCCTTGCGGATCCTTGGACAGACGCGGCTCGCCGAACAGATAGCCCTGGCCGAAATCGATGTTGTGGTCGAGCAGTTCGACCAGCGTGGCGTCGGTCTCGATCTTCTCGACGATCATGTCGATGCCGTTGCGGTCCATGTCGCGCTTGAGCGCATGCACGGCGATCGCCGGTTCCTGCAGGATCTTGTGGGCGTCGATCTTGACGAATTTGAAATGGCGCTTGGCCAGTTCCTGCGGGTCGAAATCGAGGCGCTGGACACGGTCCATCGAGAAATAGAAGCCGAGGCGCGCCAGGGCGAGCAGGTCATGCGAAACCGAGTCCCACAGGTTGACGATGTCTTCCTGCGCGAATTCGAAGGTCAGCTGCGAGGCGAGCTCTCGGTTGTCGGCCATGAACTCGATGAACTCGCGGAAGAAGGCGCGGTCGTTCAGCGTGTGCACGGAGATATTGCAGAAGAAACCGAGATTGTGGCGGCGGCGCTGCGCCTTGCGCACGAGCTGGATGCAACGGAACAGCAGCATGTTGTCGATGGCGCTGAGCGAGCCGTCGCGACGCGCCACTTCGATATATTGCTCGGGCAGAATCATGCTGCCGTCCTCGGCACGGATGCGCGAGAAACATTCATAGAAGCGCGGCTTGCGCTGCGGCAGGCTGACGATCGGCTGCAGGAACAGATCGACGCGGTCGCGCTTGAGCGCCTCATGGGTGATGTCGAGCACTTCTTCGTCGCTCAGGCCGGTCTTGACCACATCGGTGCGCAGGATGTCGGAGCGGATGGCCTCGACGCGCGGCTCGCCGAAAGACGACGCCGGCTTCGCGCCGGGACCGGGAATGATGCGCGCCGTGCCGCCATTGGCGACGCGCCGCTCTTTCACGCGGACATCGGTCTGCACGTCGGATAGTTGGGTGATCAGCCCCTGCAGTACGCGCACTTCGGACACGACTTTTTCGAGATGCTGCTCGCGCGCATCGACGTTCTCAGTCGCCTCGACCAAGCCTTGGCGCACGGTGCGCGCTTCCTCGCGCAGCAGGCCGGCTTCATCGGACAGGCGATCGATAATGGAATGGAGCGCGCGGATATCGGCGGCGATGGCACCCTCGCGCTCGGTGCGAGCCAGATGCTCGTGCAGCACGGCGGCGAGGACGAACAAGCCGACGCCGACCGACAGCGCGACGCTCAAGCCGGTCTCAGGCAGCAGGCTCGGCAGCAACAGAACCGTGGCGACGGCGAATAGGCCATAGGCCAGAACGGCCAGCAAATGCTTCAAGGCGGACATGGCGGCGGCGACCCCGCGAAAGGAGATGCGCCCGGACCCCCTCAGCCCGGACGGTGATGGTCAGAGTGCCGCCGCAGGTCTTGAAATATGGTTAAGAAAAGCTTCCCGGCAGAATGATCAGTCTAAGCAAGGGCTTAGTCGGTAATCGGGCCGGTGATTCGGGCGATCTCTCGGGCCGGCAAAACCTCGGCCACCGCAGACAGCGGCACGGGGGAATAGAGATGCGGAAACAGCGCCCCACCGCGGCTCGGCTCCCAACGCACGTCGGCGCCCAGCGCGAGCAGGTCATTCATGCGCACAATGAGGATGACCAGCCCTTCAGGGCCGGGGAAATGGCGCGAGAAGCTTTCCGCCAACTGTTCGCGCACGGAAAAGTGCAGGTAGCCGTCGGCCCGCGCCAGGGAACTTCCGGCATAGACCCCCGTTATCTCAGAGCTTTGCCAATCTTCCTCCGGACAGATGTGAAAAATCACATCCGGCAAGTGCTCAAGATGGGGCTCGGAACGCGGCATGGCGCGAAAATAGCGCGGAGAGCTGTGCGGCGGCAACAATACCGCGGCTCAATCGTTCTCCGTTCGCTGATCCCGTAACCCGAACGAAGGAGATGCGCCCCATGCGACCGACCGAGCCAGCGGCGGCACAGGGCGCGAAAGGCGCGACGGCATGGCGCTCTACGACGACGGCAAGCATGGTGCGCAAGCCATGCTGAAGCACGACGATATCTGGCGGGCGATCGACGCGCTCGCCTCCTCGCGCGGCTTCAGCCCTTCCGGCCTGGCGCGCCGCGCCGGCTTGGACGCCACCAGCTTCAATCCCTCCAAACGCGTCGCCATCAACGGCAAGCCGCGCTGGCCCTCGACCGAGAGCCTGGCCAAGGCGCTTGCCGCCGCCGATTGCAGCCTCGGCGAATTCCTCGGCTTGATGGGCGAGGACGACCCGGCCCGCCATATCCCGCTGATCCCGCTCGGCCAGGCCGCCCAAGAAGGCGCGTTCAACGACCATGGCGCGCCCGCTCATGACGGCTGGGACGAGATCGAGTTGCCCGGCGTCGTCTCGGAAAACCGCGACCCCGACCTCTACGCCATCAAGGTGACGGACGATTCAATGATGCCGACCTACCGCAAGGAGGACGTCATGATCGTCTCGCCGGCGGCGCGCGTGCAACGCGGCCAGCGCGTGTTGGCGCGCTTTCGCGACGGCGCGGTCACGGCGCGCGAACTGGTGAGCCGCGCGCCTGATCACATCGAACTGACGCGTCTCGACGCCCCCCATGCCACCGAACGGCTCGATGCAGCCGAGGTGCTGTGGATGGCGCGTATTCTCTGGGTCAGCCAATAGCGCCCTAACGGGGTTCTGCCCCGGCGCGGCGCGGCCTATAATGGCCCATGGCTTCCACAGCTACTTCCCTGCATCTCATCGACGGCCGCTGGGTCGAGGGCAATCCGCCCCTGCTCGGCCCCATGGCCAACGCCTTCTGGATGGCCTCGGTCGCCTTCGACGGCGCGCGCGCCTTCGGCAATGTCGCGCCGGACCTCGAGCGTCACGCGGCGCGGCTGGTCAATTCTGCCAAGGTGCTCGGCCTCGAGCCGGCCCTCACGGCCGAAGACATCGCCGGCATGGCCTGGGACGGCATCAAGAAATTCCCGCCAAACAGCGAGCTTTATATCCGCCCGCTGTTCTACGCCGAAGAGGGCTTCGTCATTCCCAAGCCCGAGAGCACCAAGTTCGTGCTCACGATCTTCGAAGCGCCGCTGCCCGAGCCGAAAGGCTTTTCCGCCAATCTGTCGGAGACGCGCCGCCCGACGCCGCAAAGCGCGCCCACGCTGGCCAAAGCCAGCGCGCTCTATCCGCAGAACGCCGAAGCCATCCGCCGCGCCCGCGCGCAAGGCTTCTCCAACGCCGTCGTGCTGGACGCCAACGGCCATGTCGCCGAATTCGCCACCGCCAATCTGTTCATCGCCAAGGACGGCCAGGTGCACACGCCGCAACCCAACGGCTGCTTCCTCGACGGCATCACGCGCCAGCGCGTGATCGCGCTCTTACGCGACACAGGCGCCGAAGTGATCGAGCGCGCGCTGACCTACCAAGACGTGCTGGACGCGGATGAAGTGTTCTCGACCGGCAATTACGCCAAGGTCACGCCGCTCACGCAGATCGAGACGCGCGCGCTGGAACCCGGGCCGTTCTACCAAAAAGCCCGGCGGCTCTATTTCGACTGGGCGGCCTCCGCCGAATCGCGGTAGGCCCGCGCCAGCTGCGCCTGCCACATCATCAGCACGGGAACGACGACGAGTTCGAGACCGAGCCCGATCAGATGCCCCGGCGACGGCGAACCGGCCTGCAGCAGCGACAGCAAACGGCCAAGGCCACCGACGATGACGAGGGAGCCGGCCATCTGGAACAAGGCCGTCTTACGCTCGATCGACGGCATGCAAGCCCAGAAGGTGATCCCCAGCATCAGAAAGATGCCGGAGAGGTAACGGAAATGGCTGTCGAGATCGACGGGCACCGTTTCCACGCCGCGCAGGAAGCGCGGCCCATCGATCAAACCGATCGTTCCGATGCCGACCGGAACCAGAGCGAGAACGGCGACGATGATTTGCAGCAGGCGTTTGCTCATTGAAGACACATCCATTTTCCTCTTGGCGCGCGTATCGATAACGTGGCCGACATTCGAAAGCTATCATGACCGCCCGCCTGCTGCGCCTCCTCTTCCCGATCCTGCCTTTGCTCAGCATGCTGCCCGGCTGCTCCGGCGCGGACATCGTCGACGCGCTGACGCCGGACAGCGGCTATCGCATCGTCAAGGACATCGCATATGGCGACGGCCCGCGCCGCAAGCTGGACGTCTACCTCCCCGATCAGGCCGCGGCCGATCTCCCCACCGTCGTGTTTTTTTACGGCGGCGGCTGGACCGACGGATCAAAAGAGAAATACCGCTTCATCGGCCAAGCTTTCGCATCGCGCGGCTATGCGGTCGTCATTGTGGACTATCGGCTTTATCCGGAGGTGCGTTATCCCGCCTTCCTCGAGGACAGCGCCTCCGCCGTCGCATGGGTGAAGCGGCGCATGGCGCAAGAGACCGGCGTCCTGCCGCAGCCGATCTATTTCGTCGGCCATTCCGCGGGCGCCTATAACGCCGCGATGCTGCTTTACGATCCGCGCTGGCTGGCCGCGCAGAACCTGCGCGCTTGCGAGATCGCGGCCTTCGCCGGACTGGCGGGCCCATATGATTTCCGCCCGGTGACGGGCCGCACGCTGTTGGGCATTTTCGGCGAGCCGACGCCGCCTGACATGATGCCGGCCGATCATGTCAAAGGCGGCGAGCCGCCCGCGCTGCTGATCGTCGGCGAGACCGACACCACCGTATTGCCGCGCAACAGCGAGAAACTCGCGGTACGCATCAAGGAAAAGGGTGGATCGGTCGAGATCAAGCGTTATGGCGACATCGACCATCTCTGGCTGGTCGGCGCGCTGGCCGCGCCGCTGCGCAGCGTCGCGCCGACGCTCAACGATGTGGATGCGTTCCTGAAGAAGCAGACACGCGGCGGCTGTTAGGCCGCCGCCAAGTCCTCGCCTTTAATCGCGCGGCGGATGAGCGCGAGGGTTTCCTGCACGCCGTACAAAGCGATGAAGGAGCCCATGCGCGGGCCTTGCGTCTGGCCGAGCAGGATTTCGTAAAGCGCGCCGAACCAGGCGCGCAGCTCGGCGAAACCATGGCGCTTGCCCACTTCGAACACCTGGTTTTGAATCTCTTCCGGCGTCGCGCCAGCCGGCAGCGCTTCCAGCGTCTTGGCGAGATCTTCGAGCGCCGCGACCTCGACATCGCTCGCCTTGCGGTAGGTCTTGGCCGGCTTCACGAAGTCGCGGTAATAGGCGACAGCATAGCCGACGAGCTTGTCGAGCATCGGCGCGCTGGCGGGCGTCGCGCCCGGCGCGTAGCGCGAGATGAAGCCCCACAGCACCGACTTGTCGTTGGCGTTGCAGACGCTAGCAAGATTCAAGAGCATACCGTAGCTGACGGGCACGATCTCCGTCGGCGGCTTGCCGTTATGGATGTGCCAGACCGGATTCTGCAGCTTCTTCGCCGCGTCCTCGGCCGGAAACTTCTCAATGAAGGTGAGATAGTCGTCCTCGTGGCGCGGAATCACGTCGAAGAACAGGCGCTTCGCCTTGCGCGGCGAGTTGAACATATAGAGCGCCAGACTCTCCGGCGGCGCATAGGTCAGCCATTCGTCGACCGTCAGGCCGTTGCCCTTCGACTTGGAGATCTTCTGGCCCTTGTCGTCGAGGAATAGCTCGTAGGTGAAGCTCTCGGGCGGCGTGCCGCCGAGGATGCGGCAGATCTGGGTCGAGAGCTTGACCGAATCGATCAGATCCTTGCCCGACATCTCGTAATCGACGCCGAAGGCGGTCCAGCGCATCGCCCAGTCGCACTTCCACTGCAGCTTCACATGGCCGCCGGTGACAGGCGTCTCTACGAGGCTGCCGTCTTCGTCGCGATAGACGATGGTGCCGGCGTCGATGTTGCGCTCGATGATCGGCACCTGCAGCACCACGCCGGTCTTCTTGCAGACCGGGAGGAACGGCGAATAGGTCGCCTGACGTTCGGCGCGCAAGCTCGGCAGCATCACGCCCATCACGGCGTCATAGTTCGCCAACACCTTCAGCAAGGTCTCGTCGAACATGCCGGCCTTGTAGCAGGCGGTGGCGCTGCGGAATTCATATTCGAAGCCGAAGGTGTCGAGGAAGGTGCGCAGGCGCGCGTTGTTGTGATGGCCGAAGCTCTCGTGCGTGCCGAACGGATCGGGAATGCTGGTCAGCGGCTTGCCGAGATGACGCTGCACCATCTCCTGGTTCGGCACGTTGTCCGGCACGCGGCGCAGGCCGTCCATGTCGTCGGAAAAAGCGACGAGCTTGGTCGGGATGTCGGGCGCGATCAGCTTGAAGGCGTTGCGCACCATGGTGGTGCGCGCCACTTCGCCGAAGGTGCCGATATGCGGCAGGCCGGACGGGCCGTAGCCGGTCTCGAACAGCACGTAGCCTTTGGCCGGCACTTTCCCGCCGATGCGGGCCAGCACTTTACGGGCCTCCTCGAAGGGCCAAGCGTTGCTGGCAAGGGCGAGAGCGCGCAAATCGTCGGACACGGCAGGTCTACCAATAATTGAGGCGGGTCCGGCAACCTAGGGGTCGCCAGAGCCGCCGTCAACGCCTGCGCGGGCCGCGATTAAGCCAACAGGCTCAGGGGTTTGTAGGCTCCGAGGCGGCCGATTTCGCCGCGATAGCCCCACCAGTTGCGCGCCACCGTGGCATAGACCGCCCGGTAGTCGGTGCTGAACTTGAGATCGCCGGCATCCAGATCGTCGAGGCGCGGCTGGGCGCCGTGGAAACCGCCCTTGGCCTTGCCGCCCATCACCAGATGCGGCGCGGCGGTGCCATGGTCGGTGCCCTTGCTGGCATTCTCATTGGCGCGGCGACCGAACTCCGAATAGGTCATGACCAGCACATCGTTCCAATGGCCGGTCTTGATCATCGCCTCGCGGAAGGCGGCGAGGCCTTCGCCGAGCTGCTTCAAGAGATTGTCGTGCTGGCCGCGCTGGTTCACATGGGTGTCGAAGCTGCCCAGCGAGACCTTGAGGACCGGCACGCCGGCCTGGGCCATGATCAGCTGCGTCGCGATCTTGAGCTGGTTGCCGAACGCGTTGTTGGGGAAATCGACCGGCAAAGCCGGCGGTTCGGCGAACAACGGCGCCAGCTTGGTCGAAGCATCGAGCAATTCAGCGCGCGTGCGCAAGAGATGGCCGAGCGCGCCGCCGCCGTCGCTGTCCTTCGCCGCCTGGATCTTCTGCGCCTGGGAGATGAACTGGTCCGGCTTGTCCATGATGACGTTGCGCATGCGCGGGCCGGTCAGCGGGCCGAATTCGTAATCGCCGATGACGATGCCGTCGGCAGCGGCGCCGACATTGCCTTTGAGCACGCTGGCGATCCAGCCTTCGCGCAGCATCTCTTCGCTCTTGCTCGCGGTCTCCCAGATCTCGATGGAGCGGAAATGCGAACGGTTGGGCTGCGGGTAGCCGACGCCGCGCAAGATGCCGAGCTGGCCCTTGTCCCAGGCGGTCATCAGCGGCTTGAGCGCCGGGTTAAAGGCGAGGCCTTCGCCGAGCGTGACCATCTCTTCCTGCGGCAACACCAGGCTGGGGCGCAGACGGCGCAGGTTCTCGTCGGCATAAGGGATCAGCGTATTGAGGCCGTCATTGCCGCCCTTGAGCTCGACGAGGACGAGCGTGCGGTTGGTCACGCCTTGGGGCTTGGCCGCTTGCGCGAAGGCGCGCATGCCGCCCGGCACGGCGCCATACATGACCGGGACCAGCGCAGTGGCGCCGAGGAATTTCAGAGCATCGCGGCGGTTCATCACGGGCTCCTATTTCAACTGATACGCAGGATCGAGGAAGATCGCGGCAATGCGCTGGCGTTCGGGCGCGTCGGCGGCGGGCGGGTTGACCGCCGGCTTGGCCAGCAACAGGGACGCGAGCTCCGCTTCCAGCGCCGCGCCTTTCGGCCCGGCCTTGGAATTATCGGTGGCGGCCGGAAGGGTCGGCGGACGCCGGCCGCCGTTCGCCGTCATGCCCGGCTGCACCGGACCGAGCCGGTCGCCGCGCAGCAAACGTTGCAGAAATTGCTCGCGCGCCAGCAGCGTGTCGGTGCTGATCCAGGCGGTGTAGCCGGCCCACCCCTTCACGTTGGGCGGATCGAAGATGTCCTGGCCGAGACGGCGACTGTAGCGCGCCAAGGCGTCGCCATCGGCCGGCGTCTCCTTGAAGAAGCGCACGGTGCCGACGAGAAATTCGACCGGCGACTTGATCAGTTCGCCGCGATTCTTCTGCGCCCAGAAGGCGTCCGACATCAGCATCGCCTGCATCAGCGGCTTGATCTCGTAGTTGCCGTCGCGGAATACCGCGGCCAAGCGCTTGACCTCTTTCGGGTCCGGCGTCGGCGAGACGAACTCGCGCCACAGCTTTTCGGTGATGAACTCGGCGGTGCGCGGCTGCTGCAGGATGATCTTCAGGATGTCGTCGCCGTCGAAACGGCCGGTGCGGTCCAGGAATGTCTTGCTGTCGGGATCGTGGATCCGCACGTTGTCGACGAAGCGTTCGCGGTCGCCGCTCGTCGTCCAGCCGGTGAAGGCGCGCGCCGCGTTTTTGATGTCCTGCTCGCTGTAATGGCCCTCGCCGAGCGTGAACAGCTCCAATAGTTCGCGCGCGAAGTTCTCGTTCGGCTTCTCCCAGCGGTTCAAGCGATTGTCGAGATAATCGAGCATCACCGGATCGCGCGAGACCGCCCCGAGCATACTGGCGAAATTGCCCAGGCTCTCGCGGCGCAGTAGCGCGTTCTGACGATAATGCAGCACGGGCGAGCGCGTCTTGCGCAACGACGAGGTGAAATGGTTATGCCAGAACAGCGTCATCCGCTCGGTGAAGGGCGACGGCGTGGCGAGCATCTCGTCGTACCACCATGCCTTCAGCTCCTGGACATGGCGGTTGGTCTTG
>DASTMO010000091.1:0-27789 GCA_035714115.1 Alphaproteobacteria bacterium
GCGCGTCGCCGACGATGGCGAGCGGCGCTTCGGCATCACCCATGCGAAAGCGCATGTAATGCTCCTTGCCGCCGCGCCAGATGCGCAGGTCGAGATGTTCGGAAAGCGCGTTCACCACCGAGATGCCGACGCCGTGCAGGCCGCCGGACACCTTGTAGGTGTTCTGGTCGAATTTGCCGCCGGCATGCAGCTGGGTCATGATGACCTCGGCCGCCGAGACGCCTTCTTCCTTGTGCATGTCGGTCGGGATGCCGCGGCCGTTATCGCGGATCGTCGCCGAACCGTCCGGGTTCAGCGTCACCTCGACGCGGTCGCAATAGCCGGCGAGCGCTTCGTCGATCGAATTGTCGACGACTTCGTAGATCATGTGATGCAGGCCCGAACCGTCGTCGGTGTCGCCGATATACATGCCGGGGCGCTTGCGCACCGCATCGAGGCCTTTCAAGACCTTGATGGATTCCGCGCCGTAATCCTCGGCGGCATCGGCTTTGTTCTTCGGAGTCTCGGTGCTCATGGTCTGCTCTCTCGGCGGTCGATCCGCCGTCTCTTATGAAAACTAGTTCGCTCTCGATACGGTCGCGGCGGCGACGCGAAAGACTTGCGCGCTCTCCAGCATCGGCGCGAACAAAGCCGCGTCGGTGCCGGTCATCCAGGCCTGGACGCCAAGCGCGTCGATCTCGGCGAACAAAGCGCGGCGATGGGCTTCATCCAAATGCGCCGCCACTTCGTCCATCAGCAGGATCGGCACCACGGCGCGGCCGCCGAAGCGCGGGCGGCGCGCCTGCAGGCGTAGGTTCGCCAACACGATGCCGGTCAGCAGCGCCTTCTGCTCGCCGGTCGAGCAGAGATGCGCCGGCATGCGGCGCTGGGCATGGGTGACCACCAGATCGCTGCGGTGCGGACCGAAGCCTGCCCCGCCAGTCTCGGCGTCATGGCCGCGCGACGCCGCCAGCTCCGCCATCAGGCGCTCTTCGACGCTGAGCGCCGGTTGCGTCGCCAGCCAACGTTCGGTCTCGCCGTCCATCACCAGCTCGGCGGTCGGGAACGGGCCCAACCCTTCGCTCATCGCCGCGTTCAACGACGCCACCGTTTCCAATCGCGCGGCGGCGATGGCGACGGCACGCTCCGCCATGGTCTGCTCGAGCGCGGTCAGCCAATGCGGATCGGCGGGGCCGCGCCCCTCTCGCGGGCCGCGCAACAGTTTCGCGCGCTCGCGCATGGCGCGCTCATAAGCGGTGACGCGCCCGACATGGGCGGCATCGAGCCCGAAGGCCAGACGGTCGAGGAAGCGGCGGCGGCCCGCCGCGCCCTCGACGAACAGGCGATCCATCGCCGGCGTCAGCCACAGCACGCTCAGCATCTCGCCGAGGATCGTCGCGCCCTTGGCAGGCACACCATCCAAACGCACCAGGCGCTTCTCGGCGCGCCGGTCGAATTCGCTCTCGCCGTCATCGTCGCCCGCGCCGCTGAAAGCGGGATCGCGCCCGGTGCCGACGGCAAGCTCGCCGTCCGGCGTCGCGACGTGCGCCGCGACCGCCCAAGCTGCATTGGCGCGTTCGGCGCCCAGCCGATCGATCTCAGCGAGCCGCGCATTGCGCAGGCCGCGGCCCGGCGCCAGGAAGGAGATCGCTTCGAGAAGGTTGGTCTTGCCGGCGCCGTTGGGCCCGACCAGCAGGACGCTGCGGCCATCGGTCTCCAGGCGCAGCGAGGCGTAGCAGCGATAGTCGGTGAGAGCGAGACGGGTGACTGCGAAGCGCGCCGGAGGCGCGCAGTGGGCGAAACCCGCCGGACGCGCGGCCTGATTCGGCGAAGCATCCGCTGCGTTAGTGCGGTCAGCGCTGGGCAGGGGCGCGTGCAGCTCTCGAACCCTCCGGGGTTACCGTCAACTCAATAGGGTCGGCTCAGACCCGCATCGGCATCAGGACGTAGAGCGCGGCGGCATCGTCCACATCGCGCACCAGCGTCGGCGAAGCGCCGTCGGCCATGGTGAATTGAACGCTATCCCCCGCGATGCGTTCGGTGATGTCGAGGAGATAGCGGGAGTTGAACCCGATCTCCAAAGGCTCGGCGTCGAAGCTGACTTCCAGCTCCTCGACGGCGCTGCCGTTATCCAGGCTGGTCGCCGAGAGCGTGAGCGCGCCCTTGCCGACGGCCAGCTTCACGGCGCGCGACTTCTCGGTCGAGATGGTCGAGACGCGATCGACCGCGGCGGCGAAAGCCTTGCACGGCACTTCCAGGATCTTGTCGTTGCCCTGCGGGATGACGCGTTCGTAATCCGGGAAGGTGCCGTCGATCAGCTTGGAGGTCATGGCGGCGTCGCCGAAGGCGAAGCGGATCTTGGTGTCCGACAGCGAGACATCGACGCTGCCTTCGCTTTCGTCGAGCAGCTTGCGCAACTCGGCGACGGTCTTGCGCGGAATGATGACGCCCGGCATGTCGGCCGCGCCCTTGGGCAGCGGCACCTGGAAGCGGGCCAGGCGGTGGCCGTCGGTGGCGACCGAGCGCAGCACCCCGCCGGCGTCCTTGGCGGCATGCAGATAGATGCCGTTCAGGTAGTAGCGCGTCTCCTCGGTGGAGATGGCGAAGCGGGTGTGGTCGATCAGCCCCTTGAGCTCGTCGGACGTGACGGTGAACTCGCTCGGCAGCTTGTCCTTGGTCATCACCGGGAAGTCGGCCGGCGGCAGGCACTGCAGGGTGAAGACCGAGCGGCCGGCGCGGATGGTCAGCGGCGCGGTCTCGCCCTTCTGGGCCAGCTCGACCTGGGCGCCGTCCGGCAGCTTGCGCACGATGTCATAGAGCGTATGGGCCGAGGCCGTGGTCGCCCCAGCGGTGGCCACCTGGGCGTCGACCGCCTCGGCGATGGCCAGATCCATGTCGGTCGCCGTCAGCTTGAGCTTGCCCGACTGGGCTTCCAAGAGGACGTTGGACAGGATGGGAATGGTGTTGCGGCGCTCGACGACGCTCTGGACATGGCCGAGGGCACGGAGCAGGGCGGCGCGTTCGATGGTGAGTTTCATGGCTTTCGGGCGCTTTTTCTAACGATCGCTATGGCTGGGCTCAAAACCGGGTTTCGGCGGTCGGGTACCCCGCCGCGCGATGCGACGGTGCGGTCCGGCGGATGCTGGCGGAGCGCGCCATGAAGGCCCGAAAAGGGCCGGGCGACGCAGGCTCGCGGCCGGTCGTCGATTGTAGCAGAAGGGCTTGGATTCCCAAAGCGAATCGCGCCCCGCCATGCACCCGGCAGGGCCGCCCCGGACAAGAAAAAACCGCCCCTTTCAGGGCGGTTTTTCAGGGGCGCGCGGCCCAAGGAAAACGAGGGCGGAAAAGCCTCAGCTTTCCAGCATCCGGCGCAGCAGGTCGATGTCCTCCGAGAAGCTCGAATCGCCGGCGCGCAGCTCCTCGACCTTTTTGACCGCATGCATGACCGTGGTGTGATCGCGGCCGCCGAACTTGCGGCCGATCTCGGGGAGCGAACGCGAGGTCAGCTGCTTGGCGAGATACATGGCCACTTGGCGCGGGCGGGCGACCGCACGAGCGCGGCGGGCCGAAGACATGTCGGAGATGCGGATGTTGAAATGCTCCGCCACCCGCTTCTGGATCTCCTCGATGGTCACGCGGCGGTCGTTGGCGCGCAGCAGGTCATGCAGCACGTCCTGCGCCGTCTCCAGCGAGATGTCTCGGCCGACCAGCGTGGCATGGGCGACGACGCGGTTGAGCGCGCCTTCCAGCTCGCGGACATTCGACGTGATCTTATGGGCGAGGAACTCGAGCACTTTGGGCGGAACGGCGGTGCCGCCGCTGGCCAGCTTCTCGCCCTTGGACTGCAGGATCGAGAGGCGCAACTCATAGTCGGTCTGATGGATGTCGGCGACCAAGCCCCAGCCGAGGCGCGACTTCATGCGCTCTTCCATGCCTTCCAGGTCGGACGGCGACTTGTCGGCGGAGATGACGATCTGCTTGTTCTGATCGACCAGCGCGTTGAACGTGTGGAAGAACTCTTCCTGCGTCGAATCGCGGCCCGAGATGAACTGCACGTCGTCGATCATCAGCACGTCGACGGAGCGGAACTGCTCCTTGAACGCCATGGTGTCGCGGAAACGCAGCGCGCGGATGAACTGGTACATGAACTTCTCGGCCGAGAGATAGATCACGCGCTTGTTCGGGAAGCGCTCGCGGATCGCCCAGGCGATCGCGTGCATCAGGTGGGTCTTGCCGAGACCGACGCCGCCGTAGAGGAACAGCGGGTTGAACGGCACGGTCTTGGCTTCCGCCAGACGGCGGGCGGCGGCATAGGCGAACTCGTTCGACTTGCCGACGACGAAATTCTCGAAAGTGAAGCGCGGATCGAGCGGCGCGGAAATGTCGGCGCGATCCTCATTGGATTGTGGGCCGACCTGGATCGAGGTCGCGCTGCCGACCTGCACGGCACCCGACTTGTCGGTCGCAGCGGCAGCCCTCTCGCCGGGGGGAATGCCGAGGCCGTTCGGGCCGAGGGCGGCGGCCTTGGGCGTCGCCGGACGATGCACGCGCACCGAGACGCTGCGCACGGACGCGTTCTCTTCGCCCCACACGGCGCGGATGCGGTCGAGATAATGGCGCTCGACCCAATCGCGCATGAAGCGCGTCGGCACGCTGACCACCACTTCGCCTTCGCCGGCATTGGCGAAGGTGAGCGGCTTCAACCAGCTCTTGAAGACGGCATCGCCGAATTCGGCGCGCAAGCGGCCGAGGACGCGGTCCCACTGAGCGTCGGTGGGCGCGGAAACGGGCGTAGACGAAGACATGTTAATGCCGGACTCCAAGCTCATTTCTTCTTTCAATCCTGGACCCACGGCAGGCCCGCGGCCTTCCAGCCGTCGGTCGAGCCGCGATGTTTGCTCGCGTCGTGCGGGCCTTCGAAACCGCCCATCACGTTGTAAGCGCGGCCGTAGCCGAGCTTGCCGAGCGCGATGGCCGCAGCTTTGGAGCGCGCGCCGGAGCGGCAGATGAACAGCACGGGCGCGTCTTCAGCCGCGCCGGAGGCCTGCACCTGCTTGGCGAATTCGGGGTTGATCTGCATCGACGGGAACACCTGCCACGGCACGAAGGCCGCGCGCTTGCCGATCGAGCTCAAGTCGGGCACGCCGACGAAGACCCATTCGGGCTGCGTGCGCACATCGACCAGCACCGCGTTCGGAGCTTCCTTGAGGATGCTCCACGCTTGCGCGGGCGTGATGTCGCCAGCGTATCCATCTTGCGGAGCAACGCCGGCTTCCCCCGAAGTGCGTTGCGCTTGATCTGCCATGACTGGCTCCCCTGCCTCGCCGGTTTTTGCTGCCGACGATCACTCACGCGAACTAACCGGTCGCGAACAAACCAAATGACGCGAACGCACGGCGGCGACACACACTCACGCGCCGCGAAGGGCGCAAAAGTAGTACGCACGCCAAGAACGAAAACGTCGCTTACGAACTGGCGGCCCTATGCCGAAAAATTTTCGGCGATATGTCCGATGGATATCCCCGGCCATCGGAGATGGTCGGTGTCCGACTTGACGACCGGGGGTTGGCGCGGACTCTAACCAAGCACCATCAGGCGTGCAACGTGCCCGAACGGAGAACAGCGAAAATTTTTAGCCGCGCGCGCGATCTTCGCGTGTTGACTCAATCGACGAAAAGAGTCCCTGCGCGAACGTGATGAATTTTTCCTATATCTCCATAGCTACAAAATATGAGCGGCGTTTTGCGCATAGCGATGGAACAGGAGAAAGCGCGCGATGGAATGCATCGCATCAATCGCGCAAGCGCCGATCACGCATAAGAAAAATCGGCGTGTGCACGAAGCGCGAAAAAGAAAATGCCCGCGCCGATCTCTCGGGCGGGCATTTCGTTTCGATCTGTCGCGCAACAATCGGACGCGCAACAAAAACACTTCACTGCGAAAGCTGCGGCGAAAACGTTTCGCCGGGCGGCGCGTTTTAGGCGAGCGCCTTCACGCGGGCCGACAGACGCGACAGCTTGCGCGCGACGGTGTTCTTCAGGACGACGCCCTTGGTGACGCCGCGCTGCATGAGGGGCTGCGCAGCCTTCAGCGCGGCAGCGGCCTCATCCTTTTTGCCGGACGCGATCGCGACCTCGACGCTCTTCACCGCGCCGCGCACTTGCGACAGGCGGGAATGGTTGATCGCGGCGCGCTTCACGCTCTGCTTGGCGCGCTTCTTCGCGGACTTAATGTTGGCCATAGGTCAGCCTTTGCTGGATCGCTAATTCGTGGGGATATCGGAAAGCCCGGCGTTATAGCCGCCATGCCCAGGGGCGTCAATGCTTGAGATTCCGCGCTTTCGCAGGCAATCGGCAGCGAAAAAGCTATGCGGCACAAGCCCTTGCGAGACCCCATATGAGGGTCTCGCGACCGCCCGGCGGCCTAGCGCTTGTAGGCCGGCTTACGCTTCTCCATGAAGGCCGCCATCCCCTCCTTTTGATCGGGGGTGGCGAAGCTGGCGTGGAACAGCCGGCGCTCGAAGCGGATGCCCTCGGCGAGCGAGGTCTCGAACGCCCGATTGACCGATTCCTTGACCAGCAGGGCCGCGGTGCGCGACTGCGCGGCGATCTTGTTCGCGGTCTTGAAAACCTCGTCCATCAGCTCGGCGGCGGGCACCACGCGGCTCACCAGCCCGGCGCGTTCCGCCTCGGCGGCATCCATCATGCGGCCCGACAGGCACATGTCCATCGCCTTGGATTTGCCGACTGCGCGCGTCAGGCGCTGGCTGCCGCCGGCGCCCGGCAGCACGCCGATGGTGATTTCCGGCTGGCCGAATTTCGCCGTGTCGGCGGCGATGATGATGTCGCACATCAGCGCCATCTCGCAGCCGCCGCCGAGCGCGAAGCCGGCCACCGCCGCGATCACCGGCTTGCGGCAGCGCGACACCGCTTCCCAATCCTTGGTGATGAAGTCTTCCATGTAGGCGTCGGCGAAGGACTTGTCCTTCATCTCGCCGATGTCGGCGCCGGCGGAGAAGGCTTTCTCGGAACCGGTGATGACGATGCAGCCGACCGCCGGATCGCGCTCGAAAGCGCCGACCGCCGCGCCGATCTCTTGCACCAGCTGGGTGTTCAGGGCGTTGAGCGCCTGGGGACGATTGAGAGTGACGAGGCCGACGGCGTCGCGGGTTTCCACGTTGATCAGCTCATAGGCCATGGGGCGCTCCGGAATGCGGGTTAACGGTCGGGCGAAAGCGTGAAGCGGACGGTCAAGCTGCCGCCCGAACCGCTCACAAAACTCAGCACCAGCTCTTCGCGATCGCGCAGGAACTTGCCCTCGCCGCGCGCGCGCCAGCCGAGCTGGGGCAGGCTGGAGGCGTAAAATTTCAGCACGTCGGCGCGGGTCAGGCGGCCGGTCGCCTCGGCCTCGACGATGCGACCCTCGGGCTTGTCGAAGACCACGGCGGCATCCATGCGCTCGCTCAGGCCCGGCATCAAAGGCACGTCGTCGATGACGCTGAGAAAGCCAGCAGGACGGCTTTGCGCCCAGGCGGCAGGAGCCGCGCCAAGGATGACCAATGGGGCGGCGAGCATCAGGCAAAGGAAAAGGCGGGTCAGCAGGCGGGGCACGGCGATCTCCCGAGGGAACCGCCTGACGTTAGCTTACCGTTGGTGCACTGCACAATAAAATGTCGAGCGGCCCGATTGGACGATTCGCTTAATGACAGGCTGTTTCGGAGCCTTCCCCTTAACGGATTGCGCGGCGCAGATCCGGCATTCGCCGCCTTCACGGTCGTAAGCGGCGAAATGATGCTGGAAATAGCCGAGCTCGCCCGAGGGCTGCTTGTGGTCACGCAGGGTCGAGCCGCCGACCGCGATGGCCTCGTTGAGGACATCTTTCACCGCCAGGGCGAGTTTCTCAGCCCGCTCGCCTTGCACCAGATGGGATGAGCGCTTGGGCGAAATGCCGGAGCGGTAGAGCGCCTCGCAGGCGTAGATGTTGCCGATGCCCGCGACGACGCGCTGATCGAGCAGCGCCGCCTTGATCGGCGTCTTCTTGCCTTTGAGCGCGGCGGCGAGGATCGGCCCGGAGAAATCCGCGCCGAGCGGCTCGGGGCCGATGTCTTTGAGCAGCGGATGTTGGTTCGGATCGCCTTCGATGAAGGTCATCAGGCCGAAGCGCCGCGCGTCGTTGAAGCGCACTTCGACGCCGTTCTCCATGGCGAAGACGACATGATCGTGCGCGAGGCGCGGCGGATTGTTATGGCCTTTGGGCAGGATGCTCATGCGGCCCGACATGCCGAGATGGATGAGCCAGATCAAGCCGTCGTCGAGTTTGGTCAGGATATATTTGGCGCGCCGGTCCATGGCGACGACGCGCCGGCCGGTCAGCCGCGCGGCGAAATTGTCCGGCAGGGCGATGCGCAGGTTGGCGCGGTGGTTCGCGACCTGGGCCAGGCGCTGGCCGGTCATGACCGCGGCGAGGCCGCGGCAGACGGTTTCGACTTCGGGAAGCTCGGGCATGGCTGAAATATAGGATGAATCGCATGCGGAACCAGGGGGTTGCCGCCGATCCGGCCACGGTAGCGCAAGCGCCGGGCCTCGGCTATCTTGCCGCCATGTCCCCTCAGCAGCCTCATGACGAAACGGGCCAAGCGCCCGACACCGTCGATTTCGGTTTTCAGCAGGTTCCGCGCGGCGAGAAAAAGGCTCTCGTGCGCGGCGTGTTCGAGCGCGTGGCGAGCCGCTACGACCTGATGAACGACCTGATGAGCGGCGGCGTCCATCGCCTGTGGAAGCAGGCGATGATCGACTGGCTGATGCCGCGCGCGCATTGGACCTTCCTCGACGTCGCCGGCGGCACCGGCGATATCGCCACCTCCATCCTGCGCGCCGTCGGCGGTCCCGCCGTGCTGGCGGCGAAGGGCGGCCACATCACCGTGTCCGACATCAATCCGGCCATGCTCGAAGTGGGCGCGGCGCGCGCTGCCAAAGCCGGCCTCGGCGATCATCTGCAATTCCTCGCCGCCGACGCCGAGCGCCTGCCGGTGGCCAGCAACAGCATCGACGCCTATACCGTCGCCTTCGGCCTGCGCAACGTCACCGATCTCGACGCCGCGCTGCGCGAAGCCCATCGCGCGCTGAAACCGGGCGGACGCTTCCTCTGCCTGGAATTTTCCAAGCCGGCGCTGCCGCTGCTCGGCCCGATCTACGACAAATATTCTTTCACCGTGCTGCCCAAGCTCGGCGAGATCGTCGCCAAGGACGGCCCGTCCTATCGCTATCTCGCCGAAAGCATCCGCCGCTTCCCGGTGCAGAGCGCCTTCGCCGAGCGCATCAAGGCCGCCGGCTTCGATCAGGTGAAAGTGCGCAATCTCTCAGGCGGCATCGCCGCGCTGCATTCCGCCTGGCGTTTGTAAGACCGCGATGATCCGCGACCTTCGCAATTTCGCCCGCCTCGCCGGCATCGCCTGGACGCTCGGCCGCCATGACGCGCTCTTCCCGCTGGAAATCGTGCGCCTGCCGGCGCTCGTCATGCTGCCGGCGCAGTTCTTCTCGCGCAGCGTGCGGCGCAAGAGCGCGCTGCGCCCCGGCCAGCGTCTGGCGGCGGCGCTCGTCGAGCTGGGCCCGAGCTTCATCAAGCTCGGACAGACCTTAGCAACAAGACCGGATCTGATCGGCGAGGAAGTCGCGCAGGATCTGTCGGGCCTGCAGGATCGCCTGCCCGCCTTCTCCGCCGCCGAGGCCAAAGCGACCATCGCGCGCGAGTTCGACAAGCCGCTCGAAGCTTTGTTCGTCTCTTTCGACGAGACGCCGGTCGCCGCCGCCTCGATCGCGCAAGTGCACTTCGCGATCGCGCGCGACTTCGATGAGAACGGCGTTGAGACGCCACGCGAAGTCGCGGTGAAGATTCTGCGGCCCGGCATCGAACGCGCCTTCGCGCGCGATCTCGATCTGTTTCTGTGGACCGCGCAATGGATCGAGCGCGTGCAGCCGAGCTTGCGCCGCCTCAAGCCCATCGAGGTGGTGAACACCTTCGCGCGTGTCGTCGCCAACGAGATGGACCTGCGCATGGAGGCCGCTGCCGCCAGCGAGCTGGCGGAGAATTTCTACGGCGACGAGACCTTCCGCGTTCCCGCCGTCGATTGGCGGCGCACGGCGCGGCGCGTGCTCACGCTGGAGCGCATCCACGGTCTGCCGATCGATGAGCGCGCGATGATGATCGAGCGCGGCCTCGATCCTAACGAAGTGCTGACGCGCACCTCGGCGGCCTTCTTCAACCAGGTGTTCCGCGACGGCTTCTTCCATGCCGACATGCATGCCGGCAATTTGTCGGTCGGGTTCGACGGCGCGGTGCAGGCTGTCGACTTCGGCATCATGGGCCGCCTCGACATGGAGACGCGGCGCTATCTCGGCGAGATGTTCATCGGCTTTCTCGACGGCGATTATCGCCGCGTCGCCGAAGTGCATTTCAAGGCCGGCTACGTGCCGGCCGATCAGCCGCTCGACGAATTCATGCAGGCCTGCCGCTCGATTGGCGAGCCGATCCTCGGCCTGCCGCTCGACGAGATTTCCATCGGCCGCCTGCTCGGCCAGCTCTTCCAGGTCACCGAGCGTTTCCAGATGGAGACGCAGCCGCAGCTCCTGCTGCTGCAAAAGACCATGGTCGCCATGGAAGGCATCGGCCGCATCCTCAATCCGCATGTGAACATGTGGCGGCTGGCCCGGCCGCAGATCGAGGAATGGGTCATCGCCATTCTCGGCCCGCAGGCCAAAGTGCAGGGCGCGGTGCGCGACATGATCGACGCCGTGGAGCGTCTGCCGCGTCTGCTGGCCAATCTGGAAAAGGCCGCCGCCCGGCTGGCCGACGATCCGCGCGCCACCGTGGTGGCGGTGCCGCCGGGCGAAACCCGGGCCAGCCGCGCCACCGCCTGGGGCACTTGGTGTATCGCCCTGCTGCTGGCCGCGATCCTGCTCCTGATCGCGCTGGATTAATAAATAAAATCAATTAGTTAAATGCGCGCTGCGCCGGCCCTTGCGCCAGATGGGGGCGGACATTACTTTATTCACAACTTCCCACCGTATTTTTATCAGGACTCCCCACAATGCTGGCGGGTAAACGCATCCTGCTTCTCGTCGCCGGCGGCATCGCGGCCTACAAGAGCCTCGATCTGATCCGTCGCCTGCGCGAGCGCGGCGCCGCCGTCCGCGTCGTCCTGACCGCCTCGGGTTCCAAGTTCGTCACCCCGCTCTCGCTCGCCGCCTTGTCCGGCGACAAGGTCTATGGCGATCTCTTTTCGCTGACCGACGAAAGCGAGATGGGCCATATCCGCCTGTCGCGCGAAGCCGACCTCGTCGTCGTCGCGCCGGCCACCGCCAACATCCTGGCCCACATGGCGCAGGGCATCGCCGACGATCTCGCCACCACCGTGCTGCTCGCCACCGACAAGCCGGTGCTCGCCGCGCCCTCAATGAACGCGCGCATGTGGGACCATCCGGCCACCCGCGCCAACATCGCCACGCTGCTCGCGCGCGGCACGCTGTTCGTCGGCCCCGGCGCGGGCAATCTCGCCTGCGGCGAGGTGGGCGACGGCCGCCTCGCCGAGGTGGTGGATATCGTCGCCGCCATCGAGAGTTACTTCGGGGCCAAAGCCCCGCTGGCCGGAAAGCGCGCTCTGGTCACCAGCGGGCCGACCTTCGAGGCCATCGATCCGGTGCGCTTCATCGGCAACCGCTCGTCCGGCAAGCAGGGCCATGCCATCGCCGCCGCCTTGGCGCGTCTGGGCGCGGATACGACTTTGGTCTCCGGCCCCGTCGCGCTCGCCGATCCGGCCGGCGTGCGCGTGCTGCGCGTCGAATCGGCGCGCGAGATGCTCGATGCCTGCCTTGCCGCCCTGCCCGCCGATGTCGCCGTCTGCGCCGCCGCCGTGGCCGACTGGCGCCCCGCGACCGTCGCCGATCAGAAGATGAAGAAGGGCGACAGCAAAGCCGCGCCCGCCGTCGAGCTGATCGCCAATCCCGACATTCTCGCCGCGCTCGCCGCGCCGTCGAACAAGCGCCCTGGTCTTGTCGTCGGCTTCGCCGCCGAGACCGAGAACGTCATCAAGAACGCACAGGCCAAACGCGCCAAGAAGGCCTGCGACTGGATTCTCGCCAACGACGTCTCTGCCGCGAGCGGCGTGTTTGGCGGCGAAGAGAACACCATCCATCTCGTCAGCGAGAGCGCCGTCGAAGATTGGCCGCGCATGGCGAAGGACGCCGTGGCCGAAAAGCTCGCCCTACGCATCGCCGACCATTTTACGAAAGCCGCCTGATGTCCACCTTGCCGCTCCATGTCGCCGTCACCAAGTTGGAGCATGCCGCCGATCTGCCCTTGCCGGCTTACGCCACGCCCGATTCCGCCGGCCTCGATCTGATGGCGGCGATCACCGAACCCATGCGCCTGGAACCGGGCGCGCGCGCCATGGTGCCGACCGGCCTCGCCATCGCTTTGCCGCGCGGCTTCGAAGCGCAGGTGCGGCCGCGGTCGGGGCTCGCCGCCAAGAACGGCGTCACCGTGCTCAATTCGCCCGGCACGATCGATGCGGATTATCGCGGCGAGATCAAAGTGATCCTGATCAATCACGGCGCGGAACCGTTCAGCGTCGAACGCGGCCTACGCATCGCGCAGATGGTGGTCGCGCCCGTGACCCGCATCGCCTGGGACGAACAAGGCGCGCTCGACGAGACCGCGCGCGGCGCCGGGGGCTTCGGCTCGACCGGTGTCGAGACACTCAAGATTTGAAAACGCCATGCTGAAACTGTCCAAGAAACTTCTCTTCGCCATCGAGGCGGTGCTCGACATCGCCTACAACTCCGGCAGCCAGCCGGTGCAGAGCCGCGAGATCACCGCGCGCCAGGGCATCCCTCGGCGCTATCTCGAACAGGTGCTGCAGCAATTGGTGCGCGCCGGCGTGCTCTCGGGTGTGCGCGGCCCGCGCGGCGGCTATCTGCTCGCGCGCGAACGCCGCCGCATCACGGTCGGCGAGATCACTCGCGTCGTCGCCGCGCTCGATCCGGCTGAGCCGCTGACCGAGGAGGAATCTGCTTCCGAGCTCGGCAAGCAGGTGGTGCGCCCGATGTGGGGCGACATTCAGACCAAGATGATGGAGCAGCTCGATCAGATCAGCATCGAGGATCTCTGCCTGAAGGCGCATGGCGCCGGCGTCGACAGCGAAGCGCGCCAGCGCCTCGACTTCACCATTTGAGCTTGGAGCGCGCCGTGGACGACATGCCTCTCACCTCCGGTCAACGCGGCCGCATCTACGACAGCATCCTCGACACCATCGGCAACACGCCGCTGGTGCGCCTGCCCAAACTGTCGCGCGCCGACGGCTGTCAGGCCGAGCTGCTCGCCAAGCTGGAGTTCTTCAATCCGCTCGCCTCGGTGAAGGACCGCATCGGCCTCGCCATGATCGAGGCGGCGGAAGCCTCGGGCCGCTTGAAGCCCGACACCGTGCTGATCGAGCCGACCTCGGGCAACACCGGCATCGCGCTCGCCTTCGTCTGCGCCGCCAAGGGCTACAAGCTGATCCTCACCATGCCTGAAAGCATGTCGCTCGAACGGCGCAAGATGCTGATGCTGCTCGGCGCCACCATCGAGCTGACCCCGGCGGCCAAGGGCATGCGCGGCGCGCTCGAGCGCGCGGAGGAATTGCAGAAGACGCTGCCCGACGCGTTGATCCTGCAGCAGTTCGAGAACCTGGCCAATCCGGCGGCGCATCATCATTCGACCGCCGAGGAAATCTGGCGCGACAGCGACGGCACGGTCGATGCCGTGGTCGCCGGCGTCGGCACCGGCGGCACCATCACCGGCATCGGCGAAGTGCTCAAAGCGCGCAAGCCCGGCCTCAAGATGATCGCCGTCGAGCCAGAAGACAGCCCTGTGCTGTCCGGCGGCTTGCCCGGCCCCCATCGCATCCAGGGCATCGGCGCCGGCTTCGTGCCGGGCATCCTCAAGCGCGAGCTGATCGACGAAGTTGTCCGCATCGGCAACGAGACCGCCTTCGCCACGGCGCGGCGCGCCGCCAAGCTCGAAGGCGTGCCGTGCGGCATTTCCTCCGGCGCGGCCATCGCCGCCGCCATGGAAGTCGGCGCGCGGCCCGAGATGAAGGGAAAGCGCATCGTCGTCATCATCCCGTCCTTCGCCGAGCGCTATCTCTCGACGCCGCTGTTCGACAATCTTTAACGCCGACGCCATGGATTTCACCGACGCCCAGCTGCATCGCTATTCGCGCCACATCATCCTGCAGGAACTCGGCGGCATCGGTCAGGCCAAGCTGCTCAATTCCAGCGTGCTGGTCGTCGGCGCCGGCGGGCTCGGCGCGCCGCTGCTGCTCTATCTCGCGGCGGCCGGCGTCGGACGCATCGGCGTGATCGACGACGACGTGGTCGAGCTCTCCAACCTGCAGCGCCAAGTGATTCACGACACGGGCGCGATCGGCATCGCCAAGGTCGAAAGCGCTAAGGCCGCGGTGGCGCGCGTGAACCCTGAAGTGAAGCTGGAAGCGCATCGCACGCGTCTGACCGTCGACAACGCCCTCGATCTGATCTCGCAGTACGATCTGGTGGCCGACGGCAGTGACAATTTTCCGACGCGCTTCCTGGTCAACGACGCGGCTTACTTCGCCAAGAAGCCACTGGTCTCCGCCGCGATCCTGCGCTTCGAAGGCCAGCTTGCCACCTTCAAGGCCCATGACGGCAAGAGCCCCTGCTATCGCTGCATCTTCCACGAAGCGCCGCCGCCCGGCCTGATCCCGACCTGTTCGGAAGGCGGCATCCTCGGCGCCGTGGCCGGCGCGCTCGGCTCCTTGCAGGCGACCGAAATCCTCAAAGAGCTGGCCGGCATCGGCGACAGCCTCGCCGGCTCGCTGCTGATCTACGACGCGCTCGGCACCACCTTCCGCAAGGTGAAGGTGAGGCGCGATCCGGCCTGCCCGCTCTGCGGCGAGCATGCGACGATCCACGATCTGTCGTCGCACCGGAACGCGCCGCCGGTCGAAGCCTGCGCCATCCCCTGACATGGCCGAGCCCGACAAGCTCTCGATCGTTGTTTACGCCGGAGATTACGGCCGCGTGCATTATGCCCTCGCCATGGCCAGCGCGGCGGCGGCGATGAACAAGCCGGTCACGCTGTTCTTCACCATGGGCGCGATCCGCGCGCTGACCAAACATCAGGGCTGGCGCGAATTGCCGGCCGGCGATGTCGCGCCGGACCTCACCGGCGGCGATCAGGACGGCGCGATGATCGGCCGAGGCCTCGCCGGCTTCGAGGAACTGCTCGAAGCCTGCGTCGCCTTCAAGGTGAAGGTGCTGGTCTGCGAGATGGGCCTGCGCGCCATCGGCCTGACGCGTGGAGATTTACGCGACGATGTGGCTTACGAGGAAGGCGGCATCGTCACCTTCCTCGCCGACGCCTCGGCCTCAGGCCAATCTCTCTTCATATGATCGCCAAGCTGCGAGAAGCGGTGCCGGACGACAGCGAAGCCGTGGCGGCGCTGCATGTCGCCTGCTGGGGCGAGACCTATCGCGGCCTGCTGCCTGACAAGATGATCGAGAGCATGAATGTGCCCGACCGCACTGTGCAATGGCAGCGCGCGCTAGAGCGCCGTGCCGACGTGAAGGTGATCCTCGCCGAGGACGATGCCGGACTGATCGGCTTCGCCTCCGGTGGCCCGGCGCGCGGCGGCGATCTCGGCGCGACGCGCGAGATTTACGCTATCTATGTGCTGCGCCGCGCCCAGCGCGCCGGCGTCGGCCGCGCCCTGCTGCATCGCTTGGCCTCGCATCTCGCCCTGCAATTCGTCGCGGCGCCGGATATCGGCCTCTGGGTCTTGCGCGACAACGCCCCGGCGCGCGCCTTTTACGAACGGATGGGCGGCAAACAGGGCGGCGAACGCATCGAACGGCGCGAGGGCGGCGAATTGCCCGAGGTGGCCTATCGCTGGAGCGATCTCAGCGAGCTGATGGGCCCATCTCCTCTTGACGCGCCGCCCCCGAGATTCGCTTAATGCCGCCCATGATTCGCCTCCCGTCGCGGCTTTTAATCCTCCCGGTCCTGCTGCTCGCTTTTGGCGGCTCAGCTGCCGCTCAGGGCTTGCCCAACGAGCGCCCGCCGACCAATCGCGGCGCCGCCTCCATCGATCCGGAATCGGGCTCCGCCGACAACGAAGCGCCGAACGAGAGCGACGAAGCGCCGCGCGCCGGCATGCCGAGCGGCCAGTCCAACCTGCCGCTGCCGCGCTACGCGAGCCTGCGTTCGGGCGAAGTGAACATGCGCACAGGCCCGGGTGTGCGCTATCCGGTCGATTGGGTGTTTCATCGCCGTGCCTTGCCGATCGAGATCGTCGCCGAATTCGGCACCTGGCGCAAAATCCGCGACGAACAGGGCGCCGAAGGCTGGGTGCATCGTTCGATGCTGTCGGGCAAGCGCACCGCGCTCACGCTCGGCGCGCCCGGCAGCGCGCAAATCCTGCGCCGCTCGAACGACAATGAATCGAGCGCCATCGCCAAGCTCGAGCCCGGCGTGCTGGTCAGCCTGATCGAATGCGACGGCGCCTGGTGCCGCCTGGAAGCACACGGCTTTCGCGGCTATCTGCCGCGCAAAGGTCTGTGGGGCGTGAAGGCGGATGAGCGGATTAAATAAACCCAGCCCTAATCCGCTGGTCCGCTAATCCAGATCCTGCGCCAGCGAGGCGCGGACGTTCTCCGGAATCATCGCCATATGGGCGTAGTTGGCATGGGCGATGTTGAGGATCGCCTTGGTGCCCGGCGTCTTGAACGCCGCCGCCTGCTTCTCGGTCAGCGGGAAATGCAGGAAATGCACGGACGATGTCTTGCCGCGCTCGTCGGTGCGCTCCTGATCGCCTTCCAGCACCGCCTTGGCTTCCTCGCCGTCGATGCTGATGCTGATGGCGTCTTCGATATGGCCGAGGCGATAGAGCTCCCGACTCCGACGATCCGCATCGGCGATCTGGATCATCATGGTGGCGACCAATTCGCGGCCCTTCGGCACCAGCGGATTGTAGGCTTCCAGCTCTTCGCCGAGCTGCTGCTCGCCGCCGCGCTCGATATGCAGCATCTCATGGACCTGATGCAGCATGGTCTCGAAGCTCTCGAAATAAAAGCAGACGAAGGGTCCGACCTCGACGCGCCGGTCGCGCTTATAAGCGGCCATGGCGGCACGGCGGTCTTTGCGCTCCGCGGCGTAGACCTTCATGTCGAGAATGTCGGCTTTGGTGATCTCGCGCTTCGTCATCTTCGATGCTCCTCTCCTTGAGGTGAACAATCCCCCACGGATCGGTTACGCCCTGAGTCTCTTGGTTAGTCTTTCTTCGCCGGGATAACGCCATAAGCTTTGGCGAAAATCTCGATCGGATGGCTCGACGCTTCGACCTTCACCTCGTCGCCCGCCAGCTTGTGCATGCCTTGCACGACATGCTTGCCGGCCAATGGGCATTCGGAGGCGACGTAAGCCTTCTTCTGCTCGACCGCCGCGCGCGCCGCCGGCTTGCCGACCTTCAGCGCCACCGGGAAATTCTCTTCGCGGATGCCCCAGGAGCCGCCGTGGCCCGAACAGCGCTCGATCACGGAAACGTCGGCGTTCGGGATCAGGCGGAGCATTTCAGCCGCCTTGTTGCCCATGTTCTGCGCGCGCGAGTGGCAGGCGAAATGCAGCGTCACGCCGCCATCGACCGGCGAGAGACCCTGCGCGAGGCCTTCCTTCTTGGCGATGTCGACGACCAGCTCGCTGATGTCCCACACCGATTCCGACAGCAGCTTCACGTCCGGATCGTTTGGCAGGATGAGCGGCCATTCGAACTTGAGCATGAGCGCGCAGGACGGCGTCAGCGCCGCCACGTCATAGCCTTTCTCGATCCACGGCTTGAAGGCGGCGGCCGTGCGCTTGGCGCCTTCGGCGACACGCGCCAGATCGCCGTTCTCGAGCTGCGGCATGCCGCAGCAGCCGGGATAGACCACTTCGGTCTCGACGCCGTTCTTGGCCAGCACGCCGAGCGCGGCCTCGCCGATCGACGGATTGTTGTAGTTCACGAAGCAGGTGGCATAGACGGCGACCTTGCGCTGCGCGGCGGGCGCGGCGATATCACGGGCCGGCTTTTCGGTTTTCGCGCGGGCGGTGAAGGTCTTGCCATGGAATTTCGGCAGCTCGACGTCCTTGTGTACGCCGGCCGTCGCCTGCAGCACCGAGCGCGTCAGGCCGTTGTGATTGTCGGACGCCCAGTTGGCGAGCGGCGCGACGGCGCCGGCGATATGGCCGTTGCGGTCGGTCTCGGTGAGCTGGGTGACGGCGAAGGGGACTTCGCCTTTCTTTTTCTCGACGGCGCGATAGCGCAGCATCAGATGCGGGAAGTCGAGATTGAATTCGTGCGGCGGGACATAGGGGCACTTCGTCATGAAGCACATGTCGCACAGCGTGCAGGCGTCCACGACCGGCTTGAAGTCTTTGCTGTCGACCGTGTCGAGCTCGCCGCTTTCGCTGGCATCGACCAGATCGAACAGGCGCGGGAAGCTGTCGCACAGATTGAAGCAGCGGCGGCAGCCGTGGCAGATGTCGAAGACGCGGCGCATCTCGGCATCGAGCTTCGCCTCGTCATAGAAATCGGGATTATTCCAATCGAGCGGGTGCCGGGTCGGCGCTTCGAGACTGCCTTCCGCCATCGACCTGATCCTTCTGCTTATCTGCCGTTGTTGTTCAGAAGAAGCGCCGCGCACGGCGACGCCGCTCGCAGTTCATACGAGCGACGGGCCGGCGCGGTTCGCTGGATCGGTTAGATGGAGTCGAGAGCCTTCTGGAAGCGGCCGGCGTGCGACTTCTCAGCCTTCGCCAGGGTCTCGAACCAATCGGCGATTTCGTCGAAGCCTTCTTCGCGGGCCGTCTTGGCCATGCCCGGGTACATGTCGGTGTACTCGTGGGTCTCGCCGGCGATCGACGCGGCGAGGTTCAGCTTGGTGTCGCCGATCGGCTTGCCGGTCGCCGGGTCGCCGACGGCCTCGAGGAATTCGAGGTGGCCGTGGGCATGGCCGGTCTCGCCTTCCGCGGTGGAGCGGAACACGGCGGAGACGTCGTTGTAGCCTTCAACGTCGGCCTTCTGCGCGAAGTACAGGTAACGACGGTTCGCCTGCGATTCGCCGGCGAACGCGGCCTTCAAGCTTTCTTCGGTCTTGCTGCCTTTGAGGCTGGCCATGGTCTCTCTCCTGATGCTGTTGTTGAGCGCGCCCTGTGGACTCGCGCGGGAAGCAATCTTGGACTCATCGGACGTCGCCCTCGGGTGAAGGGCCGGCGATGACAGGGCGTGCAGATGGGTACTCCGACGACGACCTGGTTCCGTTATGGCCCAAGCGCGGCGAACCGTCAACAATTTAGAAGCTATCTAAACTGTACCGGATAAGTCAGGAATATATGGGTATTGCGTGGCGGTCGCAGCTCCGCGGCTGCTCCGCCAGCGCGCTTAGGCCTGCTTGACGCGGATGACGACGTCGACGCGCTTCACCGCCGTGCCGGCGGGCGGCGTCGGCAGGCTGGAGATCGTGACGGACGCGCCGTCAATGTCCTGCAGCTGGCTCGAATCTTCGAAGAAGAAATGGTGGTGATCGCTCACGTTCGTGTCGAAGTAGGAGCGGCCGGCGTCGACGACGATCTCGCGCAGGATGCCCGCTTCGGTGAACTGGTGCAGCGTGTTGTAGACTGTGGCGAGCGAGACGCGGATGCCGGCGCCCTGCGCCTGGCCGTGCAGCTGCTCGGCGGTCATGTGGCAGTCGCCCGCTTCCGCGAGCAGCTTGGCAAGAGCCAAGCGCTGACGGGTCGGGCGCAGGCCCGCATCCTTGAGGCGATCGAGCACGCGGCTGAAGGGCCGATCCATGCTGGTCATGTCACACGTCCTAACTGGTTCCCGGAGGCTGTCGCCGAACGGTCGCGTACCTCCACGATCCCTATATAGGGCTGTGGACCGTTAAATTAAAGCCAAAAGAAACAGAGGCCTTGCGACCGATCTGGAACCGCTCAAAGAAAGGTTCCGAAACTCAAGGCCTTGAGTGGACTGGGATTTCTGCTCATAACGACAGCAATCCTCGGTCCCGCCCCGGTTCAATCGCCGGTCTGCAGCCGCTCGACGAGCTGCTTCACCGTCGGGATGAAACCGTTGGCGTAGAACGGGTCCGACTTGAAGCGATAGGCGTTGTGACCGGCGAACATCAGTTGGTCCTTCACCTCGCTGCCGTGGCTGATCGCCTGTAGCGTCTTCTGGATGCAGAAGGAGCGCGGATCGGGCGTCCGGCCGGTGGTGCCTTCGTCGTTCTGCGCCCAATTCGAGAAATGGCAGTGCGACAGGCAGCCCATGCATTCGATCTGATCTGTGCGGATCTGGCGCGCGTCGTTCATCGTCACGAAGACCAGCGTCGAGTCCGGCGTGCGCAGCGGCATGTCGAAGCCCTGCGCGACCCAGGCGCGAGCGCGCTCGGCGTCATGGGCGGTCAGGAACACTTCGCGGCCGCGCGCGCCGACCGGGAAGGACGTGTCGTGCTCGCCGACCGCTTCGTGGCTATAGGCCACTTGGCGATCGCTGCGGCCGCGCAGATCGTTGAGGAAATCGTTCTTCACCGCCGACGAATAGAAGCCGGTCGGGCTGAACTTGTTGAGGTACACGTCGCCCTCTTCGAGGGTCAGCAGCTTGCGCTTCCACTCGTCGGAGATCGGGCTTTCCTGGGTCAAAAGCGGACGCGTGCCGAACTGGAAAGCGACCGGGCCGATCTCGGGATTGTCGAGCCAATGCTCCCATTCGCGCAGCGCCCAGACGCCACCGGCCATGATCACAGGCGTTTCGGCGAGGCCCACTTCGCGCATCAGCGCGCGCAGCTCAGCGACGCGCGGATAGGGATCCTGCGGCTCCAGCGGGTTTTCGACGTTGGACAGGCCGTTATGGCCGCCGGCGAGCCAGGGGTCTTCATAGACCACGCCGCCGAGCCAGTCGGAGAACTTGTGATAGGCGCGCTTCCACAGGGCGCGGAAGGCGCGCGCGGACGACACGATCGGATAATAGTGGACGCCGAACGAGCCGCAGATTTCGGCCATCTTGTAAGGCATGCCAGCGCCGCAGGTGACGCCTTGGATCAAGCCCTTCGCACCTTCGAGCACGCCGCGCAGGATGCGCTCGGACCCGCCCATCTCCCACAGGATGTTCATGTGGATCGGGCCGCGGCCGCCGGCCATCTCATGAGCGATGCGCGCTTGCGTGATGCCGCCCGAGACGGCATAGGCGATCAGCTCTTCATGGCGCTCGCGGCGCGTGCGGCCTTTGTAGACCACCGGGATGACGTTGCCGTTGGCGTCGTAGGAATCGGCATTGACGCCGGAGAAGGTGCCGACGCCGCCGGCGCTGGCCCAAGCGCCAGAGGACTCGCCATTGGAGACGGCGATGCCTTTGCCGCCTTCGACGAGAGGCAGCGCTTCGCGACCCGAGATCAGCAACGTCTTGAGCGTCTTCACGCCGGTGTAATCCTACTTGCCTTGAGAATGTTCCCCGCGGCGCATCCTGCGCCGGCCCAGCGGCCTGCGGAGGCCGGGGCCATGTTCCCTGGCTATATGGGGACTCGCAGCGCCCAAACCAAGCCGCCGACAAATACCTTAATAACCCAGGGCGACAAAGGCTTTTCTGCTGCTGCGTCGCGGCATTTATCCTGACTTTCCAAGCGCTTCAAGGCTTGGCGCAGGCATGAAAAAGGGGAGGTTTCCCTCCCCTTTTCGAACGGTTCAAAAGAACCTGTCACAAAGCGCTTCGCCTTATTCGGCGGGCGCGGCGGCCGGCGCGATTTCCTCGCCGGTCTCCTGGTTCACGACCTTCATGGACAGGCGGACCTTGCCGCGATCGTCCACGCCGAGCACCTTCACCTTCACGGCGTCGCCCTCGTTGATCACATCGGTCACCTTGGCGACGCGCTTGGGCGCCAGCTCGCTGATATGAACGAGGCCGTCCTTGGAGCCGAGGAAGTTCACGAAAGCGCCGAAGTCGACGACCTTCACGACCTTGCCGGTGTAGACGACGCCGACCTCAGGCTCGGCGACGATGCCCTTGATCCAGGCGATGGCCTTGTCGGCGGCTTCGCCGTCGACCGCCGCAACCTTGATCGTGCCGTCGTCTTCGATGTCGATCTTGGCGCCGGTCTGCTCGGTGATCTCGCGGATCACCTTGCCGCCCGTGCCGATCACTTCACGGATCTTGTCCTTCGGGATCGAGAAGGTCGTGATGCGCGGCGCGTTCGACGACACGCCTTCGCGCGCGCCGGCCAAGCCCTTCGACATCTCGCCGAGGATGTGGAGACGGCCGCCCTGGGCCTGCTCCAACGCGATCTTCATGATGTCTTCGGTGATGGACGTGATCTTGATGTCCATCTGGAGCGAGGTGATGCCCTGCTCGGTGCCGGCGACCTTGAAGTCCATGTCGCCGAGATGATCTTCGTCGCCGAGGATGTCGGACAGGACGGCGAAACGGTCGCCTTCCTTGATCAGGCCCATGGCGATGCCCGCCACCGGACGAACCAGCGGGACGCCGGCGTCCATCAGCGAGAGCGAAGAGCCGCAGACCGTCGCCATCGACGACGAGCCGTTCGACTCGGTGATCTCGGAGACGATGCGGATCGTGTACGGGAACTTGTCCTTCGGCGGCAGCAGCGGGCGAATGGCGCGCCACGCGAGCTTGCCGTGGCCGACTTCGCGGCGGCCCGGGCTGCCCATGCGGCCGACTTCACCCACCGAGTACGGAGGGAAGTTGTAGTGCAGCATGAAGTGCTCGCGATAATCGCCGTCGAGCGCGTCGATCACCTGCTCGTCCTGGCCGGTGCCGAGCGTGGCGACAACCAAGCCCTGCGTCTCGCCGCGAGTGAACAGCGCCGAGCCGTGAGCGCGCGGCAGCACGCCGACTTCGGCGACGATCGGACGCACGGTCTTGCCGTCGCGGCCGTCGATGCGGACCTTGGTGTCGAGGATGTTGTTGCGGACGACGTCCTTCTCGAGCTCCTTGAAGAGCTTCTTGCCGAGCTCGGCATCGAGCTCCTCGGCCTTCAGCTGCTCGAGCGCCTTCGACTTCACGTCGTCGACCGCGTTGCGGCGGCCGGTCTTGTCGACGATGGCGTAAGCCTTGCGCAGATCGGCCTCGGCGATCGCCTTCAGGCGCGCTTCGACCTTCGTGGTGGCTTCGGGCACGGTCGGCAGATCGCGCGGCTCCTTCGCCGCCTTCTCGGCGAGCGCGATGATCATGTCGATCACCGGCTGGAAGCCGCGATGGCCGAACATGACGGCCGACAGCATCTGCTCTTCCGACAGCTCCTTCGCCTCGGACTCGACCATCAGCACGCCTTCCTGGGTGCCGGCGACGACGAGGTCGAGATCGGTCTCGCTCATCTTGTCGAGGGTCGGGTTGAGCACGAATTCGCCGTTGATCAAGCCGACGCGCGCGGCGCCGATCGGGCCCATGAAGGGCACGCCGGACAGCGTGAGCGCGGCGGAGGCGCCGATCATCGCGACGATGTCGGGATCGTTCTCCAGGTCATGCGAGATGACCGTGGTGACGACCTGCGTCTCGTTGCGGAACAGCGGGTGGAACAGCGGGCGGATCGGGCGGTCGATCAGGCGAGAGGAGAGAACTTCCTTCTCGGTCGGCCGGCCTTCGCGCTTGAAAAAGCCGCCGGGAATCTTGCCGGCGGCGAAAGCCTTCTCTTGGTAGTTGACCGTCAGCGGGAAGAAATCGATCCCCGGCTTCGGTTCGCGGGCGGCGACGGCGGTGCAGAGCACGACGGTCTCGCCGTAGGTGGCAATCACGGCGCCGTCAGCCTGACGCGCGACCTTGCCGGTCTCGAGGGTGAGCTTACGCCCGCCCCACATGATCTCTTTTTTCACGACATTGAACATGGATTCACTTCCTTCCAACCTTCCACGACGCACCCGCCGCCTCGGCGGGGCGTCCCCCGGGCCGCGGCCCGGGGAATCAAGCGGCTTGAGCCTGAGCCCTTATGGGCTCAGCGACGCAGGCCGAGACGCTGGACGACCTCGTTGTAGCGGGCGACGCTTTTGCCCTTGAGGTAGTCGAGCAGCCGGCGGCGCTTGCTGACCATGGCCAGCAGACCGCGCCGCGAATGATAATCGTGGTTATGCGTTTTCATATGTTCGGTCAGATTGTTGATTCTCTCGCTGAGAATCGCGATCTGGACCTCGGGCGACCCCGTGTCGCCCTGCTGGGTGGCGTATTCGCCGATGAGCGCAGTCTTGCGCTCGGCCGTAATCGACATCGTCATCTCCTTGACGTTTAGAGGTTTAAAACACGCACCGGCCGCAACACGCCCCGCTCGAAGCGGGCCAACGCAACGGGCTTACCATTGGCGGTCGCGAGTGCGATCGCGCCATCTTCTGGAAGCCGTGACGCCGGGGAACCGGTACTGAGAACCTGCACGGGCTGGCCCAACCTGAGGCGGGCCGCGTCGGTGTCGCTCAAGGCAAGTGCCGGGATGTCGTCCAGCACGGTCTCGATCGGCAGCAGGGTCTCCAAAGCGGCGGCACTATGCCCGAGCGCCTCCAGCTTAGCCAGGGAAATTGCGGTTTTTTCGCTGAACGGGCCGACTCGTGTGCGCCGCAGTTCGGCAATAAAACCCAGTGTTCCCAAAGCCTTGGCGAGATCGCGCCCGAGCGCGCGGACATACAAGCCCTTGCCGCAATCGACCTCGAAACGCGCCATATCTGGTAGAGCCTCAAGCAATTCCAGGCGCGTCACGGTGACGCTGCGCGCCGCCAGGTCCGGCGCCTCGCCAGCGCGCGCCAGCTTGTAGGAGCGCATCCCGCCGATCTTGATGGCGGAAAAGGCCGGCGGCACTTGGGTGAGCTCGCCGACGAAGGCCGGCAAAGCGGCGCGGATGGCGTCGGGATCGGGCCGGACCGGGCTGGTGCCGGTCACTTCGCCTTCGGCGTCGTCGGTGTTGCGGCTTTCGCCCCATTGCACGGCGAAACGATAGGTCTTTCGACCGTCCATGGCATAGGCGACGGTCTTGGTCGCCTCGCCCACGGCGATCGGCAGGATGCCGGAGGCCAGGGGATCGAGCGTGCCGCCATGGCCGACCTTGCGGGTGCCGAGCGCGCGCCGCACCTTGGCGACGACCTGGAACGACGACAGGCCGAGCGGCTTGTCGATCGCCAGCCAGCCGCTGACCCCCGAATCTTCAGTCTTTTTCTTGGCCACGCTCGTCCGGCGTTTCGTCCTCGGCGAGATCGCGCGCGACCTCGGGACGATGGAGGAGATCGTTGATGCTCGAGGCGTAATCGAACGACGTGTCCGCCGCGAAGCCGAGCGTCGGCACCGCGCGCATCTTCACTTCCTTGGCGATCTGGCCGCGCAGGTAGGGCGCCGCGCGCTTGAGCGCGGCGACCAGCACGTCGACGCCCTCGCCGCCGAGCTTGGTGACGTATGCCGTGGCGTTTTTCAGATCCGGGCTGATGCGCACTTCCGTGACCGTGATGGACACGCCCATCAGGTCGGGATCGCGAAAATGCGCGCGATCGATGATCTGCACCAAAGCATGGCGCAGCTCTTCGCCGACGCGCAATTGACGCTGGCTCGGACCGAGCGCGGTCGGTCCCGTGGAGTCGCGACGTTTCATGCGGCTCTCCCGCTGTTCCTAAAGACCGAGGATCGCGCGGCGCTTAGAGCGTGCGCGCGACCTCCTCGATCTCGAAGCACTCGATGACGTCGTTGGCCTGAATGTCCGAGTAGTTCTCGAACGCCATGCCGCACTCGTAGCCTTCCTTGACCTCGCGCACTTCGTCCTTGAAGCGGCGCAGGGTCTTGAGCGTGCCCTCGTGGATGACGACGTTGTCGCGCAGCAGGCGGACCTTGGCGCCGCGCTTGACGGTGCCTTCGGTGACCATGCAGCCGGCGACCTTGCCGGTCTTCGTGACGTTGAACACTTCGCGGATCGTCGCGTAACCGAGGAAGCTTTCCTTCTGCGTCGGCGACAGCATGCCCGAGAGGCCAGCTTTGATGTCGTTCGTCAGATCGTAAATGATCGAGTAGTAGCGGATGTCCAAGCCGTCGCGGCGGGCCAGATCGCGCGCCTGCGGATTGGCGCGGACGTTGAAGCCGATGATGATGGCGTTGGACGCGCGCGCCAGCGTGACGTCGGATTCGTTGATGTCGCCGACCGCGGAGTGGAGGATGCGCACCGCCACTTCTTCGGTGTTGAGCTTCTCCAAGCTGCCGACGATGGCTTCGACCGAACCCTGCACGTCGCCCTTGATGACGACGAACAGTTCCTTGGCCGTGCCGGCGGCGATCGCCGACATCATCTGCTCGACGGTGCCGCGCGCGGCGACCGAGGTGCGGACGTCGCGGGCGCGGCGCTGGCGGAATTCGGTGACTTCGCGGGCGCGCTGCTCGTTGTCGACGACCGAGAAATCGTCGCCGGCCGACGGCGTGCCGTTGAGGCCGAGCACTTCGACCGGCATCGCCGGGCTGGCGCTTTTCACCTTCTTGCCGTGATCGTCGATCAGGGCGCGCACGCGGCCCCATTCGGCGCCGGCCACGAAGATGTCGCCAACGCTCAAGGTGCCGCGCTGGACCAGCACGGTGGCGACCGAACCGCGGCCGCGCTCCATCTTGGCTTCGATGACGACGCCTTCGGCGGCGCGGTTCGGATTGGCGCGCAGCTCCAAAACTTCGGACTGCAGCAGGATGGCTTCTTCGAGCTTCTCGAGGTTCTGGCCGGTCTTGGCCGAGACCTCGATCGCCATCACGTCGCCGCCCATGTCTTCAGTGACGATCTCGTGCTGCAGCAGCTCCTGGCGGACGCGGCCGGCATTGGAGTCGGGCTTGTCGATCTTGTTGATCGCCACGACGATCGGCACGCCGGCCGCCTTGGCATGGTGAATGGCCTCGATGGTCTGCGGCATGATGCCGTCATCGGCGGCGACGACGAGCACGACGATGTCGGTCGCCTGCGCGCCGCGCGAACGCATCGCGGTGAAGGCTTCGTGGCCCGGCGTGTCGAGGAAGGTGATCGCCGCGCCGGACTTCATATGCACCTGATAGGCGCCGATGTGCTGCGTGATGCCGCCGGCTTCGTGGGCGGCGACGTCGGTCTTGCGCAGCGCGTCGAGCAGCGAGGTCTTGCCGTGGTCGACGTGGCCCATGACGGTGACGACCGGCGGACGCGATTCCAGCGCGACTTCTTCGTCCGCTTCGCCCTTCAGGCCCACTTCGACGTCGGCGGCGCTGACGCGTTTGAACTTATGGCCGAATTCGGACACCACCAGCTCGGCGGTGTCGGCATCGATGCTTTGGTTGATCGTCGCCATGACGCCCATGCGCATCAGCGCCTTGATGACGTCGGTCGAACGCTCGGCCATGCGGTTCGAGAGTTCCTGCACGGTGATGACCTCGGGGATCGTCACGTCGCGCGCGAACTTCTCGACGGCCTGGCCGGAGCCCATCATCGAGCGCTTCTCGCGCTCGCGGGCGCGGCGCACCGACGCGAGCGAGCGCATGCGGTCGCCGGCGTTGTCGTCGAGCGCGCGGCTGATCGTCAGCTTGCCGCGGTTGCGATCCGCGACGCCCTTGGCCGGGGTCAGTCCCGGGCGGCGCGGCGCGGCCTTGGGCGGGCCGACGCGCTTCTTGCCGTCGTCCTCTTCGACTTCCTGAACCTGCTTGCCGGCCGGCGCGGGCGCGACCAGCTTGGGTTTGGCGGCCTGCGGCGCGGCGGTGGCGGCGGGCGCAGCCGGAGCCGGCGTCGCGACAGG
>DASTMO010000092.1:0-18514 GCA_035714115.1 Alphaproteobacteria bacterium
GAAGAATGGCAAGCAGGTCGCGAGCGCTCTCGACGCGCTGGCCGGCGCCGACGCGCTGGCGATCCTGACGCCCTGGCCCGAGTACAAGATGGTCGCGCCCGCCGCCATCGCCGGCGCGCTCAAAGGCCGCATCGTCATCGACCCGTACCGGGTGCTGGATGGCGCGGCCGTCGTCGCCGCCGGCCTAGATTATCACACGCTCGGCATGCCGCCGTTGATGGGGACGAAGTGATGCTGACACACGGCCATGTCCAGCCTGTCGCGCCCGCGCGTGTCGTCGTCATGGGGGCCGGCGGCTTCGTCGGCGGCGCGATCGTCCAGGCGCTCGCGGCGCGCAAGGTGCCGGTGCTGGGGTTGGCCCGCGCCGACGTCGATCTGCAGGCGCCTGGCGCGGCCGAGAAGCTGACCGCGCTGCTGCGCCCGGATGACGCGTTCGTCGCGGTTTCAGCCATCGCCCCGGTGAAGAACCTGGCGATGCTGAAGGACAATCTGACGATCATCGAGGCGCTGGCCGGGGCTCTTAAGGCGCGTCCCGTCGCCCATGTGCTCAACATCGGCTCGGACGCCATCTACGGCGATAGCGAAAAGCCGATGAGCGAAGCCGGGCCGACGGCGCCGGGCAGCCTGCATGGCGTGATGCATCTGACGCGCGAATTGGCGCTCGCCGAAGCCGCCGGCGCCGCGCCGTTCGCGACGCTCCGCCCGACGCTGATCTACGGCGCCGCCGATCCGCATGACGGCTACGGGCCCAACAAATTCCGCCGTCTCGCCAAGGCCGGCCAGGAGATCGTGCTGTTCGGCGAAGGCGAGGAGCGGCGCGACCATGTCCATGTCGGCGATGTCGCCGAGCTGGCCGCGCGCATCCTGATGCATCACAGCCGCGGCGCGCTCAATGCCGCCACCGGCACGGTCGTCTCGTTCCGCGAGATCGCCGAACTGGTCGTGGCGCAGTTTCCCGCCCCTGTCGCGATCAAGGGCTCGCCGCGGCGCGGCCCGATGCCGCACAACGGCTATCGCGCCTTCGACCCGGCGGCGACCAAGGCGGCCTTCCCGGACTTCGCCTATCTGCAGCCGGCCGCCGGCTTCGCGCTGGTGCATCGCCTCATGTTGGAGATGGCCTGATGGGCCGCGAGCTTGACCTGCTGTCGGCTCTGCCGCGCACCAAGCGCAACATCGCGGCGCGCCAGGAAGCCAAGGATCCGGAGATCGTCCGGCTCTCCAAGCAGTTCGGCGAGCTTTATTTCGACGGGCCGCGCAGTCACGGCTACGGCGGTTACAAATATGACGGCCGCTGGGTGCCGGTGGCGCGCGACATCATCGCCCATTATGGACTCAAGCCGGGCGACAAGGTTCTCGACGTCGGCTGCGCCAAGGGCTTTCTCGTGAACGACCTGCTCGCCGCGTTGCCGGGCCTCGAGGTCTATGGCCTCGACATCTCGGAATATGCGCTTCTGCATTGTCATCCCGGATTGGCCGGACGCCTGCATTTGGGCAGCGCCGAACGTCTGCCGTTTCCCGATGCCAGCTTCGATCTGGTGATCTCGCTCGATGCGGTGCATAACCTGCCGCGTGCCCGCGCCAAGACCGCGCTTGGCGAGATTCAGCGCGTCGGCAAAGGCCAGGGTTTCGTGCGGGTCGATTCTTACCGCACGCCCGAGCAGCAGGCGGTGTTCGAGAGCTGGGTGCTGACGGCGGAATACCATGACTATCCCGACGGCTGGCTGAAGCTGTTCGGCGAAGCGGGCTACACGGGCGATTACGCCTGGACGATCATCGAGTGACCATCAGGAACGAGGACCAATAGACAATGGCCGGCAAGACTTACGCGATTTTGGGCGGCGGCGGCTCCTTCGGCATCCATGCGGCGATGTATCTGCTCGATCATGCGGCGCCGAAGAAGGTGATCGGCATCGGCCGCAACCCGCTGCGCCCCGGCCCGTTCTCGCTCGATATCGACAAGCGTGAGGGCTACGTCTACCACGCGCGCCACATCACCTATGAGCTGGACCTGCTGCTCGAGCTTCTCGACAAGGAAAAGCCCGACGTGATCGTTAACTTTGCCGCGCAGGGCGAAGGTGCGGTATCGTGGAAGCATTCCTGGCGCTTCTTCGAGACCAACTCGATGGCGCTGGCGCGCCTGACGGAAGAGCTGATGAAGCGCGATTGGCTCGAGCGCTTCATCCAGATCGGCACGTCGGAGATGTATGGTTCGGTCTCGCACGCCACTAAGGAAGATGAGCCGATCAAGCCGACCAGCCCCTACGCGGCCTCCAAGGTCGCTTACGACATGTATCTGATGAGCGTGCATCAGTTCCTCAAATTCCCGATGAACATCCTGCGGCCGTCGAATTGCTACTGCCCCGGCCAGCTGCTGCACCGCGTCATCCCCAAGACCATCTGGTGCGGCCTGACCGGCAACAAGCTGCCGCTGCACGGCGGCGGTAAGGCGGAAAAGTCCTACATGCACGCGCGCGATCTCGGCCGCGCCATCCATCTGGTGGCCGAGAAGGCGCCGTTCGGCAAGACCTACAATTGCGGCCCGCTGATGCCGACGTCGATCCGCGAGGTGGTCGAGCGCACCGCTGCTGCCATGGGCAAGAAATTCGAGGAAATCTGCGAGATGAGCCCCGACCGCCTGGGCCAGGATTCGCGCTATTGGCTCGATTCCTCGGCGATCAAGGCGGACCTCGGTTGGGAGGCTCAGATCGGTTGGGACGAAGGCCTCGCCGAGATGGTCGCCTGGGGCGAGAAATATGCCGACGAGATCCGCAGCTGGCCGACTGATTACGTTTTGCGCGGCTGACCAAGCGGAAGGCATCGACATCATGAGCAACGGCCCCTCGCTCGATCTGAGCCTCGATATGCACAAGGCGATGCTGCGCATCCGCCGCATCGAGGAGATGATCTCGAAACGCTATGCCGAACAGGAGATTCGCTGCCCGACGCATTTGTGCATCGGCCAGGAAGCCGTGCCGGTGGGGGTTTCCGCGCATTTGCGCCCTGACGATTATGCCTTCAGCGGTCACCGCAGCCACGGCCACTACCTCGCCAAGGGTGGCGATCTGAAGGCGATGTACGCCGAGCTTTACGGCCGCGAAACCGGCTGCGCGCTCGGGCGCGGCGGCTCGCAGCATCTGATCGATCTCGACGCCGGCTTCGTCGCCTCCGCGCCGATCCTGGCCGGCACCGTGCCGATCGCGGTCGGCGCCGCCTTCGGCAAGCGCCGCGCCAAGTCCGACGCCGTCTCCGTCGTCTATTTCGGCGACGGCGCGACCGAGGAAGGAGCGTTCCATGAAGCGCTCAACTTCGCCAGCGTGCACAAGCTGCCGGTGCTGTTCATCTGCGAGAACAATCTTTACTCCGTCCATTCCGACCTGTCGGTGCGCCAGCCGACGGATCGTCCGGTGAGCGCGCTCGGCGCGGCTCACGGCATGCCGGGCATCACCGCGGACGGCAACGACATCGTCGAGATTTGGCGTCTGGCGGGCGAGGCAGTGACGCGCGCGCGGCGCGGCGACGGGCCGACGCTGATCGAGTTCATGACCTACCGCTGGCTCGAGCATTGCGGCCCCGGCGGCGACATCAATCTGCAATACCGCACGCAAGAAGAGCTATCGGACTGGCAGACGCGCGATCCATTGGCGCGCTCCGAACGCGCGCTGCGCGATGCAGGCGCGCTCAACGACGCCGCGCTCCAGGCGATCGAGGCGGCCATATCGAGCGAGGTCGACGCGGCGGTCGATTTCGCCCGCGCCAGCGACTTCCCCGATCCGGCTGACATCGGCCAGTTCACGTTCCCCGACGCCGGTGCCCGCCATGCGTAAGCTCAAATATTATCAGGCGATCAACGAGGGCACCGCCCAGGCGATGGGCGAGGATCCCTCGGTGCTGCTCATCGGTCTCGGCGTGCCGAGCCCGACCGGCGTGTTCGGCACGACTTCCGGCCTGACGGAAAAGTTCGGCGCCGATCGCGTGCTCGACATGCCGTCCTCCGAGCAGGGCATGACCGGCGTCTGCCTCGGCATGACGGTGAGCGGCCTGCGCCCGATCATGGTCCATATGCGTGTCGATTTCGCGACGCTGGCGATGGACCAGATGGTCAACCAAGTCGCCAAATGGCACTTCATGTATGGCGGCAAGCTGCGCGCGCCGATGGTGTTCCGCATGATCATCGGCCGCGGTTGGGGCCAGGGGCCGCAGCATTCGCAGAGCCTGCAGGCCTGGTTCGCTCATGTTCCGGGCTTCAAAGTTGTGATGCCGACCACGCCTTATGACGTCAAGGGCATGACTATCGCCGCGGTCCGCGACGATGCGCCGGTGGTGATCTTCGAGCATCGCTGGCTCTACGGCATCGAAGGCGACGTGCCCGAGGCGCCTTACGAAGTGCCGCTCGGCGAAGCGCGCGTCATGCGCCAGGGCAAGGACGTCACGATCGCCGCGACGTCCTATATGACGCTTGAAGCGCTGCGGGCGGCGGAGCTGCTGGCGACAGTCGGCATCGATGCCGAGGTGGTCGACCTGCGCTCTATCGTTCCGCTGGATATCGATACGGTCGTCGCTTCGGTGCGCAAGACTGGCGCGCTCGTCGTCGCCGATACCGGCACGATGAATTTCGGTATTTCCGCAGAGGTCGTCAGCGGCGTCGTCGCGCATGACGTTTCCGCGCTGCGCCACTCGCCGCAGCGCGTCGGCCTGCCGTTCAGCCCGTCGCCGACATCGCCGGCGCTCGCGGATGCCTTCTTCCCGCGCGCCATTGACATCGTGCGCGCCGTCGGCGCGTCTTTGAAGATCGATCCGAGCCGCCTGCCGCCGGACGCGCCGCCGGCGGGCCGCTGGCGCGACACGCCTGACGCCAGCTTCACCGGCCCCTATTGATGGCGCGCACCGTCTTCATCCTCAGCGCCAGCAGCGACATCGGGCGCGATCTGATGGAGCGCTATCTGGCGCAGGGCTGCGAGGTGATCGGCACCTACCGCCAGCCGAGCGCGCTGGACAGTTTTCGCGGCCGCGCGGGCGCGCATGTCTTGCCGCTCGATCTCGCCAAGCCTGAGGACTTCGCCGCCGCCGCCGGCTACATGCGGGACAATCGCCTGCGGTGGGATCTTTTCGTCGCGTCGAACGGCACGATGGAGCCTATCGGGCCGTTCTTGCAGCTCGACGGTGCGGCTTGGGAGGCGAGCATCTCGTCCAACGCGATGGCGCCGTGCCGGCTACTTCAGGCTCTCTATCCGCTGCGCCGCGAAGGCCAGATCAACACTGCGGCCTTTTTCGCTGGCGGCGGCACGAACAATCCGTTCCGCAATTACTCGGCCTACTGCCTGTCGAAGATCATGCTGATCAAGATGTGCGAATTGCTGGACGACGAAGCGCCCGACCTGAAAGCCTTCATCCTCGGGCCAGGCTATCTGCGCACCAAAATTCATGACGAGACGCTGCGCGCCGCAAGCATGGCCGGCGACAATCTCGGCAAGACGATGAAGTTTCTCGAGACCGACGGCACGCCGCTTCAGGACATTTTCGATTGCCTCGAGTGGTGCACCGCGCAGGACCGCAAGGTCGTCGGCGGGCGGAACTTCTCCGTGGTGCACGATCCATGGCGCGCCGGCGGCGCGGCCCTGGCCGCTTCGCTCAAAGCCGATCCTGATCGCTACAAGCTGCGCCGCGCCGGCAACAGCTGAAACATTTCCTCATATCCAAAATGCCGGAGACCGACATGGCCACCGAGAAGACCAAATCCGCCGCTGAAGCCTACGCCGAGGGCACCGACTACCAGTTCCTCACCGACGAGCTGACCGTCGGTCCGTGGACGTCCTACAGTATTCTGCACGATCCCAAGCATCTCGTGTTTACGCTGTCGCGCTACAAGTTCGTCGCCAAGCTGCTGCAGGGCCGCGGCACGGTGCTCGAAGTCGGCCCCGGCGACGGCATCGGCCTGCCGATCATCGCCCAGGCCGTCGAGAAGGTGATCGCCGTCGATTGGGACGAGCGCCTGATCGAAGGCAACAAACGCCGTCTCAAGGACATCAAGAACATCGAGCATCTCTGCATCGATCTGAACAAGGAGCGGCCGAAGAGCCAGGTCGACGCGGCCTTCAGCATCGACGTGATCGAGCATCTCGAGCAATCGACCGAGGACTCCTTCATGCGCGCCATGGTGCGCTGCCTGCACAAGGATGGCGTGCTCATCACCGGCACGCCCAACATCACGGCGTCGCAATACGCCAGTCCGCGCAGCGAAGCGCAGCATATCAATCTCAAGAGCATGAAGACACTGCAGGAGCTTACCCACAAGTACTGCAAGAACGTCTTCATGTTCGGCATGAACGACGAGGTGCTGCATACCGGCTATGCGCCGATGTGCCATTACATCTGGTCGCTCGGCGTCGGCATCCGCGAAGAATATCTCGACTGAGCCCCGATCGAAGGAGCGCTGCGGCGTGATCAAGGTTTCCGACTATATCGCCGGCTTCGTCGCGGGCCTGGGGATCAAGCATGCCTTCGCCATCACCGGCGGGGCTTCGATCCACATGATCCATTCGATCGCCGAGCGATCCGACATCGATTACGTGTGCCCGCACCACGAGCAGGCCGGCGCGATGGAAGCCGACGCCTACGCCCGCATCTCGGGCAATCTCGGCTGCGCCATCGCGACCAGCGGTCCGGGCGCGACGAACTTGGTCACCGGCATCGCCGGCGCTTGGTTCGATTCGGTGCCGGTGCTCTACCTCACTGGTCAGGTCGCGCGCTTCCGCTTCAAGGGGGAGACCGGCGTGCGCCAGATGGGCTTCCAAGAGACCGATATCGTCAGCATGGTGAAGCCCGTCACCAAATACGCCGTGCTGGTCGAGAAAGCCGAAGACTTGCGCTACGAGCTGGAAAGGGCCGTGCACATCGCGCGCGAGGGGCGTCCCGGCCCTGTCCTGGTCGACATTCCCGACGATTTGCAGCGCGAGATGATCGATCCGTCGACCTTGCGCGGCTATGAGCCGCCGCCCGCCACCGCGATGAAGAAGGCTCCATCCGCCGACCAAATCTCTCAATGCGTCGAATTGCTGCGCGGGGCGTCGCGGCCGGTGCTCGTGCTCGGCTTCGGCGTTCGCCTGTCCGGCGCCGCCGCTTTGGTGCCGGAGCTGATGGCGCGCATCGGCGCGCCGGTCTGCCCGAGCTGGGCCGCCGCCGACATGATTCCCGGCGACGATCCGCTGCTTGGCGGAACGTTCGGCACCCATGGCTCCCGCGCCGGCAACTTCACGATCCAAAACGCCGATCTGGTGCTCTGCATCGGCGCGCGCCTCAGCACCCGCGAGACGGGCAGCCCGACCTCGTCATGGGCCCGCGAAGCCAAAACGGTGATCGTCGACGTCGATCCCTCGGAGCTGCGTAAATTCCCGGCGTTCGGCAAGCCGCTGGAACTCGCCGTCGAAGCCGACGCGAAACTGTTCATCGAGGCGCTCATCGCCGCGCTCAAGGGGCAAAGCCTGCCCGCTTACGGCGAATGGACGGCGCGCGTCGCCGATTGGCGTCGGCGCTATCCGGCTTGCTTGCCCGCCTATCGCCAGGAGACCCTGGCCAATCCTTACGTGTTCGTCGAAACGCTCTCGCGCCATCTGCACGACGACGACGTGATCGTCGTCGATACCGGCTGCGCGGTCGCGTGGATGGCGCAAGGGTTTCAGTTCCGGCGCGGACAGCGCATGCTGCACGCCTTCAACAACACGCCGATGGGCTACGGCCTTCCCGGTGCGATCGGTGCGGCTTTCGCGCTGGGCGGCAAGCGGCGCGTGATTTGCGTCGCCGGCGACGGCAGCTTCATGATGAACATGCAGGAGATGGCGACGCTGCAGCACCATCAGCTGCCGGTGAAGCTGTTCCTCATCAACAACAACGGCTATTCGATGGTGCAGCAGACGCAGGAGCAATGGCTTGGCGGCAAGTACTACGCCACGAGCCAGGGGCCGGAGGGCGGGCTGTCCTTCCCCGATTTCTCCGCGCTGGCCAAATCCTTCTCCGTCGACGTGACGGAGATCGTCCGCAACGACGACATCGAGCCTTCGGTCGGCCGCACCTTGCAATTGCCGGGGCCGGCTTTGTGCAACGTCCATATCGCGTCCGGCTCGCGGGTCATTCCGCAATCGCGCTTCGGCTATCCCATCGAGGATTCCGAGCCGCTGCTGCCGCGCGACGAATTCCTCGCCAATATGATCGTCAAGCCGATGCCGGTGTCGCTGCAGGATCTGCCGCCGCCGGCCAAGGCGCGTTAGCCGGCCTAGGCGGACAGCCCCATGACGCGAGAGCGCCCGCTCTATCTCATCAACGCCTTTTGGGGAACGACCTATCGTCGCTGGTTCGCCGATTTCTTTATGCGCTCGCTGCTGGCGCCGGGAAACTTGGCGGCGTTCGCGGCCCGGCCCGGCAGCAAGCTGCTGCTCGCCACCACGGCGGAAGATTGGTCGGCGCTGCAGGCGCATCCCGCGCTGCGGGCTTTGCAGGCGCATATCGAGATCGTGTTTCAGCCGATGGCCTCGCTGGACGACCGACGCGGCGTCTCTTGCGAGACGACGACCTACAGCCATGTCGGCGCCGCCTACGCCGGACTGCTCGATATGGCTTGGCGCGACAAGTCCATCGGCATCATGTTCTCGCCTGACTTGATGGTCTCCGACGGCTTGCTTGGCGCCGTGTCGGCGCGGATGGAGCAGGGCGCCAACCTCGTCTTCATTCCGGCATGGCGCAGCGACGAGACCAAGCTGATGGCGGGCCTGGCGCAAGGCGGCTTGCTGCCTCAAGAGGCGGATGCGGCGATCGCCTTGCCGCCGCGCCGCCTGGCTGCGGTGATGGCCGGCTGCGTCCACAAGCTCGAAAGCCTGCGCTTTTGGCGCAACGACACCTTTCATGAAGTGCCGAGCTACAGTTTCTGGCCGGTCGAGGGCAACGGCTGGGTCATGTTCGGCATGTCGGGCGTGCCGTGCGTCGATTATTCGCAGGTCGTCGCGCACGACGTGTCGCGCCTCGCCTCGGTCAGCCTCGACGCCTATCCGGCCTTGTTCCAGCTGGCTGCGCCGAACATTCAGGTGATCGCCGACAGCGACGAAGGGTCGATCGCCAGCTGGACGCCGACGGCGGCGGAAAGCTGGGTCGATTATCGGCCGCGCAAACGCCTGCGGATCCCGGGGCTGCGTGACTTCGCGCGTTGCGCGATCTTGCGGGCCTACGCGCAACATGTGTTCTTCTGGGGCATGAACCGCGCCAATTTGGCCGTTTACAATCAGCCGCTGCGCCTGCACGGCGGCGATATCGATGCCGCTTGGCTCGTGGTCGAGCGCCAAGCGCGGCGATTGGTGGCGCGCGCCGTCGGCGACATGTATCCGCCAGGGGCTTTCGGCGACGATCTCGATGTGCCGGTCGGCAAGCCTTGGCATCCGTGGTGGCTGGCGATCCGAGCGGGCGCGTTCGTCTTCGCGTTCGAGCAGGTGGCCAAACGCAATCTGCAATTGCCGTTCCGCATCGTCGCCATGATGCTGCGCGCCCTCGGCGGCAGCCGCGACGATCGTGAACGGTTGCTGCGCCGATTGCGTTTCGTGCGGCGCGGGGGGGCGGCATGACGGCCGCCGCCTTGTCGCAGCGCACGTTCTGCGTCACCAACGTCTTCTGGGGCAGTGCCTTCCGCGAAGGTTTTCTGCGCCATTGTCTGCCGTCCTTGTTGTGGCCGCAAAATCTCGCCGCGCTCAAGCGGACGGCGCGCAATGTCCTGTTGCTTGTCACCACCAAGGAAGATTGGGACGTCATCGCCGACCATCCGGCGATGACCGTCGCGCGCACCCATTATGAAGTCCGCCATCTCCTTCTCGGCGAGGGCAAAGACAAATTCGCGCGCTGCGGCGAAGGCTATCGCGCGGCGGCCGACTGGACGGCGGCGCAAGACGCGCTGGCGCTGCATCTCAGCCCGGATCTGCTGATCAGCGATGGCACGCTCGGGGCGCTTCACGATTTGCAAGAAGAGGGCGCGGCGGTCGTCGTCATTCCCGCTTGGCGGACCGCGGAAGAGCCGTTCGAGGCGGCTTTGAGCGCCGACGAAGCCGCCGGGCGGACGCCGATGAGCGGCGCGCGCCTCGCTGCCCTTTGCGCCGATGCGGTGCATGATTTCGAGCGCGATCGCTATTGGGACGGCGCGACCTACCGCGACGACGTCGGCGCGCTCTGGTGGCATGTGCCCGGTGCGCGCGGCTGGCTCATGCATATCACCTCAGGCGTTCCCTACGTCGACCACATGCGGATCAGCGGCCATGATCCGTCGGCGCTCGGCAAGCTGCCGTTCGACGCCTATCACGGCATGTTCAAGCCGTCTGGCGGCGCCGTGCGCATGGCGGGCGACAGCGACCGCATTTTCGTCGCCTCCTTCACGCCGGCGCGCGAAGCGCTCGGCCTGCCGCGTCATACCCGCTGGCAATACCGCTTGCCGCTGCTCGGTCCGCTGGCGCGCGGCCTCGCCCTGCGCTCGCAGGTGCGCACGGTCTTGGCGCGCGGCCGCCATGAAGTCGGCATGCGCGGCCTGATGCAGCCCTTTCGCGTACATCCCGATCCGCTGACGCCGGCTTGGGCCGACGTCGAGCGTAGGGCCGCGCGCGCGATCGCCCGCTATGTCGGCGACATGCTGCCGGCGGACATTCGCCCCGCTGCGGCGCCGTCGCGCCTGGGCGGCATGGCGCTCGATCTCTTGACCCTATTGCTGCTGCCTTCGCTGGCATTGGGGCGGCTGGGGCGCCGGGCGGCCAATGCCGCTGCCGTGCTGCGCGACGCGGCGCGCGGCGATGCCGCCGCTCGCGGCATGATCCGCCGCCGGTTGCGGGGGGCATGAAATGAATCGCGCCGCCGCCCTCTATGTCCGCCGTCTCGCCGCGGATGTCGCCGCCACCGCGCCGCGCCGCGCCGCTTTGGCGATCGGCCTGATGGGCCTGTCGTCGGTTTTTGAAGGCTTGGTGCTGGCGCTGCTGTTTCCGCTGCTCGCCTTGCTCGGATTGAGCGGCGACATGAGCTTCAACGCCACCATCGGCAAGATCGCTGGCGTGCTTGGCCAAATCGGCATCGGCCTCGACATCTACAGCATCGCCGCTTTGATGATCGGCCTGACTTTGCTCCAGCATTTGCTGTTCTTGCTGCAAGCGTGGATCGCGGCGGGCTTGCAGGTCGGCTATACCGCGCAGTGGCGTCGCCAGTTGATCGACGCGCTCCTGCGCTCGAACTGGCTCTATTTCGCCCGCAAGAACGCCGGCGAACTCGCTCACGTGCTGAACTTCGAGACCGGCCGCGCCAGCCATCTGATCAATTACGGCATGCTGGTCATCTCCTTCCTCATCACGGCCTGCGCCTATCTTGCGGTCGCGCTTCTCGCGTCCTGGCAGGTGACGTTGTTCCTGCTCGGCAGTTGCCTGCTGATCCTCTTCGTGAGCCAGACGATCGTGCGCCGTCCGGCGCAGCTTACGGCCCGCCAAACGCTGCTCCATACCAGCTATTCGGCAAAGTCCAGCGAAGTGCTCGGCGGCATGAAGCTGGTGCGCGCGATGGATGGCGATGCGGCGGTGCGCCGCTCGCTATGGCCGCTGATCGAGAGCCTGCGGGACGTCGAGCGCCGCGTCGTCATGCATCCCTCATTGCTGCGGTCCAGTTTCGAAGTCGCGGCGGTGATCATGCTGATGGGCACGCTGGTGCTGGCGATCGACGTGCTGAAATCCGACGGCGCCACCGTGCTGCTCATCACGGCCTTGTTCGTGCGGCTTTACCCCCGCATTTCCACGGTGCAGCAATATCTTCATCATTTCCGCATGTCGGTGCCCTATTACGCCGCCGTGGCCGACGCGCTGGATGAAGCCGTCGCCGCCGCCGAGCCGCGGCCGGCCGGCGCGGCGAAGGAGCGCCTCGGCGCGCCGCCGTTCTTGCGGCTGGGCGGCGTCGGCGTCAGCTATGGCGAGCGCGCTGCGCTGTGCGGCGTCGACATCGACATGCCGGCCCGTCAGATGGTGGCCATCGCCGGGGCGTCGGGCGCCGGCAAATCGACCTTGGTCGACGTGCTGCTCGGCCTCGTACCGTTCCAGCAGGGCGAGATTTCCGTCGACGGCAAGCCGCTCGCCTCCATCGACACGTCGACTTGGCGCCGTTCGGTCGGCTATGTGCCGCAAGACACTTTCCTATTCAATGCGACGATTCGCGAAAACATCGCCTTCGCCCAGCCTGATGCCAGTCCTGCCGAAGTGGAAGCCGCTGCCGCCAAGGCGCAGCTGGCGGAGTTCATCGCCGGCCTGCCGGACGGCTACGATACCGTGGTCGGCGACCGCGGCGTGTTGCTCTCGGGCGGTCAACGCCAGCGCATCGGGATCGCGCGCGCCCTGCTCGGCGGCAAAAGCCTGTTGCTGCTCGATGAAGCGACGTCGGCGCTCGATTCGGCGACCGAGACGGCGATCATGGCCGATATAGCCGCGCTGCGCGGCGAGATCACCATCGTCGTCATCGCGCATCGTCTCTCGACCTTGCGCCAAGCCGACATGATCTATGTGCTGGAGGGCGGCGCGGTCGTCGAAAGCGGCAGCTGGCCGGAGCTGACGTCGCGCGCCGGCCATTTCCAGCGGCTTTGGACCATGCAGACCGAAATCCCGCCGGCGGCGCCGGCTTTGTCAGCGAGCTGATCATGCCGTTCCCGCTGGTGCGCATCGAGCAATACGAGAACAAGACGAGCAAGCGCGAGCATCTGCACGGCCATGTCGTCGCTGACCCGGGCGCGCAGATCTTCCACGCGGAGTTCGCAGGGCCGTTCTTTGCCTTGCGCGACACGCAAGTGGGGCCGGACGTCAAGATCGGCCGTTATTCCGGCATTGCCAAGGACGGCTTCTTCGCGCGCGGGACCATGGGCTCGTTTTGCGCGATCGGCAGCCGCGTGGCGATCAATCCGTTCAACCATCCCGTCGACTGGCTGTCGGTCAACGAGTTCCAATACCATCCGCGTTCGTTCGACTGGGTCGAGGAATACAACCAGATCGACCGTCTCGAGCGGACGCCTGACATGTTCGAGCCCGTGACCATCGGCAACGATGTCTGGATCGGCCACAACGTCAACGTCATGGCCGGCGTGACGGTCGGCGACGGCGCGATTCTCGGCGCGGGCTCGGTTGTCACGAAGGACGTCCCGCCCTATGCCGTCGTCGGCGGCGTGCCGGCCAAGATCATTCGTTATCGCTTCGAAGACTCGGTGATCGAGCGCTTGCTCGCCGTCAAATGGTGGGAGCTGGAATTGCCGCAGCTGTCCGGCTTGCCCTACCGCGACATTCGCGCCTGCCTCGATATTCTCGAAGCGCGGCGCGACGTGGAGAAGGCCGACTGATGGCCGATTATCTCGTCATCGGCGGAGACGGCCTGATCGGCCAAGGCGTGACCGCCTTGCTGCGCGCGCGCGGGCAGCAAGTCTGGACCACGACGCGTCGGCGCGACGGGCTCGGTCCGCAGAGGCTGCATCTCGACCTCGCCGCGCCGCTCGGCGAGTTCCGCCCCGAACGGCGGTTCGATACGGTGTTTTTCTGCGCCGGCCGCAATCCGAAGCAGTGCCTCGACGATCCCGCGATGAGCCGGCTGGTCAACGTCGAGCGCCCGTTGGATCTCGCGCGCCGGTTCGCGGGCGAAGGCTCTTTCGTCGTCAAGCTGTCGAGCAACGCGGTGTTCGACGGTTCTGTCGCCTACCGCAAGGCCGACGCCGCGCATTGTCCCAAATCGCTTTACGGTGAGCAGCACAGCGCGCTAGATCACGCCCTGGCCTCGGCTGTCGGCGCGGCGGCGATCGTGCGCTTTTCCAAAGTCATCACCGCGGATTTGCCGATCGTCGCCGCCTGGCGGCGCGATTGGGCGGCGGGCAAGGTGGTGACGCCGCTGTCCGACCTCTATTTCGCGCCGATTACCTTCCCATTCATCGTCGAATTGATCGCTCGGGCCGGCCTGCGGCGCATGCCGGGCGTGTTTCAGGCCTCTGCGACGGAAGATGTCAGCTACGGCAGCTTCGCCCATGCCTTGGCGGCGCGGCTGGGCGTGGCAGAGGCGTTGGTGAAGCCGAGCAGCATGCGCGAGCAGGGGCTTTCCCTCGAGGCGCAGCCGCGCTACACGACGTTGGACATGACCGAGACCGTGCATAGGCTCAAGATCGCGGCGCCGCCGGTGGCCGATGCGGTCGACTATCTCGCCGCCGCGGCGCTGCGGCCGCAGGCCGCGCTATGATGTCGTCCCGCGCTCCGGCCGATCTCGTTCCTGCGCTCGTCGCGGGACCCGGCTATTGGTCGGGCCCGTTGATGAGCGTCGCGGATATCGCCGTGATCGACGGCGAGATTGAGCGCCTGTTCCTGGCGCAGATCGCCCGCCACGCCCCGGAGCGCCGCGACGAATTCGCGCGCGCCGGCCTGTCGCGCTATCACGAGGTCAGCCATCTCGTCGATCACGGCCGCATCTGGGGCCGGTTGGCCCGCCGCTTCGACGCGGCGGCTCTTGCCGTGCTGGATCGCACCGATCTTTATCGCGGCCTGCGCGAGCTGTTCGGGGATTTCACCGTCACCGACGAGGAGGATGTCGGCGAGCCGCTGGTGCGCTGGCGGATCGTGCGCCCGGGCGAGAGCGGCGATATCGGCCCGGTGCATGCCGATAGCTGGTTCTGGCGGATCAACAAATGGCCTTACGACGCGGACCGCAGCTTGATCAAAATCTGGACTATGCTGCACGGCGCGCCGGGCGAGTCGGGGCTCATGGTGCTGCCGGACAGCCATAAGGTGGACTATGCCTATAGCGCGGAGATTCGCGACGGCTCGCCGAAACCTTCATTCGATGCGGCCGGTTTGCCGATGCGGCCGGTGCGCACCTTGCCCGGCGAGTCCGTCGTGTTTCACTATGATTTGCTGCATGGCGGCATGGTGACCGGCGGTTCGGCAACGCGCGTCAGCTTCGAACTCACCATGGCGGTCAAGCGCGACCGCTTGCCGTCCGGCTATCATTTTTTGGCGCGGGGCTAAGGGCGATGTCCGGCATATCGCGCGACGAGGCGTTTTTGCGGAACGGCTGGCTGCAGATCGATCTCGCCAGCCGCAAGACACTGGATGCGGTCCGCACGGGGCTTTTGGAGCTTCTGCGGCGCGACTATCCGGCCATGGAAGACCTTGAATCGTACCATCGCCATGTTCTCGGTGACGACGAACATATCGCCGTGCAGAAGCGGCTGTTCGATTGGTTCATCGCGAGCGGCCACGGTCCGGCCATCGTCGGCGAGAACCTCGCCTTCTTCCGCGATCTGCTCGGCCCGGACCTGCATGTGCAAACTTCGCCCTACCTGCGCATCGTCCGTCCGGCCAAGCCGGGCGACAATGTGAACATCCACCGCGACACCCATTACGGCGGCTCGCCCTACGAACTGTCCGTCCACGTCCCCTTCACCGACTGCGGCCTCGCCGGCAGCCTGGCGCTGATTCCCGGCTCGCATGTCGAAGCGGACGGGGCTTATCCCTACGAGCAGATCGTCGATCCGACGACGCCCAAAGGCTCGGTCAAGCATCAGCTCGGCTTCACCTATGCGCCGAAAGTCATGCAGCCGGCCGATCTCGCCAAGCTGACGCCGATCGAGACCAGGTTCGGCCAAGCTTTGGTCTTCAGCCTGTCGGCCGTGCATGGGCAAGTGGTCAACAGCAGCACGGTCACGCGCTTTTCGACGGATGTGCGCGTCGTTCATTCGCACGCGCCGATCGATTGGGCGCGCAACGAGGCGACGGGATATTACCGCCCTTTGAGCCGGTCGGCGGTCAGCGCCGCCGCCGAGGCTTATTTCGCGGCGGATGCCGCGTACAAGACGAAGTAGTCGGCGATGGCGTCTTTGATCAAGAGAATCGCGGACAAGACCCGCCAGAACGGCTTGGGCTGGGTGGCGCGCCGCATCGCCGTCGAGATCGCCTCGCCGCAGCGCATCAGCGGCAAGCTGATCAATCCGCTGCTGCGCATGGGCGCGCGCTCGCGCCGCGGCGGCGAATCGCCCGGCGCGGCCGATGCACTGCTCGTGGTGTACGACCTGATGGTCGAGCCGAACACCTTCGATGTGCTGTGGTTCTTGATGGCGGCAGAGCACCGCCGGCGCACGCTGGGTCTGGCCGCGCTGCATGTCGTTTTCGCGGGTACGCCGATTGGCCAGGAGCGTAAGGAAGCTGCCGAATATTATAAAGTGGTCAGCCGTGCCTCCTGGCGCGACCGCTTCACGAACATCTTGGCCCCGCTGGCCTGGGCGATGCCGAGCGTGCGCGACGTCGAGATCCTGCATGACCGTCGCGAAGTGAAGGCGCGCGTCGCTTCCTGGCGTCCGGCGCATCTCTTTCCTGAGGATTATGTCGTCGACTTCTATCCGACGCGTTCGTGCGATTGGCCTTACATGGTCATGCGCGGTCCGGCGGGCCGCGAGGTCGGCGGCGTCTTTCGCGCGAGCGAAGCGGCGCTCGACTATGTCGACCGCTGGCTTGCCGCGCGCGGCGGCACTGGCCGCGCCGTCTCCATCACGACCCGGCATTACGACTATAATCCGGCGCGCAACAGCGATCTCCAGGCCTGGGCGCGCTTCGCAACTTATTTGCGCGAGCGCGGCTACATGCCGGTGTTCATTCCCGATACGGAAAGCCTGGCGGCGGGGCCGGCGGCGGAGATCGCGGAGTTCCCCCATTTTTCGGAGGCGGCCTGGCAGCTCCATTTGCGCCTCGCCTTCTACGAACGGGCTTACCTCAATCTCGGCATCAACAACGGCCCAGCCTTTCTGTATCTCTTGGACGACCGCGCCAAGGGGATCATGTTCAAGATCGTAACCCAAGGCGTCGAGCAGAACGAAGCAGCCTATCTGATCAAGCAAGGCTTCGAGATCGGCGGGCAGATACCGTTCTGCTCGCCGTTCCAGAAGCGCGTGTGGGAAAACGACAGCTTCGAGGTGATTCGCCGCGAATTCGAGGCGATGGAGCATGCCATCGGGGCCGCCGTGTCGCGGAGCGGGGCATGACGCCGAAGCTCTATCCCGGCGACGCAGTCGCCGCTTTGCTGATCGACGAAGACGGCCGTTACGTCATGCAGCAGCGCGACGACAAGCCGGAAATCTTCTTTCCCGGCTGCTGGGGCAACTTCGGCGGCGCGATCGAAGCGGGCGAGACGCCGGAAGCGGCGCTGCAACGCGAGCTCGAGGAAGAGCTCGGGGTACGTTTCGAGAGCTACGAGTTCTTCTGCCGCCTGGTGATGGACTTTTCCTACGCCGGGGCCGGCGAGGTCGTGCGTTATTTCTTCATCGTGCCCTTGTCGGCGGCGCAACAGGCGCGCTTGACGGTGCGCGAAGGGCAGGGCTGCGGCGTCTTTTCGGCGCAAGAGGTGGCTAAAATGGCCGGCATCGTGCCTTACGACGGCCTCGCGATCTGGCAACATGCCACGCGATCGGCGATCGGCGGCCGTTATCGCGGCGAAGCCGCGCACGAAGGCCATTGATGGATTTGGAAAGAGCGATGGAAGATCGATTTGCCTTCGGCCGCAATTGGCAGAGCTACGCCGCACGCTTGCCGGCCGAAGCGACGGCGCGCGCGCGCCGCTCATTGGCGGCGATGCTCGGGGAGAACGCCCTTCAGGGCGCGCGCTTTCTCGATATAGGATCGGGCAGCGGCCTTTTCTCCCTCGCGGCGCTCGAACTGGGGGCGGCGCGCATTCATTCCTTTGACTACGATCCGGATAGCGTCGCCTGCACGGCTTCGATGAAGGCCCAGCATGCGCCCGATGCTCCGCATTGGTCGGTTGAGCGCGGCGACGTGCTCGATGCGGGATATGTCGAGTCTTTGGGCCGCTGGGACGTGGTCTATTCCTGGGGCGTGCTGCATCACACCGGCCAAATGTGGCAGGCGGTCGCCAACGCCGCGACGCGCGTCGCGCCGGGCGGGCTGTTCTTCATCGCGCTCTATAACGACCAGGGCTGGCTGAGCCGCATCTGGCATAGGATCAAGCGGTTTTACGTGCGTGCGCCACGTGTCGTGCAAAAAACCATGAACGTCGCGTTTTTTTCTTTGTTCGCGCTGCTTCTTGCGGCGGCGGACATCTTGCGCTTGCGCAATCCGATGACGCGTCACAACGGCCGCGACGAGCGCGGTATGCGGCTGTATGTCGACGTCGCGGACTGGATCGGCGGTTATCCGTTCGAGGTCGCATCGACCGATGCGGTGATCCAATTCATGCGCGAGCGCGGATTTACGCCGGTCAAAGTCGTTGACGTAGGTTTTCGCCAAGGCTGCAACGAATTCGTCTTCAAGGCGCCCGGCGCGTGATGAGCGAAAAGCCCGATATCCCTGAGGCGCAAAGGCAAGCTGGCGGCTCGCGCAAGATTGTCGCGCTCGGGCTGGTTTCGCTGATCTGCTTCGTTGCCGCGCTTTATCTCGTCGATTTCGAGGAAATCGCCCAGACGTTCTCTCGCGTCAATCCGTCGGTTCTCGTGTTGGCCGGA
>DASTMO010000093.1:0-54759 GCA_035714115.1 Alphaproteobacteria bacterium
AGATCTCGATCCGCGCGCCGTCGCGCCCGCACAGCGGCACGATGATGCTGGCCGGCGTCGCAAAGGCCAAGGACATGGACTATCTGAAGACGCTGCTCAGCACGATGCAGCCGCGCTTCAACGAGAACGATCGCCAGAACACCATGTCGGTTCTCAAGAATGAGGTGGCTGTCGCCATCGGCGTCACCGAGAACGTGATGACCGAGTGCAAGAATGAAGGCGGCTGCGAGAATTTCCGGCCGTTCCCGTCGCCGGGCTACATGCATTCGCGCGGCGTTTCTGTGCTCAAGAATGCCCCGAACAAGGCGGCGACCACCGTCTTCGTCAACTGGCTTCTCAGCAAGGAAGGCCAGGAGACTTACGTGCGCGAGTGGGCGAAGTTCAACACCACCTCGGCTTTCTCCATGCGTAAGGACGTCCAGCCGGACCCGAAGCACCTCTCGTCCATGCCGGACTTCGACCATCTCGACAACTATGTCGCGGTCTCGCTCGACAGCGGCGAGAAGGCGCTCGACGACGTCATCAAGCTCTATAACGACGTGCGTCGAAACTAGCCTGCCTGCCTCAGTGGCCGGCCCGGCCCCAACTTGGCCGGCCACATTTTCTTTGATCGCTTGTTGTGCGGTGTTCGATGTCGGAGAGGGAGCCTTGGCGGCTGAGCGCGACGGAACTGCTTGCGGGCTATGCTGCGCGGGCCTTCAAGCCGTCTGAAGTTCTGGCTGCCGTTCAGACGCGTATCGCCGAGGTCGAGCCGGCGCTGAGCGCCTTTCTCGCGTCCGATCCGGCGCGCGCCGAAGTTGATGCCAAGGCGGCCGACGCAGCCTGGGACAAGCCCGGCGAAAAGCCGGCGCTGTGCGGGGTACCGATCTCGATCAAGGACACGATCGAGGTCGAAGGTATGCCGACGACCTACGGCTCTCTCGCCTTCAAGGACAATCGCCAGCCCGACGCCGAACTGGTGACGCGCCTGCGCGCGGCCGGCGCCGTCATCCTCGGTAAGACCAACACGCCGGAATTCGCGCTTGGCGCCCATACCGTCAATCGGCTCGGCCCATCGACCAAGAACCCCTGGGACCAGAGCCGCACCTCCGGCGGCTCCTCGGGCGGCGCGGCGGCGGCAGTGGCCTCCGGCATGGGGCCGCTCGCCATCGGCACCGATTCGGGCGGCTCGATCCGCCTGCCGTCGGCCTATCAGGGCATCTATGGGCTGAAGCCGAGCTACCAGCGCATCCCCTCGGTACAGACCTGGCGCGCCTCGCCAGGCCGTTCGCACAATGGGCCGATCACGCGCACCGTGGCCGACGCCGCTTTGCTGATGCAGGTGCTCGCCAAGCCCGATCCGCGCGACGTCGACAGCACGACGCTGCCGCCAGCTGATTTCTCGGCATATGCCAAAGCGGCGGTGCGCGGCGCGCGCATCGCCATTGCACCCTACAGCAAGGACGATTGCGGCCTCGAGGATTTGCAGCGCGGTCTGCTCGCCGATGCGGCGAAGCTGCTCGAAAGCCTCGGCTGCAAGGTGAGCGAGGCGGCGATGCCGCTGCGTCCCGGCTCTGATGAAATGGCGCCGGGCGTCTGGGCCTATTCGGGCGATCATTTCGGCGCTGCCGAATCGATGATCCCCGGCTTCTGGGACAAGCATGCGGCCGATCTGACCGACTATACGCGGCCGATCTACGAAGCCGGCCAACGCGCGTTGGCTTGGCAGTACCGCCAGATTCTGCGGCGCAACCAAGCCTACAAGCTCGCGGTGCAGCGTTGGTTCGCAGATTACGATTTCTTCGTCGGCCCTTGCTGCGGCGCGGCGCCGCTCGGCAACGGCACGAACACGCCGGAGGAACGCGCTAAGAACCTGCGCTATCTCATGCCGTTGAACTTCTCGCACAACCCCGCCGCCGCGGTGCCATTCGCGCAATCGACGGAAGGTTTGCCGCTGGCGATCCAATTGGTCGGCCGCCTCGGCGACGATGCCGGGGTGCTGAGCCTTTCCGCCGCGCTTGAGGCTGTGCGGCCATGGAGCGGCAGATGGCCCAGCCTGTGAGCGCGATTTTGCGCGTCGGCCTTCTGGGCGCCGGTACCATCGGCCGTGCCGTCGCCGAATCCTTGATGCAGCCGGACAGTCCGGCGACGCTGGCCTGGATCTGCGCGCGCGATGCCGCCAAGGCGCGCGCTTGGGCCAGCGCGACGCCGGTTCTGACAGATGCGGAGGAGGCGCTGTCGCAGCCGGTCGATCTTGTCGTCGAGGCGGCCTTGCCCGACGTGATGCGCGATCTGGTTCCGCGTTTTCTCGAAAGGTCCGACGTCATGCCCTTCACCATGACGCCGCTCGCCGATCGCGCGCTTTACGAAAAGCTTGAAGCCATTGCGCTGCGCGCCGGCACGCGTCTGGTGCTGCCGAAAGGCGCAATCATCGCGCTCGACGGCATCATCGCCGCGCGGCCCATCCTCAATTCGGTCCGTATCACGACGACGAAGAGCCCGGAAAGCCTCGGCCTTGCGTCGAACCATTACGGCGTGCTGTTCAGCGGCAGCACCCGTGACGGCGTCGGTCATTTTCCCCGCAACACCAACGTCCACGTCGCCGTCGCCTTGGCGGGGCTCGGTCTCGACCGGACCGTGTCGGTGGTGAAGGCGGAGCCTGGCTTGAAGAACATGCGCCACCTCATCGAGGTTTCGGGCGAAGGGCTTGCTTGGTCGATCGGCGTCGAAAGCCTGTCGCTGGGCGGCGTGAGCGGCGCCTTCGTGCCTTTGTCGGCTGCGGCCAGCGTGCGCGCATATGGGCGCAAGCCCGCCGGCATTCATTTCGAGTAGGGGGAAACATGCGGGCGAGCGACGGCCATCACCATCTCTCGGCGAGCAACATCGTCACCTTTGAAAAGCTGGAGACGCTGTTCGCTGCTGGCAAGGAGATCGTCGGCAGCGGCTATCAGGAGCTGCTCGCCGAGCTGGCGGCCATCACCGAGTTTCAATGGCGCTCTGACGAGCCGCGCGGCATGGTCAAGGGCTTCATGCTGAGCGGCCCGCCGGGCACTGGCAAGACTACCATTGCTAAACGCCTGGCTCTCGAGATGGGCAAGCGCATGCAGTCTGAGGGCGAGCCGCCGGTGGTCATGGCATTTATCGATGGCGGCGAGATTTCGCGCTCGCGCTACGGCGAGAGCGAGGAGCGCATCCGCGACATCTTCATGCATGCCCGCGCCGGTTTCACCGCTCAAGGCCAGCGCTCGGTGTTGCTGTTCGACGACGTCGAATCGATCTTCATGGCGCGCGGCGCGGAACATGCCAAAGAATGGCATTTCTCGCAGGATAGCGTGTTTTTTCATGCCATCGACGAGATCGACACCACCCGCAGCGTTGTGGTGCTGACCACCAATCGTCCTGATCTAGTGGACGAGGCGATCCGCGACCGCTTCCTGAGCTACACGGTCGATTATCCGGACGTCGAGACCTTGGCCGCCATGGTCGAGCGCATCGCGCCCTTACAAAAGATGTCCTCGTCGCAGACGGGGCAGATGAAAGACGACCTCGTGACGGCGGTGAAGGCCGGCACCATCCGCAGCATGCGCGATGCCCAGCGCTTCGCCATGCGCCATTTCGTGACGACGGTCCTGCGCGGCAAGACGCTGGCGCAAGGCCTCGATTAACCGGGAGATAATAATGGCAAAGAATTTTTACGACGAATGGTTGGACGCGCCGAACCAGATTCAGGACGAGCTGGAGAATTGCCATGCCGTCGCACGCGATAAGGACATTCCCTGGGTCAGCACGCCGCATGACGTGAAAACGAAGCTGATGGTCGCCAACAATCTCGGCTTTTCGACCATGGGTAGTAACGTGCTGAAGTCGGAAATCCCCGTCGGCTGGCATAGCGGCAAGCACCGCCACGGCGAGGAATCGACGCATATCCTCGAAGGCGAGGGCTTCAGCATCATCAACGGCCAGCGCTTCGACTGGCACAAGAACAGCACCATGCACATCCCGTTCTGGGCCGAGCATCAGCATTTCAACACCGGGAACGTGCCGGTGCTGATGCTGACTGGCATGACGTTCGATCTGGAGCGCTTCTGCCGCGTCGCGCGCATCCAGCAGATCGAGACCTGCGGCCCGAACGATCCAGCCATGATCGCCGCCGTGCCGCCCGAGACCTCGCAATACTATCCGGACGGCGCGCGCGCCGTTATCCATCTGGAACAGGCGCCGAACAACAAAGAAAAGCTGCCGCCGGGCGAAAGCTACAATCCGCAAGGCGCCATCGCCGCGACCAAAAACCAGCACGACTTCTCGGAATATTTCGTCGTGCCGAAGAACGGCTTTCGCGCCATCTCCGTCGCCGTGACCGGCTGGTGGACCGAGCCGGCCTTCCACCAGAGCGGCAAGCACAAGCATCTCGAAGCGGTCGTCTATGCCGTCGAAGGCGAGGGCTATACCGAGATGCAGGGCAAGCGCATCCCCTGGGAAGCGGGGGATGTGCTCTACGTGCCGCCGGCCATGTGGGAGCATCAGCACACCAACGACAATCCCAAGCCGATCCGCCAGCTGCGCATTGGCTTCGGCATCCGGCCCTGGTTCACGTCAATCTGGCCGGAAGGCTTCACCAGCCAGCGCATCATGGACGACGAAGGCAATCCGATCGAAGCGGGCCGCATCCGACGCGAGCGCGAACGTACGCGGTAACAGGGTTCAGCCGGCCGCGTCTGGGGAGGACGCGGACCGGAGACGGCGTACCGTCTTTCATTCTTATCGAGGGGAATAGATATGCAGTCGATCAAACTTCTTTGCGGTTCCGCCATTGCGGCGGCTTGCTTCGCGGCTCCGGCGTCGGCCGACGCGGTCAGCGATTTCTATAAGGGCAAGCAGACCGTCATGGTCGTGTCCGCTGCGGCGGGCGCCGGTTACGACGCCATGGGCCGACTTGTCGCGCGCCACATGCCGAAATACATGCCGAGCAATCCGAACATGATCGTGCAGAACATGCCCGGCGCGGCCGGCATGACGGCGGCCAACTGGCTCGCCAATGTCGCGCCGAAGGACGGCACCGTGGTGTCGTTGCTGCAGCGCAACGCCTTGACCGCCAAGCTGGTCGGCCGCGAGGGTGTGCGCTTCGATCCGGGCACGCTCAATTGGATCGGTAATATTACGCGCGAGACGACGGTCTCGGTGGTGTGGAGCACGGCGCCGGTCAAAACGACCGAAGATCTGTTCAAGACCGAGTTGATCGTCGGCGGCACCAGCGCCGGCAACGACACCGAAACTGTGCCGCGCCTGCTCAACGCGATGATCGGCACAAAGTTCAAGATCATCTCCGGCTACAAGTCGACGGAAGACATCGTGCTCGCCATGGAGCGCGGCGAAGTGCAGGGCATGGGTAATTGGGGGTTGAGCAACGTGATGGGCCGCCGCGCCGATTACCTGCGCGACGGCAAGCTCAAGATCCTGCTGCAAGTTGCCGAGCAGCGCGTGCCCGAGCTGCCGAACGTGCCGTCGGCCTTGGAATTCGTGAAGAACGATCAGGATCGTGCCGTGCTGCAGCTCTTCCTGGCGCAGAAATCGATCGCGCGCCCCGTCAGCGCGCCGCCCGATGTGCCGGCCGACCGCGTCGCCGCTCTGCGCAAGGCCTTCATGGCGATCTTCGAGGACGCCCAGTTCAAAGCCGACGCCGAAAAGTCCGGTCTTGAGATCGATCCGTCGCCGGCGGAAGAGATCAACCGCATCATGGGCATCATCAATGCGACGCCGGAGCCGACCGCCAAACGCTTCGCCGAGATCGTCGGGCAGTAAAGCAGACCGGCATGACGCGGCACCATCCAGCAGGGGCGCTCGTCTCTTCGCGCTGCGGCGCGAAGGGATCAGCCGCGCGCTCTGCCGGGGGTGTCGAAAATCTGGTCGCTGTCGTTCTGCGTCAGGCTGATGCTGAAGTGATAGCGCTCGGGCGGATGCAGCGAGACCATGTATTCCGCCGGCTTGTTGGCATCGCTGTAGGAAATTTTGGTCATCTTGATCAGCGGCGCGCCGACGGCGACCTCGAGGGCAGCGGCCGTCTGGCTGTCGGCCAGGGTGGCGGAGATCATCTGTTCGGCGCGCTCGATGACGACGCCGGCATCGTCGAACAATTGGGCGAGCGGCTTGCGCGTCATGTCGTTGACGGTCCAATGCCTGCCGACCGATTCGGGAATGTAGGTCGAGATCAGGGAGTGCGGCGTGCCCTTGTGCAGGCAGAGGCGCAGGGCATGCTGCACAAGTCCGCCGCGGCCGATATCGAGTTCGCGGGCGATCTCGATGGGGGCGGCGATATAGCGCAGCTCCAGCACGCGGACGCTGTTGTCGCGCCCGCCGCGCTGCCGCAGGCTGTCGATCAGGCTTTTGACCGAGGCGTGAATGGTCCGTTTGCGGCCGGCGATATAGGTCACGCGGGTGCCGCGGCCGCGCTCGCGCACGGCGAGGCCCGAGGCGGCGATCTCGTTGAGGGCGCGCTTGGCGGTGATGCGCGAGACCTTGAAGAGCGTGGAGACTTCCTGCTCGCTCGGCAGCAGCGCGCCTTCGGGATACTCCCCCTCGACGATCTTGTTTTTCAAGATCAGGAAAATCTGGTGATAGAGCGGCGAGCGCAGGTCGTGATGCTGAACCTGGGCGGCTTCGAGACGCGAGGGCTGAGGCTTGCGCGGCATGGAACGGTCGTTGGCGGTGGCTGACGCGAGGGATCCGACGGGCTGCTTCGGTTCGCAGCCAGGACATCGGGGCCATTGATAGCTGTGCCGCTCGCCTTCGACAAGCGACGGGATCGGCAACGCTTGTACGCGCCTTTGCTCGCAGGCCTCGCCATCTCGCCGCATTTCAGCAGCATGACCGCTTTTATGTTGACTCCACTACCTTGGTGTAATGATATATAAATATATCAAGTTGAGCGCGTATTAAGCCTTTAAAACAAGGCTTTTTCAGTGTGCACGCGGGATGACGGCCAAGTTTAAAGGCGCGCTTTGTGGGGCGGCGCGTGAACGCGGATAGAGTCATCGAACATGAAGGGGGAGAGCATGCTTCAGAAAATTTTGGCCGCTTCGGCGCTTTGCGCGCTCATGGCGGCATCTGCCGCCGCGCAGGCCCAGGAGAAATCGGTCGCCGATTTTTATAAGGGCAATACGATTTACGTGATCATCGGTTCCGGTCCGGGCGGCAGCTTCGATCTTTACGGCCGCACCATCGGCAAATTCATGGCGAAATACATTCCGGGCAATCCGAACGTAGTGCCGCAGAACTTGCCCGGCGCGGGCGGCTACACCGCGGGCAACCGCGTTTCGGTCGGCTCGCCACAGGACGGCACCTATATCGGGGCGATCCAGCCGGCGGTCATCATGGACCCGGTGCTCGGCGATCCGGCTCAGGGCATCAAGCGCCTCAACCTCGCCTATATTGGCAACGCCGCGCCGAACATCGAAGGCTGTTTCATCCGAACCGATGCGCCGGCCAACACGCTGGAAGGCGCGCGCGAGAAGGAAGTGGTGATGGGCGCGACCAACACGACGGCCGGCTCAGCCTACGGCTATCTCATGTTGCTGCGGCATGTCCTGGGCGTGAAAATGCGCGTCGTGCCGGGCTATGTCAGCACCACGGAAATCCAGCTGGCGATGGACCGCAACGAAGTGCAGGGCATCTGCGGCATCGGCTATCAGAGCGTGATCACCGCCAAGCCCGACTGGTTCGCCAAGGACAGCGTGCGCGCCTTCACCTATCAGGGCTCCAAAGTGCTGCCTGAGAAGGAGATGGCCAACGCCAAGCCGGCGGTCTCTTACGCGACGACCGACGAAGCGCGCCAGATCATGGGTCTTTACGACCGCCAGGGCGAGTTCGGCCGGCCTTACGTGACAGGCGGCACGGTGCCGCCGGCCCGCATCGCGGCGCTGCGCGACGCCTTCATGAAGGCCATGAACGATCCGGAACTCAAGAAAGAGCTGACGGCGCGCGGCCTCGATGTCGATCCGATGCCGGGCGAGCAGGTGCAGAAGCTCGTCGATGCCGTTTATGCCACGCCTGAGGCCATCGTCGAGAAGACGCGCAGCGTGATGAACACGAAGTGAGCGAACATATCGTCGCAACGAGCATGAGGGGGAAGATCATGCGCAGCGCGTTGAGTTTTGTAGTTTGCGGTCTGGCGCTGGCGGTCTCCGCCGTCGCCCAGGCCCAATCGGCAGGGGAGAAATCCGTCGCCGATTTTTATAAGGGCAATACCGTCTATATGACGGTGGGCTCGGCGCCGGGCGGCAGTTTCGACTTGTACGGCCGCGTCGTCGGCAGGTTCATGGCGAAATATATTCCCGGCGGCCCGACGGTGGTGGTGCAGAACCTGCCCGGCGCCGGCGGCTATATCGCGGCGAGCAAGATCGCCGTCACCGCGCCGCAGGACGGCACCTATATCGCCGGCATCCCGCCCGGGGCGATCATGGATCCGATCATCGGCGACCCCAGCAAGGCCTCCAAGCCGCTGAAGCTGAACTATATCGGCAACGCGGCGCCGAACATCGAAGCTTGCTTCCTGCGCAACGACGCGCCGGCCAAGACGGTGGAGGATACCTTCGAGAAGGAGATCATCCTTGGCGTCACCGGCACCACGGCCGGCTCGGGCTATGGCTACGCGCTGCTGCTTAAGAATATTCTCGGCATGAAGCTGAAGATCGTCGCTGGCTATCCCAGCACGACGGACATCGTGCTGGCGATGGATCGCAGCGAAGTGCAGGCGCTGTGCAACATCAGCTACCTGAATATCATCGCCACCAAGCCGGAATGGTTCTCCAAGAATATCGTGCATGCTCTGGCTTATCAGGGCAGCAAGGTGCTGACGGAGAAGGAGATGGCGGGCGCGCGTCCCGTCGCCTCCTACGCCAAGACGGACGAGCAGCGCCAGATCCTGTCGCTTTACGACCGTCAGGGCGATTTCGGCCGGCCCTATGTCGCCGGACCGGGCGTGCCGGCGGACCGTGTGCAGGCGCTGCGTGCGGCCTTCATGCAGGCGATGAACGATCCCGAGTTGAGGAAGGAGATCGAAGGCCGCGGCCTGGAAGCTTCGCCTATGTCGGGCGAAGAGCTTCAGAAGCTGGTCGACGACATTTACGCCACGCCGCCGGACGTGCTGAAGAAGCTGCAGGCCGCACTCGGCTATTGAGCCGAACGACGGACCTTCTAAAGCCCGCACCGAGCGATCGGCGCGGGCTTTTTTCCGCCCGCCGCAAGATTTGAAGATGAGAGAGAGCGGCCGGGAGGCAGCCTAAAACTACCGTTAATTTAAATATGCGCTATTAGGCCGCTTCGGTCTCGTATTGCTGGCGCAGCTGCATGAAAATGCCGCCGCCCTTCAGGCACTCGGCCTCGATGGCGGCGTAAACCGCCAGTTCGGCTTCAAAGCGTTTTGCTGTGCCGTCCGGGGCGGTCGCCGTCACTGTGAGGCGGCTGCGCGGCTCGAGGCGGATGCCCTCGAAATCGAAGCGCTCATGGCCGGTAAGTCCAAGTTCCTGCCAACCCTCGCCCGGCAGGAACTGGATCGGCAGGATACCGACGCCGATCAGGTTTGAGCGGTGAATGCGCTCGAAACTCTTGGCCAGGATGGCGCGCACACCGAGCAATAGCGGGCCTTTGGCTGCCCAGTCGCGGCTGCTGCCGGTGCCGTATTCGCTGCCGGCCACCACAATCAGCGGCGTGCCTTCGGCGCGATAAGCTTCCGTCGCGGCGAACAGGCTGGTCTCCTGCGCCTCCGGGAATTTCAGCGTCACGCCGCCTTCGCTGCCCGGCACCAGCAGATTGCGGATGCGGATATTGGCAAATGTCGCGCGCGCCATGACGTGGTGGTTGCCGCGCCGGCCGACATAGGTGTTGAAGCCTTCACGCGCGACGCCATGGCCGAGCAGATATTTGCCGGCTTCGCTGGTCACCGGAATCTCGCCGCCGGGTGAGGCATGATCGGTGGTGATTGAATCGCCGAACAGGGCGAGAGTACGCGCGCCCTTGATCGCGCCATCGGGCACGGCGGTCACGCCATCGTCGAAAAAGGGCGGCTCGACGAGATAAGTCGAGGCGCGGTTCCAGGCGAAAGTCGGGCCCTGCGGCGCTTCGAGCTGCGTCCATTCCTCAGTGCCGGCATAAAGCGTCGCGTAGTTTTGGCGGAACAGCTCGGGCGTAAAGAGCGATTGCAGGAGCGCGTTCTGCTCCTCGGCGGTGGGCCAGATGTCCTTGAGGAAGATCGGCTTGCCGTCCTTGCCGCGGCCGAGCGGCTGAGTCGTCAGGTCGATATCCATCCGTCCAGCGAGGGCGTAAGCGATGACGAGCGGCGGCGAGGCGATGTAATTGGCGCGCACCAGGCGGTTGATGCGGCCTTCGAAGTTACGGTTGCTCGACAGCACGGCGACGGCGACGAGATCGTCGGCCTCGATGGCTTTGGCCGTCTCGGGCTTGAGCGGACCTGACTTGCCGCCGCAGGTGGTGCAGCCGTAGCCGATGACATGAAAACCGAGCGCTTCGAGCGGCTCCATCAAGCCCGACTGGCTCAGATAGCTGCTGACCACGCGAGAGCCGGGCGCGAGCGAGGTCTTGACCCAGGCCGGAACGGTCAATCCGGCGCGCACCGCGTTGCGCGCGAGCAGGCCGGCGGCGAGCATGACCGAGGGGTTTGAGGTATTGGTGCAGGAGGTGATGGCGGCGATTGCGATCATGCCGTCGCGATATTCGCCGCTCTGCATCGGCACCGGATCCTTACGGAAGCCGCCGTCGCTCGCGGGCTTAGCGAGCAGATCGGCGAACTGTGCGGCCGCATTGCTCAACGCGACGCGGTCATGTGGGCGGCGCGGGCCGGCGAGGGCCGGCACGACGCTGGCCAGATCGATCTCGACCAGGCGGTCGTAGGCGATGTCCATGCCTTCGTCGGTACGATAGAGACCGGTCTCCTTGGCGTAAGTCTCGACGAAGGCGACATGCTCGTCGCTGCGGCCGCTCTGCTTGAGATAAGCGATGGTGACCGCGTCGATCGGAAAGAAGCCAGCGGTCGCGCCATATTCGGGAGCCATGTTGGCCAGCGTCGCGCGCTCGGGCAGCGATAGGCGGCTGGCGGCCGGGCCATGGAATTCGCAGAAGGCGCCGACGACGCGCTCCTGGCGCAGACGCTGGGTGATCAGCAATGCGAGATCGGTCGTGGTGGTGCCGACGGGCAGAGCGCCGGTCAGGCGCACGCCGACCACTTCGGGCGTCGGCAGATAATAGGGCAGGCCGGTGACCACGCATTCGGCTTCGATGCCGCCGACCCCCCAGCCGAGCACGCCGGCGGCGTTGATCATCGGTGTATGCGAATCGCCGCCGAGTACGCTGTCGGGGAAGGCGATCTGCTTGCCGTCCTGCTCGCGACGCACGACGACGCTGGCCAAAGACTCGAGATTGATCTGATGGATGATGCCCATGCCGGGCGGCACGACGCGCAGGCCGGGGAAGGCCTGCTGCGCCCATTTGACGAACTTGTAGCGCTCACCGTTGCGCTCGAATTCCTTGCGCATGTTGATCTGCATGGCGTCGCCTTGGCCGGCGATGTCGACCTGCAACGAATGGTCGACGATAAGATCGACCGGCACTTCAAATTTGACTTGGCTGGAATCTTTGCCGGCGCGCTCGAGCGCGCTGCGCAGAGCGGCGAAGTCGAGCAGCATCGGCAAGCCGCTCGAATCGGGCAGAATGACGCGGGCGACGAAGAAGGGGATGGCCTGATCGCTGTCGCGTTCGCGTTTGACCAGGCGGGCGAAATCGCTTTCGGTGGCGCCGACGCCGTCCATGTGGCGTAGCACGCTTTCGGCCACCACGCGCAGGCTGTAGGGCAGCTTGGCTGCATCGATGCCGAGCGCCTTGGCGGCGGGCCGTATGTCGTAGACGGCGGTCGGGCCGAAGGGCGTGGCGATGTCGCGAACGAAGCTGGAGCGGTCCATGGGCATGGTCCTATGAAATCCGGCGGCGGCCTATTCTATTTGAATGCCGCCGCCGGAGCTCTGGTCTTAGTTGAAGCGGACGTTGAACTTCGTGGAGAGGAAGTCCTTGAACCACTCGGTTTCTTCCGGCGTGGTCGCGAGGACGCGCTTCACGTTGGTCTGCAACTGCGGGCCATGGACGATAGGATAGCCTTCCAGAGCCTTGCCGGCGCGTTCCATATAGGCCGGATCCTTCGTCATGGCGTCGATCGCCGCGAGTACGGCGGATTTGGCGTCGGCCGGCGCGTCGGCATGGATCATCAACACCTTGCCGAGGGTGCCCATGGCGGTGACTGCGGTGTTGTAAGCGCGCCAGGTCGGGCCTTCGGGAGCCTTGCCGTAAAGCTCCTTGTAGACCTCGGCGACGGTCGGCACGTCATCAGCGGCGCTGTCGCGCACCAGGTTGCCCTTGGCGTCGAACAGACCCTGGGCGAACAGCGGCGTCGCCTTCTTGGCGGTGACCAGCGGACGGATGCTGGTCTCGTAGACCGGCGTCGTCTGGGTATCGACGTTGGTCTCGCCGCGCTCGAGGGCGAGGGCGATTTCCTTGCGGCCCGGATAGCCGCGCACCACGCGATAGTTGGCGCCGAGCACTTCGAGGCCGAGCACGGCTTCGATGGAGCTGATGACGCCGGGCACGCCGAGGATCAGTTCGCGATCCTTCTTTTTCAGATCGGCGACCGTCTCGATGCGGCTGGCGGGGAGACCGTAGATGATGCGGCCCATCGGCACGGCAGCGAGCTGCTCATAGTCGCTCAGCTTCGCCTTGGAGCCTTCGAGGCCGAAGATGATGCGCAGCAGGAGTTGGCCGGTGCCGACCATCAGCGTCTCGCCGTCGCGCTTGGCGACTTCGACATAATAGTTCGAGGCGACGACGCTTTCCGCCCCGGGACGATTGGAGACGATGATGTTCGGATTGCCGGCGAGGTGCTTCTGCAGGCCTTCGGCCATCACGCGGCCGAACAGGTCTGTGCCGCCGCCGGGCGTGAAGCCGACGATCATGGTGAGGGTCTTGCCGGCGTAGAAATCGCGCGCATCGGCGACGGTGGAAGCCAGAACGGGCGCGGCGAATGCCGCCAGCATGGCGAGCTTAGAGAAGAAACGCATGGGTGGTCTCCCAGGGGGGCTAGGATCAGTGATGCAAAACTGTCAGCAGTTTTGCCGTAAGTTTTAGACGTTTCCCAAGTTTTCGCAATTATATTGCAATTATTTTGCTTATCTGCGAAATCTCTGAGGGGAGATAAAGCCGATGGCGCAAAAACTGTCAACAGATATGGATTCGGCCAGCGAAACGGCCAGCCATGCAGATCGGGTCTACGAGGCTCTGACGCAACTCATTGTCGATGGCGAGCTGACGCCCGGCATGGCGGTCAGCGAAGCCCAATTGGCGACTCGCTTCGGCTGCAGCCGCGGCCCGGTGCGCGAGGCCGTCTCGCGCCTGCAGGGCCAGCGCCTGATCGTTCAAGCGCCGAACTTGCGCCCGCGCATCGCTTCAATTGAGCGCGGCGACGTGGTGCAGCTGTTCCAGATGCGCGCCGCGCTCGAAGGCTTGGCCTGCCGGCTGGCCGCCGAAACCATGAGCGATGCGGACATTGCCGCGCTGGAGAGCGATCTCGAGCGTTGGCATGCGGCCCTCAAGGCCGGCACCGCCGACGATATTCCCGAGCTCGACGTCCATCGCCGCATCGCAGCGGGCAGCGGCAACCGCTGGCTCGTCGAATGGCTGTCGGGCGATCTCTACCGCCTCCTGAGCCTTTATCGCCGCAAGTCCGGCGACCGTCCCGGCCGCCGCCCGGCCGCGCATGACGAGCATTGGCAGATCGTCCGCGCGCTGCGTTCGCGCGACGGCGATCTCGCCGAATCGCTGATGACATCCCACATCGAGCGCGCCATCGCGCGCCTGCCACATCTCGACAGCTAACGTCCAACGAGCGAGTAACGTCATGTCCGCCAAAGCCACGCCCGAAAAGAAGACCGCCGTCCTTCGCCGCTTGATGAAGGAAGAGAAGCTCATCGTCGCGCCGGGCGTGTACGACGCCTACAGCGCGCGCATGACCCAGGCCATGGGCTTCAAGATGGCGGTGACGTCGGGCGCCGGCATCGCCAATTCGCACTTCGGCTATCCCGATCTCGGCATCATGACGCGCACCGACAATCTCGAGGCCTGCCGCGTGCTGGTGCGCTCGCTCGACATTCCGCTGACCGCCGATGCCGACACCGGCTACGGCAATGCCGTCTCCGCTTATCACACCGTGCAGATGTTCGAGGACATCGGCGTTTGCGGCGTGAACATGGAAGACCAGGTGTTTCCCAAGCGTTGCGGTCATCTGAAGGGCAAGGAGATCATTCCGGCCATCGAGATGGCGCGCAAAGTCGAGGCGGCCAGCAAGGCGCGCCGCGATCCGGATTTCCTGCTCGTCGCGCGCACTGACGCGCTGGCGATCGAGGGCATCGAGGGCGCGATCAAGCGCGGCAAGATGTATGCCGAGGCCGGCGCCGACATGCTGTTTGCCGACGCGGTGCGCACGGAAGAGGACATTAAGCGTCTGGTAAACGAAGTGCCGTTGCCGCTGACCGTGAACATCGGGTTCGGTATCCGTTCGCGCCCGACCACGCCGCTGATCCCGATCAAGCGCCTGACCGAACTCGGCGTGAAGCGCGTCAGCGTGCCGCGCATGCTGCCGGCCGCCGCTCTGATGGGGATGCGCCAAGCCTTCAAGGTGTTCCAGCAGGCCATCGAATCGGATGTGCCGGTCGACCGCCCGGATCTCACCTTCACCATCGACGAGATCACCGAATTGATGGATTACGAGAAAGTCTTCGGCTTGGAGCGTCAGTTCCTCAGCGAAGACGAGCTCGACAATAAATATCGCGCCCGCAGCGTCGTTTGACGCTGCCGCATAGTTTGGAGATTGGCCGGTCAGGGGGCGCTTTGGCCGGCCAATGCGTTTTGCGCGAGCGCTAAATCTTCGGCGGACAAGTCGCGGCCAATCAGCACGATCTTGCCGATAGCGCTGGCTGGCGGCATCCAGTCAATGGCCTTTGGCTGGTCGAACACCAGCCGTACGCCCTGCAGCGCACGCAAGCCGCCGTCCTCCCACCGTGCGAAGCCTTTGACGCGCAGCAGGCGTTCGCCGAGGCGCTTTTGCAGGATGCGCACCCAGGCGGCGTAGCGCGCCTGGGTGAGCCCATCCGGCGCGTCGAGCACACGCGAAACATAGCCATGCTCGTGCAGATGGCTATGACCGTGATGGTCGTGATCGTGACCACTATGCAGCGCGTCGGCCACGGCATGTTGATTGGCGCGGGTGGCGGCATCCGACTGTGCGCCGGGCAGGAACACCTGCTCGGCGGCGATATCGCCTTGGGCGATCGGTTGGCGCGGCGCGGTCGGGTTGAGCCAGGCGACGCGGCGGACGGCGGCGGCAAGCTCGTCCGGCGAAGCCTCGTCGGCCTTGGTGATCAGGATTTGATCGGCGAGCAAGACCTGCAACCGCGCTTCGTCGAATTCGGCGATCTGCGTGTCGCCCTGCAGGCCATCGACCGTGGTGACGATGGCCGCCAAATGAAAGCGCCGGGCGATGACGCGGCTGACCGACAGGGACGAGGCGATGGCGGAGGGATCGGCGAGGCCGGTCGTCTCGATGACGAGGCGTCGGAAAAAGGGGATCTCGCCGCGCTCGCGCTTGTAGTAAAGCGCTTCGAGGGTGCTTTCGAGGGAGCCGCTCAGAGTGCAGCAGAGACAGCCCGATTCGAGCAGCACCGCGTCGATCTCCTCGCCCTCGCTGACGAGGATATGGTCGAGGCCGACATCGCCGAACTCGTTGATCACGACGGCGGTGTCGGCAAAGCCCTCGCTACGGATCAGCCGCGACAGCAGCGTCGTCTTGCCGCTGCCGAGAAAGCCGGTCAGCAGGAAGATCGGGATCGTGCCGCCGTCGCTCGTCACGGAACCGTCACCGCGCGTTCGCGCTCACTCCGCCGCAGCGGCGGCGCGGACCGGCAGACCCTTCAGATAGGTCTGAACCTCGGCGGAGGGGATGACGTCGGCATATTTGCAGTTGAGGTCGAACAAATTGACCGCGTGGCTCACCTCGAAGCGGTCGAACGAGCATTCTTCCGGAATGATGACCTTAAAATTGTAGGAATAGGCGTCGACCGCAGTGGCGCGCAGGCAACCCGAGGTGGTGCAGCCGGTGAGGATCAGCGTGTCGACGTCGAGGAAGTTCAGATGGCTCATGAACATCGTGCCGAAGAAGCAAGAGGGCTTGCGCTTGGCGATGTGGATGTCCTGCGGACGCGGTGCGAGCGGCTCGACGGTTTGCGTCGCGCGGCTGCCTTCGATCACGGTTTTTTCCGTGCCGCGATGGTTCTTGCCGACCTGCACGCCGCTGTCGAGCATGTCAGCCCGGCGCGCGCTCTCGGTGTAGAACACCGGCAGGTTCTTCTCGCGCGCCATCTCCAAGAGCGGCACGATGTGCTCGACGGCAGCCCAGGCTTCGGGGCCGCAATAGGTGCGGTATTCCTTGAGCCCTTCGAGAATCTCGACCGGGGTCTCGCCGGTGAAATTGTACTGCACATCGATGATGAAGAGGGCGGGGCGGGTGCCGAAGCCGCCGCGTTTGCCGTAACCGGACGCGGCATAGACCTTGCGGTCGCGTTCGGTCAGGAAGCGGTCCCAAATGCGGGGCGTGTCGGCCATGATCGTCACCTCAAGTCTGGATGGGTTTGCGGTCCGCCTTACAGACGGGAAAAACTAAGCGTTGCGCGCCTTTACAGGCGCGACAGGTAGCGGCCTTGCGGCTTGGCGCGCGCCTCATTGGTGATGGCGCCGTTCTCGGCGACCTTCATGCCGCGCAAGATCGTCAGCGTCGGCCAGCCCTTCAGCGTCATGCCCTCGAACGGCGAGTAATCGGAGAAGGATTCGAGCGTGGCGGCGTCGACCGTGCGCTCGAGATCGGGATCGACGACAATCAGATCGGCATCCTTGCCGACCGCGAGGACGCCTTTGTCCGGCATGGCGTACATCTTGGCGCTGTTGGCGCTGGCCACGGCAGCGATGCGCTCGATGGCGACGCCGCGCTTGTGATAGCCCTCATGGATCAGGATCGGCAGCATGGTCGCGGTGCCGGGGAAACCGGCGCTGGCGCTCCAGATATCCTTCATTTTGGTGCTGCGTTTGCGCGGCACGTGATCGGTGCCGACGGTGGTGATGCTGCCGTCGATCACGCCTTCCCACATGGCCTCGACGTCGTCGGCATAGCGCACCGGCGGATTGACCTTCAAGAGCGGGCCGGCCGGGGCATCGTTGGTGACGAACAGGTAATGCGGGCAGGTCTCGACATAGATCGGCGCGGTGCCGCGCGTATTGCGGTGGCGGCGCACTTCGTCGAGCGCTTCGCGGCTGCTCAAATGCACGATGTTCACGGGGCAGTTCGTCTTGGCGGCGAAATAGCAGACGCGATGGACATTCTCGGCTTCGAGGAACGCCGGGCTCTGCTGGTCCCAAGCCTGCAAGCTGTCGGCGCCGGCACGGCGCAGCGGATCGCGGAAGGCCGGGATCACCTCAACGTTCTCGCAATGCACGCCAAGCACGCCGCCGGGGATCTTCGCCGTCTCGCGCAGCGAGGTGTAGAGCAGGCCGTCATCGATATCGGTGAAGCCCATGGCGAGGCCGGCCTGGCCTTTGTACATCAGATAGAGCTTGTAGGACGACACGCCGAAGCGACGCGAGGCTTCGTCGAGCGTCTCGACATGCAGGTCGCTGGTGATGCCGAAATGGAAGCCGAAATCGATGCAGGCCTGCGCCGCGGCTTTGTCGCGCATCTCGTCGAAGGCGGTGCGGAAGTCCTGCGTGCGGTAGAAGGAGAGCACGCTGGTGACGCCGCCGAGCGCGGCGTTGCGCGTTTCCGTGGCGAAGTCGGTGTCCGGCGAGCCGAAGCCGTAATGCACGTGCGGATCGATCACGCCGGGCATGATCCAGCGGCCCTGGCAGTCGATGGTCTCTTTGGCGGGCAGGGTGACGCCGGGCGCGAGGATCGCGGCGATCTTTCCGTCCTTCACGCCGACGGCGCCGGGCATGACTCCTTGATCGGGAAACACCAATTCGCCGTTGGTCAGCAGAAGATCGAGCGTCATCGACAGTCCTGATGCGTACGTTGCGCGTTTTCTCGGCGAGGATGCGCGCGGCAAGGCGTCATCTGCCCGTGAGAAGGCAGATTGCTGCACAAAATTGCCGCGCCGCCGATTCAAATCTTGGCCGCGTCATAAAGTATCATATATGATACTTTTAATGTGTCGACGGGAAATTGCCGCGGCGCCTGACTTTCTCAATGGGGGAATTTGCAAATGTTCAAGCGTTTCATGGGCATCGCGCTCGGAGCGGCCGCCCTGTTCGCTCAGCCGGCCATGGCCCAGACCAATGCCATTGCCGACTTCTATGCGAAGAAGAATGTCGACATCTATGTCGGCGGCGCCGGCGCGCTGGAATTGCACAGCCGGATGATCGCGCCCTACCTGACCAAGCATCTGCCGGGCAATCCGACGATGGTCGTGCGCGCCATGCCGGGCGCCGGCGGCGCCAAGGCGGCGAACTTCCTTTACAGCGTCGCGCCCAAGGATGGCACGGCCATCGCGCAGCTGCTGCCTTACATCGCCATCTCTCAGGCGGTCGGCAGCCGCGAAGTGCAGTACGACTCGGCGAAGTACAACTACATCGGCAGCATCGCGCCGATCAACAGCGTGCTCGCCACCTGGAACGCGTCGACCGAGCCGAAGGCCAAGACCTTCGAGGACATGAAGAAGACGGAGATCGCGCTCGGCTCGACCGGCCGCTCCTCGATCACCTTCATCGGTCCGACGATCGCCAACAACTACCTCGGCACCAAGTTCAAGATCGTCAGCGGCTATCCCGGCACTGCGCCGATCATGTTGGCGATGGAGCGCGGCGAGTTGAACGGCCGCGTCGCAGACTATGAGGGCATCCTCGGGCCGCACCCGGACTGGATCGAAAAGAAGCTGGTGACCTTGCATTTCCACACCGGCCTTGAGCCCGATCCGTCGCTGCCGGGCGTGCCGCGCCTGATCGATCTGGCGCAGACTGCCGAGCAGAAGGACTTCATGCAGTTCGTCGCGTCCGGCTCGGCGCTCGGCCGCGTCTTCGTCGCGCCTCCGGGCGTGCCGACAGCGCGCGTCGCGGCGCTGCAGAAGGCCTTCATGGATGCGGTGAATGATCCGGAATATCGCAAGTTCCTGGAAGACCGTCGCCTGCTGGTCAACCCGAAGTCCGGCCCGGAGCTGCTCAAGATCGTCGAGAGCGTGCTGAACGCCAGCCCGGCGACCATCGAAAAGGCCAAAGAGCTGTTTGTCGGCGACGAGTGATCGATGGGGCCGGACGGTTTCTCCCGTCCGGCCCTGCGATTTGTTATCGTCCACCCATGTGGACGCAGGATGACGTGACATGACCAAGCCGGCCTTGCCCTCAGTCGCTCTCGCCAACGACAGCGGCTTTTCCCTCGATTATGACGATTTGCGCGGCTGGCTCGCCGAAGCCGAGCGGCTGGGCGAGGTTAAAGCCGTGACCGGCGCCGGCTGGCAGGAAGAGATCGGCATGGCGGCCGAACTCGTCAGCCATTCGGACAAAACGCCCGCTCTTCTGTTCGACGAAGTGCCCGGCTTCCCGAAGGGATTTCGGGTTCTGGTGAATATTTTCGGCGGGCGGCGGCGCAATATGACGCTGGGTTTTCCCGCTCATTTCAACAAGCTGGAATTGAGCGAGTCCTTTGCCGGCGTCTTTTCGCCGCGCGAGCGGGTGATGGCGCCGGTCGAGGTCGCCGACGGCCCGGTCTTCGAGAACGTGCTGGAAGGCGACAAAGTCGATCTCGACATCATCCCGACGCCGAAGTGGCACGAGGGAGACGGCGGGCGCTACATCGGCACCGGCAGCTACAATGTCACGCGCGATCCAGACAGCGGCGCGATCAACGTCGGCTGCTACCGCATCATGCAGCACGACAAAACCTCGGTGACTTACAACGCCGGGCCGGGCAAGCATGGCCGCCAGCATCACGAGAAGTACATCGCGCGCGGCGAGGAGATGCCCGTCGTCATGGTGCTCGGCGGCGATCCTATGACGTTCCTCTGCGCCGGCAGCGAAATTCCTGCGGATGTCTGTGAATATGACGTGGTCGGCGGCATTCGCGGCCGGCCACTGAAGCTCGTGCGCGGCCGCCATACCGGCTTGCCCTTTCCGGCGGATGCCGAGATCGTCATCGAGGGGTTTGTCGACCCGAAAGCCGTGGTGCCGGAAGGTCCGTTCGGCGATTGGACCGGTACTTATACGGAGGCCGGTCGGAAGCGGCCGCTGACGCGCATCACCGCGATCTACCATCGCAACGATCCCATCCTGCTGGGGTTTCCGCCGCAGACCTTGCCCGACGAATATTCGCGTTTCCGCGCCGTCACCCGTTCGGCAATGCTCAAGAAGAACATCCAGGCGGCCGGCGTGCCGGACGTCAAAGGCGTCTGGTGCCATGAGGTTGGCGGCACACGCATGCTGACTGCGGTCTCGATCAAGCAGCGCTATCCGGGGCATGCGCGTCAGGCCGGACATATCGCCTGCCAATGCCATGTCGGCGCCTATAGCGGCAAGTGGGTCATCGTCGTCGATGACGATATCGACGTATCGAACTTGGAAGAGCTGATCTGGGCGGCGCTCACGCGCGCCGATCCGGCGACCTCCATCGATCTCATCAAGAATGCTTGGTCGTCGCCGTCCGATCCATTGCTCACCGCCGCTCGCCGCAAGAGCGGCGACGTGACGAATTCGCGCATGATCATCGATGCCTGCATTCCGTTTCATGCGCGTGATGAATTCCCGCCATCGACCAAATTGTCGCCGGACGTCTTGCGCCGCGCGCGCGAGCGGTTTCCCGACTTGGCGTGACGCGGCGCGCTTGACGGCGCATCTTTCAAATGTATTATATATAATACATTTAAACGAGCGGCTACGCCGCCTATGAAGGTCTATCGTCTCTATGGGCAAGATCGAGCGAGTGTTGGTGGCGGGCGCCGGACCTGTCGGCTTGAGCGCCGCTGTGGCGCTGGCGCAGCGCGGCATCGCCGTCACGGTTCTGGAAAAGCGAGATCGCCTCAGCCCGGCCTCGAAGGCTTCGACCTTCCATCCTTCGACGCTCGCCTTGCTCGACGATCTCGGCGTGATGGGCGGCTTGCAGAGCAAAGGCTATGTCGTGCGGACCATACAGTACCGCACCATCGCCGACGGCATCTTCGCTGAGTTCGACATGGGATTGCTCGGCCGCACGACGCGTTTCCCCTATCGCTTGCATGTCGAACAGGCAGAGTTGACCCCGCTACTGTTGCAGAAACTGCTGTCTTTCGACAATTGCGAAGTTCACTTCAATGCTGAGGTCTCCGAAATCGAAAACGGCGACCACGGCGTTCGTGCGCGCTGCGGCGAGGGGGCCGCGGCGCGCTGGTTTGCCGGCGACTATCTAGTCGCGGCCGATGGCGCGCACAGCAAGGTGCGCGGTCTGCTCGGCATCGGGTTCGACGTCAGCGTTTATCCGACGCGTGGCCTGCGCGTGATGACGGACTTCGATCTCAGCCACTACTTGCCGGGGCTGGCGCCGCTGACCTATTTGTTCAACGGCGCCAAGTCCTGCAGCTTTCTGCGCATGCCGGACTGCTGGCGCATCATCCAGCGCATTCCGGCGGAGATCAGCGACGAGCAGGCGCTCGACGATGCTTGGATTCTCGCTGAACTGCAGAGCGTCATGCCGATGGTCAAAGAGCTCGTGCCGGTGATGATGAAGGATGTCTATCCGACGAGCCGCGCCATCGCCGACACTTATTCCAAAGGCCGCGTGTTCCTCGCCGGCGATAGCGCGCACCTCACCAACACGCGCGGCGGCATGAACATGAACTGCGGCATTCACGATGCCTATGTGCTGGCCGAAGCGCTCGATGCCGCGAATCAAGGCGACGACACTCTGCTCGCCGGCTATGGCGCGCTCCGTCGCGGCGTGGCCACCGATGCGGTGATCCCGCGTTCGCACACCAGCGTGGCGGGCGGCTCCGAATGGCTCGGCGAAGTGCGAGAGCGCGCCGCCGACAGCGACAAGGCATTCAATTTCTTGCGTTCCGCCGCGATGCTCGACATCGCGCCGCGTCCGGCGCGCGATTTGGCCGGAGTCTGAGCCATGGATGCGCTGGCTGCCGATCTCGGCCTGTCTTCGCCTGTCGCCGTTGCCACGCCTTCGGCCAATCCGGCGGTGGAGCCCGAGTTGCATTATCTGCTGCCGGGCGATGTGGCGCTCTACACCACGCGTTTTCCGGTGATGCCGGGCACGACGCTGATGGAGCGCAATGCCGCCTATCTGACCTATTACGCCAAGGTGCATGAGGAATTCGGCGCGCTGGGGCCGAAGGCGCTGCTGCTGGCGCTGACCGGCCCGAGCTATCGTCTGCTTGGCGGGCGGGATGAAGCCATGTGCGCCGAGATTTCTGCCGCAGCCAAGATTCCGGTCGCGACGTCCAGCGTGACGATCCGCGAAGCCTTGCGCGCGCTGTCGGCCGGCCGCATCTCGCTGGTCTCGCCTTATCCGGCCGAGTTGACCGACATGGCGGTCGCCTATTGGGAAGATTCGGGAATCAAGGTTGTCGAGGTCGTGAAGGTGACGGAAGAATTCCGCGCCTACGAGCTGCGCAGCCAGGAAGTTTTCGAGGCCTTGTCGAAGGTCAAGACAGCGGCTGATGCCACGGTGATGAGCGGCACGGGCATGATCAGCATTCCGGCGATCACCCGCGTGCGTCAGGGCTCGGCGCGGCCGGTGTTGTCCTCGAACCTCTGCGGCGGCTGGTGGTTGACCGCCAAAGCCGGTCATGCGGCCGGCGCGGGCCTCGCCGCAGCAGCTCCGGAGCTGGCGGCCCGGCTCTAAGGGCGCTTCCTTGTTTCCGGCGGGGCTTGCCGTTAGAATCGGCCTATGCCCGCCGCCGCAAAACCAAAACGCCGCCAAAGCGCGGATCCGTTCAGTCGAACCTCGCTCGACCAGCAGGTCTCGCATGTCCTGCCGCTCTATTTTCAGACCTTCGTGATCCTGCAGCAGCAGATCAAGGAAGGCTTGTGGCCGGCGACAGCGCCGATTCCCTCCGAGAACGAGCTGGCGGAGCGTTTCGGCGTTTCGCGCGTCACCATCCGCAAGGCGATGGCACTGCTGGAAAAACAGAACTACGTCCTGCGTCAGCGCGGTCGCGGCACCTACGTCAATGAGGCTGTGGTCGAGCGCGACCGGCGCAGCAATTTCAGCGGTCTGCTGGAGAACATCCTCAACTTCCAGCAACACACCACGGTCAAAATCCTGTCTTTCGGCAAGGTCGCCGCGACGGACGCCGCCGCCGAGCAATTGCAGCTCAAGCCGGGCGAGGAGGTCCTGCGCGTCGTGCGTATCCGCAGTGACGGGCGCACGCCGATCTCCCATGTCACCGGTTTCGTGCCTTATCCCGAGGCGGAGCGCCTGAAGCGCGAAGATCTCGGCAACAGCACGATCATTTCCTGCCTGGAAGCGACGGGATTGCGCGCCAGCAGCGCCGAGCAGGGGCTGAGCGCCACTCTCGCCGATGCGGAGATCGCCCGTCTGATGAAGATCGAGGTCGGCGCGCCGCTGATCAGCATGTGGCGCACTGTGAAAGACCTGAAGGACCGGCCGATCGAATATATGCGGACGCTCTACCGGCCGGACCGTTACGAATATCGCGTGGTGCTGTCGCGCGATTCGGTCTCGCATTCGCCGCGCTGGAGCGAAGTCGGCTGAGCCGCTTCGCCCCGAACGCCGCGATCTGTTCGCTGAGCGTTTTTATTCGCTGACAGCAAACAAATCCTTCGCTTGATCGATGACCTTCGGATTGGCCGCCAACGTGCGGGCCACGACCGCCTCCATGGCTGCCCCGTCCTTTGGGTTCACCAGCAGGCGCCGGTCGGTCATGAATTTTTTGTAATCGGGATCGTTCACCGCGTCCCAGAAGGCTTTTTTCAGTGCGGCGGCGCGGTCCTTCGGCACGTCCGGCGGCGCGAGATAGACCCGGCCTAGCGCCGAGCCAGACGAGATGAACTCCAGCAGTTCGCGCTGCTCGGCGGTGGTGGCGAGATCGATCAGGCGCGGCACGCCGGGCATCGAGGGGTCGACCTCAAGGCCGGTGTAGAAATGCAGCGTCACCAGTTTCTTCTCGAGCCAGTCCGGGTGCGGCCCGAGAATGCCTTCGAAGTCGGCGGCGCGGCCATGTATCTCGCCGCGCTCCATCGCCACCATGATCGGCGCGGTGCTGGTGTAGCCGGTGACGATCTTGTACTTGGTGCCGAGATGCTGATTGGTGATCGTCGGGATGATGTAAGTGACCGAGGAGCGCGCCGTCGCGCCGACGATCACTTCGGTCTTCTTCATGTCCTCGAAGGTCTTGGCCGGCGTAGTGGCGTTCCATGTCGCCATGACGCTGTTGATCGGCGCGATCGAGCCGAGATAGGTGTAGCGCGCGGCGTCGTACTGCGCTTCCGGCGCCTTCACCGCCTGCATCACGGCGATGTAGGGCAGGGCGTTGGCGATGGCGGTGCCGTCCTTGGGCGCGACGGTGTACATGAAATTGGCGAGCTTCGCGCCGCCTGCGCCGGGCAAGGCTTTCGGCAGCACGGTCGGATTGCCGGGGATGTGCTTGGTCAGATAGGGCACGATCATGCGGCCATGCAGGTCGAGCGCGCCGCCGGCCGCGCCGGCGATGTAGAAGTCGATCTTGTTCCTTTTATAGAACTCGGCGACGGTCTCCTGCGCGAAGCAGACGGGCGCGTTGAAAACGATCGCCACGGCCATTGCGGCGCCGGCTAGAGACAATATACGCATCGCGATCCTCCGGTTGTCGGTGAAAGGGATGTCAGGCGGCACGGCAGATGATGTTGAGCACGGCTTGGCGCTTCTCGACGGTGACCGCATCGATGGCGCGCTTGAGAGCGCCCGGCAAATCTTCCGGCTTTTCGACTTTCTCGCCATAGCCGCCGCAGGAAATCGCGACCTGCTCGAAGTCGGGCGAGGGCTCGAGGTGGGTCAGCGGCTCGCGGTTGGCCTTGGCGGCGTAGCCGTTAGGGTACATCCCCATGGTCGAGCGGCTGACGGCGTTCCACTTCATGTTGTTGAATATGATGGTCAGGAACGGCGCGTCTTGGGCGCGCGCGACGAAATGCGCCGACAGCGGATTGCCGAACATATAAGTGCCATCGCCTTGCGTACAGATGACGAGCTTGTCCGGCGCGGCGATCTTCGCGCCGATGGCTCCGCCCAAGCCCCAGCCGAGGCCGCTGGAGCCGCCGAGCATGGTGCCCGGCAGGTTGAAGTCGACGAAATCGAAGTCGAGCGGCGATTCGCGGATGACGATGGCGTCCTCTGGCTTGAGCAGGCCGAGGTGATAGCTCACCAGCGCCGGGGTGATTGCCGGAGCGGATTTTGCCTTTTCCAGCTTGGCGGCGCGCCGCTTGGCGGCAGCGGCTTGGCGTTCGGCCAGCATCGTCCGGCGCGCGGCGATCCGTTCGCTCGCGCTTTCGCGGCGACCTTCCGCGGCGGCCGAAAGCGCGGCGAGCGCTGTGCGGCTGGCGGCGGTGATGGCGACGTCGGCCTGAAAGCCGCGGATCGGATGATCGATGTAATGAGGGTCGACGCCGATATGGGCGACCTTGGCGCTGGGGCGCGGCGTCTGGCGCGCCGGGATCCACGGCACGGCGCAGTCCACCACCAAGATCAGATCGGCTTCTTTGAAGCTCTCATCGTGATCGCGGCCGAAGTTCATCGGATGGCTGCTCGGCAGGCACACGCTGCGCGAACGATAGGAAATGACCGGAATAGCCCAGTCTTCCGTCAGTTTGGCGAGGGCGGCGACAGCGGCATGGTCGGCGCCGAGGAAGGCGGTGATGATGAGCGGATTGCGCGCCTCGGCGAGCAATGCGGCGACCTGCTCGATGGCGGCCGGATCGGGATAGGGCACGGTCGCGTGGACGCTGTAAGCGGCCGGCTTGCTGTCGATAGCGGGCATGGCGGTCGCCAGCACTTCACGCGGCAGCGTGAGATAGACGGGGCCGCGCGGCTCGGCCATGGCGACGTTGAGCGCGCGGTCGACCACGCTGTCGACCTGGTAGGGGCTTCGCAGTTCGTAGTCCCATTTAACTGCTTCGCGCACCATGCCGGCCTGATCGAACATTTCCTGAGTCCAGTGAATGTCGATCGAGCGGCTGCCGTGCGGCCCGGTCTCGTTGATGGGCGTACGGCCAGCCGAAAAGAGCATGGGAATATTGAGGCGCGCCGAATTGAGCAGCGAGCAGATGCCGTTGGCGGTGCCGACATTGGTGTGCACCATCACGGCGGCGGGCTTGCCGCCGGCGAGGTAGTAGCCCATCGCCATGGCCACGGCGACGTTCTCATGGGGAACGGCGATCGGCTTGGGGACCGGCGTGCCGAGCGCCTGCGCCTTGGCGAAGGCCTCGATCAGCGGCGCGAAGTCGGTGCCCGCGTTCGCGAAAAAATGGGTGATGCCGCTGTCAGCGAGTCGGCGCAAATAGCTGTCGGCGACTGTCGTGCCTTCGGCTGCGGTCGTGGCCATCCTGTTCCCCCCAAGAGCCCTGCCCGAAATGTATTATAAATAATACATTATCAATCAAATGTATTTGGTCAAATACCTTTGTGGGGATGGCGCGCGAAAGGGCGGCCGCGAATGAATTCGCGGCGATGGAGCGGGATGATGGCGAGAATTGGCTGGGGATGCAGCCTGGAGCGGATGTTTTTATGCTGATGCGCTGATCAGCGCATGAAATCACAAGAAAAGATGGCCGAACTTCTCCTTCACTTTGCGAACGGCTTCGGGATCTGGCAGGCAAATGTCAGGATATTGGTCGCGCCAATGGAAGGGGCGGCAGGCATCAATGATGGCCCGTGAATTGGTGTAGTCCTCCTTCGCCTTCTTCTCCGGGGGAATGGACGGATCGAGCGAGGTGCTCCAAGCGTTATGCACCAAATCGATCGACGTCGCCGGATCGGAGCGAAACACCATGGCGCCGATCACGTCGTTCAAATCCGACACGTCGACATCGTCATCGACCACGATAACGTATTTGCCGGCATAAGCGCCGCCGCCGCATTGGCAGGCGACGTGCCCGGCCTGCCGCGAATGGCCGGGATAGCGCTGCTTGATCGCCACTGCGAGCAACATGCGCGCGCCACCCACTTCATGAGACCAGACGGCTTTGACGTCGGGCACCCCGGCGCGCTGGATTTCTTCGTGAATGAGCGCCGAGCGCAAGATGGCGCGCGAGCGCGAACTCTCGCCGGGCGGGCGCTGCGGCGGGCAACCGACAATGATCGGATCGTTGCGATGATAGATCGCCTTTATGTCGAGCACCGGGGCGAGATCGCCGGGGCTGCCGTAATATCCGGTCCATTCGCCGAACGGGCCTTCGGGACGGTCGCCGCCGGGCTGCACGAACCCTTCAAGCACGATCTCGGCATCGGCCGGGAAGGGCAGGCCGGTCAGCGGCCCCTTGACGACTTTCAGCGGACGCTTGCGGTAGGCGCCGACGATATCGTATTCGCAGGTGCCGCTGGGTATGGCGCTGCAGGCCATCAGAAAGGTTAAAGGGTCGGCGCCGATGACCATGCAGACCGGCATCGGCTCGCCGCGCTCGCGGTATTTGTCGCGATGGATGCGACCGTGCTTGCCCGGCGAGATAAAGAAGCCGACGGATTTTTCGTCGTGGACCATGACTCGATAAGTGCCGACGTTGATCCATTTCTGCTCGGGATCCATCGTTACAGAAAAGCAGCCGGTGCCGATGTAGCGTCCACCGTCGCCCGGATGCCAGAGCGGCGTCGGGAATTTCAGGACGTCGACCTTGTCGCCCTCGATGACGTTCTCGAACACCGGCCCGTCGTTGGTCCATTCGTAGGGCACGCGCTGAGACTTGGCCTCGCGATATTCTTTTAAAAAAGAATGGCTCAGCTCGAGCTTGTGCAGGTCCGGCGGGAAGCCGAGGATCACGTTTTGACGGCGTCCGCCGAAGGCATTGGCCAGCACCCGATAGCCTTTGGGATAGCCGGGAATGTTGTCGAACAGGACGGCCGGCGCCTTCTCGTCATGCTGCAGCAGATCGGTGATCGCGCCGATCTCCTCCTGCCAGTCGGCGCCGTCGATGCGGCGCAACTCGCCGAGCGCCTCGGTTTGCGTGATCCAGTCCCGCAAGCTTTCGTAGCCGACATTCCGCTCCATATCACTCTCCTTGCCGAACGGCACGCTCAGCGGCTGGTGCCCAAAATGGCATTGGCTTTTTCGACAACGGGCTTCGGCGTCTTGAAAATCTCGGCCAGGAATTTGTCGATCTCGGCGCCTGGCAACGGGTCGATGTCCAGGCGCAACTTGGCGGTCTCTTCAAGGAAAGCTGGATCCTTCATCGTGTCGTCGAAGGCTTTGCGCAGCGCGGCGGCACGATCGGCGGGCACTTCTGGCGGGGCGAGGAACGGCCTGCCCATGACGGTCCAGCCAAATAGCAAATTGAACACTTGGCGCTCTTCTTCGGTCTTGGCCAAGTCCATGACGAAAGGCACGTCCGGGAGGTTCGGGTTCTTGCGGTAGCCTATTTGGATCAGAGTGTTGACCTTCTTTTCGGTGAGCCAATCGGGGTGGGCGGCTTGCAGCGAGGAGTAGATCATGCCGCAGGCGCCTTCCACCTCGCGGCGCTCCATGGCGATCCAAACGGCAGCGACGCCTGGGTAGCCCTTCACCAGCTTAAGCTTGGTGCCGAGCATGGCGTTGAGACCGTCGGGGAAGGAGACCGTCGTTGAGCCGGCGGCCCCGGTGATCATCTCGCGCGAGAACAGGTCTTGGACGGTCTTGATCGGGCTTTCATGCCAGGAGAAGCAGGCGCCGACCTCGGTGTTGGCGCTGCCGATCCAGGTGAATTTCTGGCTGTCGAATTGCGTCGGAATGACGCCGAACAACGGTTCGAGCGGCGCAGTGCCGGCGACGAGGCCGAACTCGGATCCGTCGCGCGGCGCGCGGTTGTAGATATAGTTCGCGGCATTGATGCTGCCGGCGCCTTGCATGTTGCGCACGATGAAGTTCGGCCCGCCGGGCAGATGCTTAGGCATATGGCGCACCAACGTGCGGCCGTAAGGATCGAAAGCGCCGCCGACGTTGAAGCCGATGACGAGAGTCATCTGTCGGCCTTTGAAGAATTCCGCGGCGCTTTGCGCCGATGCCGCAGAGCCGATGAGCAGCGTCATCAAGCAGACGAATGCAATGAGGCGAGCCGTACGCATGTTACCCCCGAAAGCTGAGTGAACGTGCGGCAAGTGTGCCGCGCGACGAACAAACGGTGCAGGCGAGCGACGCGAACGCGGGACTTGCGCCTATGAGAGGCGTGTCGGCAAATCGGAACTATTCACATAGATTTCTATCTATAACTAAGCGAGTCAAGCCGGATCGCAAAAATATCTGGCCAAAATAAAACATAGCTATCTATATGAATTGGGGCGGACGATGAGGCCGCCTAGCGAAACGGCGCGCAGCGGCGCGCGCCTCCATTGCAGACAAGTCGGGCAAGGGGCGCATGGAGAAGGGTTCTGCGAAAGCGAATAGCGGCGCGGCCGGGTTCGCCGGCGCCGTCGCCGCCATGAAAGTGCCGGCTTATCGGGATTTCACGCTCGGCTATACGGTCGCCGTGATCGGCACCTGGCTGCAGCGCGTCGTGACTGGCTGGCTGGTATGGGAGCTGACCCGATCGCCGGGCTGGCTCGGCGCGCTTGTTTTCATCGACCTGCTCGTCACGATCCTGACTGCGCCGTTGGCCGGCGCCGTGGCGGACCGCGCCAGCCGTTTGCATGTGATGATCGCGGCCCAGTCGATCCTGATCGTCCATGCAGCGCTGATGGCCGTGTTGTACGCGCTGGGCTGGCTGAACATCCATGCGGTTCTGGCGCTGGCCGTGGTCTCCGGCATCGGCCAGGGGTTTCATGGGGCAGGGCGCTCCTCGCTATTGCCCGGGTTGGTGCCTAAAGCCCTGCTCGCGCCGGCCATCGGCATCAACGCCTTGACGTTCAACGTCGCGCGCTTCATCGGGCCGGCGATTGCCGGCTTCATCATTTCGACTTGGGGCTTGCCGTCGGCCATCGGCGTCAACGCCTTGTTTTGCCTGCCGTTCATCTGGGTGCTCAGCCGTCTCCATCTAGTCACTCCGGACGACATGCGCAAACCGGCGGGCGGGCTGCTCCAGCAGATCGGCGAGGGGATGGATTATGCCGTGCGCCACCCCGGCATCGGCCCGCTGATCCTGATCATGGGAGTGACCGCTTTTTCGGTGCGCGCCCTGCCGGACATGCTGCCGGGCTTCGCCGCCGACGTTTTCGGGCGCGGCGCCAGCGGTCTCGCTTGGCTGACCTCGAGCATGGGAGTGGGGGCGACGGTCGGAGGCATCATGATGGCGCGCCGCAGCGGCACGCAGGGCATGACGCGCCGGCTTGTGGGGAATTTCGCCGTGATGACGCTGGCGATCTTGGCTTTCGTCGTAAGCCAGACGTTCTGGATGGGCGTTGCTAGCATCGTCGTGGTCGGTTACGTGCTGTCGACCAACGGGGCTTCGTCTCAAACGCTCATTCAATCGGCTGTCGACGGCGCGATGCGCGGCCGTGTCATGTCGATCTACACCCTGGTCTATCAAGGGGCGCCGGCGCTCGGCGGCCTGATCCTTGGCAATCTCGCCGTCCATATCGGATTGCGCGGCGCTTTTGCGGGCGGCGCCGCAATCTGCGCTTTGGCCTGCTTATGGATGTGGCGCCACCATGGCGCGATGGGGGCGGCTTTGGAAATTCCGGAACAGGGCGCGGATGCGCGGAAGGCAGCCGAATAATATTAATTTAAATGAATGTGTTAGAGGCGTACTCCACGCCGTTTGTCTTGCACGCGGGCGGAATATCGCTATTTTTCGCCCATCGGCGAGGCTCACTTCTCGCCCATTGGAAAAGATAACGCGCGGTCCGTCGACGGACCGCCTTTTGATCCGAGTCAGCATGGCCGCCACTAAGAAAAAAGCCGCTCCGCGCAAGGCACAGGCGATGCGTGACAGCGCGCCCGCAGCTGTCATCCCCGAAGATAGGCCGATCGGCACGCTGATGCGTCTTACGCTCGCCAAGCTGCGCGAGCGTCTGCGCGACCGTCTGGCGGCGGAAGGGCTGCCATGGGGCATTTGGCTGTTCATCCGCACCTTGTGGGAGGAGGACGAACTCACGCAGCGCGATCTCACGACAAAAGTCGGACTGCGCCAACCGACCACCGTCGTGGCGGTGCGTTCGATGGAGCGCCTCGGTCTGGTGCGCCTGAAGCGCGACGAGCAGGATCGTCGCAAGGTCTATATTTGCCTGACGGAAAAAGGCAAGAAGCTGCGCGAAAAACTGCTGCCAGACGTGGCGAATTTGAACAATAAGGTCGCTTTGCGCGGTTTTACCGCGAAGGAATCGGAAGAGCTCAAACGCCTTCTGACCAAGATGCATCGCAATCTCGGCGACTGATATCGGGCGTCTAACGCCTTAAAACTGAACGCATAAAGCCGAATTTTTGACCAACCGGACGAGCCGCGACTCGCCCGGTTGACTCGCCATGCCCGAACCATATAGGAATCTATATAGAAATATAGTTCTCTATATATATTCAGGGCGATGTTCGGAGCAAAAAACAAAAGGCCGGTCGAGGCGCTGTGGTACACGCGCTGTCCGGTGCCCACCGCATCCAGCGTGGCGATCGAGGAGGGGCTGCTCGACGGCGAGTTCGCCCCTGAAGGCATTGCTGTGCGCTCGTTGCGCTCCTCGTCGAGCCAGAAGGTCCGCGAGTCTCATTTCGACCACAACATGGCCGATTCCTTCCGCGAAGGCGGAAGCATCCCGCCGATCTGGACGCGCGCGCGCGGCGGCAAGACCAAGCTGATCGGCACCAACTGGGTCGACGAATATCAGGCGATCATCGCGCTGCCCGCGGCGGGGATCGCCGATGCGGCCGCATTGAGGGGGCGTCGCCTGGGCCTGCCGCGCCGTTTGAACGACGAGATCGATTATTGGCGGGCGATGTGCCTGCGCGGCTACGAGAGCGCCTTGTCGACGGCCGGACTGAGCCTGGGTGACGTGGTGCTCGTCGATCTGGCCATTCCCGAAAAATACATCAGCAACGATGCGGCTTCGGCTTCTGGCACGCTATGGAGCGGCGCGTCGCGGGCGCGCCGCCAGCAAGCGGATGCCTTTGCCCTCATCCGCGGCGAAGTGGACGCTATCTACACGGCAGGCGCGGCCGGCATGCAGCTTTGCGCTTTTCTCGGTGCGCGTGAGGTATGCGATCTCGGCGCGCATGCCGATCCGATGATCCGCGCCAACAATCAATTGCCCAACGTCTTGACGGTCAGCGCCGATTTGCTCGAACAGCGTCCTGATGTCGTCGATCGCTATCTCGCCCGGCTGATCGCCGCCGCCGAGTGGGCCAAGACGCGCCATGCCGAGGCCGTGCGCATCGTGGCCAACGACGTGGGCGCCCCGGAAGAATGGGTCGAGGCGGCTTACAAGCCGGATTTCACCCGCCACCTCGCGCCGAACCTTGCGGAGCAGAGCCTGCGCGCGCTCGAAGCGCAAAAGGCTTTTCTGCTTCGCCATGGATTCATTCAATCCGATTTCGCCCTCGCCGATTGGATCGACAGCGGCCCGCTGGACCGCTTGAGCCAGAAGGTCTTGTCATCGCTGAACTAAAGCCGCTTCACCCAATAAGCGCCTAACCCAAAAGGAGCTCTCATGCAGTCCAAGCCCGTCGTTCGTCTCGCCGCCGCTATGCTCAGCCTTTTGACCATGCCGGCCGCGGCCATGGCTGACAGCGTGTCCGACTTTTACCAAGGCAAGCGCTTGACGGTGGTGTGCGGCTGCAGCGCCGGCGGTGTCTACGACGTCTTTTCGCGCTTCGTCGCTCAATACATGCCGAAGCACATTCCTGGCCAGCCGCAGATGATCGTGCAGAATATGCCGGGGGCAGGCGGAGCGGTGTCGGCCAATCATATGGCGAATTTGGCGGCGAAGGACGGCACGACGCTCAGCGTGCCGCTGTCTTCGGTCGTTCTGGCGCAAGTCTTGACGCCGAACCAGATCAAATATGACGCCACGAAGTTCGGTTGGCTCGGTATCGCCACGCCGATGACGGAAACGATTTCCGTGCTCAGCAATTCGCCAGCCACGACCATCGCGCAGGCGAAGACTACGCAGTTGATCATCGGCGCGACAGCGAAGAACTCGCAGTCCTATCAGGAGCCAGCGCTCGCCGCCGCGCTCCTGGGCCTCAAGTTCAAGATCACCACGGGATACGAAGGCGGCACCCTGATCACCCTCGCCATGGAGCGCGGCGAGGTCCATGGCAAGGCGCAGGCTTGGACGACCTGGCAGGAGCAGCGCCCGGACTGGATCAAGGAGAATAAGATCGTTCATCTGATGCAGATCGGCACGAAGGATCCCGCCTTGCCGAACGTGCCGGCTCTGGTCGATCTGGTGACGACCGAGCGCGAAAAGGCGATGGCCGGCATTCTCGACATCAGCAGCGACACCGGTCTGGCGCTCTACACGGCGCCGGACGTGCCGGTGGACCGCCTCGCCGCCTTGCGTGGCGCGTTCGGCGCCATGATGAAGGACGCCGAGTTCGTCAAGGTCATGAAAGAGAAAATCAACCAGACGGTGCAGTTCAAGTCCGGCGAAGATTTCCAGGCCTACGTCGTCAAGTCCGTCGCCACGCCGAAGGATATCGTCGACGACGTCAACAAGATCATCCAGTAAACCGGGCCGACAGATGGGCGTCTATCTCGATTACTCGCAGGAAGAGCTCGACAGGCAATATGAGCATCGTTTCTTCATCGATGATGTCGATAGCCATGTCGAGTATGCCAAGACGCAAAGCCGGCGGGTGAGGGCGGCGGCGGACGGCAAATTCGACGTGCCTTATGGCGCCGGACCGGACGAGCTGCTCGACATCTACCTCACGGGCGCGCAGTCGCCGGCGCCCGTCGTCGTGTTCTTTCACGGCGGGCGCTGGAGCAGGGGCTCGAAGGCGAGCACCTGCGATCCGGCCGAGGTCTTCAATGCTGCCGGCGCGATCTTCATCTCGGTCAATTTCACTCTCCTGCCGAACGTCACGATGGACGAATTGCTGGCGCAATGCCGTACGGCCATCGTGTGGATTTGGAAGAACTGTGCGAACTTCGGCGGCGACCGCGATCGGCTCTATGTGTTCGGCAAATCCTCCGGCGCGCATATCGGCGGGGTGATGGCCGTGACCGATTGGACGGCGCACGGATTGCCGCGCGATGTGTTGAAGGGGGCGTTTCTCGTCAGCGGGATGTACGATCTCGAGCCTGTGCGGCTCACTTTCCGCAACAAGATCACGCGCCTCGATCGCGATAGCGCTTACAAGAACAGCCCCATCCATCACATTCCCGCCGATGGCTGCCCTTTAGTCGTCGGTTGTGGCGCGCTGGAAACGCCCGAGTTTCGCCGCCATTCGCGTGAATTCGCCGCGGCTTGGTCCGCGCGCGGTTTGCCATGCGACTACATGGAAGTGCCGGACAAGCATCACTACTCGGTCAGCGCCGATATGCAGGACAGCCCGTTGATGGCGCTGATGCTCAAGCGCATGGGGCTCGCGATACCTGTGATGGCGCGCGTCGAGGCGCCGTCCAAAAGCACTTGACCCGACGCGTCGAGAAATATAGATAGCTATATATAATTAATCCGCAGGAGCGCCCCCGCCATGAAGCTCATCGATGCAGACGCGCACGTGATCGAGTCGGAAGCGACTTGGAAATACTTGTCGCCTGAATTCCGTGCCCGCCGTCCGGTCGCCATGGTCGCGCCGGAAGACACCAATCTTCATGACTACAACACCTTCTGGTTGATCGACCGCAAGGTGCGCCATTTCGGCGCAACGCCGATCCCGGGCAGCGCCAAGGCGCGCAGCAAGCCGATTTCGGCCGGCTGCCAGGAACTGACCGACATGCCGGCGCGCCTCGCCGCCATGGACAAAGGCAATGTCGAGAAACAGGTAGTCCATCCGTCCTTCTGCACGTCGGTGCTGACGGAAGACCCCGATTTCGAGGTCGAGCTGCTGAAGAGCTACAACTCTTTCATGGCCGATCGCTGCGCCCAGTCGAACGGCCGTCTCTTCTTCAACGCCGTGGTCTCGTTCCGCCGCCCCGAAGCGGCGGTCGCCGAAATTCGCCGGCTGAAAGAACTTGGCGGCATGGTCAGCATCCTGGCGCGCGGGATCCAATGGGATAAGCCGCTGGATCATCCAGATCATTATCCGATCTACGCTGAATGCGAGCGCCAAAACCTGCCGATCGTGGTGCATCTCGGCGCCTATTGCCCGGCGATCAGCGGCATGTTCGACGGCCAGCCCCAGCCGTCCGGCAAATACAAGACCTTCTATCCGCCGCGTTCGCGCCGCCTCGTCAGCACGTTGGTCGTGCAATACGGCTTCTACAGCCTGGTCGAGAGCTCGCTGATCGATGATTTCCCCAAGCTGCGCTGGGCCTTCCTCGAGGCAGGCGGCTCGGAGTGGGTTGTCGGCGCGACATCGGCTATCGGCCGCGCCGGCACCAAGGACTGCCGCCGCTATTTCGACGAGGGGCGCATTTTCGTCGGCTGCGAGCCGGACGACGATCTGAACTGGGTCGCCAAGAAGATCGGCACCGGCGGCCTGCTCGCGGCCAGCGACATGCCGCATACCGATGAAGCCTCGCATGACGATGTGGTCAGCGAATTCCTCAAGCGCGACGATTTGTCGAAGGATTTCGTTGAAGCCATGGTGCGCAAGAACGCGCTGCGTCTATTCGACTTCGATCAGGCGCTGCCCAAGACGAAAGCGAAGCTCGTCAGCGCCTAAAGCGCAGCCGCCTGACGTACGTCAAAGAAGGATAAGACATGGCCGATCTCAAGCTGACGATGGGATTCACGGATTATGACCATATCCGCGATCTCTTTTCCGGACGCGTCAAACCGGAAGGCATCGATCTGACCTGCTTGCGCATGGAGGTCGAAGAGAGCTTTCTGCGCTTTCTAAAGTTCCAGGAATGGGACGTCTCCGAGATGTCCCTAGGCATGGCGACCGCGGCAGTGGTCAAAGGCAACGCGCCCTTCGTCATCCTGCCGGTGTTTCCGTCGCGGGTCTTCCGCCTCTCCGGGGTCTATATCCACGCCAACGGGCGCATCAAGAAGCCGGAAGATCTTCGCGGCGCGCGTGTCGCGGTGCCGCAATGGGCGCAGACGGCGACGATCTTCATGCGCGGCTGGATCACCGACACGCTCGGCATTCCGCTCAACGAGATCAATTGGGTGCAGCAGGGCGCCAACGTGCCGGGCCGCATCGACACTTCGTCGGTCCGCGCGCCGGCAGGGGTGAGCCTGACCGATCTCGATGCCGGGGCGAATATCGGCGAGATGCTGGCCAACGGCGAGATCGACGCGCTGCTCGCCGCCTCACCGCCGCGTCTGTTCGAGCAGGGCGATCCGCGCATCGTCCGTCTGTTCCCGGACCATATCGGCGTCGAGCAGGACTACTTCGCCAAGACCGGGATCTATCCGATCATGCACACCGTGGTGATCAAGCGCGAAAGCTATGAGCGCGACCCCTGGATCGCCCGCAACATGTTCAATGCCTTTGAAGAAGCCAAGCATCGCTCGATCGAGCGCATCCACGATCTTGGCGTTTCGCAGGTGATCCTGCCGTGGCTGCCAGCGCTGTTCGAAAAGTACAAAAAGATGCTGTTTCCGCATGGCGACTATTGGCCTTACGGCATCGAGAAGAACCGAACGACGCTCGAAGCCTTCGTCAAGTTTTCTTACGACCAGGGCATCATCGCCCGCAAGATTCCGCTCGAAGAGCTGTTCTGCAAAGAGGCGCAGGAGCCTTTCACGCGTCTGCGTCTCTGACACGTCTCAACTACGATTGCCCAACGACTGAGGAAAAGTTCATGACCAAGAAAGTTGCCCTTCATCCCAAGGCCTTGCCCAAGGCGTTCGGCGTCTGGTCGCCGGCCATCGCTTGCGAAAGCGGCAAGATGGTCTTCATTTCCGGACTGACGGCGCGCGATCCGTCCGGCAACGTGGTGGGGGAGGGCGATTATGCCGCGCAGACCCGCCAGGTCTGCGAGAACCTCAAGGCGAGCATCGAGGAGGCCGGCGGCACTCTCGACGACATCATGTCGGTCACCGTCTTCGCTTGCGACGTGGACAAGGATAAGTTCGACGCGATCCACAAGGTGCGCAAGGAATACTTCCCGCAGGATCCGCCGGCCTCGACCATGGTGCAGATCACACGTCTGGTCGACAAGCGCTGCTTGATCGAGATCAACGCCATCGCCGTGTTGTGAGGCGTCGCGGCCGGCGCGCTTCGGCGCTCCGGCCGCATTTTTTTGAGTCAGTGAGCTGACGCCATGGATGCGATGAGCCGCGCCGCGAAACCCAAGGTCACGGTGGTCTTCCACTACCGCAGCCCGTTCTGCGCGCTGATCGTCGATCGCATCCTCGCGCTTGGCGACCGCTATGCGGTCGATGTCGAGTGGCGCATCGTGCGTGACGTGCCGCGGCCTTCGAGTCTGGAGATCACGCTCGACAATCCGCGATTTCTCTACAACCGACAGGATTGCGCCCGGCGTTTCCGCTGGGCCGGCCTGCCGTGGACGCCGCAAAGCTGGCGTTTGGGCGACGTCAAGGCCGCCTCGGTTCTGGGGCAATGGATCCTTCTGAACCGGCCTGATTTGTTTGCCGCCTATACGATCAAGGCCAACCGCGCTTACTGGTGCTACGGCCGCAACGCGACCGATCCGGCGGTCGTGTCCGACATCGCGCGCGAGGCAGGCCTGTCTGAGGCCGATCTTGCCGCGGCGACAGCGGCCGAGGCCGAGATGAACCGCCAGCTCGACGCGACGGCGGTTTGGTGCGCCGAGAACGGCGTGCTTGGCGCGCCATTCTTTATGATCGGCGAAGAGCGCTTCTGGGGTTCCGATAGATTGGCCGCCTTGGAGCGGCATTTGGCAGAGTTAGGATTAGGCCCGATGCAATATGATTTGGACAACGCGGTTCTGTTCGCTGCGGATCCTGTACCGACCTTGCCGATCAAGGGTCGGGAAGCCCGTTTGGCGATCAACCGTATCTTCTGCGTCGGGCGCAATTACGCGGCGCATGCGCGCGAGATGGGGGGCAATCCTGATGAAGAGCCGCCCTTCTATTTCACGAAACCGTCGAACGCCCTGGTGCTCAGCGGCGTCGCCGTGCCCTATCCGCCGGCGACCAAGAACTACCACTACGAGATGGAGCTGGTGATCGTCATCGGCAAACCGGCCTTCGACATCACCCCTGCCCAGGCTCGCGAGGTGGTCTTCGGTTTCGCCGCCGGCCTCGACATGACGCGGCGCGACCTGCAAATTCAGGCGCGCGACAAGGGCCACCCGTGGGATCTCGGCAAGGCTTTTGAACATTCCGCCGTGATCGGCGAGGTGCGTTTGGCCAGCGACGGCCCCTGGCCCGAGAAGGGCCGCCTTCACCTCAAGGTGAACGGCACGGTCAAGCAGGACACGGACCTGGCCAACATGATCTGGTCGGTCAACGACATCGTCGCCGACCTGTCGAAGTTTTATCATTTGCAACCAGGCGACGTGATCTTCACCGGTACGCCCGAAGGCGTCGGGCCGGTCGTCGCCGGAGATAAGCTGTACGGCGGCATCGATGACGTCGGCAGCGTCGAAACGGTGATCTTGGACGCGGTGCATTAGTCCTGGGGAGCGATGCGATGAGCCAGCCGAAGAACGACTCGCTTGAGCTGCTGCATGCCGACATGGCGCAGGCGAACATGGCCCCGACCTGGGTCCATGTCTCCGAATTCGTCGCGAAGACTCCGAACGTCAGCTATCGTCCCTGGCTGTGGCGCTGGGACGACGTGATCCCGCTGCTCATGAGAGCCGGCGACCTGATCACGCCGGAGCGGGGCGCCGAGCGCCGCTCCATGGAGCATGTCAATCCGGACCTGAAGCGCCAATATTGCACGAGCCATACGATCGCCACGGCCTTCCAGCTGGTGAAGGCCGGGGAGCGCGCGCCCGCCCATCGCCACGCGGCTTCCGCCGTGCGCTTCGCCGCGCGCAGCCAGGGAGGCGACGTATTCACCCAAGTGCAGGGCGAGCCGCTGCATATGGAGGAGAACGACCTGCTGCTGACGCCAGCCTGGATGTGGCACGAGCATAAGAACAATACGAAGAGCGACATCGTCTGGCTCGACGCGCTAGATTTTCCTTTGGTCAATCTCCTGCAGGCGAGCCTCTTCGAGCCGGGCGAGGGCGAGACCAACGCGCCGCGCGAGGCCGGCTACACGGCGCGTAATCTCGGCCTTTATCGTCCTGTCGACGAGGCTTATCCCGAGTCGCACCCGGTGATGCGCTATCCCTGGGCGGACATGCATGCCGCTCTGGAGGCCCGCCGGAAGGAAGACGGCGGCGCATTCGACGATCTGATCCTCGAATACGTCAATCCTCTGACGTCCGGGCCGACCTTGCCGACCATGTCCTGCCGGGCGCAGCTGGTCCGCAAAGGCAAACGCACGCGCGCGCAGCGAGCGACTTCGAGCAAAGTCTATTTCGTCGTCGGCGGCCGCGGCCGGAGCATCATCGAAGGCAAGGCCTTCGAATGGGGGCGCGGCGACGTCTTCGTCGTGCCCAACTGGCATTGGCATGAGCACGAAGCGGCCGAGGACAGCCATCTGTTCTCGATCACCGATGCGCCGACCATGAAGCTGCTCGGGTTATATCGCCAGGAGGCTTATGACCAAACCGCGGGCCATCAGATCGTCACGGGAGCGTTCGGCTGACCGGTCGTCGTCAAGCGGCATCTAACAGCTGACAGCTCGCTCCGAAGCGGATGGTTCTCCGCGAGAGCCGGGTTTCTCAATGGCTCTGCCTTTCCAGATCTCGACATTGCCTATTGAAGACACCATTTGATGGTTCGTGGGGGTACATTGACCCTGGCCGGCGCGGCCTGGACAGGGGAATCGGAAGCGGTTTAGGTTGCAGCCATGGCGCCCTCGAAAAAGCCCAAGAAGACCCTGACGGACAAGGAGTTCACGCGGATTTCCCGCGCGCTCGCCGAACCGCGCCGCTTCCAGATGCTAAGAGACATCAGCGCCGGCGAGGGCGGCTGCTGTGCCTGCGTCGACATGCCTCAGCGCGGCGATGTGAGCGCTGCCACTTTGTCCCACCATCTCAAAGAGTTGGAGACCGCTGGGCTGGTCGAGCTGGTGCGCGAAGGCAAGTATATGAAGATCGTCTTTGAGCGCGATGTCTACGACGCCTATGTCGCTCGTCTGGCTCAGCTCTAACCGCATGTTTTAAGCGCACCGCAAAAAAATCGTCGTCGGGGGGTTGTGGCTCCCTCGGCAGGCTCCCACTTCTGCGTCCAGTCAGTTAGACGTTTGTCTAACTATCGAATTGTACGCAAAAGAGCGGGAGAATTCCAAAATGAGCGATCTGAAGGGGAAAGTGGCCGTCGTCACCGGCGCTTCCAAAGGCATCGGCGCCGGCATTGCCAAAAGCCTGGCTGAGGCCGGCGCGGCCGTCGTCGTCAACTACGCTGCCAGCCGCGAAGGCGCGGACAAGGTGGTAGCCGATATCACCGCTAAGGGCGGCAAGGCCGTCGCCGTGCAGGGCGATGTCTCAAAACTCGCCGACGTGCAGCGCCTTTTTGCCGAAACCAAGCAGGCCTTCGGCCGCCTTGACGTGCTGGTCAACAATGCCGGCATTTATAAATTCGTGCCGCTCGAAGACATCACCGAGCAGGAATATCGCCGCCAGTTCGACGTGAACGTGCTTGGCACCATCCTCGCGACGCAAGAGGCGGCAAAGCTGTTCGGCCCGGAAGGCGGCAGCGTCATCAATCTCAGCTCGGTCGCCAGTGAATACGGCATTCCCGGCGCGACGGTCTATGCCGCCACCAAAGGCGCGGTCGATACCATCACCTTGGTGCTCGCTAAGGAACTCGCGCCGCGCAAGATCCGCGTCAACACCATCGCGCCGGGCGGCGTCGAGACTGAAGGCACGCATACAATCGGCATCATCGGCAGCGATATGGAAACGCAGATGATCGCGCAGACGCCGCTCGGCCGGCTCGGACAGCCGGACGATGTGGCCCGCGTCGCTTTGTTCCTGGCTTCCGATCAATCCGGTTGGGTAACCGGCGAGCGCCTCACCGTTTCGGGTGGCATGCGCTAACGGCTATTCGTTTGAGCACGCGGCGCGCCCAATAATTCGACATTCTTCTAAGCGTCGAATTGTTGCGCGCCGCATGCTTCGCAAAGCTCATCAAAGGGGTATCGTCATGTCCAAATCCCGTCTTTATGCCAAACTCGCCGCCGTAGCCGGTCTCGTCGCGGTCGGCGTGGTCGCCGTCTGGCAACTTGCCGGCAACAGCCACGAAAGCGTCGCCCAGTCCGCGCCCCCGCCGCCCGCCACTGTCGACGTGGCCGAGGTGGTCAGCCGCAAGGTGATCGACTGGCAGAGCTATTCGGGCCGCCTTGAGGCCATCGACCGCGTCGAGGTGCGCCCGCAGGTCTCCGGCATCCTGACCACGGTCCATTTCAAGGACGGCCAGCTGGTGAAGAAGGGCGATCCGCTCTTCACCATCGATCCGCGGCCCTTCGCCGCCGAAGTGGCCCGCGCCGAAGCGCAGCTCACCGCCGCCAAGGCGCGCGTCGCCTATACGGCATCGGATCTGGCGCGCAGCCAGCGTCTGATTGCCGATAACGCCATCGCCCGTCGCGACTTCGAAGAGAAGGAAAACGCCGCGCGCGAGGCCGCCGCCAATTTGCAGGCGGCCGAGGCCGGCCTGCGCAGCGCCAAGCTCAATTTGGAATACACGCAGATCGTCGCGCCGATCGACGGCCAGATCTCGCGCGCCGAGGTGACGGCGGGCAACGTAGTGGCCGCCGGCGCCGCGTCCCAACCCTTGACCACGCTGGTCTCCGTCTCGCGCATCTATGCCGCTTTCGACGTCGATGAGCAGAGTTTCCTCAAATTCGTCAATGCCGCGCGGGTCGGCGGTTCTGCCGCGCATGTGCCGGTCTATCTCGGTCTGGCAAATGAAGAGGGTTTCTCGCGCCAGGGCCAAGTCCAATCGGTCGACAACCGCCTCGACGTCACCTCGGGCACGATCCGCGTGCGCGCGACTTTTGAGAACGGCGACGGGCTGCTGGTGCCGGGCCTCTATGCCCGCATCAAGATCGGCGGCGGCGCGGAACGTGAAGCGCTGCTAGTCGACGAACGCGCCATCGGCACCGACCAGGACAAGCGCTTCGTCATGGCGCTGAACGAGCAGGGCCAGGCGATGTATCGCGAGGTCAAGCTCGGCGCGGTGCAGGACGGCCTGCGTGTCGTCGAATCGGGCTTGCAGGCCGGCGAACGCATCGTCGTCAACGGCTTGCAGCGCGTGCGGCCGGGCGACCGGGTGACGCCGCGCCTGGTCTCGATGGCCAGCATCCAAAAGTAACTCAATAAAGGGGCAGGGCGGCTCGCTTCAATTCACAAGCGGGCGCCCGCCGAACTCTCGGGCATTTCCATGAATATCTCCAAGTTCTTCATCGACCGGCCGATCTTCGCGGGCGTGCTGTCGATCATCATCCTGCTCGCCGGCATCATCTCGCTGTTCAAGCTGCCGATCTCGGAATATCCCGAAGTGGTGCCGCCCTCGGTGGTGGTGCGCGCGCAATATCCTGGCGCCAATCCCAAGGTGATCGCCGAAACCGTCGCATCGCCGCTGGAGGAATCGATCAACGGCGTCGAGGACATGCTCTATATGCAGTCCCAGGCGAACAGCGACGGCAATCTCGCCATCACGGTGAACTTTCGGCTCGGCATCGATCCGGATAAAGCCCAGCAGCTGGTGCAGAACCGCGTCTCTCAGGCTTTGCCGCGTCTGCCAGAGGATGTGCAGCGCCTCGGCGTCACCACGGTGAAAAGCTCGCCGACGCTGACCATGGTCGTCCATCTCATCTCGCCGGACGACCGCTACGACATGACCTACTTGCGCAATTACGCCGTGCTCAACGTCAAGGACCGCCTGGCGCGGATCACCGGCGTCGGCGAAGTGGCGCTCTGGGGCTCGGGCAACTACGCCATGCGCGTCTGGCTCGATCCGCAGAAGGTCGCCCAGCGCGGGCTGACCGCCACTGAGGTCGTGCGCGCCATCCGCGAACAGAACGTTCAGGTCGCCGCCGGCGTGATCGGCGCTTCGCCCAACGCCGTCGACGTGCCTTTGCAGCTCTCTGTCAACGCCCAGGGCCGCTTGCAGAACGAGGCCGATTTCACCGACATCGTCATCCGCTCCTCGGCGGATGGCGCGGTGACCCGCCTCGGCGAGGTCGCCCGCGTCGAGCTTGGCGCGGCGGAATATGGCTTGCGCTCTCTGCTCGACAACAAGCCGGCGGTGGCCATCGCCATCATGCAGTCGCCGGGCGCCAACGCGCTGGATGTCGCCAACCAGGTGCGCGGCGCCATGAAGGAGCTGTCGGCAGAATTCCCCGCCTCGGTAAAATACGACATCGTCTACGACCCGACGCAATTCGTGCGCTCCTCCATCGACGCGGTGATCGTCACCCTGCTGGAGGCCATTGCCCTCGTCGTGCTGGTCGTCATCGTTTTCTTGCAGACCTGGCGCGCCTCGATCATCCCGCTGCTAGCTGTGCCGGTCTCCATCGTCGGCACTTTCTCGCTGATGCTGGCGCTCGGCTATTCGATCAACGCGCTCTCGCTGTTCGGCATGGTGCTGGCCATCGGCATCGTGGTCGATGACGCCATCGTCGTGGTCGAGAACGTGGAGCGCAACATCGCCGCCGGCCTGAGCCCTCGCGAAGCGACCTACCGGGCCATGCGCGAGGTGAGCGGGCCGATCATCGCCATCGCGCTCACGCTGGTGGCCGTCTTCGTGCCGCTCGCCTTCATGACGGGCCTGTCGGGCCAGTTCTACAAGCAGTTCGCCATGACCATCGCCATCTCGACGGTGATCTCGGCCTTCAACTCGCTCACCCTGTCGCCGGCTTTGTCGGCCCTGCTGCTCAAGGGCCATCACGATAAGCCCGATTGGCTGACACGCGGCATGAACTGGGCGTTCGGCGGTTTCTTCCGCCTGTTCAACCGCTTCTTCCATCGCGCCTCTACCAGCTACGGCAGCGGCGTCTCGCGTGTTATCGGCCATAAGGCCTCGGCCATGGGCGTTTATGTCGTGCTGCTGGCGTTGGCCGCCGGTGTCTACAACATCGTGCCGGGCGGATTCGTGCCGGCGCAGGACAAGCAGTATCTGATCGCTTTCGCGCAATTGCCGAATGGCGCGACCATCGACCGCACCGAAAAAGTGGTGCGCGAGATGGGCGACATCGCTTTGGCGATGCCGGGAGTCGAGCATGCCGTGTCATTCCCCGGCCTGTCGGTCAACGGCTTTACCAACAGTTCGAGCGCGGGTATCGCCTTCGTGACCCTGAAGGATCCGCATCTGCGCAAAGACAAAAGCCAGTCCGCCGCCGCCATCGCGATGGAGCTGAACAAGAAATACGCCGGCATCCAGGAAGCCTATATCGCCGTCTTCCCGCCGCCGCCCGTCATGGGCCTGGGTACGCTGGGCGGCTTTAAGATGCAGATCGAGGATCGCGGCGCGCTCGGCTATGCCGAATTGGACAAGGCGGCCCAGGCCTTCGTTGCCGAGGCGCGCAAGGTGCCGGAATTGGGCCCGACCTTTTCGAGCTACCAGATCAACGTGCCGCAGCTGAACGTCGAGCTCGACCGCGTCAAGGCCAAGCAACTCGGCGTGTCGGTGACAGATGTGTTCGAAACCATGCAGGTCTATCTCGGTTCGCTCTACGTGAACGATTTCAACCGCTTCGGCCGCGTCTATCAGGTGCGCGCCCAGGCCGACGCGCAGTTCCGCGCCCGGCCGGAGGACATCCTGCAGTTGAAGACCCGCGCGCGCAGTGGCGAGATGGTGCCTTTGTCTTCACTGGTGAAAGTGACCCCGACTTACGGGCCGGAAATGGTCGTGCGCTACAACGGCTATACCGCCGCCGACATCAACGGCGGGCCGGCACCGGGCTATTCGTCAGACCAAGCCCAGGCGGCGGCCGAACGCATCGCGGCGCAAGTACTGCCGCGCGGCGTGAAGTTCGAATGGACCGATCTGACCTATCAGAAGATCCTCGCGGGCAATGCCGGCATCTGGGTCTTCCCGATCAGCGTGCTGCTGGTGTTCCTCGTGCTCGCCGCGCTCTACGAAAGCTTGACCCTGCCGTTGGCGGTGATCCTCATCGTGCCGATGAGCATTCTCGCAGCGCTCACGGGCGTCTGGCTCACGGCGGGCGACAACAATATCTTCACGCAGATCGGCTTGATGGTGCTGGTCGGATTGTCGGCAAAGAACGCCATCCTGATCGTCGAGTTCGCCCGCGAGCTCGAAATGCAGGGACGCTCCGCCGTCGAGGCCGCGGTCGAGGCGAGCCGTTTGCGTCTGCGCCCGATCCTGATGACGTCGATCGCCTTCATCATGGGTGTGGTGCCGCTCGTCACCTCCAGCGGCGCGGGTGCGGAGATGCGTCACGCCATGGGCATCGCCGTCTTCTTCGGCATGCTCGGCGTCACCCTGTTCGGCCTGTTCCTGACGCCGGTCTTCTACGTCGTCCTGCGCAAGCTTGGCGGCCAGCGCAAGTTGCGTTCGGCCTCGCATCACGAGGCGCCAAGTTTGTCGCCAGCTGAGTAATAGAGAAAGAAAAGATGATGTCTACGTTCCGCATATCCCTCGCTTCGGCGACGCTTCTGTTGCTGGCCGGCTGCTCCTTCGTGCCGTTTTACGAGCCGCCGACGGTGCAGGCTCCCGCCTTCAAAGAGGCGCCGCAGCAGATCGCCGCCGATCAACGCTGGACCGTCGCGCGTCCGTCGGAGGAGACGGCGCGGGGCGAGTGGTGGAAGGTCTTCGCCGATCCGGCGTTGGACGGGCTCGAAGCCCAGGCCATGCAGGCCAACTGGGATCTCAAGGCCGCCGCCGCGCGGCTGCGTCAGGCGCGCGCGCTGCGCGGCGTCGCGCGTTCGGAGCAATTTCCGACGCTCGACGCCGGTTTCGGCCCGACCTATCAGCGCCGCTCGCCCGACTCGCAGAACTTGTCCGCAGGCGCGCATAACGAGGGCCAGACCCTCTGGCGCGCCCAGGCGGGCGTCGGTTACGAGGCCGACCTGTTCGGCCGCGTTGATGCGTCCGAGCAGGCCGCGACCGCTGGCGCGCAGCAGAGCCAAACACTGTTCCAATCTTTGCGTCTCGCGCTGCAGGCGGATGTGGCGCAGGTCTATTTCCTGATCCGCGAGCTGGATGCCGAGGCCGAGCTTTATCGCGACACGTTGGCCTTGCGCGACGATTCGCTGCGCCTGATCGAGCGGCGTTACAACGAGGGCTATATCAGCGAGATGGATGTGGCGCGCGCCCGCACCGAGCTGGCCGTCGCCCAATCGGAAGCGCTGGCGATCGCCCGCCGCCGCGCGTCGGCGGAACATGCGCTCGCCGTGCTGCTGGGCAAGGCGCCGGCGGAATTCGCTTTTGCGCCGTCGCCGCTCGCGCCGGTCGCCATCTATGTGCCGCCGGGCCTGCCATCGTCCTTGCTCGAGCGCCGGCCCGACGTCGCCGCCGCCGAACGCGCCATGGCTGCCGCCAACGCCCGGGTCGGCGTGGCGCGCGCGGCTTTCTTTCCGCGCCTGAACATCACAGGATCGATCGGCACGGAAGCCTCGCAAGTCGGCGAACTGTTCGACTGGTCGAGTCGCACCTTCTTGCTCGGCCCGATCGCCGGCACCATTCTGTCGCTGCCGATCTTTGACGGCGGCCGGCGCGATGCCGATCTGGAGCGCGCCCGCGCCGCTTACGAAGAGGATGTGGCGGCCTATCGCCAGACCGTGTTGACGGCCTTCCGCGAGGTCGAGGACAATCTCGCCAGCGTGCGCATCCTGGCCGATCAGGCGGTGGCGCAAGGGCAGGCGGTCGCGGCGGCGCAGCGCGCTGCGAATCTATCTCGCATTCAGTACGACGCCGGCTCGGTCAATTATCTCGATGTGATGGATGCCGACCGCAGCGTGCTGGCGCAGCGTCGCGCCGAGGTTCAACTCGCCGGCGAGCGAGCGCGCTCGTCGGTCGGCCTGATTCGCGCGCTCGGCGGCGGTTGGGAGACGAGCTCGGGCGAACTCGCCTCTGCAGCGCCCTAAATGCGACCTATGGAGAATTGGCTGGGGGACTAGGATTCGAACCTAGACTAGCGGAGTCAGAGTCCGCGGTCCTACCGTTAGACGATCCCCCAGCAGGGGCGGAAACCCTAGGGCTTCCGACGGAAGGCCGGCGTTCTAGCATAGTTGCGCGGGGTTGGGTAGCCCGGAACGCAGTCTTTTCCGATCCGTCAAAACGCCCAAAAACTCATTCCGTTCCACCACATAGCCGGCCGGTTCCGGGCGTTTTTCGCCGTTCCAGACCCCTTCGCGGCTTTCGCGCCATCATGTAGCATGGGCCTATGTCGAAGCGGCGCGCCCCATTCCACTCCAATGCGGCCTTCGCCGGCGCGAGCGCCGGCGTCCAGGGCGGGGGACTGTTTGCCGCGCTCGACCTCGGCACCAACAACTGCCGCCTGCTGATCGCCCGATCTTGCGCCGCGACCGCCGCCGGCGCGCCGCCCTTCATGGTGGTCGACGCCTTCTCGCGCATCGTCCGGCTCGGCGAGGGGCTGAGCCAGACCGGCGCGCTTTCCGCGCCCGCCATGGACCGCGCTATCGAAGCGCTCAAGGTCTGCGCCGCCAAGCTGCGCCGTCGCCAGGTGGCGCAGGCGCGCTTCGTCGCCACCGAGGCCTGCCGCCGCGCGTCCAATTGCGACGTCTTCCTCGCCCGCGTCGAGGCCGAGACCGGCCTGCGCATCGAGACCATCTCCACCGCCGACGAAGCCGCGCTGGCGCTCGCCGGTTGCGCGCCCTTGCTCGATGCCTCGACGCCCGAAGCCCTGGTGTTCGACATCGGCGGCGGCAGCACGGAGCTGATGTGGGCCAAGCTGGATGCGGCCGGGGAGCCCGTGCTGCTCGATTATCTTTCCGTGCCTTACGGGGTGATGAACCTGGCGGAACGCGAGGATTGCGACTGTTTGAGCCGCGATCAGTTCGAGGCTTTGATAAGCCAGGTGCGGCAAAAGACCGAGGAATTCGAGGCGCGCCACGCCATCCGAGCCCGCATCGAGGCGGGCAAGCTGCAGATGTTGGGCACCTCGGGCACGGTCACGACGCTGGCCGGCATCCGCATGGGCCTGGCCTGCTACGACCGCTCGCGCGTCGACGGCTGCCATCTCGACTTCGCCGAGCTGCGCGCCGTCACCGACCGCCTGCTGGCGCTGGACTGCAAGGCGCGCGCCCAGGAGCCCTGCATCGGCCCGGCCCGCGCCGATCTGGTGCTGGCCGGCTGCGCCATCCTGGAGGCGATCTGCCGCACTTGGCCGGTGGGCCGTTTGCGCGTCGCCGACCGTGGCGTGCGCGAGGGGATTCTGCTAACCCTCATGCGCGGCGCGGCCAATCCAGCGCCAGTGATGGCCATTCCGGCAGAGTAAAGATGACCACCAACAGTTCCGGCTCCAAACGCGGCGCGGCCAAGGCCGGCGGCCTTAAAGTGCGCGTGCGCACCGCCAAGGGCCGCAAGCTCTCCTCCAAGCTGTGGCTCGAGCGCCAGCTCAACGATCCCTACGTGCAGGCGGCCAAGCGCGAGGGCTACCGCTCGCGCGCGGCTTATAAGCTCGCCGAGCTGGACGAGAAGTACAAAATCCTGAAGCCCGGCATGACGGTGGTCGACCTCGGCGCCGCGCCCGGCGGCTGGACGCAGATCGCTGTCGCCAAGGTCGGGCCGAAGGGCAAGGTCGTCGGCATCGATCTGACGCCGGTCGAGCCGATCGCCGGCGCGACGCTGATCACCCAGGATTTCCTGGCCGAGGAAGCGCCGGACCAGTTGAAGGCGCTGCTCGGTGGTGAAGCCAATGTGGTGATGAGCGACATGGCGGCGCCGGCCACCGGCCATCCGCAGACCGACCATATGCGCATCATCGGCCTGTGCGAGGCGGCGGCCGAATTCGCCCGCGAAGTCCTGGCGCCCGGCGGCACCTTCCTGGCCAAGGTGCTGCGCGGCGGCACCGAAGGCACGCTGCTGACCCAGCTCAAGCGCGACTTCGCCGTGGTGAAGCACGCCAAGCCGCCGGCCAGTCGCGCCGGCTCGGCCGAGATCTACGTGATCGCCACAGGCTTTCGCGGCGAGAACTGAGGCCCAGGGCTGAACATCAGTCGGCGCGCGAATATTTCGCCGACACCAGCACCACGATCATGCAGAGCACGGTGAAGATCGCCGAGCCGTAGAAGATCCAGGCCGGCGCGCCGACATCGATCATGAAGCCGAACAGCAGCGGCGCCAGCGCCATGCCGATCGACTGGCCGGAAAAGACGAAGCCGAACACCTTGCCGGTCGCGCCTTTCGGGCTCGCCTTGCGCACCAGCATGTCGCGCGCCGGGCCGATGATGCCGTTGGTCAGGCCGGCGAAAGCGAAAATCGCGATCAGCAGGAAGCCGGGCAGGTCCCAGAAGCCGATGAAGCACATCACCACGGCGGAAATGCCGAGGCCGCCCGCCGCCATGATCTCGTGGCGCTTGGTGATGTCGGCGAGCCAGCCGCCGAACAGCACGCCGCCGGCGTTGGCCGCCAGGAAGGTGGTGAAGGCGGCATTGGCCACGGCGAGGGACGTGTCGTGCGTCTCGGCCAGACCGGCGACGGCGAAGGTCTTGAGGCCGCCGCCCGCCAGCTGGTTCATGGCGTAGTACATGAAGAGGAACATGATGGCCGGCGAGGTCAGGATGTAGCGCGTCAATTCCCAGCCGCTGCGCTGCGGCTCGGCTTCGGCGCTCTCGCTCGTCTTCTTTTTCTTCTTCGGCCCGGCCGCCGCGGCATGGTCCTCGGAGATATGGCGCCATTGCGTCAGCAGGCCGGCGAGGATGATGAAGCCGATGATGCCGCCGGCCATCAGCGCCATGCGCCAGTTGGTGAGGGCGGCGATGCTGATGAGCACGATCGGCGCGATGGCGCTGCCGACATGGCCGCAGAAGGCGTGCACGCTGAAGGCGCGGCCCATGTAGCGCTCGTCCATCGTGCCGCCGAGGATTGTGTAGTCGGCGGGATGGAACACCGAATTGCCGACGCCGAGCACGATGCCGCCGACCAGGATCATCCAATAGTCGGTCGCCGCGCCGGTCAGGATCGTGCCGGCGGCGCACATGGCGATGCCGATGATGAGCAGCAGCTTGGCGCCGTAGCGGTCGACCAGCACGCCGGCCGGCACCTGCAGGCCCGCCGACAGCATGCCGCGGATGCTGAGCAGCAGGCCGAGCATGGTGTAGCCGATGCCGAGATCGGCGTTCATGAAGGGCAGCAGCGGCGGCAGGGTGTTGGAATAGAAATGGCTCATCAAATGGCCCGCGCCGACCAGGCCCATGATGCGGACCTGCGGCTGCAGGGACAGACTGACGCTCGACATGCGGACTTCTCCCTAAGGCCCGTTCGGGCCGTCTTCTTCTGGCTGTCACTATACGCCCCTCGATCCCCTTTTCCAGGGCCGGGAAGGGCGGCCAAACCCCCGTTTCGCAGGGGAAATCGGCCCCTCCGCCCGGCCCGCGCCCGTCACGCGCATGGCTGCCCTGCATGGACCGTTGAGGTGGCCATTGAATCCTTGGATTCAGCGGGCCGATGTGTATTATCCGGCGCCAACCTGATTACGAGGATGGCATGCAGATTCGGGAAGCCTACACGTTCGACGACGTCCTTCTGGCTCCTGCTGCGTCCAAAATCCTCCCGGCCCAAGCCGACACGAAGACCCGCCTGACCAAGACCATCGAGCTTGGCATTCCCCTGCTGTCGTCCGCCATGGACACGGTGACGGAAAGCAAGATGGCCATCGCCATGGCCCAGGCCGGCGGCATGGGCGTGATCCACAAGAACCTCGATGCCGACGCCCAGGCGGACGAAGTCCGCAAGGTGAAGAAGTTCGAATCGGGCATGGTGGTCAATCCGGTCACCATCCATCCCGAGCAGAACCTGGCCGATGCGCTCAAGCTCATGGCCGATTTCCGCATCTCCGGCATCCCGGTGGTGGCGAACGACGGCAAGCTGGTCGGCATCGTCACCAACCGCGACGTGCGCTTCGCCACCGATCCGCGCCAGTCCGTCGCCGAACTGATGACCAGGGACAAGCTGGTCACCGTGCGCGAAGGCGTCGGCCATGCCGAAGCCAAGAAGCTGCTGCACCAGCACCGCATCGAGAAGCTGCTGGTCGTCGACGCCGACTATCGCTGCGTCGGCCTGATCACCGTCAAGGACATCGAGAAGGCCCAGCTCTTCCCCAACGCCAGCAAGGACGCCAAGGGCCGCCTGCGCGTGGCCGCGGCGACCGGCGTCGGCAAGGACGGCCTGGCCCGCGCCGAGGCGCTGCTCGCCGCCGGGGTCGACGTGATCGTCGTCGACACCGCCCACGGCCATAGCGAAGGCGTGCTCAAGGCCGTCGAGCTGGTCAAGAAGATGTCCAACCATGTGCAGGTCATCGGCGGCAATATCGCCACCGGCGACGCCGCCAAGGCGCTGATCGACGCGGGCGCCGACGCGCTCAAGGTCGGCATCGGCCCGGGCTCGATCTGCACCACCCGCATCGTCGCCGGCGTCGGCGTGCCGCAGCTCACCGCCGTGCTCGACGTGGCGGAAGTCGCGCGCAAGGCCGGCATCCCCATCATCGCCGACGGCGGCATCAAATATTCCGGCGACTTCGCCAAGGCCATCGCGGCAGGCGCGGATTGCGCCATGGTCGGCTCGCTGCTCGCCGGCACGGAAGAAGCGCCCGGCGAGGTCTATCTCTACCAGGGCCGCTCCTATAAGGCCTATCGCGGCATGGGTTCGGTGGGCGCCATGGCGCGCGGCTCGGCCGACCGCTACTTCCAGCAGGAAGTGACCGATTCGCTGAAGCTCGTGCCGGAAGGCGTCGAGGGCCGCGTGCCCTTCAAGGGCGCCGCCAGCACCGTGATCCATCAGCTCGTCGGCGGCCTGCGCGCCGCCATGGGCTACACCGGCAACGCCACCGTCGCCGACATGCAGAAGAACTGCACCTTCGTGCGCATCACCGGCGCGGGCCTGCGCGAAAGCCACGTGCACGACATCGCCATCACGCGCGAAGCGCCGAACTACCGCCAGGAAACCTGATCCTCTTTCCTGACGCGCCCGATTTTTCGTAAAGCGGGCCCATCGATCATGAGCGGGCCCATAACCAGAGACCCGCTTCATGTCCTCCGTTCAGTCCGAAACCCTCCTCATCCTCGACTTCGGGTCCCAGGTGACCCAGCTCATCGCGCGCCGCGTGCGCGAATCGGGCGTCTATTGCGAGGTCGCGCCCTTCAACAAGGGCGAGGAGGCGATTGCCAAGCTCAAGCCCAAGGCGATCATCCTCTCCGGCGGCCCCGCCTCGGTGACCGGGATCGGCACGCCGCGCGCGCCCGAGAGCGTCTTCAAGCTCGGCGTGCCGGTGCTCGGCATCTGCTACGGCGAGCAGACCATGGTGGCGCAGCTCGGCGGCAAGGTCGAAAGCGGCCACCACCGCGAATTCGGCCGCGCCCATATCGACGTGAAGGCCGACACGTCTTTGTTCGACGGCCTGGCGAAATCCGGCGCGCGCGAGGAAGTCTGGATGAGCCACGGCGACCGCGTCGTCTCGCTGCCCGAAGGCTTCAAGGTGGTGGCGGCCAGCGAGGGCGCGCCCTTCGCCGCCATCGCCGATGAGGCGCGCAAGTTCTACGGCGTGCAATTCCACCCCGAGGTGGTGCATACGCCGCGCGGCGCGCAGATGCTCAAAAACTTCACCCACAAGATCGCCGGCCTCTCGGGCCAATGGACCATGGCGGCCTTCCGCCAGCAGGCGGTCGAGCGCATCCGCGCGCAAGTGGGCAAGGGCAAGGTGATCTGCGGCCTGTCCGGCGGCGTCGACAGTTCGGTCGCCGCCGTGCTGATCCATGAGGCCATCGGCGATCAGCTCACCTGCGTCTTCGTCGACACCGGCATGATGCGCGCCGGCGAGGGCGAGGAGGTCGTGAAGATGTTCCGCGACCATTACAACATGCCATTGATCCACAACGACGCGAGCGAGCTGTTCCTCGGCAAGCTTGCGGGCGTCAGCGATCCCGAGCAGAAGCGCAAGATCATCGGCGCCACCTTCATCGATGTGTTCGAGGCCGAGGCGAAGAAAGTCGGCGGCGCCGAATTCCTGGCCCAGGGCACGCTCTATCCGGACGTGATCGAATCGGTCTCCTTCGCCGGCGGCGAACAGGTCACCATCAAGTCGCACCACAATGTCGGCGGCCTGCCGGCGCGCATGAACATGAAGCTGGTCGAGCCGCTGCGCGACCTGTTCAAGGACGAGGTGCGCGCGCTAGGCCGCGAGATGGGCATGGCCGAGACGCTGGTCGGCCGCCACCCCTTCCCGGGGCCGGGCCTCGCCATCCGCGTGCCCGGCGACATCACCAAGGAGAAGCTCGAGATCCTGCGCCAGGCGGACACGGTCTATCTCGACGAGATCCGCAAGGCCGGGCTGTACGACGTGATCTGGCAGGCATTCGCCGTGCTGCTGCCCGTGCGCACCGTCGGCGTCATGGGCGATTCGCGCTCATATGATTACGCGCTGGCGCTGCGCGCCGTGACCTCAACGGATGGCATGACGGCCGATTATTACCCTTTTGAACATAGCTTCCTCGGTCGAGTCGCGAATAGGATCATCAACGAAGTGCGCGGCATCAACCGCGTCACCTACGACATCACCAGCAAGCCGCCCGGCACGATCGAGTGGGAGTGAGATAGGCAGAGCGTTCCGAGTCTTAGCTTAAGTTTGGTGGTTAGAAAGATGGAGTAATTTTCGGGGGAAGAAAATGTCGCTATCTCGTTCGTTGATTGCCTTTGCATATGTGCGGGATACCATTAAAAAATGGCGGCGATATTATCGAGGCGCTTGCGCCGCTTTTTGCTCCGATTGCAAATGCCCGGGTCGGGCGAAAATTTGTAGCTGCTGACTTCGCAAAGGCAATGCAAGACGACTATGGAATTTATATGCATCCATATGTCGCTGAAGATTGGGCTCCTCGTCTTGCTGACGGCGGCATTCTTGAGCCGGTCAATAGCTCGACTAGCTATGCAGAATTTATTTATAGATATACTGAAATAGGCGATGTCGCAGATTATTTGAAATCTTCGGAGCAAATTTTTGAGGCGTTTCGTATTTATGTCAGACCCCTTTTATTGCGACTCGAAAGGGAGATTCCATCTGACGCTGATTTAAACGAGATGCTTTTCGAGCGCATTAAAGGGATGGCGTTTGAGGACATCTTAAACAAGCCAGATGTCATAGCGATTAAAACGCGAACTTTAATGCTGAGCGCGCTGGAAGAGGAGCAGGAAGAAAACCCTGAAGCGCGCGAGATGCGAGAAATGATGGACGTTGCGGTCGCTACGTTCATTATAGAGATCGAAGAGGGAGGTTCACCTCTTTCTAAACAACCAAGCGACATAGCCCTCGG
>DASTMO010000094.1:0-5346 GCA_035714115.1 Alphaproteobacteria bacterium
AAAACGAAGATCGCAAAATGACCGTTCATTTCATCGGCGCCGGGCCCGGCGCGCCCGATCTCATCACCCTGCGCGCGCTCAATCTGATCCGCAAATGCCCGTTGGTAATCTATGCCGGCTCGCTGGTGCCGCACGAAGTGATCGCCGAAGCCGCCGCGACGGCGCGCGTCGTCGATTCGGCGCCGCTGCATCTCGACGAGATCATGGCGCTGATCGTCGAGGCGCATGGCAAAGGCGAAGACGTGGCGCGCGTGCATTCCGGCGATCCGTCGCTCTATGGCGCGATCGCCGAGCAGATGGCGCGTCTCGATGCTTTGAACATCCCTTACGACATCACGCCCGGCGTCTCGGCCTATGCGGCGGCGGCGGCGGCGCTCAAGTGCGAACTGACCCTGCCCGAGCGCAGCCAGACGGTGATCCTGACCCGCACCGCCGTGCGCGCTTCCGCCATGCCCGAGGGCGAGGAATTGGCCAGGCTCGGCGCGACGGGCGCGGTGCTGGCCATACATCTGTCGATCAACAATCTGGCGAAAGTGGTGCGCGATCTGACGCCGCACTACGGCGCAGATTGCCCCTGCGTGGTGGCCTATCGCGTCACCTGGCCCGATGAGTTGATCCTGAAGGGCACGCTGGCCACCATCCGCGAGCTGGCCAAGGCCAGCGGCATCACCCGCACGGCGCTGATCCTGGTCGGCAAGGATCTCGGCAGCCACGGCGCCCATGTCAGCCGGCTTTATGCCGCCGACCACGACCATGTGCTGCGGCCAAAAGCGGAATAATCAGAGATGCCGGTCTAGCCAGCAGAGCGCAGTGGCGACATCGAGCGCGCATTCGCCCGGCGGCGGTTTGGGCGCGGCGATCATCACCACCGGCAAGCCGAGCGCTCGAGCGGCCGCGATCTTTGCATAGCTGGCCGCGCCGCCCGCGTTCTTGCAGATCACGGCTTCGATCGCGTGTCGCTTGAGCAGCGCCTCATCCTGGGCGGCGTCGAACGGGCCGCGTGCGTAGATCAGCCCGTAGCGCTCGAGCGGCAGCGTCTCCTCGCGCGGTTCGGCAAGACGCACCAGGAACCAGATGTCCGGCAAGCCGGCGAAGGCGGCGACGTCCTTGATGCCGCTGGCAAAAAAGACTCGCCGGACGCGCTGCTCGATCAAGGCGCGCGCCGCATGCTCCGCATCGGCCACCTCGATCCAATGATCGCCGGGCTGGACGATCCAAGGCGCGCGGCGCAGCGCCAGACGCGGCACGCCGGCGGCGACGCAGGCCTCCACCGCATGGCGCGCCATGACGGCGGCGAAGGGATGCAGCGCGTCGATGACGAAACGCACATCCTCGCTTTGCAGATAAGCGGACAGGCCTTCGGCGCCGCCGAAACCGCCGCGCCGGATCTCGCCGGCCGGCACGCGGGGGCGCTGGGTCAAACCAGCGAAGGACGTGACGATGCGCAGGCGCGCGCCGAAGCGCTCCGCCGCCGCGCCCGCCAAGGCCTGCGCTTCGGCGGTGCCGCCCAAGATGAGCAGCGTGCCGCTTGCTTTTTTCGCCGTCTCGTCTGACATAAGCGCAGTTTACCCCATCGGCCGCCCCCTGGAGAAATTCGCCGTGATCGCGAAACTGCCCTTCGATCTGCCGACCTTCGAGCCGGGCTGGGTTTGGCTGGTCGGCGCCGGCCCCGGCGATCCGGGCCTCTTGTCGCTCCATGCGCTCAACGGCTTGGGGCAGGCCGACGTCATCGTTTACGACGCGCTGGTCGACAAGCGCATCCTCGCCGCCGCCAATCCGGCGGCGGAACTCGTTTACGCCGGCAAGCGCGGCGGCAAGCCGTCGCCGAAACAGACCGACATCTCGCAACGCCTCGTCGGGCTCGCCAAAGAGAACAAGCGGGTGCTGCGCCTCAAAGGCGGCGATCCTTTCGTCTTCGGGCGCGGCGGTGAAGAAGCGCTCGCCTTGGTCGAAGCCGGCATTCCCTTCCGTCTGGTGCCGGGCATCACGGCGGGCATCGGCGGCTTGGCCTATGCCGGCATTCCGGCGACCCATCGCGACGTGAACGCCGCCGTCACCTTCGTCACCGGCCATCAGGCCGGCGGCAATGTGCCCGAACATCTCGACTGGGCCGCGCTCGCCAAAGGCTCGCCGGTGCTGGTGATTTATATGGCGGTGCAGAACCTCGCCGCCGTCGTCGCGAAATTGCGCAATGGCGGACGCACTGGCGATGAGCCGGTGGCGATCATCAGCAAAGCCTCGACGCCGGAGCAGACGGTGCTGGAAACGACGCTGGACAGATGCGTGGAAGATTGCGCCAAGGCCAACCCGCCGCCGCCCGCCATGGTGGTGATCGGCGGCGTGGTCAAGCTGCGCGCTTCGCTCGATTGGATCGCGCGGACCCGTTAACGGGGCGGTTGCGGCCCGTCGTCGTCGAACAGGATGCGCTGTGCGGCGCCGTCGAGATCTTCGAACTGGTTGGCGCGCAAGGCCCAGAGAAACGCGCCGAGGCCGATGAGGCCGAGGAACAGCGCCACCGGGATGAGATAGAGCAGCATGCTCATCGCCGCGTCTCGCGATCCGCGCCGAGGCGATAGAGCCGCAGCGAATTGAGGATCACGCCGATCGACGAGCTCGACATGGCGATGGCCGCAACCAGCGGCGTGACGACGCCGATGACCGCGAGCGGCACGGCCAAGGCGTTGTAAACGAAAGCCGCCGCAATGTTCTGCACCACCAGCCGTTGCGACTGGCGCGCGACATCGAGCGCTTCGCGCACAGCGTCGAGCCGCTCGCCCTGAAAAACATAATCGGCGGCGGCCTGGCTGATGTCCGCACCGCTGGCCGGCGACATGGAGACATAAGCGCTCGCCAATGCCGGCGCGTCATTCAGACCGTCTCCGACCATCAGCACCTTGCGGCCTTGCGAAGCGAGCTCTTGCAGACGCGCGATCTTGTCCGCCGGCGCGCAGGACGCGCGCCAATGCGAAATGCCGGCAGCGCGCGCCGCCGCCTCGACCACAGCGGGGCGATCGCCCGACAACAGCTCGACCGTCAGGCCGCGTGCTTTGAGCGCGGCGATGGTCGCCGCCGCATCAAGGCGCAGCGAATCTTCGAAGACGAAGCGGACCGCGCCGCCATGGGCATGGCGCAGCCACAGTTCCGGCCCGTCATGCCCGCTCGGCACGTCGGCCAGGCCGCACCATGCGGCGCTGCCGAGACGCAGTTCGCCATCGGCTGTTTCGGCGGCGAGGCCGAGACCCGGATGCTCGCGAACATCGGAAAGCATAGCGATCTTCGGGCGCAAGCGCGTGAGCGCCTGGCAAAGCGGATGTCGGCTGGCGGCGGCGAGCGAGACCGCGGCGGCGAGATCGGTATCGGCGATCTTGTCGAGATTGGCGAGCTTGAGGCGGCCGAGGCTGAGCGTGCCTGTCTTGTCGAACACCACCGTGTCGGCGGCGGCGAGGCGCTCCAATCCGTCCGCCGCCTTCAAGAGCACGCCGCGCTTGAGCAACCGTCCGCTCGCCACCACCTGCACCACCGGCACGGCGAGGCCAAGCGCGCAGGGACAAGTGATGATCAGCACGGCGACGGCAACCATGAGCGACTGCTGCCACGGCGCGCCGACCAGAAATATCCAGCCGAGGAAGGTGGCAAGCGCGGCCAGATGCACGACCGGCGAATAGACGCGGGCGATGCGGTCGGCGAGGCGCACATAGCGGGCGCGGCCCTGCCCGGCCGCATCCATCAGGCGCACGATTTCAGCGAGCAAGGTGCGCTGGCCGGCGGCGGCGACGCGCAGCACCAAGGGCGCGGTGCGGTTGAGCGTGCCGGCGAACACCTGATCCTTTGGGCCGACCGCCTGCGGCGCGGTCTCGCCGGTCAGCAGGCTGGCGTCGAGATCGCTGTGGCCGCGCAGCACCGTGCCGTCAGCCGGCAGACGTGCGCCGACCGGCACCAGCACCGTCATGCCCGGCTGCAATTCGGCGACGCGCACCGCATGCTGCGCGCCATCGAGATCGAGCACCGTCGCGGTCGCGCCCTGCAGCACGAGAAGATTTTCGGCGACTGCGCAGGCCTTGGCGCGCGCCTGGCGGTCGAGATAGCGGCCGATCAGCAGAAAAAACAGCAGCGAGGCGGAAGCGTCGAAATAGGCATGCGGTCCGCCGCGCACCGTCTCGAACAGGCTCATGGCCGTGGTCAATAGCACCGCGACGGTGATCGGCAGGTCCATGCGCATCTCGCCGGCCTTCAAACCGGCGAGCGCCGACGCGGCGAACGGCCGGATCGCACAAGCCACCGCCGGCATGACGATCAGCGCCGAGACCCAATGGAACAGCCCGCGCGTCGCGGCGTCCATATCGCTGAAGGCGCCGGCCCAAATCCCAACCGACAGCAGCATGACGTTCATGGCGGCGAAACCGGCGACGGCAAGACAGCGCAGCAGCCGGCGGCCTTCGCGGTCCTGATCGGGCGACGCTGTCTCGGCGGCGAAGGGCACGGACTCGTAGCCCAGACGCGTCAACGCGCCGACCAGCGCATGCGCGTCCGTCGCGGACGGCTCCCAGCTCAGGCGCAGGCGTTTGGTGGTGACATTGACGCGCGCCTGATGCACGCCGGGCAGAGCCGACAGGTTCTTCTCGATGCGTTGCACGCATCCGGCGCAGTGAATGCCGTCGACCAGCAGCACCAGCGAATCGCGGCCATCGGGATCGCGGCTGACGAAGGGCGCCGGATCGATGTCGGGGGCCGTTTCGGCCGCGCCGATGTCGAGCGCGTTGACGGTCATGGTCGGGCCTCCGGCTGCAGCCAGATGCGCCATTCGGCGCGATAGGCTTCGCCATCGGCGCGCGAGATCAGCGCCTGCACATCCCAATTGCCGCGCGGCAGATCGCCGGCAGGCGCATGCCAGAGGCCGCCACCATCGGCGATCATCGCCATTTCGCGATCGGCATCCTTGCGGCCCGGATGACGCAGCGACAGACGCACCGCCGCCGCGGCGACCGGCGCGCCGGCTTTATCCAGCGCGCGCAGCTTGATCTCGCCTGCCGGGCCATCGCCCGCCGTCAACGTCACCTGCCAGCCGAGCGCGCGCTGCGACTCGGCGGCGGCGAGAGTCTGGTTATAAGCAAGGCCGTCAACATAAGCGTTATCGTCGGCAACGCCGGGATGGCTGCGCAGCGCCATGACGATGAAGATCGCGTTGACCGTCGCGACCAAAGCGAAGAAGCCGAGCAGCGCGAGCAGCACCATGCGGCCGGTGATGATCTTGCCGGAAGACGCCGTGGCCTGGCTCATCGCTGGCCTCCCCGATCGGGTGCGCGAAATACGCTGTCGTAATGCGCTCTCTCACCACCCGGCCCGCGC
>DASTMO010000095.1:0-26234 GCA_035714115.1 Alphaproteobacteria bacterium
TTGATTGCGGACTCTTTAGGAATGACTCCCGTGCATTTGAATCGTGTTCTGAAGGAATTGCGTCTTAAGGGCGCCATGATTTTGAATCGCGGAAGCTTGGTCATTAAAGACGCCGAGAAGCTTGTGCAGATTGCTGGTTTCGATGAGAACTATCTGCACCGGCGTCTGCGCATGAACCTCGCGCGTTAGCAGAAAATTCCGCTGCCATTCGGCTGACGCAGACAGCTAAAAAATTTGCACATACTTGATTTGAATTAACTAAGCCGCGGAATTTCGCTTTTAAAAGCGAATTAAGAGAACCGGCTTGGTGCGGCCTTGATCTTCGACGTCGACGTCTATCGAACAGCCCACTTGATGCTGCGATACCACGGCAGGAATGCTCGTTTCATCGCGGCCATGTGGGCGGATCGTTACGCCGACAATGAAGGTGGCCACGCGCTCTGGATCAGGATCATCCAAATGATTGATAACCTCGAGATGCGTGCGGTGGCGCAGCGGCAACAATTGAGTGGCGATCAATTGGGTTAAAGTTGGACGCCAACTGATTCGCGCTCCTCGTATGTTTCAGGTGCAAAAGGGGCGGCGCTTGCTCACAGCACTCCAACTGCCTCTGCCGCGGCGCTCGATGCTGCTCTACGAACCGGATCGCGATTTCCGCAATTTATTATGTGAAGTTTCATCCAAGGCCAACTGGAGCGTATCAGCGACCGGAAAGATTGATGACTTCGTACGGTGGTTTGAATCGCTGAACCCATCGATCGTCATGATAACGGCATCGATGCCGCCCATCAGCGATGTTCATGCCGTGCAATGGTTGGCTGATAGAAGGTCCGACGCTACCGTTATCATTTCTTACAGTTCGTTTGACCCCGCGCTGAACTTAGCGAAACGACTGAACCGCGAGGGCCGACTGTCCACATTGCACATGATGCAAAGGCCGTTCCGCATCTCGGAGTTGCGGGAAATTCTAAAAATGAGCGCCGCGTACCAGGAGAGGGCCTTGGATCAGACTTCGCAAATCATTCCGCGGCCATTTTCTACCACGTCACAGCCGTCGGCGTCGGCTGATGGCGCAGAACCAAAATTTGCGTCGCATGATGGTCAGGCATGGCTCGCCGGGCAAAAGGAAGCCTTTCAAAGAGCGCTGAACAACGCCGACCTTGCCTCCTCGCTGGCCCCGCTCATCACCACCATTACAAACTATTTTGAAGATCGCGCCCGGTGCGCTTTTTTCATCGCAAACGCCGATAGCACGGCGATACATCACGTCATCGGCATGCCGGCCGGCTATGCCAAGGCTATCGACGGTTTCAAGATCGGCGCCGACTCGATCGCTTGCGGCCTTGCCGCGCATTCCGGCCGCGGAATCGTGACGCCCGACGTTTTTATAGAGCCGCTTTGGAAAGACCTTGTCTGGGTCGCTCGCCTATTCAAATTTCGCGGTTGCTGGTCATTTCCTATTGAAACCTCGAATGGCCGTATCGTCGGGACATTCGCAATCTATCACGATGAGCCGCGGACGCCGATCGCGCGCGACTTCGCGCTTGTCGAGGCAATGACCGTCGCGGGCGGCATAATCATCGCAAAACATCAGGAAAGGCAGCAGCGAGATCGCGCCGAACATGCTCTGAGCGATAAGGAGACACATCTCGAAACTGCGCTCGAAGCTCAGGAGATGTTGACCGCGGAAATGGATCACCGGGTCAAAAACGTCTTTATGCTTTTGCAGAATATGATCCGCGCCTCTCGCCAAAGCGCGACGAGCACGGACGATCTTGCAGAGAAGCTGTCGGGCCGGCTTAAGGCGCTCGCAGCGGCGCATGCCTTAGTGCACCGCGCATTCTCGCCTCTGGATGCCGCGCCACGGGTAACAGAGCTCAAAGAGTTGTTGGAGGTCGTGCTACGTCCGCATTCGGTCGAGCGAAATGCGGCACCAGCGACCTTCGTTCTCACAGGACCGCGAATTGATTGCGTCGAGCGCGCAGTGAACAGTTTAGCGCTTATCTTTCACGAGCTGGCCACGAATGCGGCGAAGTACGGCGCTCTAAGCGACCAAGGCGGAAAGATCCTGATCGATTGGAAGGTTGAAGAGGATACCTTCGCGTTAAAATGGCGGGAAATCGCGGATGTCCCGGCGCAGCCCTCTCCTTCCAACCCTGCCGGCTTTGGCAAATCGCTGATTGACACCGTCGTGTATCGCCAACTTGGCGGGCGCATTGAACAACAGTGGACCGGTCGCGGCATTAAAATCGAGTTGTCTCTGCCAATGTCCGCAATCGCGGATGGGCATTAATGAGCCCCTTAGAAGTGGCCAATTTGCCACCCGCCACCCCGAAAACGCGACCTGAGACGCTCGGGCAAAACTGCCCGTTCTTATCCCGTCTAGACTGTCTCAGGGTCAATGCACACAGTAGAAAACCCGCCATTTAGCGGGCTTTTTCACAGTTTGGCGGCGAAATCTCAGAGAGACGCGCACACTCTGGACTGGTTGGCTGGGGCGCCAGGATTCGAACCTGGGAATGTCGGTACCAAAAACCGATGCCTTACCGCTTGGCGACGCCCCAACGCTTGGCCGCACGGGCGGCCCGGTGAAGGGCCCGGACCATAGCCGCTCCGCCCGTCCCTCTCAACTGGAATACCGAATTGAAAAGGCGGCCTTTCTGCCGCCGCGAAAGCCGCCTAAAATCGCTTCATGAGCGCTGAAAACCCGCCAAAAAGCCCCGTCAAGGGCCTCCTCCCTGCCGACCAAGAACCCGCCGACAAGGTCTGGCGCATCGCCGGCATGAGCCCCGCCGCCATCGAGGCCGCCCGCGCCGCGGCCCGGCGCGCCGGCGTCCCGCTCGCGGTCTGGCTGGCCGGACTGATCCACCATGTAGCCGACGCGCAAGAGGGCGGCGAGTAGCGCGGGGTGCGCCGCGCGCGGTAGGACGCGGTTGAGCGAATTTCGTCTCGAAACGACCGGTTTTTCGCTCCAGCCCCTTGAACGAAAACGCTTCGCAAGCGGTTGGATAGCTTTACATACCCCGGTATTACGGAACATTATGCCGCCATTCGAATGCGTCGGGAGTCAGACAGCGGTATGACCACTGTTCCATGGAGCGTGAAGGGCGTTGAGCATGAGGCTCGCGAGGCCGCCAAGTTGGCCGCGCGCAAGGCCGGCTTGCCGCTCGGCGTCTGGCTGAGCCAGACGATTCATGCCGCCGCCGCCCAGCAGCTCAAAAGCTCCAGCGGCCCGACCATTTATGCTTCGACCGGCGGCTCCGCCGCGCCCGCCGGGGACGGCGTCGCGCGCCCGCCGGCGCTCACGCCCGAAGCCATTCTCGAAAGCATCAACAAGCTGTCGGCCCGCATCAGCGAAAGCGAAGCGCGCACCGCCGAAGCCCTGGTGCCGATCGCCGAAAAGGTCGCCCGCCTGTCGGCCCAGGTCGAAGAGGCCAAGAACTACCCCGGCGGTGGCGGCAATTCCCGCGCCGAGATCGATCCGCTGGAGCGCGCCATGATGCGCATGACCGAACGGCTCGACCGCATCGAAGACGGCCGTGGCCCCGCGCCGCGTCAGGCGCCGGCCGAGCGGCCGAGCGACGGTCCGCAACGGCGCAAACCGGGGCTCCTCTCGCGCCTCTTCTCGGATTAATCTCCTCGCGGGCCGGCGATCTCGGTCACGGGCGGCTCCGCTCGCAACAAGCTAGACTGAACGGATAAGCCAGCGATGGATTGGACGGTGCGCGCCATGGACGATGCGGCGCGCCGGCGCGCCGCGGACGCCGCCGACGCTGCCGGCCTCACGCTCGCCGAGTGGCTCGACCGCGCCATCCTCGACAATGCCGCGACCTATGTGCCGCCGCCCGCCTGGGCGTTGCGCGGCAAGAGCGATGCGACCGAGGACACCGGCGACGAGAGCGACGAAGCGCTGGTCGATCCGCAGGCGCAGGACAAAATCCGGCTGGCGCTCGAAGCGGTCGATTCCCGCCTGCAACGCGCCGACCGCAATATCGCCGGCGTCGTCACGCCGCTCACCCGCAAGATCGACGCCATCGCCGACCGCGCCGTCGCGCCCGTCGCCGCTCATGCCCCGGCCGCGCCTCCGCCCTTGCCGCCGATCTCCATGCGCCAACGCCGCTATCGCCGTGGCCTCGGCGCCATCGCAGCCCTCTTGTTGCTGATCTCCGCCGCTGGCGCCGGTGGCCTCGTCTGGCTCTGGTTCGAGACGCAGGAGCCGCCGCCCAACCGCTTCGCCGAGATGACCGAGGAAGAGTTGCTGCGCGTCACCGGCCAGACACGTCCACGCGCCGGTGCGGCGACGCGGCCCGCGCCCCCCTCCTCGCCGGCGTCTCCCGCCTCGCCCCCCGTCAGCTCGACGGTGCCGCGCGCCACAGCCGGCGCCGCGCCGGCCGAATTCGCCGATCTGGAAGCGCTGATCGCCAAATCGCGCGAAGGCAATCTCGCCGACGAAACCGCCGACACGGCGACATCGAACGCGCCCGCCGTAAGCTCGACAGTGCCGCCCGCCACCAGCGCGACGAGCGAAGCCGCGCCCGACATCGCCGCCAAACCGGCCGCCATCGAAGAGGCCGACAGCGCCAATCTCAGCGGCGAGGCCTTGATCGAACGTCTGCGCGCGCGCGCTGCCGCCAACGACGCCAAGGCGCAGCACGATCTGGCGCTGGTCCTGATGGAAGGACGGCTGCTGGCGCGCGATCCCAACACCGCCGGCGAGCTGTTCGAAAAAGCGGCCATGCAGGGGCTCGCCAACGCGCAATACAATCTCGGCGTCATCTACGATCAGGGCATCGGGCGGGCCGCCGACCCCACCATGGCCTTCTTCTGGTACAGCGCCGCCGCCGATCAGGGCCATGTGCCGGCGCAATACAATCTCGGCGTCGCCTTGGCGCAAGGGCGCGGCACCGTGCGCGACTACGGCATGGCCGTGAACTGGTTTGAGCGCGCCGCGAAGACCGGCCTGCCCGACGCCGAATTCAATCTCGGCCAGCTCTATGAGAACGGCTACGGCGTGACGCAGGATCTCAAGCGCGCGTTCGAGCTTTACCGCGCCGCCGCCGCGAAGGGCTATGCCCCGGCCAATCAGCGCCTCGTCGCCGTGCAGAGCCGCCTCGATGCGCAACCTCCTGCGGCCTCGGCGACGCCGACGCCCACACCCACGCCCACGACGGCAGCGCCGGCCGCCGCGCCCGCCGGGCCGCTGACCAACAAGGAAGTCGCCGAACTGCAGACGCTGCTGCAAAAGCTGTCGCTGCTCAAGGCCAAGCCGGACGGCATGCTCGGCCCGGCGACCACCGCCGCCGTGCGCGACTATCAGACGATGGCCGGCTTGCGCCAAACCGGCGTGCCGACGCGCGAATTGCTCAGCGAATTGCGCGACGTCGCCAGGCGTTAAACGCTAAAGCGCGATCTCGTCGCGGCTGGCGATCAAGCGGCCGGCCGCGCTCCACCAGCCTTCATGAGCCGCGCGCATCGCGCGCTCGGCATCCTGCGCCGCCGCTTCCGTATCGAACAGCGCGAAGCAGGTCGCGCCGCTGCCCGACATGCGCGCGAGCCGCGCACCCACCAATGCTTCCAGCGCCGCCAGCACGTCGGCCACCACCGGCGCGAGACTGATCGCCGGCGCCTGCAGATCGTTGCGCAAAGCGCGCAGATTGGCGAGCAGCGAAGCCGCATCCCCGACGCGGTAATCGAGCGTCATCGGCTGGCCGAATTTTCCAGCAAGCGCGCGGAACACGTTCGGCGTCGGCAAAGCGACGCGCGGATTGACGAGCAGGATGCCGAGCTTGGGCAAGGCCGGCGCCGGGGACAGGCGCTCGCCGATGCCCTGCATGATCGCCGGACGGCTTCCCAGACAGACCGGCAGGTCGGCGCCGAGCGAAAGCGCCGCTTCGGCGAGGCGCGCCTCGTCCATATCGAGCCGCCAAAGATCGCGCAGCGCCAGCAGCGCGGCAGCGCCGTCCGCCGAGCCGCCGCCGATGCCGCTGGCGATCGGCAACGTCTTGTCCAGCGTCAGCGCCGCATGAGGCACGCGGATGCCGGCGATCTCCGCCAGGCGGCGCGCGGCGCGCAGGATCATGTTGTCGTCCGGCGGCAACGCGGCGAGCGATGCGGCGCCCGGGCCGCCGATCGACAGCGTCAACGCGTCGGCCGATTGGGCGCGCACGGCGTCATGGACGCTGGCGAAAGCGACGAGCGAATCAAGTTCGTGATAGCCGTCGGCGCGCCGGCCGATCACATGCAAAGCGAGATTGATCTTGGCCGGCGCGGCGATAGCGATCATTTCGCGCTCCGCGCGATGGCGATCATTTCGCGCTCCGCGCGATGGCGATCATGGCCGCGCGCTTCAGCCGCCCTGCGCGGCGGACTTGAGAGAATCGGCCGGCGCTTGCGAGCGCTGCTGCGCCGAAAGGCCGCGCTTGATCTTCGCTTCGATCTCGCGCGTCTGCTCCGGTTCGGGCTTGAGCACCAGCGCGCGCTCCCACTGGAAGCGCGCTTCGCCTTCGCGGCCCACGCGCCAATAGGCGTCGCCGAGGTGATCGTTGATCGTCGGATCGGCGGGGCGCAGTTCGACGGCGCGCTCCAGATGCGGCACGGCCTCTTCGAAACGGCCGAGCTTGTAGAGCACCCAGCCCATTGAATCGACGATATAGCCATCCTCGGGGCGCAGCTTCACGGCGGTCTCGATCATGTCGAGCGCCTTGTCGAGATGGATGCCGTGCTCGACCCAGCTGTAGCCGAGATAGTTGAGCACGTAGGGCTGATCCGGATTGAGTTCGAGGGCCTTAAGGAAATCGGCTTCGGCGCGCGGCCATTGCTTGGCGCGCTCGAGCGCGATGCCGCGCGAATAGAGCAAGGCCCAGTGGCGCTGCTCGATGGCCGGAATGCGCGCGAAGGCCTTGTCGTAAGCGGCGACCGCTTCGGCGAAACGCTCCTTCTGGCGCAAGAGATCGCCAAGGGCGATCAGCGCGTCGGGCCGCGTCTGACGCTCGTCGGCCAGCGCGTTGAGCGTGGCGATGGCCTCGTCCGTGCGGCCGATATCGTCGAGCAGCGTCGCCGAACGCAGCCGCGCCGACCAAGACAGCGGCGAGGCGACGGGGATGCGCTTGTACATCTCGATGGCCTGGGCCTCGCGCTTGGCGTCCTCCAAAATATCCGCGGTGAGCAGCAGGGCGATGTCCAAGTCGGGATCGAGATAGAGCGCCAGGCGCGCCATCACGATCGCCAGATCGTCGAGGTTCTGCTGGTTCAAGAGGCTGGCGAGATCGAACAGGGCTTCGGCCATGCCTTCAGTCGGCGTTTTGACCAGCGGCTCGCGCAGCAGCGGCGCTGCGGCCAATTCAGGCCGGTTGGCGCGCGGCACAGCGTCGCCCGCATCCGAATCGAAGCCCGATAGCGCCGAGCGCGCGCGCTCGGCCTGGCCGGTGCGTGAGAAATAGGAGGCGCTCGCCTGCACCAGGCGCAGATAGGTCGCGCCGCTGGCATTGGCGCGCTCGTAATAGGGCGCGGCGGCCTTCAGATCGCCGGCTTGATCGAGAATCAGCGCGGCGTGGAAGTTCTCGAACATTTCGAAGCCGCGCGTCTGGCCCAAGGCGGCGAGCGCGACGACGCCGCGCTGCGGCTCGCCGCGCGCGGCGATCAGCCAGCCGCGCAGCAGCGGCGCGATGAAGCTGTTGTAGCCGCCCTCGGGCAAGCCGTTGAGCTCCGCTTCGGCGCGGGCATATTGGCCGGTCTTGGCCGCGTGCACGGCGCGCACCAGCCCGGCCATCTGGATGCCGCTGCCGAGCGCGCGCAGCTTTTCGGCGAGCGCGGCGGCCTCCTCAATGCGGCCTTCGGCGGTCAGCGCGGTGAAGGCGCGGCGCAGCAGTTCGGGATCGTTGGGGTCTTCGGCCAAGCTCTGCAGATAGAAGTCGGCGGCATTGGCGCTGTCGCTCATGGCTTGCGCCTGGCGCGCGGCGAGGTAGCTGCCGAATTGCGAGAATTGCGCCGGAGCCGGCGGCTTGGCGGCGGGAACGTCGCGCGGCGCGCCGCCGCAAGCGGCGAGCAGCAGCGCCGTTGCCAGGGCGCCGAGGCTGAAAGCATACGGACGAGACTGCATGAAGAGGTGCCGTGAGCTGAGGGAGGCCGGAAGGCGGATAGGCGAGACGCGGCCGGGCGGATCGCTAAGTCCCTAAGATACAGGGAAAACATAGATTTTTGCCAGCGCCACGCGACGAGGCTGAGTCGAGATAACGGCCGGCTCGGACCCCGGTTCCCCTCCCCGCGGCTCTAGGCCGGCCCTAACGTGCCACGCCCTCTGGCGGCGTTTCGAGCGCCAAGGTCAGGCTGTCGCGTCGACGCCATACCCAGAACCATGCGGCGAAACAAAGCGCGCCGCCGACGAACAGCGGCAAGCGCAACCCGACCCGCTCGGCGGCCAGGCCGACGAAGAATGCGCCGATGGCCGGCACGCCCTCCAGCACCACGCCGTAGACGCTCAGCACACGCCCGCGCAGCGCAGGATCGACGGCCGATTGCACCAGCGTCTGCCCGGTGATGCTCTGCACGAGGAAGCCGAAGCCGGCGAGCGCCGCCATCGGGCAGGCGAGCCACAGCGATCCCGTGGCGACGAACAGCATGAGCGACAGGGCGATCGCCAGAGCGTTGGCGATGCTGATGGCGGTCATGCCGGCGACCCCGGCGCTCCGCGCGGCCAGCCAGAGCGCGCCCAGCATCGCGCCGAGGCCGTGCGCCGTCATGAGGATCGCCAGTCCGTCGACGCCAAGCGCGAACACGCGGTCGGCGAAGCCGGGGAGCATGTCGGTCAGCGGCTTGGCGCAAAGCGATACCGCGAACAGCAGCGCGAGGTGGATGCTGATGCCTGGATGTAAGGCGATGTAGCGAACGCCCTCGGCCATGTCGGACAGCACCGAACGGCGTTCGCGCGCCACCGGCTCGCCCTTCACCTTCATCAACGACAACATGAGGGTGAAGGTCAGATACATCGCCGTCGCCACGCCGAACGCCCAGACAGTGCCGCCGAAGGCGATGATCGCGCCGCCGAGCGCCGGGCCGAGGAAGCGCGAGCTGTTGAACAGGATCGACTGCACCGCCAGCGCCGGCGCGAGCAGGTCGCGCCCGACCACGGCATAAAGCAGGGTCATGCGCGCCGGCCGGTTGAAAGCGAGCACCGCCCCGCGTCCGCAAGTCAGCGCGAACAGCAGCCAGATGTCGATCAATCCGATCAGGCAGAGAACGCAAATGGCGAGCGTATAAAGAACTTGGCAGGACTGCGTCACGCGCATCAGCTTGTAGCAATCGACGCGATCGACGATCGCGCCGGCGCACAACGCCAAGGCCAGCGCGGGAATCGCTTCGGCGAGCGCAATGGCCCCGAGCCATGCCGTCGATTCGGTCAGCTCCCAGGTCAGCCAAGCGATGCCGATGGTCTGCACCCACACGCCGACGCTTGTCGCCCAGTTGCCGATGGCATAGAGGCGAAAGTTGCGATTCTTCGACGTGCGGCGCAACGCGTCGAACGGACGCGGGGTCTCCGTGCCCGTCATGTCCGGACCCGCGAAGGATGCGCCCTTCGCGGCTGCGAAACGGCAGCCGGCGCTTTATGTTGTGGGCGGTGGCTCGAAGGCGTCATGTTTCCGTCTTGCGATCGGCCTTGTGGTCCAAGGCCGAAACGTTATAAGCATATATATAAGGAATGCCGAACGGCATCAGCACCTGGGGAGGCGCCATCATGCTCGATTCTCGACCGCGCACAAAATCTTATCGCTGGACGTCGCGCGCCGGCATCGCCGCGCTCGCGGCCTGCGGCGTCGCGTCGCTGGCGCAACCGGCGGACGCGCAAGCGCCGCGCAACCTTGAGTTCTACGTCGGCTACAGCGCGGGCGGCGGCTCCGACACGCAAGCGCGCATCGTCGCCAATCACATCGGCCGGCACTATCCCGGCGCGCCCAACGTCGTCGTGCGCAACATGCCCGGCGCCGGGACGATCACGCTGGCCAACTATCTGTTTTCGGTCGCGGCGCGTGACGGCGGCACTTTCGGCATCATCGCCGGCGGCGCGGTGACCGCGCCCTTGTTCAAGACCAAGGGCGCCGCCTACGATCCGCGCGAGTTCACCTGGATCGGCAACGTCTCGAGCGAAGTGTCGATCGCCGCCGCCTGGCACACCAGCGGCGTCAAGACCTTGGCCGACGCCATGCAGCGCGAGGTGGTGCTCGGCACCGCCGGCCCCGGCTCGGGCAACCACATCTATCCGCTGGTCCTCAATTCCGTGCTCGGCACCAAGTTCAAGCTGATCGCCGGCTATCCCGGCAGCAACGAGGTCGCCATCGCCATGGAGCGCGGCGAGGTGCAGGGCACCGGCAGCTGGAACATCTCCGGCATCATGCAAAGCCGACCCGACTGGTTGAAGGACGGGTTGCTGATTCCGTTGGTCCAGCAGTCGCTGTCGAAACATCCGTCGTTGCCGGATGTGCCGCTCGTCACCGAGCTCGGCAAGACCGAGGCCGACCGCAAGGTGCTGCAACTCATCTTCGCCCAGCAGGTGATCTCGCGGCCGCTCCTTGCGCCGCCGCAGATCGCGCCGGAACGCGCCCAGGCGCTGCGCGCCGCTTTCGACACGACGATGAAAGATGCCGCCTTCCTCGACGATGCCGCCAAACGCCGCATGGAAATCACCGATCCGATGACTGCGGATCAAGTGAGGACGTTGCTGAACGAGCTTTACGCCACGCCGAATGATGTCGTCGAGCGGGCCATCGCCGCAGTCAACAACGGCAATTAAGCAGAGCCGACGGGAGGAATGCTCATGGACAAGCTCACGGTGACCGGCTACTTCCGCCGCCCGGCCTTCCTGGTCGCGCAGCACAAAGGCTTCTTCGCGAAAGAAGGGCTGGAGGTCGGTTTCCATCTGGTCGGCCTTTGCCCCGATCACAACCGCGAGCTCGCCGAGGGAGTCTGGCCGATCACCATGTCTTCCGCCGACACCATGCTGGCGCGCGCCACCCAAGACGGCGTCGATTTCGTCATCTTCATGGAAGCCGAGCAAGGCCTCGACGTGCAACTCGTCGCCAAGCCGGAGATCAAGACCTTCGCCGATCTGCGCGGCAAGGTCTTCGCCGCCGATCCGGTCGATTCCAACTTCGACCTGGTGCGCAACAAGATCATGCTCGATCACGGCGTCGCCGAAAGCGACTACGACATCAAAATCCTCGGCAATTCGCACCACCGCCTGGCCGGCTTCCTCGAAGGCAAGGTCTCGGCAGCGATGCTCGCGCCGCCCTCTACCGAAAAAGCGTTGGCGGCCGGCGGCCACATCATGGCCGAGGGCGAAGACTACGTGAAGGACTGGCCGATCGTCTGCGGCTGGGGCTTGCGCAGCTGGGCGGAGACCAACCGGCCGCTGCTGGTGCGCTACATCCGCGCCTACGCCGCCGCGACCGATTGGCTGCTGCTGCCGCAGAACCGCGAGGAGACTCTCGCCCTGGTGATGGCCGAGGAAAAGCTGTCGCGTCATCGCGCCGAGCTGACCTACAAATATGTCGTGCCCCATTGCGCCATCGATCCGGAGGCGATCCGCAAGAACATCGAGCTGCGCATCGACCTCGGCTATTACAAGCCGCCACACAAGACGGCGGAAGCGTTCTACGACATGAGCTATTGGAGCGAGGCTACCGGCCTGCCGATTCCGAAGCCTGCAGCCCGCCCCAAGAACGCCGTCCTCGCCTGACGCGATATCTTTTGAGCGGCGTCGCCATTCAGGCTAGACAGAACGACGCCTTCTCCTTCGCTGCGGATTCGCGAGACGCTCAATGGCCACCATGACGGCGCAGGACGCCATCGCCTTGGCGCGGAAATATCCGGTCAAGATCAAGAACCCGACGGATAGCCTCGGCTATTTGTTATGGCAGGTGCAGCACAATTGGCAGCGCCAGTACGAGCAAAAGCTCCGCAAGATCAACCTGACCCATTTGCAAGTGGCGCTGCTGGCCTCGACGCACACGCTGCATGGGCAAGGCGAGATTCCGACGCAGGTGCGGCTCGCCACTTTCACGAAATTCGATCCGATGATGGTGTCGAAGGCGCTCGGCCTGCTCGAACGCAAAGGCTATCTCAAGCGCATCAAGCGGCCGCCGTCCAAGCTGATCGCTTTGACCGACGCGGGCGGCAAGGCGCTGCAGCGCGCCCTGATCATCAAGAAGAAGTCGCTCGACAAAGTGTTCGGCCCGCTCGGCGCCGAACAAGAGCGGCTGATCAAGATCCTGCGCAGCCTGCTCGACAAGCCGTCCGCCTGAGGCGGCAAGCCTACATGTTCGGGTAGTTGGGCCCGCCGCCGCCTTCGGGCACGGTCCAGTCGATGTTCTGGGTCGGGTCCTTAATGTCGCAGGTTTTGCAGTGGACGCAGTTCTGCGCATTGATCTGCAGCCGCGGTCCTGCCGCTTCGCGCACGATCTCGTAGACGCCGGCCGGGCAATAGCGCTGCTCGGGCGCGTCGTACTCGGCGAGATTCACGGCGATGGCCTTGGCCGGATCGCGCAGCTTCAAATGCGCCGGTTGGTTCTCCTCATGGTTGGTGTTCGAGATAAACACCGAGGAGAGACGGTCGAAGCTGATCTTGCCGTCGGGCTTGGGATAGGCGATCGGTTTGCAGTCCTTGGCTTTCTTCAGGCTCTTGTGATCGGCGTGATGCTTGAAGGTCCAGGGCGCGCGGCCGCGCAGCAGATAGGTGTCGATCGCCGCATAGGCGATGCCGGCGAGCAGCCCCCAGCGGAATGCCGGGCGCACGTTGCGCACCTGATAAAGCTCGTCCCACAGCCAGGTCTGCTTCAGGCGCGCCGGATAATCGGCGAGCGTGACCGACGCCGGCGCGTCATCGACCAACAGCAAGGCCGCCGCCGCTTCCGCCGCCGTCATGCCCGACTTCATCGAGGTGTGGATGCCTTTGATCTTCGGCACGTTCAAAAAGCCCGCCGAGCAACCGATCAGCGCGCCGCCAGGAAAGACCAATTCGGGGATCGCCTGAAAGCCGCCTTCGTTGAGGGCGCGCGCGCCATAAGCGATACGCCGGGCGCCTTCGAAGATCGGCCGGATCGCCGGATGCTGCTTGAAGCGCTGCAACTCCTCGAACGGGCTGAGGTACGGGTTCTGATAATCGAGGCCGACGACGAAGCCGACCGCCACCTGGTTGTTCTCCAGGTGATAGAGGAACGAGCCACCGTAGGTCTGCAAATCCATCGGCCAGCCGACCGTATGGATCACCGTGCCTTGCTTATGCTTGGCCGGATCGATCTCCCACAGCTCCTTGACGCCGAGGCCGTAGGTTTGCGGGCTATCGTCGTCACGCAAATTGAAGCGCGCGAGCAGCGTTTTCGTCAGCGAGCCGCGGCAGCCTTCGGAGAACAAAGTCAGCTTGGCGCGCAGCTCGACGCCGCGCGTGAAATTGCCGGTCGGCTGGCCGTCCTTGCCGATGCCCATGTCGCCGGTGGCGACCCCGACCACTTCGCCGGCGTTGCCGTAGAGCACTTCGGCGGCGGCGAATCCGGGATAGATCTCGACGCCGAGCGCTTCGGCCTGCGTCGCCAACCAGCGACAGAAGTTGCCGAGGCTGATGATGTAATTGCCGTGGTTGTTCATCTGCGGCGGCGTCGGCAGACGCAGCGCCTTCGTTTCGGTGAGGAACAGGAAGCGGTCGTCGCCGGCCGGCGTGTTGAGCGGCGCGCCCTTCTCTTTCCAATCGGGGATCAGCTCATTGAGCGCGCGCGGCTCCAAGACCGCGCCCGACATGATATGCGCGCCGACTTCCGAACCCTTCTCGATGACGCAGACACCAAGCTCGCGCCCCGCTTCTGCCGCCAACTGCTTGAGCCGGATCGCCGCCGACAGGCCGGACGGGCCGGCGCCGACGATGACGACGTCAAATTCCATGCTCTCGCGGTCTGACATGCTGTCTTCCTGGCTCATTGGGTGGCGCGAGTTTAGCGATTGGGGCGCGCGCCGCAACCGCGCAGTCCCGCATTTTTGCACAAATCCCAAAATTGGTTCATTTCGTGGCGCGGATCAGAATTTGGCCAGGGCGCGCATTTCAGACAGCAAGAACTCGATGAACAGTTTCATGCGCAGCGGCGGCTGCCGGTCTTTTTGATAAAGCAGATAAAATTTCTTCGGCTTGATGACGTAGCTGGGGAGAACCGGCGCCAAATGCCCGCTGGCGAGGTCGTCGGCGACCAAATCTTCGCGCAGCAGCGCGATGCCCAATCCGTCGAGGGCGGCACGGCGGACCAGAATGGTGCTGTTGGTGCGCGGCGTGCCGGACACGCGCACCGTCTGTTTGCCGCCCGGCCCCTGCAGATCCCAGTTGAAGGCGGCGGAGGCGCTCGCCGGATCGAGGCAATTGTGGTCGGCCAAAGCCATCGGCGAGCGCGGCGCGCCGTGCGCGGCGAGATAGGCGGGCGATGCCACGAGACGCTGGGCAAGCGCGATCAGCGGCCGCGCCACCAAGGAAGATTCGCGGACGCGCAGCGTGCGCACCGCGAGATCATAGCCGCCAGACACCAGATCGCTGGCATGCGGCGCCATCGCCCGGTCCATCTGCACGACCTGCACCGACACCTGGGGATAGCGTGCGCAGAACGCGGTGATGATCGGCGCCAGCAGCGTATCGGAGAAGGTCCGCGTCGTCAGAATGCGCAGATCGCCCTGCGGCGCGCGGCGGCGCAGCTGCATGCGCTCTTCCAGCGCCCTCATCTCGCCGATCAGCCCGATGCAGGTGTCGTGATAGTCCGCGCCATGGTCTGTCAGGCTCAATCGATGGGTGTTGCGATTGAGCAGCCGCACGCCGAGATCGCCTTCCAGTTCTTGGATGCGCTTGCTCACCATCGCCACCGTCACGCCGAGCGCCGTGGCGGCGCGCGTGTAGCTGCCCGCTTGCACCACCGCAGCGAAGGTTTCCATCAAGCGAAAACGGTCCATACCCCCTCCCGCAATCACTCCTCTGTTTATCATATTCATTGATATGGTTTTAATCAAAAGACGGATGCCCGTCCGGCGGCGCCCGCCTATCGTCGCGCCCAACGACAACAGCTTCATAGAGGCCTCACGCATGGCGCGCACTCCGGAACAATTCAAACAAGCCCTCCTCGACGTCTGCCAGACCCGCTGGATGCCCGGCACCTATCTCGAGGAGTTCAACCGCAACAACCTGAAGCGCGAAGGCGCGCGGGTCTACGCGCTGGAGCATTGCGTGTTTGCCGCGAACTTCCCGCGCTGGCTGGCGAACATCGCCGGCAACTGCCCGCATCTCGACGTGCGGCAATATCTGATCGAGAACATGTTCGTCGAGGAGGTGCGCGACCCGACCGTGGTGACCGGCCATTACGAAAGCCTCGTCGATTTCGCCGTCGGTCTCGGCCTCGACCGCCAGTTCGTCTACAACTATCGCGGCTCGGACATCACGCGCTGGCGCATGGGCTACTGCGAATGGGCGAGTAAGCGCCATTGGCTCGAAGGCTTCGCCGCCATCACGGCCAGCGAAGTCTCGCGCGGCAAGGACATGATCGCGCGCATGGGCGAGCGCGCCAAATCCTCGCGCAAGCTATGGGCCTCGTTGAACATGTCCGACAAGGAGCTGGCCCATTGGGATTCGGCCGAAGAGGCCGATTCGCACGAAGGCGGCCACGGCGACATGCCGATCGTCATCCTGCAGAAATACGCCAAGACCCAAGAGGAGCAGGACGCCTGCCTGTTCGCCGCGCAGGAGCTGCTTGACGTCTATTGCATGTGGGCCGACCAGATCGGCGTCTGGGCCTTCCAGGCGGCGGGACTGAAGGCGCCGTCGCTCGATGGTCGCCGCAAGGGTCCGGTGATGAAGCTGGCCGCCGGCGAGCGCCAAAGCGCTTAAGCCCGAATGTACGAAACCCCATCCGTCCCGCGCCGATCGCGCCGGGCGGATGGGGCTGTCGGCATTGGCCGACAGGACGCGAGACGAAACGATAAGCGGGGAAATGCCCGCGACGTGAAGAACAGGGAGACGACCATGAAGATGATCTACTGCATCCTTGCGGGGCTGCTGGTCCTCGGCCTCGCGCCGGGGGCCAGCGCCGCGCCATTCCAGAGCCGCGACCGCATCAACCTGGTGATCGGCTACGAAGTCGGCGGCGGCTACGACATCTACGGCCGCTTCGTCGCGCGCCACTTGAGCAAGCATTTGGCCAACGGCCCCACGGTGGTGCCGCAGAACATGCCGGGCGCCGGCAGCCTGCGCGCCGCCAATTTCATCTACAACGTGGCGCCGAAGGATGGCACCACCATCGGCACCGTGAGCCAGAGCATCGCTCTGATGCAGCTGCTGGAAACCCAGGGACTGCTCTTCGAGGTCGACAAATTCTCCTGGATCGGGCGCATGTCAGACGTCGATACCGTGCTCGGCGTTTGGCACAGCTCGGGCGTGCGCAGCATCCAGGACACCAAGACGCGCGAGATCGCCGTCGCCGTCGGCGGCGCGCTGTCTGGCTCCGATCTCTACGTGCGCTTCCTCAACGCCCTGGTCGGCACCAAGATCAAGCCCATCGCCGGCTATTCGGCCAAGCAGGCGCTGCTCGCGCTGGAGCGCGAAGAGGTGCAGGGCTCATTCAGCATTCTCTATAACCAGATGAAGGCCCAGCAGCCCGCCTGGTTCAGCGAGAACAAGCTGCGCATCCTGGTGCAGATCGGCAGCGAACGCCGCGCGACGCTGCCCGACGTGCCGACCTTGACCGAACTGGCGACGAGCGAGGACGACCGCCGCATGATGGCAGTGATCTCGGCCGGCGATATCGTCGGGCGCACTCTGATCGGTCCGCCCGACATGCAGCCCGATCGCTTGGCGGAACTGCGCCGGGCGTTCGACACGACCATGGCCGACCCCGAAGTGCTGGCCGAAGCCGCCAAGATGCAGCTCGACATCAATCCGCTCACCGGAGACAAGCTCCAGGCGTTGACCGAGGAGCAAAAACGGCTGCCGGCCGCGACGGTCGCCCGCATCAAGGCCATCGCCGCCGAGAGCAAATAGCCGCTGCCGGATGGCGCGACTCCCATCGCCCGGCTCCTCATGCTAGGAGTCGGGCCATGGAGCTTTCCCACGAACTCGATCCGCTGACCGCCCTACGCTGGCAGGTGGAAGCCGGCGCCGACGAAGCCATCGCGGATTCGCCGATCGACCGTTTCGCCACCTCGAAGGCGGCGAAGCCCGAGCCTGCCCCGCAGCCCACGCCGCGAGCCGCAGCGATGACGTCTGGGGTCGCCGAAGCGCCGCGCCCGATGGCTCCCGCTGCGCCCAAAGCCTCCAGCGCGATCGTGCAAGCCCCGACCTTTTCCGCGACGCCCGGCGGGGCCAGCGCCGAGACGCTGCAATCGGCCAGCGCGCTCGCCGGCGCCGCCAACAGCCTGGAAGACTTGCGCGCCGCGCTCGTCGCCTTCGAAGGCTGCGCGCTCAAGAAAACCGCGACAAACCTGGTGTTCGCCGACGGCAATCCGCAAGCGCGCGTCATGTTCATCGGCGAAGCGCCGGGCGCCGACGAAGACCGCCAAGGCCTGCCCTTCGTCGGCGTGTCGGGGCAATTGCTCGACCGCATGCTGGGCCATATCGGCCTGACGCGCGCCGAAAGCTTCTACATCACCAACGTGCTGTTCTGGCGTCCGCCCGGCAACCGCACGCCGACGCCGGACGAGATCGGCGCCTGCCTGCCATTCGTCGAGCGCCATATCGAGCTGATCGATCCGGCGCTGATCGTGCTGGTCGGCGGCATCTCGGCCAAGACCATGCTGGCGCGCAGCGAGGGCATCACCCGCCTGCGCGGCCAATGGCACTCTTACGAGACGCCGCGCATGAGCCGGCCGGTGCCAATCATCGCCACCTTCCATCCGGCCTATCTACTGCGCAGCCCGGCGCAGAAGCGCGAGGCCTGGAGGGATCTGCTCGCCATCCGCGAGAAGATGGAAGAACTCGGCGTCGCCCCCGCCCTCACATAGTATTTTTTCGTAACTATCTATGGCGGGCCGGAGTCAACGAGTCCGGTCGGCATCCGTGCCGTTTTAGGCAAATAATCCGGCCATTGATTCAAAAGACTGAATCACGTTCGTCCACAGTTTTTATGGGTTTTTAACGGATCGGGCCTATTCACCATGCTTGCCCCGGCCTTTGGCCTTCCGTTATGAACCTTGGCCATGACTGAGGCGGACAACCACCCCAGCCAGCGTGTTACGTGCCCCCAGCGCACTTTTAAGGGGGTTCACAGCGCCAACCGCTCCCTGAAGGCTTTCGCCGCCGGGGCAATCGCGCTCCTCTCCATCTCGACGTTCCTCAGCAGCACGGCGCTCGCCAGCGAGCCCGGCCGCCAGCTGGCGTCGACCGCCACGGCCCCGGTCTACGCCACCGACCAGCTGGCGCCGACCGAACTGCCCGAAATCCTCTCGACCGCCGACGCCACCCGCTATGAGCGCATCTTCGCGCTGCAGGACCAGGGCCGCTTCGGCGAGGCCGACAAGCTGATCGCCGCCCTGCGCGACAAGTCGCTGATGGGCCATGTCGAGGCGCAGCGCTATCTCTCGTCCAGCTACAAGGCGACCTACGGCGAACTCACCGCCTGGCTCGACCAGCACGGCGATCTGGCCGACGCCAAACGCATCTACGCCGTCGCCGTGAAGAAGAAGCCGGCCAAGAGCGCGCCGCTGAAAGTCCCGAGCGGCAGCCCCGCAGTGCTGCCCTACTCCATCTTCGGCGGCGTCATCGAGCCGCCGGCCAAACCGTGGAACGAAGCGCTCGCCGCTTTCCGCAAGGGCCAGTACGCCGCCGCGGCCAAGACCTTCGAAGCCGTCGCGCGCACGCCCAAGGCCTCGCCCTGGGTGATCTCCGCCGGCGCTTACTGGGCCGCGCGCGCCAACATGATGGCGCGCCAGCCGCAGAAGGTGACCTATTGGCTCGAAGAAGCCTCGCGCCATTCGCGCACCTTCTACGGCCTGATCGCGCGCGAGATGCTCGGCCTCGAGCCCGATCTCGACCTGCGCACGCCGGCGCTCGATGCGCGCGATCTCGCGGCGCTGGTCGAGCTTCCCGCCGGCAAGCGCGCCGCCGCGCTGCTGCAGATCGGCGATAGCGAACGCGCCGAACAGGAACTGGCGACGCTCGGCTCCACGTCGCAGGCCGTCAGCCGCGCCGCGCTCGCCCTGGCGGGCCGCGCCAACATGCCGAATCTGGCCCTGCGCCTCGGCACCGCCTTCACCTCGAACGGCGACGGCGCCTTCCGCGACGCCGCGATCTATCCGGTGCCAGGCTGGCGTCCGCCCGAGGGCTACGATATCGACCGCGCGCTGATCTTCGCCGTGATGCGCCAGGAATCGGCGTTCAACACGCGCGCCAAGAGCCCCGCCGGCGCGACCGGCCTGATGCAGCTGATGCCCGCCACCGCCAGCTACATGGCCGAGGGCGAGCGCTTCCGCGGCAACAACCGCGAGCGCCTGTACGAGCCGGAGATGAACATCTCGCTCGGCCAGCGCTATATCCGCCATCTGCTCGCCGACGCCTCGGTCGGCAACAATCTCATCATGCTCGCCGTCGCCTACAACGGCGGCCCGGGCAATCTCGCCAAATGGGTGAAGCAGACGAACGGCAGCGACGATCCGCTGCTGTTCATCGAAAGCATCCCGTCGCGCGAATCGCGCATCTTCGTCGAGCGCGTGATGGCGAACCTGTGGATCTACCGCATGCGCCTCGGCCAGCCGAACGAATCGCTGACGGCGGTGGCCGGCGGCGAATGGCCGATGTATGCCGCGCTCGACGGCCTGAGCACCGACGACGTGCGCGTCGCCGAAGTGCCGAGCAGCGCCGATGCGCTCAACCGCGCCGAACTGACGCCGGCTTTGCTCGATCAGGTCGGCCCGCCGGCCGGCAGCCTCGGTGCGCTCGGCCTCGGCGAGTAAGCCGTAGCTTTTTGACGCAGGCGACCTGGCGGCGTAGATTGCCGCCATCATGGCCATCGACGAAACCCGCACCTTCATTCCCGTCCATATCGCCGTTCTCACGGTGTCCGACACGCGCCGCCCGAAGGACGACGAGTCGGGCAACGTGCTCGAGCAGCGCCTGACCGACGCCGGGCACAAGCTGGCGGCGCGCGACATCGTCCATGACGATGTCGGCGAGATCACCGCCAAGCTTAAGCAATGGATCGCCGACCCCAACGTCGACGTGGTGATCGCCACCGGCGGCACCGGCCTGACCGGCCGCGACGTGACGCCGGAAGCCTTCGAGGCGATCTACGAGAAGAAGATCGACGGTTTCGGCGAACTGTTCCGCATGCTGAGCTATCAGAAGATCGGCACCTCGACGATCCAGTCGCGCGCCACGGCGGGCGTCGCCGGCGGCACCTATCTCTTCGCCCTGCCCGGCTCGCCCAGCGCCTGCAAGGACGGCTGGGAGATCATCTCGACGCAGCTCGATTCGCGCTTCCGCCCCTGCAACTTGGTGCAGCTCTTCCCGCGCCTGCAGGAGCATGTGACGAAGGCGAAGAGCTAGACCTTCTCCGAACAGAACTGCGCCGCGAGCGCGTCCGCCAGCTCTTCGGTCTGCTTGCGGATTTCCGGCACCGCCGTCACTTCCCAATAGCGTCCGCGCGTGATCGGCCCGACGGCGTAGAGCCGCGGATTGGCCTGACCATGCTGATCGATCACATGCAGCGCATCGTCGATGTCGAGGCCGAGCTTGTAGGGATCGGGGCGGATCGCGCCGTCATCCAGCAGGCCGCGGATCAGCGGATGGCGCACGCGGGTGTAATCGCTCGCCGGGCCCGAGCAATTGACGATATGGCCGACGCGCAATTGCTGGGTCTCTTTCGTGCCGCGCGGGCTGTAGGTCACTTCGATCAGGTCGCTCGCCATGGTCATCGACTTGATATAGCCGGCGAGCACGGTGAGCGCGCCGCTCTCGACCAAGCCGTCGATGCGCGCGGCGACCGGCGGCGCCAGGCGATGGCGATGAATGTCCCACCAGGGCCGCAGATGGCGCAGGAAGCGGCGCTTCTCGTCGTGCGGCAGATGCAGCCACCAGCGCTGCAGATGCGGGCGCAATCCGTCGATCACCGTGCGCCAGTCTTTGCCGCCCTCGTCGGCGCGCGCGATGGCGCCGCGCAAATGGCGCACCAGATCGCTCATGCTCGTCGGATCGCCGTAAGGGTCGAACACCGGCGCGGGCTTGGCCAGATGCTTGTGCGGCAAGAGACCACGCCTTGAGAGCGCCGTGATCGGCCCTTCATGGCCTTTGTCGCGCAAGGTGACGACGAGATCGACCATGGTCAGGCCGGTGCCGATCACCAGCACATGCGAGGCCGGCGGAATGGCACTGAGCGCTTCATCGTCCCACGGATCGGCGATGTAGCGCTTCGACTCGTAAATGTCGCGAGCGAGCGGCGGCGATTCGGGCGGGAAGTTGCCGACCGCCAGCACGGCGGCGTCGACATGCAGCGGCCGCCCGCTCGCCGTGGCGATGACGATGCCGTCAGCGGTCTGCGTCAGGCCGACCGCCTCGTCGGGCATCAGATAAAGATTGCGGTTGTTGGCTTCGGGACCGAGCTGATGGGCCAGCAGATATTGCACGTAGCGGCCGAACAGGCCGCGCGAGACGAAGGCCTCGCCGCGGGCCTGCTCCGGCGCGACGTCGGGCTGCGCCGCCAACCAATCGACGAAATGGTTCGGCTGATCGGCGAAGGCGCTCATGCGCCCGGCCGGCACGTTCAAGAGATGGTTGGGATTGCCCGTCGAGTAGGCCATGCCCTGGCCGAAGCCGGAGCGCCGCTCGATCAGATGGACGCGGCAATCGGCCGACAGACGGCGCAGCAAATGGACCGCCAGAAGCGAGCCGCTAAAACCGCCGCCGATGATCGCGATGGAGGTACGCCGAGAACTCATAGCCCCTGTAGCCTATCAGCTTGGCGGCGAATGTCGCGCGACAAGCGCGAAACGCTAGAGGCCTCAACGCCGCAGAAAGCTTGGGGTTTCACCTATTAATACACTATTTTTTAGTTATAATTATTTATACACATTTTTTTTGATGTATTTATTTTATTGACTCACATTCGGTGATTGTTAAATCTGCGGATAACGAGCAGCTTGCACCCTCTCGTTGCCCGCAGGCTCGCTTGAGCCGGCGGAGGAGATCCCAGATGTCCACCTTCGGCCAAGATCGCCAAGAAGATCGGTCGCCTGTCCTCTCGCGCACTCGACATGAGATGCGCCGCATGACCCGGAGCTGTTGCCCGGGCCGGACCCGCGCGCGCGCCTGATCGGCGCACAGCCTTCCCGTCGCACTCCATTCATGCCGCGAACGACGCCAGAACCGCGCGTTCGCCGAGAGGATCATCATGACCAAACTGTCCCGCCTCGCCGCCCTTACTGCGCTCAGCGTCACGCTCGCCGCGCCCGCGTTCGCCGCCGATAATGTCGAGTCCGCCTACAAGGGCAAGAACCTGAACTTCATCGTCGCCCTCGCCGCCGGCGGCGGCTACGACCAATACGCTCGCACCATCGCGCGCCACATCGACCAGTACATTCCCGGCAAGCCCAGCGTGGTCGTGCAGAACATGACCGGCGCCGCGGGCATGAAGGCGACGAACTGGCTCTACTCGATCGCGCCGCGCGACGGCCTGACCATCGGCACGACGCAGCGCTCGGTGCTCGTCGAGCCGCTCTACGGCACCAAGGAGGCGACCTTCGATCCGACGAAGTTCTCCTGGCTCGCCAGCCTGAACCAGGACGTCTTCATCGCCGCGACCTGGAAGGGCTCGGGACTCGACAGCATCGAAGACGCCAAGAGCCGCGAATTCCATGTCGCCGCCGACGGCCCGGCCTCGGACGATTACGTCTGGCCCGCCGTCATCAACAGCGTCATCGGCACCAAGTTCAAGGTCGTCGCCGGCTACAACGGCAAGGCCGAAGAGCGCCTGGCGACCAAGCGCGGCGAGACCGCCGGCCTGATCGGCTGGAGCTGGGCGGCGCTGCAGAGCACCGAGTGGGACGACTACAAGGCCGGCAACTGGCGCATTATCTCCTTCCTCGGCCAGGGCAAGCATCCCGAGTTCGACGCGCCGTCGATTTACGACTACGCCAAGACGCAGGACGCCAAGGAGGTGCTCGACTTCCTCACCGGCACGCTGATCCTCGGCCGCCCGGTCTTCGCGCCGCCCGAGATCCCGAAGGAGCGCGAAGCCGCGCTGCGCACAGCGTTCGATAAGGTGCTGAAGGATCCGGCCTTCCTCGCCGAGACCGCCAAGCAGAAGCTCGAGATCAGCCCCGACAGCGGCGCGGTTCTCGCCGAGCGCGTCAACAAACTCTACCAGACGCCGGCCGCCATCGTCGATCGCGTGCAGGCCGCGCGCAAGCAGGCCGACCAGCAGCGTGCCAGCCTGAAGTAATTCCGTCACACGGGCGGTTCGCCCCCGAGCCGCCCGTTCATTTAGAGAAAGGTGCTTGCCATGACCACGACCTCTCACCTTCGCATCGTCTCCGAATCCGCCGCGCCGGAAGGCGTGAAGGTCCGCCAAATCCAGCCGGCCGTCGGCTCGGTGATCTCGGGCTTCCGCTTCGACGGCCAGCCGCTCAGCGAGCAATTCCGCGCCTCCTTGCGCGACCTGCTGCACAACCGCGGCCTCGTCGTCTTCGAGCCGGGCACCGTGACGGCGGAAAACTTCACCGCCTTCGCCGGCTTCCTCGGCGAGTTCTTCTCCTACGCCGGACCGCATACGCCGCGCGCGCCGGAAAATCCCGACGCGACGATGATCGATTCGACGAAAGACAAGCACCTGCGCAATCACATCTGGCATGCCGACGGCGGCTTCCGCGCCGACGCGCCGGCCTTCACCGCGCTGTTCGCCCATCAGATTCCCGAAAACGGCGGCGACACCATCTTCAGCAACGCCGCCTGGGTCTATGAGCAGCTCGATCCGCTGTTCGCCGCCTATCTCGAAACGCTGAAGGTGATCCAGTCGGCCGACGCCACCGGCCATATCACCGACCGCTACCTCGACGTCGAGGCCGCCACCGCCGCCCGCATCAAGATGCCGCCGTTCGAGATGCCGTTGGTGCGCGTGCATCCGGCGACGGGGCGCAAATGGATCGCGGTGAACGAATCCTACGTCGCCTACATCAAGGGCGTCAGCCGCGTCACCAGCCAGAACCTGCTCGGCATCCTGTTCGACATGATCAAGTCGCCGGAAGCGACCGCGCGCTACAGCTGGCAGCAGGGCGCGCTGGCGATCTGGGACAACCGCGTGGTGCAGCACAAAGGCATCAAGGACTACGGCGGCAATCGCCGCATCCTCTATCGCGCCACCATGACGGCCTGAGGAGAAAAGCGATGAGTGACAACCGCAGCAAGATCCTCATCAGCGTCGCCGATCTCGTCGTGCAGCTTGATGCCCGCGCGCCGCTCGTGCTGCTCGACGTGCGCGACGACGCCAACGTCGCCCTGCGCCCGCTGATCCCCGGCTCGATCCGCACGACGCTGGCCGACGATTTCTCCGGCGCCGCCAGCAAGCTCGCCGGTAAGCGTCCGCTGCCCGCCATCGATCTGCTGCAGGACAAGGCGCGCGCCTGGGGCATCGGGCCGGACAGCCTGATCGTCGTCTATGACGCGCAGGATTCGACGCAAGCCGCGCGCGCCTGGTGGACGCTGCGTTGGGCCGGTCTCGATAATGTGCGAATCCTGGATGGTGGTTTGGCCGCCTGGACGGCGGCGGGGCGGCGCACCGTTGATGACGCCATCATTGCTCCGAACAACGGCACGGTCACGCTGCACGCCGGCCATATGCCGACGCTAGAGGCCGATGAGGCCGCCCAACTCGCCCAAAGCGGCGCGCTCTTGGACGCGCGCGGCAAGGCCAACTACGCCGCGGGCCATATCCCCGGCGGCATTTTCGCGCCGACCGGCGAAAACGTCGGGCCGACCGGCCGATTCAAATCGTACGACGAGCTGCGCGCGCGCTTCGCCAAACTCGGCGCGAGCGATAGCGCGCCAGTCGGCGCTTATTGCGGCAGCGGCAATGCCGCCGCCCACGAGGTCGCCGCGCTGGCGCTCATCGGCATCGAAGCGCCGCTTTATGTCGGCTCCTGGTCAGCCTGGAGCAGCGATCCGGCGCGCCCGGTCGAAACCAGTGAGGACGCCAAGCGCGACGGCACCCATGGCTAAACAGATACAGGCGGGTGATCAGCGGGGGCGCTGACGAACATCATCCGGCTGAGGGGGAGCGGGTTCGCACCTTTCCGCTCCCCGCCTCATCACCGCTTTCATCGCCGACCGTTCATGCAAGCTGCGCGGGCGTCGATGAGAGAACTCCGGCGGGCTGGCGAAAGCCGCCCGCCGGGGGGCTTACGATCAGGCGCCGCCGCCGGCCGGCGAAGCGGTCGCCGCCGGCGTCTTGCGCAACTCGATCGCCTTGTCGTAATCGGCGATGGCGCGCGCATTGTCGTTTTTGGCGCGGTACGCGTTGCCGCGGTTGTTGTAGGCGCTCGGATAGTTCGGCTGCATCCTGATCGCCTCGGAATAATCGGCGATCGCCTTGTCGTAATCCTTGAGCTCGAGATGCAGCGTGGCGCGGTCGAAATAGCGCGTGGCCAACGGCTGCAGCCCGATCGCCTCGTTGAGGTCGGCGATGGCGCGCAATCGATCGCCCATATCGGCATGGATGCTGCTGCGCGCCGTGAATCCGATGGCGCTCTTCGGATTGATCTCCAGCGAGGCGTTCATATCCGCGAGAGCTTCGTCGTAACGCTTCATGCGCGCATAGGTCAGAGCGCGGCCATGAAGATAGTCCGGCTGCTTGGGATTGACCCGCAGAGCCTGATTGTAGTCGGCGAGCGATTTATCGAGCTCGTTGGTCGTCCGATAAAGGATGCCGCGGCTTTGATAAGCCCGGTCGTAATTGGCGTCGAGCCGGATGGCTTGCGTATAGTCGCCGAGCGCGCCGGATATATTCGACAGCCTGCGGTTGGCGAGGCCGCGATTGTAATAGGCTCTGGCGTTGGTCGCGTCGAGTTGGATCGCTTCGCTGTAGTCGGCGATCGCCTTGAGATCGTCGCGCAACTCGACATAGGCGTTGCCGCGGCTGTAATAGGCCATGGCATAAGCCGGGTGGATCTTGATCGCCTCGCTGTAGTCGGCGACCGCGCCCGCGAAATTCTTGTCGGCGAAAAGCGCATTCGCGCGATTGTAGTGGTTG
>DASTMO010000096.1:0-24665 GCA_035714115.1 Alphaproteobacteria bacterium
GGGATGTTCTGCAGATTCGGATCGTTCGATGATAGGCGGCCCGTCGCAGCGCCGGTCATGCCGTAGCAAGTGTGCACGCGCCCGGTCTTGGGATGGATCTGCTCGGCCAGCGCGTCCGAGTAAGTGCTCTTGAGCTTCTGAATCTGGCGCCAGTCGAGCACGCGCGCCGGCAGGTCATGACCCTGCGCCGCCAGCTCTTCGAGGATGTCTGCGCCGGTCGCGTAAGCGCCGGTCTTGCCCTTCTTGCCGCCCGGCAGGCTCATCTCGTCGAACAGCACTTCGCCGAGCTGCTTGGGCGAGCCGACATTGAACTCGCGCCCGGCCAGCTTGTGGATCTCGCCTTCCAGCACATGCATGCGCTTTTCGAAATCGGCCGAGAGGCCATGCAGCACGGCGCGATCGACCTTGATGCCGGCGCGCTCCATGTCGGCCAGCACGCCGATCAGCGGCCGCTCCAGGGTCTCGTAGACCGTCGTCATATGATCGCTGACCAGACGCGGCTTGAGCAGCGCATGCAGGCGGAAGGTGACGTCGGCATCTTCGGCGGCGTAGCAGGTGGCCGAATCGAGCGCGACGCGGTCGAAGGTGACCTGCTTGCGGCCCGAGCCGGTGACATCGGCATATTTGATCGTGTTGTGGCCGAAATGCAGTTCGGCCAAATCGTCCATGCCGTGGCCGTGCAGGCCGCCCTCGAGCACGTAAGACAGCACCATGCTGTCGTCGACCGGGCCGAGCGTGATGCCGTAGCTCGTCAGCACCTGGCGATCGTATTTGATGTTGTGGCCGATCTTGAGCACGCCTTCGTCTTCCAGAAGCGGCTTCAAGATGTCGAGCGCCGCCTGCAAGGCGATCTGCTTGGGGCGGCCCGTCGTCTCGCCCGGCGCGACGCCGAGATCGAGCGCATCCTGCCCCGGCGCGCTCGGCGCCGTCGGATCGATATGGCCGAGCGGCAGATAGGCCGCCTCGCCCGGCGCGAGCGCCAGCGAGATACCGACCAATTCGGCCTGCATCGGATCGAGCGACGTGGTCTCGGTATCGACGGCGACGAGGCCGGTATCGCGCGCCTTGGCGACCCAGAGGCGCAGCGCATCGATGTCCTGAATGCAGCTATAGCTTTTCGAATCGGGCAGCTTGGTCAGGCTTTCCAGCAAGGCAGCTTGCTGCTCGCCGAGCACGACTGGCGTCGAGTTCTCCTTGCCGGGCCGCGCCACGCCAATTTTGGGCGGCGCGAAACCGTCGGGCAGCTCCTTCGCCGGCGCGGCCGGCGCATCGAGATCCAACTCGCTGACTTTCACGCCGCGCGCGGCGAGATCGCTGCCGACGCGCGCCAGCAGACGGTTGAACTCCTGCGCCTTGAGAAAGCCCAGCAACTTGCCCGGATCGGGCGCCTGTACGGCGAAGTCGGTGTAAAGCTCGGTGACCGGCACCTTGTCTTCGAGGCGCACCAGATCGCGCGACATGCGCGCCTTGTCGGCATTGTTGACGAGATTCTCGCGGCGCTTGGGCTGCTTGATCTCGCCAGCGCGGGCGAGCAGCGTGTCGAGATCGCCATAGGTGTTGATCAGCTCGGCAGCGGTCTTGTAGCCGATGCCGGGCACGCCCGGCACGTTGTCGACCGCGTCGCCGGCCAGCGCCAGCACGTCCTGCACTTTGTCCGGCGTGACGCCGAATTTCTCGAACACTTCCGGCGCGGCGATGCGCTTCTGCTTCATCGGATCGAGCATCGTCACCTTGTCGGAGACGAGCTGCATCAGATCCTTGTCCGACGACACCACTGTGACTTCGTCGCCGTTGGCCACCGCCGCCTTGGCGTAGGTGGCGATCAGATCGTCGGCCTCGTAGCCTTCCATCTCGATGCAGGCGACGTTGAAGGCGCGCGTGGCGTCGCGGATCAGCGGAAACTGCGGGATCAGGTCGTCCGGCGCTTCGGGCCGGTTCGCCTTGTAATCGGCGTAGATGTCGTTGCGGTAGTTCTTGCGCGCCGCGTCGAATATGACCGCGATATAATCGGTTTCCAGGTCGGCGATCAGCTTCAGCAGCATCTGCGAGAAGCCGAAAACGGCGTTGACGGGCGTGCCGTCACGCCGCGTCATCGGCGGCAGGCCGTGATAGGCGCGGAAGATGTAGCCCGAGCCGTCGACGAGATAGAGATGGCGCGGACCGCCGTTCGCAGTGGCGGTGCCCTCGGGCGTCTTGGCCATCAGTGCGTGTGCGCTTTCGCGCCGGCCTTGAGCACATACTTGCGGTCGCAGTAGGGACACTCGACCTCGCCCTTGCCTTCCAGGCTGAGGTAGACGCGAGGATGGCCGAGCGGGCCGCCGTCGCAGGCGACCTGCGCCGTCTCGACGGTGATGGTTTCGGGCGGGGTCAGCGGATTGGACGCGGCCATGATCTCTGCCATGCAATTGAGGGGAAAGGCCTTGCGCGGGGCGCGAGCGGCGTTTGACGGGCCGCGCCGCGAGGGCCAAAATGACGCCACATCATACCCCTCAGGCCCGCATCCCCTCAACCTTTCTGGCTCCCTCATGTCCGCCGCGCCTCTCACCGATTACGGCCCCGATTACGCTGTCGAAATCTCCGGCCTGACCAAGATTTATCGGGCGGGCAAGACAACCCCGGCCAAAACCGCCCTGCGCGGCATCGACCTGAAAATCCCGCGCGGTTCCTTCTTCGGGCTTTTGGGCCCGAACGGTGCCGGCAAGTCGACGACCATCAACATTCTTGCCGGCCTGGTGAACAAGACCTCCGGCAGCGTGCGCATCTGCGGCCACGACATCGAGCGCGACATGCGCGCTGCGCGGCTTTCGATCGGCGTGGTGCCGCAGGAACTGAACATCGACCCCTTCTTCACGCCGCGCGCGCTGTTGAACCTGCAGTCGGGCTTCTACGGCGTGCCTGCCGATGAGCGCCGCACCGACGAGATTCTCGCTGCCGTCGGCCTCACCGAACAGGCCGAGGCCTATGCCCGCACCCTGTCGGGCGGCATGCGCCGGCGCATGCTGATCGGCAAGGCGATGCTGCATTCGCCGCCGGTGCTGGTGCTCGACGAGCCGACCGCCGGCGTCGACGTGGAGCTGCGCCAGAATCTCTGGACTTACATGAAAGAGATGAACGAGCGCGGCGTGACGATCCTGCTGACCACGCATTATCTCGAAGAAGCCGAGAAGTTGTGCGACCAGATCGCCATCATCGACAAGGGCGAAGTGGTCGCCTGCGATTCGACCAGCGCGCTCCTCCATCGCCTCGACCGCAAGGAGCTGATCGTCACCGTCGCCGACGATCTGACGCGCGTGCCGGCCGGGGTCGAGCGCTTCGCCGTCGAGCTCTTGCCGCCGCGCCAACTCGCCTTCCGCTACCAGCCCAGCCGCACCCAGATCGGCGAGATTTTTGCCGCCCTGGCCGCCGCCGGGGTGGTAATCGCCGATGTCACCACCGAAGAAAGCCGCCTGGAAGACATCTTCCTGGAGCTGACCGGCGGACGCAGAAGCGCCAGCCTGGCCGACGTCGCCGCCGCAAGTTGACCGGAGCACGGGAATTGCATGCCCGTTTCCGCCGTTAACCGCAGGATGCGAACCCTTGCCCGCTGTCTCGCCCTTGTCACATCGCTCGCCCTGCCGCTGCTGGCCGCCTGCGCGCCGCGCTTCATTCCCATGGGGCCGCCGGTGACGGCTCCTCATATCGACATGACCTCGGCCGCTGGCCACCAAGGTTTCGGCGAGATGACCATGGCCGACGGCACGCAATTGTCGCTGCGCAGCTGGCTGCCGAAAGATCAGCCGAAAGCGGTGATCGTCGCGCTGCACGGCTTCAACGATTATTCCAATGCCTTCGATATGCCGGGCGCCTATTGGGCCGAGCGCGGCGTCGCGACCTACGCCTACGACCAGCGCGGCTTCGGCCGCGCGCCCGACGCCGGACGCTGGGCCGACACGGCGACCTACATCGACGATCTGCGCAGCGCCGCGAAGCTGCTGCGCGCGCGCCATCCCGGCCTGCCGCTTTTCGTGCTCGGCGAAAGCATGGGCGGCGCCATCACCATGATGGCGATGACCGACGCCGCGCCGCCCGATGTCGACGGCGTCATTCTCGTCGCGCCCGCCGTGTGGGACCGCAGCCACATGCCGTTCTATCAGACCTGGGCGCTCTGGATCGCCAGCAACACCGTGCCGTGGATGGCACTGTCGGCCAAAGGGCTCGACATCATGCCGTCCGACAACATCGACATGCTGCGCAAGCTGTCGGCCGACCCGCTGGTCATCAAATCGACGCGCGTCGACGCCATTCGCGGCCTCGTCGATCTGATGGACGATGCTTTCGAAGCCGCGCCCAAGCTGGCAGCGCGCACGCTGATGCTGTACGGCTCACGCGACGAAGTGGTGCCCGAGGCGCCGTCGCTTGACGTCATGTCGCGCCTGCCGCGCGATGGCAAACATCAGTTCGCGCTCTATGGCCGGGGCTTTCACATGCTGCTGCGCGACCTGCAGGCGCAGTTCGTGTGGGACGACGTGCTGGCCTGGATCGCGACCCCAGCAGGCAAACTGCCGTCCGGCGCGGACGCCGCCGCCGACGCCCGGGTTCGCGGCCCGGCGTAAATCGCGCTGCCTATCGACGCGGCAGGAGGGAACTCCGCTCATTTGTGCGGCGTTCGCTAAAGACCGCCTTCTGTTGCGGCGCAGCATAATGCTTCGGTTACCTCGCCGACACTTGCCGCCCGTGATCACGCCGATCTAGGCTCGGAAACTATTCCTCGCTCCCCCCGCGCATCCTTTACGGAGACACGCAGATGACAATCTCCTTCACCCGCCGCGCCGCTTTGGTGGGCATGACCGCCGCGCTCGCGCTCGGCGTCTCGCTCGGCGCCGCCGAGGCGCAGAACATTCAGCAGCTCAAGATCATGGCGCCCGCCGCGCCGGGCGGCGGCTGGGACTCGACCGCTCGCCAGATGCAGTCGGCCATCACCCAGGCCGGCATCGTCAAGAACGTGCAGGTCGCCAACGTGACCGGCGCGGGCGGCACAATTGGCTTGGCTTCGCTGGTCAACAACATGAAGGGCGACGGCAGCCAGCTGATGGTCAACGGCCTCGTCATGGTCGGCGCCATCCTGACCAACAAGTCGGCGGTCACGCTGCAGCAGACCACGCCGATCGCGCGCCTGACCGGCGAGTATGAAGTCGTCGTCGTGCCGGCGGCCTCGCCGATCAAGACGATGAAAGAGCTCGCCGAGAAGATCAAAGCGAACCCCGGCGCGGTCGCCATCGCCGGCGGCTCGGCCGGCGGCACCGACCACATCCTGGCCGGCTTGATCGCCAAGGATGTCGGCGCCGATCCGTCGAAGATCAACTACGTGCCCTTCTCGGGCGGCGGCGAAGCCCTCGCCGCGATCATGGGCAACCATGTCGCCGCCGGCATTTCCGGCTATGGCGAATTCGTCGGTCCGATCAAGGCCGGCCGCCTGCGCGCCCTCGCCGTCTCGGGCGACAAACGCCTCGCCGGCCTGCCGGACGTCCCGACCCTGAAAGAAAGTGGCGTTAACGTCGAGCTCGCCAACTGGCGCTCGGTCGTCGCCCCTCCGGGCCTGAGCAAGGAACAGACCGCCGCGTTGCTCGACGTCGTCGACAAGATGGTGAAGAGCCCGCAGTGGAAGGCGACCCTCGAGAAGAACGACTGGGTCGATCTCTACATGCCGGGCGACCAGTTCGCTTCCTTCATGAAGGCGGAAGACGAGCGCATCACCGGCATTCTCAAGACCATCGGCCTGGCGAAGTAAGCCCGCGCCGCATCGCCTATCGAGAGGGGATCGGCCGCGCCGGTCCCCTTTCCCTTTTCCAGCACAGGTCGTCGTTCATGTCTGACAGCCCCTCACTCGAAGGCCGTACGCGCCACAGTTTCTGGCGCGGCGAAATCCTGCTCTCGCTCGGCGTCATCGCCCTCGGCATTTTCTACGTCATCGGCACGATCGCGATCCCGACATCGAGCAGCGGCTATTCGCGCGTCAGTCCCGCCGACTTCCCCTGGGGCATCTCCATCGCGCTGATCGTGATCGGCGTCTTCCTGCTGCGCGAGGCGCTGTCGGGAAAATGGGTCGGCGAAGGCGCGCTCGCCGATGCGCCGGCCTTTACCATCGTGCCGTTCCTCTGGATCAGCGTCGGCCTGATCCTGCAGATCATCCTGATGGAGCGCGCCGGTTTCGTCATCGCCGCCACCGCGCTGTTCGCCTGCACCGCCTACGGCTTCGGCGCACGCAACTGGCTGTTCGTGCTACTCATCGGCCTGGTGATCTGCTTGGCCACCTATCTCGGCTTCAGCTACGGCCTCGACGTCGGCTTGCCCGGCGGCGTGCTGGAAGGAGTGATCTGACATGGCCACTCTCGACGCGCTGCTGCACGGCTTCTCCGTCGCCCTGACGCTGCAGAATCTCGGCTGGGCCTTCCTCGGCGTGCTGCTCGGCACCGCCGTCGGCGTGCTGCCCGGCATCGGCCCGGCGCTCACCGTCGCGCTTCTGCTGCCGATCACCTTCAACCTCGATCCGACCAGCGCCTTCATCATGTTCGCCGGCATCTATTACGGCGGCATGTACGGCGGCTCGACCACGTCGATCCTCTTGAACACGCCGGGCGAGAGCGCCTCGATCATCACCTCGATCGAAGGCAACCTGATGGCCAAGAAGGGCCGCGGCGGCCCGGCGCTCGCCACCGCCGCCATCGGCTCCTTCATCGCCGGCACCATCGCCACCATCGCGCTGACCTTCCTGGCGCCGGCCGTCGCCGACTTCGCCCTGCGCTTCGGCCCGGCGGAATATTTCGCCCTGATGGTGCTGAGCTTCACCACCGTCTCGGCCGTGCTCGGCAATTCGCTGCCGCGCGGCCTCGCCAGCCTGCTGTTCGGCGTCGCCCTCGGCCTCGTCGGCATCGACAGCCTGACCAGCCAGGCGCGCTTCACCCTCGGCATCCCGCAGATGCTCGACGGCATCGACGTGGTGATCGTCGTCATCGGGCTTTTCGCAGTCGGCGAAACCTTCTATGTCGCCACGCGCAAGACCGGGCCCGAGACGATCAACAGCGTCAAGGGTTCGACCTGGATGACCAAGGAAGACTGGGCGCGCTCGTGGAAGCCGTGGCTGCGCGGCACGGCGCTCGGCTTCCCGTTCGGCGCCATGCCCTCGGGCGGCGGCGAGATCCCCACCTTCATGTCCTATGCCATCGAAAAGCGGCTGACGACCAAGCCGGAGGAATTCGGCCATGGCGCGATCGAAGGCGTCGCCGGTCCCGAAGCGGCGAACAATTCGGCCGCCGCCGGCGTGCTGGTGCCGCTACTGACGCTTGGGCTTCCCACCTCGGCGACGGCGGCGATCATGCTCGCCGCCTTCCAGCAGTACGGCCTGCAGCCCGGACCGCTGCTGTTCGACACCAACCCCGATCTCGTCTGGGGCCTGATCGCCAGCCTCTATGTCGGCAACACCATGCTGCTGATCCTGAATTTGCCGCTGGTCGGCATGTGGGTGAAGCTGCTGCAGATTCCGCGCCCGTACCTTTACGGCGGCATTCTGGTGTTCGCCACGCTCGGCACCTACAGCCTCAACAACTCCATCGTCGATCTGATGACGCTTTATGTCGTCGGCATCGTCGGCTTCATGATGCGGCGCTTCGACATCCCGGTGGCCCCGGCGGTGATCGGCCTGATCCTCGGCCCGCTCTGCGAGCAGCAGATGCGCCGCGCGCTCTCGATCAGCCAGGGCGATTTCATGATCTTCCTGCATGAGCCGTTGTCGGCCGGCCTGCTGCTGCTTGCCTGCGTCGTGCTGATCGGCCCGATGCTCTGGAAGCTGGCCCGGCGCGCCAAGGCATAGGCCGCATGTATAGGTGGCGCGCCCCGTGAGCCAAGGCGGCTGACAGGGCCGCCGCCGCGGCCTAAGCTTTCCCTCAAGATCGCGGATCGGGGGAAACGCATGATCAGACTCGCCATTATCGCCATCGCCGCCGCGCTGTCCGTCGCGCTCAAAGCGCCGGCCGGCCAGGCCGCCATCACCGATCTGGAGATCGTCGTGCCGGCCGCGCCGGGCGGCGGCTACGACATCACCGCGCGCGCCATGCAGAGCGCGCTGACCGGCGCCAAGCTGGTGCCCAACGTCACCATCAGCTACGAACCGGGGCGCGGCGGCGTGCTCGCGCTCGACAAGCTCGGCAACGAATGGCGCGCCGACGAAAGCATCGTCATGACCACGGGCTTCGTCATGTTGGGCGCGATCTCGGCGGCGCGCGCCGGCAAGCTGCTCGATCCGGTCACGCCGATCGCCTTGCTCGCCGACGAGCCGGAAGTGATCGTCGTGCCAAAGGACTCGCGCTACAAGACGCTGCTCGAATTGCTCGCCGCGGTGCGGGCCACGCCGGGCGCAGTGGCTTTCGCCGGCGGCTCATCGGGCGGCATCGACCATATCCTGATCGGCCTGATCGGCGCGCAGATCGAAGTGTCGCCGGCGCTGATGCCTTATCTGCCCCATGCCGGCGGCGGCGATTCGCTGGTGACGCTGCTGCGCGGCCAGGCGACGGCGGCGGTCGGCGGGGTCAGCGAATTTCTCATTCCCTTGCGCGACGGCCGGCTGCGCGCGCTCGCCGTCAGCAGCCGCACCCGCGTCGCCACGGTGGACGCGCCGACGATGGCCCAGGCTGGCATCAATCTCAGCCTGCTCAATTGGCGCGGCCTGATCGCGCCGCCCGATGTCGGCCGCGCCCATCAGCGCGAATTGTCGCAATTGATCGGGCGCATGGTGAAGACGCCGCAATGGCAGGCCAGCCTCAAGCAATATGGCTGGACCGACCAGTTCCTGCCCGACGAGCGCTTCGGCGATTACATGGGCGGCGAGCGCAAGAAGATCGACGCCGCCGTGCAGGCGCTGCGGCTCGGGCCTTAGCTCAAGTCCGGCAGGAAGCGCACGGCATGCTCGCGCTTCGTGCCCATGCCCTTGGCGACGGCGCGCTTGTAGATCTCGATGGCGGCGGCGACATCGCCGAGGCCGAGGCCCATGAACTTATAGAGCGTGAGATCGACGCCCGCCGGGCGCGCCGGCTTGCCGTTCGCCGCCTTGACGATCTCCGAGAGCTGCTTGACCGCGCCCCAGCCCGAACCGATGCCTTTCGCGAAGGCGTCGTTCAATTCGCGGGCGTTCTCCTGGCACTGCTCGATATTGTCCACGACGATCATCGAGGCGCGCGCCACCACGTCGGGGGAAATCTCGGCATAGGCCGGGATGATCGCGCCGCCCGCCGTCACATGGGCGCCCTTGGCGATCATGTCGGCATGGAGGAACGGCTCGCGCGCGCGCGTGAAAGTGGCGACCATCAGCGCGTCCTTGACACAATCTTCCAGCGAGCCGGCGTTCACCACCTCGAAGGGAAACTGCTTCTTCACCAGATCGACGAAGGACGCGCGGTTGGCCGGCGTCGGCGAATAGACGCGCAGGCGCTTCAAGGGCCGCGCCACATGCACGGCGGCGACCTGGGTGATCGACTGCTTGCCGGTGCCGACGATGGCGAGATCGTCGGCGCCTTCCGGGGCGAGATATTTGGTCGCCACCGAGGCGAGCGCGGCGGTGCGCATCTGCCCGAGCGCGATCGATTCGAAGATCGCCTTGACCTTGCCGTTCGACGCGTCGTGTAGGATCGTCAAAGGCTCCGACGAGCCGCCGACGTTGCACCACATCTTGCCGCCGGCGAAGCCTTCGGAGACGAACTGCGCGCCGGTGACGTTGACCGAGCCGGCGTCCCACACCGTCTGCGCCTTGTACATGTTCTTGGCCTTGCCCTCGGCCTCCAGCAGCAGCGCGCGCTCGAGCGCGGCGACGACGCCGGAGAGATTGATCAGCGAGGTGACGTCCTTCTCGGTGAGCCAGAGAAACGGCGGCAGCGGGGCGGCGTCGGCCATGGGAACGCTCCGAAAAAGAGGAGAGGAAATGCGGGGATCCGGCGCTTGAGATAGCCGCCCCGGCCGCCCCTGTCCAGCCCCGCTCCCGCCCCGGAAAAAGCCATGCGAATCTGCTATGATGGCGCCATCCCAAGGAGGTCCGCGCATGTATATCGCCATGAATCGTTTCCGCATCGTCAAAGGCCAGGAAGAGGCCTTCGAGGCCATCTGGAAGGCGCGCGACAGCCATTTGAGCGAAGTGCCGGGCTTCGTCGAGTTTCACTTGCTGCGCGGGCCGGAGGCGGAGGACCACACGGTCTATGTCTCGCACACCATCTGGGAGAGCGCCGAAGCTTTCGCCGGCTGGACGAAATCCGAGGCCTTCCGCAAAGCCCACGCCAATGCCGGCCAGGGCCGGGAGGGGATTTACCAGGGACCGCCGCGCTTCGAGGGCTTCCAGTCGGTGCAGACGACGCTGAAGGACGGCACCAAGCTCGACCGCTAGGCCGCGCCAAAGGCCGCATCGCGCATCTTGTCCGCGTTCCCCGCCGGGTCTAAGACCTAAGGACGGTCGGCGCTGTTGCGTCCGGTCCGCGAGCCGCAGAAGCGGCCGCCACAAAAAAGGACGACAGGGAATGGAAACGGTCGATACCCAAGATCTGCCAAAGATGCAGAAGATCAGCCCCTATGCCGAATGGCAGGCGGGCGAAGGCATTCCGATTTACGACACCTTCTTCGTGCAGGACATGAAGCGGCTCGAGCTCAAGCGCTGGGCTCGGCTCGGCGCCGACGCCGCCTTCATCAATCTCGAAGGCGCCGGCGAATCAAACAATTGCTACGTCGCCGAGATCGCGCCGGGCGCGCGCACCACCCCGATGCGCCATATGTACGAAGAGCTGGTCTATGTGCTGCAAGGTAGCGGCGCGACGACGGTGTGGCATGGCGAGAACACCAAGCACAGTTTCGAGTGGCAGGCCGGCAGCCTGTTCTCGATTCCGCTCAACGCCAACTTCCAGCATTTCAACACCAGCGGCAAGGAGCCGGCGCGCTATGTCGCCGTCATCACCGCGCCGGTGACGATCAACCTGTTCCACAACACGCATTTCGTCTTCAACAACCCGTACGACTTCACCGACCGCTTCGACGGCGAGGGCAAGTTCGACGGCAGCGGCAAGCTGTGGCAGCAATATCGCGGCCGCTTCAAGATCTGGGAGACGAACTTCGTCCCCAGCGCCGACACGCACGAGCTTTATCGCCGCAACAACCGCGGCGCCGGCGGCTCCTATCTCTGCTTCGAACTGGCGCACGGCACCATGGTCGCGCATATCTCGGAATTTCCTGTCGGCACCTACAAGAAGGCGCACCGCCACGGCGCCGGGGCGAATGTCATCATCCTCAGCGGCCAGGGCTTCACCCTGTTATGGGAAGACGGCAAGTGGGACCAGCGCGTGAAGGTCGATTGGAAGCCGGGCAGCATCGTCGTGCCGCCGTCGCAATGGTTCCACCAGCATTTCAACAGTGGACCGGAGCCGGCGCGCTATCTGGCGCTGCGCTGGGGCAGCAACCGCTACAGCTTCCGCCCGGACGGGCCGACCGCCGAAGGCGGCACCGACACCAGCGTCAAGGACGGCGGCGACCAGATCGAATATGCCGACGAGCATCCCGAGGTGCACCGCCTGTTCGAAAGCGAGCTGCAGAAGACCGGCGCCGTCTGCCATATGAAGCAGCTGGTCAAGGTTTGCAGCGGCGTCGGCCACGAGGACTGACGCGCCCAAAACCGGCCGGTCCGGTCCCGCCGTTTGTGTGGCATAGGGGCGGCTCAAAGCCGCCCCTGGCGTGGACCCCTGGCGTGGACTTGGCCGCCCGTTTCGCCTAAAGTGCCGGCGCGCCGCACAGGCCGCCGTTCAGGCGTCGGCACCCGTAGCTCAGCTGGATAGAGCGCTGCCCTCCGAAGGCAGAGGTCACAAGTTCGAATCTTGTCGGGTGCGCCAGCTTCCCATGCAAAAAGGGCCGCTCATTCGAGCGGCCCTTTGCGTTTCCAGCTTTCGCAATCAGCGCGGCAGCAGTTCTTCGCGGATGCCGGCGTCCGAACCGGGTTTACTTGCCTCGACGCGGGCGCGCTCGATGGTCTCGGCCGCTTCCGCCGCCAGCTTCGGCACGTCGATGGTGGTGAGCTTGCCGTCCTTCTTCAAGAACTTGCCGTCGACCACGACGCTGTCGATGTTATGCGGCTGGGCCGCCTGCACGATCATGCGGCTCGGCACGGTGAAGGGCATCATGTTCACGTCGGTCGTGCGCACCAGCATGAAATCGGCGCGCTTGCCCGGCGTCAGCGAGCCGACCTTGTCGTCGATCTTCAGCGCCCGGGCGCCGCCCATCGTCGCCATCTCGATGAGCTTTTCCGAGGAAATGGCGAATTCGCTGTTGGCGACGCCGTTGGCGATGTTCTCCAGCGCCTTCATCACCGCGAACATGTCGGCGTTGCCCGAGAGGATCGTCGTATCGATCGACAGACCCACCGGCACGCCGGCTTTGAGGAAATTGGTCACCGGGGTGACGCCGAAGCCGGTGCGCAGCTCGGTATAGGGGCTGAGGCTGACCGGCGTCTTGGTCTCGGCGAGGATCTTCAGATCCTCGGGCGAATTGTTGGTGTCGTGGATCAGCACCACATCAGGGCCGAGCAAGCCCGCCTTGTGCAGCGTCTGCACGCCCTGACGCTCCGACACGCGCTTGGCGTTGGTGCCCATATGGCAGGTGATGCCGATGCCATGCTCGCGCGCGAAGGCCCATTCCTTGCGGCAGATGTCGATGTCGTTGTTCTCCGGCCCGCGCGGCGCGATGCCGAGGCTCAAGAGCCCGTCGGCGCTCACCGGCTTGCCGGCGAAATACTGCTTCTGCACGCGGGCCACGTCTTCGAGCGGCAAGGTGGCGTTGCTCGGCGTCTTGCGCGAATAGCCGTAGGCGAAGCGGGCGCGCGCGCCGGCGGCGATATGCTCGGCGATCTCGGCGTCAGCATATTCGGGGCCGAGCAGATTGTGCGACCAGTTGGTGAAGGTGGTCAGGCCGGAATAGATGCCTTCGGCCAGCGCCAGACGCACGCCCCGCGCATTGTCCTGCGCGGTGAAGAATTGCCCGATCAGGCGCGAGACGAAGTAATAACCGCTGTTCTCCGTATGGCCGGAGAGATTGCGCGCCACCGCGCCCCACATATGCCAATGCGTGTCGACGAAGCCCGGCAGGGCGATCATGCCCTTGGCGTCGATCACCTGCGCGCCCGGCGCCTGCAGATTGCGCCCGACCGCGACGATGGCACCATTGCGCACATGGATGTCGCCATTGGAGATTTCGCCTAGCTGCGGATCGACGGTGATGAGATAAGCGCCGCGCACGATAAATTCACCGCGCGGCAGGCTTGGCGCGGCGATGACCGATCCGGCGGTTTGCGCCGAAGCCATCTTTGTGAAGCGACCGAGCGTGGCGGCGACGCCGAGCGCCGCGGCTCCGGCGAACATATTGCGACGCGAGAAAGGCGAACCGAATGCCATGGCAGTCTCCCAGAATGGCGGCTGATCGCCGCTTGTTGTCTTGGGAGTATCAGCCCGCGCTTTTGCCGCCGTCAATCGGCCGCAAGGGGAACGGCAAATTCGAAACGCGCGCTCAGCGATTCTGAAACGCTTTGGCCATGCGCGCGAAAGCCGCATCGAGCATCTCGCGCAGTTCCGGCTCGACGGCGACATCGGCCATGGCCCGGCGCATGCACATCATCCAGGCATCGCTCTCGGCCGCGCCGATGGCGAAAGGGCGATGGGCCGACATGATGCAAGCATCGTACAGCCGCGGCCCGCCCAAGCCGCCGCTCAAAAACTCGAACAGGCGCTGGCGCATCGGCGCGAGATCGGCGGCATGCATGGCGCGGATGCCCGCCGCCTCGGGCGCGCTGTCCATCACCTCGTAGAAGCGCGCGACCAGCCGGCGCACGCCGGCCTCGCCGCCGATCCGCTCGTAAGGCGAGGGCGTATCGGTTGCGGCGGCGGATTGCGGGCCAGCTTCTGTGCTGGCTGTGCCGGTGGTTTTCGTGGTGGTTTCTGGCGCGTGACTCATGCGGCCTCCCGTCATTCGTTAACGAAGACAGCATGAAGCGCCAGCCGCCGCGCTGATTTAAATCAACCGGGAACCCGCCATTGGCTATCATGCGGAAAACGGCTTCATAGAGACCAAATGGCCTTGCCTCTTCCCGGCAACGACAATGCGCCTGCCCCAGCGCGCCGCTCCGCCCGCCCCCTTGTCCTGCTCTTCGCGGCGCTCTGCCTGAGCGTATGCGCCGTCGCCTATCTCGATCTCAGCCACAATGCGACCGAGCTGATGAAAGCCGAGCAGCAGGAGCAAGCCAACGTCCTGGCGCTCAACGTGCGGAACATCCAGAGCTGGATGGCGGCGCGCGAAGCCGATCTGCATCTGATCGAGAACGGCATCGAGCAGATTTACGGCAATGCCGATCTGCGCTCGACGGAAGTGCTGAACGCCATCGAGCAATTCTTCAGCGAATCGCTACGCCGCGTCGATTCCTGGAGCCAAGTCGCGCTTTACGCGCCGGACGGCGGGCTGCTGCTGCATCTCGGCGCCGATCTGCCGCGCCCGCCTGCTGAGATGATCGTCGCCGTGGCGGCGCAATCCGAGATCGTCACCGAATTTCCCGCCGAGGCCGATACCGATGCGACCGGTTTTCGCATGAATATGCTGGTGCGGCTGGAGCGCCCGAACCAAGCCGCGCCGCTCGGCGTCGTGATGCTGAGCGTCAATCCGCGCCGCCTCCTGCGCGCCGTCGCCGGCTTCTGGCCCGATCCGGGCGAGACGTCCGACATGTTCCTGCTGCGGCATGTGCAAGATCGCGTGCATGTCTACGCCAGCAAGCAGAACGGCGGCCCCTATTCGCTCGCCAGCCTTAACGCCCGCCAGACGCTCGAAGCCGCCGCCATCGCGCGCCGGGAGGGCAGCTTCGCCGGCCCCGACCGCCACGACAAGGCGGTGATCGGCGCTTTCACCGTGGTGCCGGACACGCCTTGGCACTTCCTCGCCCAGACCGACCGCGCCGAAATTCTCGAGCCGATGTTCCAGCGCCGCGTCATCGTCGTGCTCACGGCGCTGTTCCTGATCGCCACCGCCGGGTTGGTGGCGATCCTGCTATGGCGCAACCAGCAGCTCGCCTATCTCGCCGAAAGCCGGCGCCAGCGGCGCGACCGCACCGCGGCGGCGCAGCATTTCGACAAGTTCTTCGCTCTGGCGCGCGACATCTATCTGCTGCTCGACGAGACGGGACGCATCATTGAGGCGAACAAGGCCGCCGAGGGTGCTTACGGCTACAGCCGCGACGAGCTGCTGACCATGACGATTCGCGACTTGCGCGCGCCGAACACGAATGATTCGCTGGACAGGCAATGGCAGGCGGCAGCGGCGCGCGACGGAACTTTGTTCGAGACGCTGCATCAGCGCCGCCACGGCGTTTCCTTCCCGGTCGAGGTCAGTTCGCGGACGCTCGAGATCGACGGCAAGATCTATCGTCAGAGCTTGGTGCGCGATATCAGCCTGCGCAAGGCGGCCGAGCAGTCCGTGAAGGACATGAACCGCGTCATCATGGCTATCCGCCTCGCCAACAGCATTCTGCTGCGCAGCCAGAACGAGGCCGACACGTTTGACGACATGTGCCGTGCCATCGTCGATGTCGGCCATTACCGGATGGCTTGCATCGGTTTGGCGATCGATGATGCCGGCAAGAGCGTGCGCATCGCCGCCATGGCCGGCGAAGGCACCGACTATCTCGCCGGCGTCAATATCAGCTGGGGCGACGGCCCGCGCGGCCAAGGCCCGACCGGGACGGCTATCCGCACAGGCAAGATCGAGGTCAACGGCAACTTCGCCACCAATCCGCGCATGGCGCCGTGGCGCGAGAGCGCGATGGCCCACGGCTTCTGCTCCAGCATCTCGCTGCCGCTCAAGAGCGACGGCAAAGTCTTTGGCGTGCTCGGCATCTATGCCGCGAACGCCGACGCCTTCGATAACGCCGAGGAGGTCGCCCTACTCGCCGAACTCGCCGAGGACGTCTCCTTCGCGGTCGGAGTCATGCGCTTGCGCGGGCGCGAACGCGAGAATGCCCAGAAGCTCGCCCTTAGCTTCGAGCGCACCATCCGCCTGCTCGCCGAGACCATGGAGCTGCGCGATCCCTACACCTCCGGCCATCAGCATCGCGTCGCCGAATTGGCCAGCGCCATCGCCATCGAGATGAAGCTGAGCGAGGAGGAGGTGCACGGCATCTATCTCGCCGGCCTGGTCCACGACATCGGCAAGATCGCCGTGCCGTCGGAATTTCTCTCCAAGCCGTCGCGCCTGACGCCGCAGGAGATGGCCGTGGTCAAGACGCACAGCGCGGTGGGCGCCGATCTGATCAAGGAGATCGACTTCCAATGGCCGATCGCCGCCATCGTGCGCGGCCATCACGAAAAACTCGACGGCTCCGGCTATCCCGACGGCCTGAAGGACGGCGAGATCTGCGTCGGCGCGCGCATCATGGCGGTCGCCGACATAGTTGAGGCGATCTCGGCCCATCGCCCCTACCGACCCGCGCTCGGCCTCGAACGCGCTTTCGAGGAGATCGAGCGCGAGCGCGGCGTCCAGCTCGATTCCGCCGCGGTCGACGCCTGCCTGGCCCTGTTCCGCAGCGGGCGTTTTCGCTTTCCCGATCCGAATTAAAGTGCGGTGAAAAGAGGCGGCGCGCCGGCGCTCGGCGCGCTACAGTCGCGCCATAAAACTAACAGGGAGAGTTTCATATGGCTGACTTGACCAAGCTGCGCATGATCGGCTTCGGCGGAGCCTCCAACCTGCCGACCTGGCTGGCGATGGAATCCGGCATTTTCGCCAAGCACGGCCTCGAAGTATCGCTCGAGCGCACCGAAGGCTCGATGCCGCAGATTCAGGACATGATGGCCGGCAAGTACGATCTCGCCACCACCTCGATCGACAACATCATCGCTTATACCGAGGGCCAAGGGCCGGCCAAGCTCGACAAGCCGTTCGACATGGTGGCGGTGATGGGCGTGCATTCGGGCATGAACAGCATCGTCACGCGCCCCGAGATCAAGTCCTACGCCGACATCAAAGGCAAAGCGGTGGCGGTGGACGCGCCAAACACCGGATACGCCTTCGTCATCTTCCGTCTGCTCGAAGAGAAGGCCGGGCTGAAGCTCAATCGCGACTATACGATCCTGCCGGTCGGCAATACCCACTTGCGCATGGACGCGCTGCGCGACGGCCGCGCTGTCGCCGCCGTGATGGGTGGGCCGAGCGATCAGGAAGCCGCCGAAGAGGGCTACAACATCCTATCCGATTGCGCCGCCGAGCTTGGCGGCTATCAGGGCAGCGTCTACGGCGTGCGCCGCGCCTGGATGGCGCAGAACGGCGAGACGCTGCAGCGCTTCATCCGCGCCATCATCGAAGCGCATGGCAAAGTTTACGCCGACAAGACCCTCTCCAAGCAGGTGCTGATGAAGCGCATCAAAGGCCTGAGCGACAAGGGCGCGGAGCAGCTCTACACCAGCCTGACGGCGGGCGCCGGCGGCCTCGCCAAGCGCGCCGAGATCGATCTGCCCGGCATGAAGACCGTGCTGTCCATGCGCACCGCTTACGGCGAGCCGCGCCTGGAGCTGACCGACCCGCTAAAATATGTCGATGTCGGCCCTTATGAATCTACCGCCGGCAAGATGCCGACGCGCTAACAACCCGGAGCCTGCCATGATCTCCCGCCTCGCGCGCCACGCCGCGCTCTGCGCCCTTGCCGCCAGCCTGTTCGCCGCCGTTCCTGTCGCCGCGCAAGTTCCCGATGACGGTTTTTACAAAGGCAAGACCGTGCGGCTCATCGTCGGCTACGGCGCCGGCGGCTCGGCCGATCTCTACGGCCGCACCGTGGCGGAGAACTGGCGCCGCCATATTCCCGGCCAGCCGACGATGATCGTCGAGAACATGCCGGCCGCCGGCAGCAAGGCCGCCGCGACCTACATCTACAATGCCGCGCCCAAGGATGGCAGCGTGCTGGCGATGGTCGGTTCGAACCTGCCCGCCGATTCGCTGCTGTTCCCTGATGCCGAAAAGATGGACATGAACGGCTTCGCCTGGCTTGGGCGCATGGTGGCCAGCGCCCCGTTCGGCGTCGTCTGGCATACGGCCAAAGCGCGCAGCTTCGAGGATCTCAAACGCGAGGAAACCATCATCGGCGGCACCGGCCCGGCCTCGCTTTCGGTGATGGTGCCGCGCGCCATGAACAGCCTGCTCGGCACCAAGTTCAAGGTCGTCGCCGGCTATACCGGCTCGAACGAAGTGTCGTTGGCCATGGAGAAGGGCGAGATCGAGGCCAACGCGGCCTATAGCATCGTCACGCTGCTGAGCCAGCGGCCCGATCTGCTGCGCGACAAGAAGCTGTTCGTGCTGTTCGCCGTCTCGCTGGAACGCCATCCGGCCTTCCCCGATGTGCCGGCGATCGGCGAGATGGGCAACGACGCGCAGTCCAAGGCCGTGTTCCGCCTGCTGGCGAGCAGCACCGACATCGGCCGCACGGTCATCGCGCCGCCCGGCACGCCTGCCGCGCGCGTCGAAGTTCTGCGCCGCTCGTTCGACGCGATGATGGTGGATGCGGCATTCCTCGACGATGCGAAGAAGCGCGGCCTCGATATCGAGCCGATGACTGGCGAGAAAGTCGCCGCCATCGTGCGCGAAGTGCTGGCGCAACCGGCCGACGTGATCGAGCGTACGCGCGCCCTCGCCGCCAAGCAATAAACGCAAAGAAACGCCGGCTCGCTTTCGCGGGCCGGCGCATCAGGCTGACGGGCCTATCTGGCCTTGTTATTTAGGCGAAAGCCTAGCGGCTCTTGCAGGGGCCGTTGTTCAGCGTTTCGTAGTTGCCTTCGGCATTCGGATATTCGATCAGCACGGGCGAGCCGTCGGCCGAGCAATTGTTGAAGCCGGCGAAGCGGCCGCCGCCGCAGGCGGTCAGCAGCACCATCGGCAGAAGAACGATCGAAGCGCGGATCATGGAAGCGCGGGTCATGGCATGATGCCTTTCTTGCGAGGGGTTGCGTCGGGCGGCGTTACAGGGCGCGGCCCGGAACGAAGGTCAGCATCATCGTCGCGCTGCGATCGACGAACTTGTACTGCGTGCCTTCCTGATAGACGCGCTGGCAATGCTCCTCGGCGTCGCGGAAGTTGGCGTATTTCACGCAGAACTGGCCGTCGCTGAGGATGCGCCACTGGCCGGCCTCGATGCCGGTCGGCAGCTTCAGCTCGGCGCGGCCGTCGGGCGAGGCGTACATGACGTAGCGCACCTGCGAGCCGCTCATCGGGCCGGACCCGGTGTTGCCGACGACCAATTGCTGCACCTGGGCGGCGCCGAGGCCGGGGTTGGCCGGCACGACGACAGTGGGACCGAGCGGCGCGGGTTTTTCGGCACAGGCGGCGAGCGCGAGCAAAGCCGCGCCGGCCAGCAGATATGTCTTCATGGGAGAGCTCTCCGTCTTTTGTTGCGGCCAAGCAGGGGACAGCGCCCAGCCGAGGGGGACGTTGAAAGACTTTGCGGAGAGAAAACGGTGCGCCCGTTTGGGCGTTCCCGGCCTTAAGACAGAATTCTTAAAGCGGCGCGATGGAACTTTTTTAAATCAGCCGATCTGGGCGCGCAGAAAGTCCAGCGTGCGTTCGCGGGCCAGGCGATGGGCCTCGGGGTGGAAGCGCGCCGGGCGCGTCTCGTTGTCGAAGCCATGGGCCGCGCCGGAGTAGGAATAGAACGGAACATCCGGATGGACGGCGCTGAATTCGGCGACGCGCGCCGGCGGCAGACTGGTATCGCGATCGCCGACATGGGCGATCACCGGGCAACGGTTGGCCTCGCTTTTATAATCGGGCATGGCCGAACCGTAATAGGCGACGGCGGCGTCGAACGGCTGGCGGCAGGCGGCCATCCAGGTGAGCGAGCCGCCCCAGCAGAAGCCGACGATGGCGACCTTTCCCGCGTCCGCGACATGGGCGCGCGCGGCGGCGATGTCGAGCAGCGACTTCTCCCAGTCCATCGACTTGTACATCTCGTGCACGCGGTCGCGATCGGCTTCGTTGTAAGCCAGCACGCAGTCGCGCTCGCGCCGGTCATACAGCGCCGGGGTGATCGTCAGATAACCCTGGCCGGCATAGAAATCGGCGACGCGCTTCAAGTACTCGGTGACGCCGTACATCTCCTGGCCGATGACCACGGCGCCGCGCGGGCGGCCCGCCGGCCGGGCGATCCAGGCATCGAGCTCGAATCCGTCCGCGGCGGTCAGGCGGATCATCTGGCGGTCGGCGACAACGCTATTCATCACGACGCTTTCTTGGGCTTCGCTTTGGCTTCGAGCGTCAGAATGTAGAGCGTGCTCGCCACGATGATCAATGCGCCAGCGGCGCTCCAGACGCCCGGCACCTCGCCGAACAGCAAGAAGCCGAAGACGGCGGCATAGACGATGCGCAAATAGTCGAACGGCAGTACCACGGTCGTGTCGGCCATCGAAACGCCGCGCGTGATGCAGGTCTGCCCGACGATCCCGAAGAATCCGACGAGGATGAGCCACCCGAGCTCGGCCCAGGTCGGCGTCTGCCACACCAAGAGCGCCGGGATCAGCGAGAAGACCGCGCCCCAGAAGGCGTAATAGAACATGATGACCGTCGTGCTCTCTGTCTTCGAGAGCTGCTTGATGGCCACGACGACCAGCGCGCCGAAGAATGCGCCGAGCGCGCCGACCAGCACGCCCAAATCCAAACTAGCGGGTCCGCCGCCCAGGCCGAAGGGCCGCGTCATCACCAGGATGCCGGCGAAGCCGGCCAGCGTGGCGAGGCCGCGCTTGAAGCCGACCGCTTCATGCAGCACGGCCGCAGCCAGCACGATCATGAACAACGGCCGCGAGAACTGCAGCGCCATGGAATCGGCGAGCAGCAGATGGGTGATCGAATAGAAAAAACAGAAGTTGCCGAGGATGCCGATGCCGCCGCGCGTCATATGCATCATCGGGATCTTGGTGCGGCAGATGCCCCAGCCCTGCTTGAACGCCAGCGGCAATATAAACAGCAGGCCGACGAAGGAGCGGAAGAACAGGATCTGGAAGCTGTCGAGCCGCGAACCCAGGAACTTCACCAGGATCGCCATGCAGGTGAGCAGCAGCGCGCCGACGGTGACGAAGACCGCGCCGCGAAAATTGCCGCTGAGCGCGGCCCAGCGCGCGCCGATCTTGGCCGACAAAGAAGATGAATCGAACAGGGTCTGCCTCAGAAGATGATGGCGCGAGAGCGGCGATGCGCCAGCCTATCACGCGCCGCACGCCGCGCCGCCAGCGATTACATGCAGCCCCGGCAACTCAGCCGTGCACGTTTCGCGTATTTAATTGGCCATCACTTCGCGCAGGGCGCGCGCCAGCTCCTCGCCGTGATAGGGCTTGCGCAGGATGCGGATGCCGGCGAGCGCCGCATCCGCCGGCGCGCCGCCGTCGATATAACCCGAGGTGAGCAAGACCTTCAGGCCGGGCCGCTGTTCGCGCGCTGCTTGCGCCAGCTCCGCGCCGGTCATGCCGCCGGGCATCATCATGTCGCTGAACAGGAGATCGACCGACGGATTGGCCTGCAGCAACGCCAGCGCGGCCTTGCCGCTCTCGGCCTCCAGCACCGCATAACCGAGCTTGCGCAGCAGCTCGGCGGTAAAGGTGCGCACGAGCTCGTTATCCTCGGCGATGAGCACCGTCTCATGGCCTTGCAAGGGAGCGGGGGACGAGGCCTGCGGCGCGGCGCTCTCATCGGAGGCAGCGACGGCGCGCGGGAACAGCAAGGTCACCGTGGTGCCGCTGCCCAAGGCGCTGTCAATGCGCAGATGGCCGCCCGACTGGCGCACGAAACCGTAGACCATCGACAGGCCGAGGCCGGAGCCCTTCCCCGCCTCCTTCGTGGTGAAGAACGGCTCGAAGACGCGCGCCATGACGTCGCTCGACATGCCGGTGCCGTTGTCGGACACCGTGATCATCGCATATTCGCCGGCAGCGACTTCGCCGTCGCAAGCAATCAACTCGTCGCCGCGATCGCTGGCGCAGCGGCGGGTGCGGATGGTCAGCCGGCCGCCGCCGGACATGGCGTCGCGGGCGTTCACGCCGAGATTGATCAATGCCGATTCGAGCTGCAGGGGATCGACGAAGATCGGCCAGATGTCGGGATCGAGCTCCAGGCGGATCTCGATCTGGGCGCCGAGCAGGCGGTGCAGCAGCAGTTCGGTTCCGCCGATCAGCTTATTCACCTCGATCATCTTCGGCTCAAGCGCTTGGCGGCGCGAAAAGGCGAGCAGACGCTGGGTGAGTTCGGCGCCGCGCTGCGCGGCGATATGGGTCGTCTCGACGATGCGCCGCAGATCGGGATCATCGCGCAGCTTGTTTTCGAGCAGCTGGGCATTGCCGAGGATGACGGTCAGCAGATTGTTGAAATCATGCGCCACGCCGCCGGTGAGCTGGCCGACCGATTCGAGACGCTGGGACTGGTTGAGGCGCTCTTCCAGATCGCGGCGCTTGAGCTCCAATATGCGACGGCGCGAAACGTCGCGCGCCACGCTGTAGAACAAGCCATCCGTCGGCGACCAAACGGCCGACCACATCACGTAGACGGCATGGCCGTCCTTATGGACATAGCGGTTCTCGAAGGAATCGGTGGCCGCGCCGCTGCGGATCGCCGCCGATTCCGCCGCGCTCGCCTCGCGGTCTTCGGGATGCACGAAATCGAGAAAATGCCGGCCGATCATCTCGGCCGGCGTATAGCCCCAGATGTCGAGGGATCGCGGGCTGACATCGACGAAGCGGCCCTGCTCGTCGAAGGTGCAGATGACGTCGAGCGAAGTCTCGACGATGCGCTGGTATTTCTGTTCGTAGCGCACGACTTGTTGGCGCGTCTGCTGCAACGACTGCGCCGCCAGCTCGCGCGCATGCTCGTCGGCCGGGAACCAGCGCCGCAAAAGCAGGAAGAGGATGGCGAAGCCGACGCCGACAGTGACGAGCTTGGGGATCGCCACCAGCACCGGATTTTGCAGCGCCTCGCGCCAGCTGTCGGGGAAGATGCCGTAGATCGCCGTCCAGTAAGTGCCGAAATAGAGGCTTTCCAGCAGCGTGCGAAAGGCGTCGAGCGACAGCACGACGACCAGCAGCGACACCGTCTGGTTACGGCGCGGCGCGGCACGCAATTTGCGCACGAGCACGACCAGCGTGATCGTCCAGAGCACGACGATCATCCAATAGGCGACGGGCGGAATCAGGGAAAAGACGGCGTTCATATCCCCCAACGTGCCGGCGCGCGCGAAAGCGCCGTTTTCAAAGCTTAACGCGTCGACCGGCATGGCATAGCCGCGATCGCGGCGGGCTATGGCTATGACGAGGAGTCAGGCGAGCTGACGCTTAAAACGCCGCTGCAGACTGCCAGCGGCCCAGCATCCGTTCAACCACGCTTTCGACCGCGGCGACAGGAATGGCGGCCATCCCGCTCTGGCCGAAGTTGCGAGCCTCGATGCATTCCGTCAATCGGGCCGCGGGACGGAATTTCGTCGCGCTGGTCGGGCCGAACAGCGAGACAAGCGGCACGTCGGACGCGGCGAGCAGATGGCCGCAACCCGAATCGTTTGAGACGGCGAGCGCCAAGCGCTGGCCGACCGCCACGGTGAATGCGGCAGAGGCGCTGCAGCGGCTGCGCGTTCCTTCGCCAAGCGAGGAGGGAATCATGCAGGTCGGCAGGGCACGCGAGATCTCGTCGGCCCAATCGGCCTCGCTCGGCCCGAGAATGAAAACCGGTACGCGCCCCTTCTCGACCTGCTTGCGGGCCAGGTCGATATAATATTCCAGCGGCCAGCATTTATGCCGCCCGCCGGCGCCGGGCGCAAAACCGACATAAACCGGCCCCGGCGGCAACGCCGAGGCTGCCGCCTGCAGCCACGCCGCTTCGAGCGGCAGCGGCGCCGCGGCGGACTGCACAGACGTTTCTGCGGCCAGGCCGGCCAGCGCGATCAACTGCTCCGGCAGGGAGCCCGGCAAAGAGCGCGAGACGGGCCGCGCGTCCGACAGCAGGAAGCGCGCCGTCGCGCTGATGAAACGGCGGGACTTGATCCGGCGCAGCTGCAAGGTGCGCATGACGCTTGTCTGTGTATCGATCACCAGATCGAAGCGCCGGCCGTTCAGCGGGCGACGCAAGCCATGCCATGGCTTTTCATGAACGAGGGCCTTTTCGATGACCTCGTCGATCAGCCCGCGCACGAACGGCGCAAGATCGGCGGCGAAAATCGACGGAAGCTTGCCGGCGCACCAGGTGATGTGGGCGCTCGGATAGGCCGCCCGCAAGGCGCGGATCATGGGCAGCTTCATCAAGCCGTCGCCCATCAAGTCGCCGTCGACATATACCAGGATATTTTTGACGGTCATGCCCGTCATGAGCGCCCCCCGACGCCTGCGATTGCCGCGCACAGTAGATGAGCCGGCCCTGCTGTCAAGTTACTGCCATTTTGGAAGTCTTTATTCGTTCACAGGGAGAAAGCCCTACCCAGTCCTGGCCGGAGCCGCTATATCCGGGCAGCCCTCTGGCCCGCCAAATCTGCCATTTGCCGGCGGTTCCAGCCAGCCCAGAACCCGTTTCGAGCCATGACCGCCGCCCCGGCCACCCCCCTCGCCGCCGCCCCGCACCTCGACGACAGCGTTCCG
>DASTMO010000097.1:0-3921 GCA_035714115.1 Alphaproteobacteria bacterium
GACGCGCGCGCCGCCAAGGCTGGCAAGGCGCCCGCGAAGGGCAAAGCCAAGAAGGCCGCAGCGGCGAAGAGCGACGACGCGCCGGCTAAGAAGGCTCCCGCGAAAAAGGCCGCTGCTAAAAAGGCTCCGGCCAAGAAAGCGGCGAAGAAGGCTCCCGCCAAAAAGGCCAAGAAGCCGGCCGATCCGGCCGCCGCCGAATAAGCGAACCCAGTGGCACGCAAACCTCGTCCCGAATATCCGGCCCTCACCAAAGAGGCGCTGCTCGATTGGCTGCGCGAGCATCCCGGCACCACCGATAAGCGCGAGATCGCCCGCGCCTTCAACGTGAAGGGCGACAATCGCGCCATCCTGCGCGAGATGCTGAAAGAGCTCGAGAAGGAAGGCCGCATCGGCCGCGCCCAAGGGCGCCGGCAATATGCCTCGCTCGAAAAGCTGCCCGAGATCGGCGTCATCGAAATCTCCGGCATCGATCCCGATGGCGAGCTGATGGCCAGGCCGACCGCCTGGGCCGACAACGCCCCGCTGCCGCGCATTCTCGTGGTGCCGCCGCGCGACGGCCTACCGCCGCTGATCGACGGCAACCGCGTGCTGGCCAAGATCGCGCCCGATCCGGAAGGCGGCTATGTCGCCAACGTGATCAAGCGGCTCGACGACGCGCCGGCCGAGATGATCGGCGTCTTCGCCATCGTGCGCGGCCAGGGCCGCGTGCAGCCGACCGACCGGCGCGCCAAGAGCGAGCTGTTCGTCAAACGCGAGAAATCCGGCGGCGCCAAGCCGGGCGACCTGGTGCGCGCTAAAATCCTGCCGCGCCGCGGCGCCGGCCTGCCCGACGGCGAAGTGGTCGAGCGGCTCGGCCAGTTCGACGATCCCGGCGCGGTCAGCCTGATCGCCATCCACGCGCAAGGGATTCCCACCGAGTTTCCGCAAGCGACGCTCGATCTGGCGGCGAAAGCACAGCCGGTGCCGCTCGGCCATCGCGACGACCTGCGCGACATCCCGCTCATCACCATCGACGGCGCCGACGCACGCGACTTCGACGATGCGGTATGGGCCGAGGAAGACCCCGCCCCCGACAACAAGGGCGGTTTCCACCTGATCGTCGCCATCGCCGATGTCGCCCATTACGTCACGCCCGGCGACGCGCTCGACCGCGAAGCCTTCAAGCGCGGCAACTCCGTCTACATGCCCGACCGCGTCGTGCCGATGCTGCCGGAAAAGCTGTCGAACGATCTCTGCTCGCTGCGTCCCAATGAGGACCGCGCGACCATGGCCGTGCATATGTGGATCGACAAGGCCGGCAACCTGATGCGCCACCGCTTCGTGCGCGGCCTGATCCGCTCCGCTGCCCGTTGCACCTACGAGCAGGTCCAGCGGCTGAAGGACGGCTTCCCGACCATCGACGATCCGAAATGGCCGGCCGCCGTCGACGCCATGATCGTCGGCCCGCTTTATGCCGCCTATGCCGCGCTCAACGAAGCGCGCCAGCGCCGCGGCACGCTCGATCTCGACGTGCCGGAGCGCAAGGTGCTGCTCAACGAGAAGCGCGAGATCGAGAAGATCGTGCCGCGCGAGCGTCTCGATTCGCACAAGCTGATCGAGGAGTTCATGATCGCCGCCAACGTCGCGGCGGCCGAGACGCTGGAAAAGGCCGGCTGGCCCTGCATGTACCGCGTGCATGACGTGCCGGACGAAGCCAAGGTCGAAGCGTTGCGCGACTTCCTCTCCAGCTTCGACATCCAGCTTGCGCGCGGCGAAGGCCTGCGCTCGCGCCACTTCGCCGACATCCTGAAAAAGGTCGAAGGCACGCCGGAAGCGCGGCTGATTTCCGAGACCATGCTGCGCGGCCAGTCGCAGGCGATCTATTCGCCGGAGAACCTCGGCCACTTCGGCCTGGCGCTGCGCCGCTACGCGCACTTCACCTCGCCGATCCGCCGCTATGCCGACTTGCTGGTGCATCGCTCGCTGATCGGCGCGCTCAAACTCGGCGACGGCGCGCTCGAGCGCTCATCGGGCGCGAAGTTCGTCGAATGGGGCGAGCACATCTCTCAGACCGAACGGCGCGCCATGCTCGCCGAACGCGATGCCATGGATCGCTACATGGCGCTCTACATGAAGGACCGTGTCGGCGCGCGCTTCGCGGCGCATATCGCCGGCGTCACGCGCTTCGGCCTGTTCGTCGCGCTCGACGAGACCGGCGCGCAAGGCCTCGTGCCGATCCGCAGTTTGGGTCAGGACTATTTCGATCATGACGAGGGGCGCCATTGCCTGACCGGACGCAGCACCGGCGAAGTGTTCTCGCTCGGCGACGCAGCGTCGGTCACGCTCGTCGATGCCGACGCGCTGACCGGCAGCCTACTGTTCCGCATCGAAGAACATGAGCCGACGCGGCGCGCGGCGCCCGGCGCGATGCCGTCGCGCGGGCCGTTCAGGAAAGGCCCGAAGCAAGATAAAAGGCCGCCGAACAAGAAGTTCGGCAAACCCTCGGGGCCGAGCCGCAAGTCGGCCGGAAGCCGCGGCAAGCGCGGCAAGACGTCAGGCGGAAAACCTGGCGGAAGCGGCAAAAACGGGGCAGGCCCGAAAAAGTTCCGATAGGAAGCTTTTCTCTGTCGGTTCGAGTTCCTCGCAGCGCCCGGCGGATTCGCTAAAAAGCGCGATAAACACAAGCTTTGCAGCATGCGCAGATCGGTCCTGCGCGAATCGCGAAGCTGTGACAAATTTTGGCAGTGAATTTTTAAGAGTCTGTCTATATCTTTGGTGGTGCCGCATGACGCGGTGCACCAGGGACTAAGATGGCTGACGCCGGAACCGAAACTCTCCGTTCCCTCCCCGCCGCGGCAAGCGCCGCCGAGCGGATGCCTTTGGCCCCCACTGCTCCCCTTTCAGTTCCCGTGATGACAGCTGCGCTGCGCGGCGCGCGCCGCCGCTGCCCGCGTTGCGGCGAGGGCGCCGCCTTCACCGCTTACGTCAAAGTCGCCGAGCGCTGCCCGGCCTGCGGCACCGATCTCGGCAATTACCGGTCGGACGACGCGCCAGCCTATTTCACCATCGCCATCGTCGGCCACATCATCGTGCCCGGCATGCTGATGCTCGAACAGATCGCCCACCCCGCCGCCTGGGTCCATATGGCCCTCTGGCTGCCGCTGACCCTGATCTCGACCCTGGCGCTGCTGCCGGTCGTCAAGGGTGCGCTGCTCGGCGTGCAGTGGGCACTACGGATCAAGGCATAGGGGTCGCCGCATGATGCGTCGGGTTGGGGGAACGGTTCTTTGCGGCTTGCTGCTGGCGAGCTGCATGTCCGCGCCCAAGATCGATCCCAACGGCGCGTTCGATCCTGACAACGCGACGGTGATGTTCACCGCCGCCTACACGATGATCCAGGACAAATACATCGATCCGGTCACCGCCGAGCAGATGGCCATGGCCGGCCTCGACGGGATCGAGAAGATCGACGAGGACGTCACCTTTACGCGCAAGGGCGACAAGATCCATGTGGGCCTGCCGCATCATCGCGGCGTCGATCTGCTCGCGCCGCCGGCCACCAACATCGCCGGCTGGGCCCATCTGACCACGCTGGCCATCGATCTGGCGCGCGCCGATTCCGCCGCCCTCTCCGCCACCAGCACGGAAGATCTCTATAACGCCGTGTTCAAGGGCGCGCTCGGCACGCTCGACCGCTACAGCCGCTACACCACCGCCGCCTCCGCCAAGAACGCCCGCGCCTCTCGCGACGGCTATGGCGGCATCGGGGTGCGCTTGAAATACGGCCCGCCGGGCGACGTGAAGGTCGAGGCGGTGATGCCCGATACGCCGGCCGCGCGCGCCAACCTGCGCGCCGGCGACCGCATCCTGCGCATCGACGAGACGCCGATCGACAATCTGGAGGAGCGCGACGTCGTCGAGAAGCTGCGCGGCCGCGTCGCC
>DASTMO010000098.1:0-12620 GCA_035714115.1 Alphaproteobacteria bacterium
CCGCCCGGCACCATCTTCACGTTGTAGATGCCGAGGTTCTGCAGATAGTGCGTGTGGATGAAGACGTAGGGACCGCGATCCGATGTGTACATGAACTTCGGATTGCGCCAGTTCGATTCGTCGGTGATTTCCGACAGCAGCAGGAAGTCGGTGATCTTCTCCAGGCCGCCGGCCGGCAGCAGCTGCGAATTCATGTTCGAGGCCGTCGCCCACCAGGCGTCCCAAGCAAAGACGCCGTTCTTCTGCTCGGTGAGCAAACGGGTCGCGACATCGCTCGGGTTGATTAAAGTGACCTGCACCTTGATGTCCGGGTATTTCTTCTTGAAGACGGCCAACGCGCCCTCATAGCCCTCATTGGGCTGGACGATGAGGTTGAGGTTCTGGCCCTTCGATTCGCGAAGCGCCTTGTCCCAATCCGACTTCCAATCGGCTTTTGCCGGCGCGGCGCTCAAGAACGTCGCCGCCGCCAGAGCGGCCAGCGAGATCGCCTTCAAGACATGTCTGCGGGTACGCATGGAACTCCCCCTCTTCGGTTCAACGGTTGAAGGCACTTCGGCTCAAGTCATTTTGGCGCGGCCGAGGCCGTAACGATCGCTCACCAGCTTGGCGAGCAAGGACGCGAGAATGGTGATGACTAGAATGAGCAGGCCGACGATGGTCGCCGGCTCGTAACGTCCGGAATCCAGATAAACCAGCTGCAGAATCGACAGGGGCTGGTTCGGCCCGGTACCGAGCATGGCGATGACGCTGACGACAGAGACGGCAGTCGCGAAGGTCTGTAGACCGGTGATGATGACCGACGGCGCGATGAGCGGCAGCACGACCTTGTAGAAGGTGAACAGCCGGCTGCCGCCGCTGGCCCAGGACGCCTCTTCCAGCTCCGCGCTGAGCTGAATCAGGTTGGTCTTGATCAGCTGCACCCCGACGGTGAGATTCGACAGCACCACGGCGATGATCAGCACCCACATGGTGCCGTAGATTGGCCGAAAGATCGGCGCGCTGAGGAACATCTGCAGGAAACCGAGGCTGATGACGATGCCCGGAATCATGGTCGGCAGCCAAGTCAGGAAGTCCAAAAAGCCGCGCGCGGCATAACGCGTCTTGATCGTCACATAGGCGATGATCGAGAAAAGCACCATGCCGACGACCGCCGAACCGGCGCCGAGGATCAACGTGTTCGATAGGGAATGGGTGAAATCTGTGCGCGACAGCGCTGCGAGCCAATGGCGCGTCGTCCAGGGGTTCGGCAGATCAAACACGCCGAAAATCTTCATGAAACTGCCGACGACCAGCATGACCAGCGGCAGCACGGTGATCACCAGCACGATGGCCAACAGGACCGAGAAGATCGGCCATTTCCACTTGCCGAGATCCTGCACGCGAGCGGTGAATTTCCCGCCCAGCGTCGAATGGCTATGGCGCCCGCCGTACCAGTGCTGCGCGACGACGAAAGGGATGATCAGCGTGACGAACAGGATCGACAGTACGCTGGCGACGCCATAAAGCGGCGGTTCCTGCTTCACTAGGCGGTAGATCAATGTCGAATAGACGTCGATACGCTCGCCCGGGCCGAGGATCAGCTCGATCTCAAAGGCTTGCATGGAGCGGATCATGCCGAGCAGCAGCACCATGACGATCGCCGGAATCATGATCGGCACGACGATGCGCGTCAGCGTGCCGATCATGCTCGAACCGCAGGCGCGCGAACTTTCCTCCAAAGAGGAATCGATGCTGCGCAGCGCCGGCGCGAGCAGGAAAACCTTCACCGGCAGGGTCGAGCTGACGACATGGACCCAGACGATGCCCCACCAGGAGAAGACGTTGAACACCGGCTCGGTGATGATGGGGAAGAGATCGGAGATCCACATATTGATGATGCCGGTCTTGCCGCCGGCCAGCAGCACCCAGGCCATGGTCACCGGTAAGGCGGGCATGAACAGCGCCACCCAGAAACCTACCTCGAGCCAACCGCGGCCCGGCAGGTTGGTGCGGGCGATGACCCAGGCGATGGCGATGCCGAGCACCAGCGAAATGCCCTGACGCGCGAAGCTCAGCGACATGGTGCTCCAAAAGGCCGACGATAGCTGGTCGTTGCGGAAGGCCTCGTACCAATTGCCGATGCCAGTCGTCGTCTCGCGTCCGAGCGCGCCGACCTGGAAGCTCGTCATCACCAGGGTGAAAAGCGGATATATGACGAGAAAGCCGATGACCGCGATCAGCAGCACGTAAAGGAACGCGCCAAGCTGAAGCCGGTCGCCGAAGAGACCTTGCTTCTCGCCGCCGTCTGCGGTCAGGACGCTCATTGCGCCCCCTCGCTTTTCCACAACTGCAGACGCTCGGCCGGCAATTGCAGCTTCACGGCCTGCCCTTCCGCCCAGTTCTCGTCGCAGGGCAGATAGAGGGTGGCGATCATGCCGTTGCCGAGGCGTATCGAGGCTTCGTAACGGTCGCCGATAAATAGCAAGGTCAGGATCTCGCCGGCGACCTGGCCAGCCGCCAGAGATTCGGCGCCGCGCGGCGCGACCTTCACATGTTCGGGGCGGATCGAAGCGATGCAGCGGCTATGGACCGCCGCGCTGCTGGTGTGGTCCGCGCCGGAAACGTCGCAAATCGTGCCGCCATCGAGCTCGACAGTCGTCAGATTGCCATGGGCGCGCGCCATGATGCGGGCGTTGAAGTTCAGCGTGCGACCGAGAAAATCGCGCACCGCGACTGTTTGCGGATAGTAGTAAAGCTCCTTCGGATCGCCGCTTTGCTCGATGCGCCCAGCCTGCATGACGGCGATGCGATCGGAGAGAGCCAGAGCCTCGGATTGATCATGGGTCACGAACAACACGGAAATGCCGAGGCGGCGCTGCAGCAGCTTCAGCTCAGAGCGCATCTGGTCACGCAGCTTGGCATCCAGGTTCGAGAAGGGCTCGTCCATCAGCAACAGGTCCGGGCCGAAGACCAAACCGCGCGCCACGGCAACGCGCTGCATCTGCCCGCCCGATAATTTGGTGCCGGGACGATTGCTGAAGCCGGAGAGGCCGACCAGATCGAGCGCTTTTTCCACCTCGCGGCGGATCTCATCGGCTTTGCGCCGGCGCACACGCAGCGGATAGGCGACGTTGCCGAAGACGTCCATATGCGGCCAAATGGCGTAGGATTGGAACACCATGCCCATGTCGCGCTTTTCCGGCGAGACGAAGACCTTATCTTCCGGCGCGTCAACCAAACGATCCTTGAACCAGATGCGGCCTTTGGTGGCGCGCTCTAAGCCGATAGCGAGGCGCAGCGTCGTCGTCTTGCCGCAGCCGGACGGGCCGAGCAGCGTGAGGATTTCGCCGGCATAAAGCTCGAGATTCGTGTTCTCGACCGCGATGCTGCCGCCGTAGACCTTCTGGATGCCCTCCATACGCAGGATGCGGTCCTTGGGCGCCGGGCGCGCTGCTTGACCGTGCCCCGCAGCCGTCGCGGAGAGATTCAGGGAAATCAGATTGCTCGGCGCGCTGCTCATGCTCAAAAACCCATGTCGGCGCGCAGCTTGGCGACCATCTGCGCCATCGGCACGCCCGGCCAGGACGGCTTGGCGTCGTCGCGGGCGATGACCAGATTGATCAGAATCGGCCCTTGCCGCGTCAGGATCTCCGGCAGCGCCAGCTTGAACGCATCGGCGGATTCGAACTCTTCCGCGCCGGCATAGCCCGCCGCCTTGGCCAAAGCGACGAAGCTGAAAACGCCCTGTCCCGGCACCGGCTGGTTGCCCGAGCTTTCGTAATGGCCGTTGGAAAAGACGACATGGAAGAAGTTCTTCGGCGCCTGCGCGCCGATGGTCACCAGCGAGCCGAGCTGCATCAGAAGGCTTCCATCGCCGTCGAGCACGATGACCCGCTTCTGCGGCGCACCGATGGCGATGCCGAGGCCGAGCGACGAGGCGCTGCCCATGCAGGCTGAGGCGTCGACGTGGAAATCCTTGCCCTGACCCGCCTTGTGCCAGGGCGCGGCGGCCTGCATGGTGGCGACGCTGATGGCGTCCTTGCGCTGGGCGACGATGATGTCGATGGCGTCTTGTTTCAGCATGGCCCGTTCCTCATTTGCTCGCCGCGCCGACGATCACGGCGCTCGGCCCGAGATCGGCCCAGGCGCGATCCCAAGCGGTCTTGATGTTGGCGAGATCGGTTTCGGCATCGAGCCGCCAATGCGGCACGCCCCAGGTGTCGAGCGTCGGCTCGAGCAGACGCACGACGCGCAGGCGGTTCTTTTCGATCGGCTGCTTCACGTCGCGGCCGTACTGGCCGATCAGCATGAAGGTCGGCACCTTGGCGTCCAGCGCGATCGCCTTGATGGTGTTCAGACAAGCCAGCAAGCCGTTGTTCTGAATCAGCATCATCGGCTTGTGGCCGGTCATGTAGAGGCCGGCATTAATGCCGACGCCCTCATCCTCGGTGCAGACATAGATCATCTTCGGCATGCCGGGGCCATGCAGCGCCTCGATGGCCGTTTTCAAATTCGTGTCGGGCACGCAAATGATGTGCGTGACGCCGAGCGCGGCGATGTTCTTGGCCATGAGGGCGCCGCTGACGGCGTCGGCATATGTCGTCTCGGCAACGGTGCTGGTGTCGGACATGCTTACTTCGCTCCGGCGATGGCGTTGAATTCGAGTTCGGCGCCGCTTTCCGGTTCCGCGCCGATGAAGCTCAGGGTCGGTACCGCCGCGCCGAGAGCGCTCTTCAGTTCCTGTAAGATTTCATCCTGGGCGTAGATGTCGCGCAGGAAGACATCCATGCGCAGCAGTTTCTCCGGCGCGCTGCCGGCGCGCGTCAGCACCTGGCGCAGCGCGGCGACGGCGTTGCGGACTTGGCCGGGCATGTCGAGCAGCAAAGCCTTATTCACGGCGCCGCTCGCCGGATCGATGGTGCCGACGATCTTGCTGACGAAGACGAGGCCGCCGGCAACGGTCGATTCGGCCTTCGACGCATCCCACGGCGCGCCATGGACCGTCGCCGCCTCGCCAGGCGCGACGGCGATGCCACCGATCTCCTGCTCGCAGCGCGCGCCGAGCGGCACGCCGAAGGCGGTGCTGGCAAAGCTCAGCTTGCCGCCGAACAGGCTGCGGGTGCCGCGATCATAGTCGTCGACGAAGCGCGCGCCGCGCAGCGCAGCATCGACCCGCACGAAATCCTTCAAGCTCGCGCCGGCCTTGCGCAGATAGCTTTCGATGGTCTCCCAGCAATATCGCAGCTGGACGGCGAACGCCTCCGGCGTTTCCTGTGGCGACTTCGCGGCCGTACCCGGCTGCTCATGGCCGCGCACGCCGATGACGAAGAGGAACGGTCCGATGCGTGTCATGCGCGAGGCGCGACCGCGCCCAGGCGAGGCCGCGATGGCCTGGCGCGGCATCGACGGATCGACGGCCAGCGCCACGGTCGTCAGCATGTTCATGCCATGCATGCGCGATTGGGCGCCGAAGCTCACCGCTTCGGTATGTTTCTCTTCGCCGAAATAGTCCGGCCAGAGGCCCATGCGTTCGAGCCGCCATTGCTGACCGCTCGTGTAGTTCTGGATCCACACGGCGCAATCGCCGCTGAAGCCAGCCTTCTCGAGGCGCGCGACGATGCGGCTGTAGGAGTTGCGGCATTGCGCCGTCGCGTCGTCCGTGAATTTGACCGAGATCGCTTCGGTCGCCGGATCGCGATGGCCGTCCGAGCCGGACACGAAGATGAACGGGCCGTATTTGACCACCGCCGGAAATCCCCGCCCGCGCTCATCGGCCACCAGATCTTCACGCTTCCACTGTTCGGACACCGATTCTCCCCCTCTGATCCGAAATTCTCCGACCGCCCGCTAAGCGCGATGCTCCTTCTTCACGTCGAAGGTCTCGTTGACGACCTTCTCGTACGGGCTCTCGCCGGGACTTGGCGCTTTCGCCGCTTCAGCACGCTGCCAATCCTTGAAGACGCGGTAATGCGCCTCCTCCGTCCAGGCGGTGACGGTCGAAACCTTGTCGGGCTCCGCCGGATTCTCCATGCGATAGCGGTAAAGGAAGCCCTTCGCCGCCACCATGTCCTCGCCATTCTTGTCGATGCGCGCCCGCGCCACGTCGGCTTTTCCGGGCTTGCACCAGTGGTTCACGATAACCACGAACATGTTGGACGTTCCCTCCCCAGAGAACGCGCCGGCGTTAGGCCGCCGGCGCCTGCTTGGCCGCCTGCGGCCCCTTGATGTTGAAGAAGCGGCGAGAATGCTCGTACATGATCTCGTGCTTCAGCTTCGGATCGATGCCTTTGAACATCTTGTCGATCGCTTCGGACGGATCGGGCCAAGTGCCCTGCTCGTGCGGATAATCCGAACCCCAGACCGCGCATTCGGCGAGATGCGACCATTCCTTGTCGAGCATTTCGGCGCCGATGTAGTCCTCCTCAAAGGTGAAGACCATGTTGTTCTTGATGTAGTCGGTCGGCATCTTGCTGAGCGGAACGGTCGGATCCTTCGGGCGGATCTCCGCCTGGCGGTCCATCCAGTTGAACAGGAACGGCAGCCAGCCGATGCGGCATTCGGCGATGCAGACGCGCAGGTTCGGGAAACGCTCGAACGCGCCGCAGAAGACGAACTGCGGGATGAATTTGAGGGCGGCGAACGGCGTTATCGAGAAATGCGCCAACGAATTGCCGCGCGTATTCGGCGGATAAGGATTGCCGGCGCCATCGCCGATGTGGGTGCAAAGCGGCACATTGGCCGAAGAAGCCATTTCGAAGACGGGATCCCAAATCTCGTCATAAAGCGGCTTGCCGAGATCGAACAGGCCGAACTCGACGGCCTTCGCGCCCTTGTCGATCAGGCGCCTCAGTTCGGTGACGCAGCCCTGCGGGTCGTAGGTCGGCAGGTTGGGCAGAGCCAGGATGCGGTCCGGCGAATGGGCGTTGATCTCTTCCAGGATAAAGTCGTTGTAAGTGCGGAAAATCTCGTCGCGTAGCTTCGGATCCTGCACTGACCATTTGCGCGTATTGGCGAAGAAGATGCCCGAATAGATCGAGGCTAGGTCCATATGCTCCAACAGCATCCTCGGATCGGCCGGCGGACGTTCGCCGCCCTTCAGATTCGCGCGCGAGAAATATTTCTTCTGCATCTTGGCGTTGGACGTGCCGTCGGCCGAGTCCCAGTGGCGCTTGCCTTCCCAGAACCAATAGCTGCCGTCCGGCGTCTCGACGACTTTCGGCCCCTGCTCGCGCATGTTCGCCGGGAGGCGCTTCTGCCAGAGGTCTTTGGGCAGCCAATAGGCGTCCAAATGATTGTCAGCCGAGATGTATTTGTAATCCACGTTGCCCCTCGCTCAGCGATAATTCCTGGTATATTGTTATATCCATATCGATAAATTAGAGTCAATCAGGAGCCAGATAAAAAAGTTACGCACAGGACTTATGCTTTACTCGCCTATATTTTATTGAGTTATTCACAACGAGAATCGCGGTCGGAGGCGCTCCATGCGGCACATGCGTCTAAGCCATATATCAACAATCAGATAATTGTTGGTATATTGATACATCAAATCAAGAACGCTTTTAGAATTCGCGCGAATCGCTGCGGCGCGCAGATTTTGCGACCATCATCAGGAGAGCATCGTTCCCATGAGTCTCGAAAATCTCGGCATCTTCGTGGACGGCCAAAACCAAGGCGACCAGAGCGCGCCGACCATCGACGTGATCAATCCGTCGACCGCGAAGACGATCAAGCGCATCACCCGCGGCAGCGAAGCCGAAGTGGATTTCGCCGTGCGTTCGGCGCGCAAGACCTTCGAGGACAAGGCTTGGCGCCGCATGCCGAGCGCGCAGCGCGGCCAAATCCTGGTGAAGATCGCCGAGGCTATCCGCAAGAACGAGGATCTGCTAGCCACGCTCGAATCCACCGACGTCGGCAAGCCGATCGCGCAAGCGCGCAACGATGTGCGCACCACCGCTCGCTACTTCGAATATTACGGCGGCATGGTCGACAAGGTGCTCGGCAGCACCATTCCCGTGCGCTGGGGCGCGCTCGACATGACGCTGCGCGAGCCCTACGGCGTCTCGGCGCAAATCGTGCCGTGGAATTATCCGCTCGGCATGGCGTCGCGCGGCATCGCCCCTGCCCTCGCCGCCGGCAATTGCGTCGTCGCCAAGCCGGCGGAAGACGCATCGATGAGCCTCTTGGCGCTTGCGCGCCTGGCGTTTGAGGCCGGCCTGCCGGCCGGCTGCTTCAATGTCGTCACCGGTTATGGCCAAGAGGCCGGCGCCGCCCTGGTGCGCCATTCCATGGTGTCGCACGTCACCTTCACCGGATCCGTGGCGACCGGCAGCGCGATCATGAAAATGGCGGCCGAGCAGATCAAGCCGGTCTCGCTCGAGCTCGGCGGCAAATCGCCCAACATCGTTTTCGCCGACGCCGATCTCGACGCCGCGGCCGCTCATATCGCCCGGGTGATCGTTCTCAATTCGGGCCAGACCTGCAATACCTGCTCGCGCCTGCTGGTCGATGCCGGCATCCAGAGCACGCTGCTGGCGAAAGTCACCGAGAAATTCGACCAAGTCCGCATGGGCGATCCACTGGCCGGCGCCGATATGGGGCCGGTTATCTCCGCCAAGCAGAAAAAGGCCATCGAAGGTTTCCTGGAGAGCGCCCAACAGGAAGGCGCCCAGATGACCCGCCACGGCCGCTCGCCAGAGGACGCCGCCCTCGCTGAAGGTTTTTTCGTGCGCCCGACGGTGGTAAACAACGTCAAGCCGCAGCATCGGGTCTTCCGCGAGGAAATTTTCGGCCCGGTGCTGGCGGTCAGCGGCTTCAAGAGCGAGGCCGAAGCCATCGAGCTGGCCAACGATTCGGATTACGGGCTCAATGCCGGCATCTTCACCAAGGACATCGAGCGCGCTGTGCGTCTCGCCCATGAAGTGCAGGCCGGCCAGATCTACGTCAATGGCTTCGGCACCGGCGGCAGCGTCGAGGTGCCGTTCGGCGGCATGAAGAAAAGCGGTTTCAACCGCGAAAAGGGCGTCGAAGGCTTTCTGAACTACACGCAGACCAAAAGCGTTACGATCCACTTCAAGACCGAATGACCTGACGAACAGAAGAGCGGCGGAAACCATGGCGCGGCAAGTCAACGCACAGATGAATAACGCTCCGCAGATCACCCAGGAAGAGGTGCGGACACCGCTCTACCATCAGATTTACCTGATTCTGCGCAATAAGATCTTCGAGGGCGAGTATCCCAACGGCGCCTTCCTGCCGAGCGAGCAGGAATTGGCGCGCGCCTTCAACGTCTCGCGCATCACCGCCAAACGCGCGCTCAATGAAATCGCCGCGCAAGGCCTCGCCGTGCGCGAGCGCGGCCGCGGCACACGCATTTCCTACGACAGCAATAACCGCATCGTGCAGGGCTCGGTGCGCAGCCTGATCAACAGCCAGATGGTCAACGGCGGCCGCAACGTCGTCAAAGTGCTGGAATTCGAATATATCCCGGCGCCGCCGGACGTCGCCAAGGAACTGCAGCTCGAGCGCGGCACGGTGCTGCAGCGCGCGGTGCGCATGTGGCATCGCAACGGCGAGCCTTATTCGCACCTGACGACCTATATTCCCTCGGCCATCGGCCAGACCTACACCATGGCCATGATGAGCAAGAAGTCGCTCGCCGCTTTGTTCATCGATGCCGGGATCGAGGTGCACCGCGTCGACCAGACGATCACCGCCACCCTGGCGGACAGCGTGATCGCCGCCAAGCTCAATACGGCCGTCGGTGCGCCGCTGCTGCGTATCTTCAAGACCGCCTATGATCCGGACGATCAGCCGGTGGAGCATATGATCGCGCTCTACCCGGCCGACCGCTATCACGTGCAGATGCGCCTCGTCGAAAACGACGAAGCGCTGAACGAGCCCTGATCCGGTCTAGCGATAGATCGGGCTGCGGATGCCGAAATAGATCGCCGCGCTGCGGGTCAAGAACGCACCGACCAAGGTGACGATGATGCCGACGAAAATCTGTTCGGGATCGATCACTCGCGTCTGCCAGATCAGGAACATCGACAGCAGGAAGCCCCAGATCAGCGCGACCTCGGGATAGAACTCGCCCTTCAGGCTGGCGATGTTCGCGTCTTGGCGCACGATGTCGCGCAGCACGCCGCCGCCGGCGCCGGTCAGCGCGGCCAAGATCGGCCCCCACAGCCAAAGCGGCTCGACGCGGGTGGCGACCGCGACGACGACGCCGGTGATGGTGAAGGCCGCCAGGCCGAGCGTATCGCACAGATCGACGATCGCATTGAAGATGCGCCGCCCGCGCGCCGTCTGCAGCGAATCAGGACCGCCCTGCAAATGCAGGATGCGCGGCAGCATGCGGATGACGATATAGCCTGCCACAACGGTCGCGATGACCACGAGCATGTAGAGCGGCGAGGCCATGACGCCGATGGGCGAGCGGCCGGTGATCAGGTCGCGCACGATGCCGCCGCCGACGGCCGGCAGAACCGCCAGCACCATCGCGCCAAACAGCGAGTAATGGCCGCGATAGGCGAGCACGACGCCGGAAATGGCGAAGGCGATAGTGCCGATGATGTCGATAATGAAGAACCAGTCGCGATCGAGCGTCTGCGCCAGCAGGATCGGGAACATGTAATTGCTGACGATGCGGCTGAAGGCGCCGCTGTCCTGCAGCTTGGCGATCGCCTGATTGATCACCGCGACCTCTTCCGGCGCGACCGAGACCTTGCTGAAGACAAGATGGATCGGATGCGAGAGCTGCAGCCTGGGATATTCCTCGACGGACTTGCGCCAATTGCCGCGCCAGGCGGTAGTGGCGCCGACGATGCGGTCGACGAGAAATCCGTCGGTCTTCTTGTCGACGAGATTGCGGAAGTTGTCATAGTCGTTATCGACCATGACGAACTTGTCGCCGTTCGCCGGGTCGGCGATGAACGCGTCGAGCGTATCGTCGCCGTAGAGATAGCCCTTGATCACGCCGAGCCGGAAACTGCCGCTTTGGAGCAGCGTCAGCAGAGCGGGAACATCTCCGATCTTGTAGCGTGACGATGCGCCCGGCGGCAGGTAGAGGACGTTGGTCTCGGTCCGGTAAGGCACGGAGTAATGATAGAAGGCGGCACGCTCGGGCGTGTAGTTCGCGCCGGCCGCCATATCGCGATCGCCGGCGCGCAAATCGGCGAGATGCTGCGACCAGCCGACATACTCGTAGCTCACGCCGTAACCCGCTGTTTCGGCAATGGCGCGCGTCAGCTCGATGTCGAGGCCGGTGAGACGCAGCTCGCTCGCCCGCGTCTCCTGGAATTGATAGGGATCCCAGAGATACCAGCCGGAGCGCAGCACACGCTTTTGCGCCGGAGCGTCTTGCGCCGCCACCGGGTGATTCCAAGTCATACCCGCGAGCAAGACGACGACAGCGGCCGCGAGCGTGGCGGCGAGACGGCGAGCGAACGGCAAGAGCTGAGTCCCCGGATCTATGCGACAGCCCGATGGCCGGGCGCGGCATCATGCGCCGCCCCTCCGGGGGTTTCAACAACCAGCCTCGAGCGAGAACGAACAAGTTTCGCAGGCCCGGGAGAAACTATTCCCAAGCCTGCGACGCTTTAACGATTCCAGCCGTAAAGATCGAGAGTCGTCTCGCCGTGGCGCAGACGCTTCATGATCTCGGCCTCTTTTTCCTCGCGCTCGCGCGAAGCCTCGATCGTCTTGGCGACCTGGGCGCGCGGGATGGCGACGACACCATCGATGTCGCCAGCAATGAGATCTCCAGGCTGCACGACGATATCGCCCATCATCACCGGAGCATTGAGCCAGCCCTGAGCGCCGAAATCCTTGCCGGTGCCGCGCATGCAAAGGCCGCGGGCGAAGACCGGGAAGCCGAGGCCCGGCAGCAGGTCGCCGTCGCGCACGCAGCCGTCGATCACCAGGCCGCCGAGCTTGGCGGCGACGGCGCCGGTCGACATGATCTCGCCCCAGTAGCCAGCTTCATAAACGCCGCTGACGTAGGCGACCAGCACGTCGCCGGGCTTGGCCGCGACGATGGCGCGATGCAGCCAGAGATTGTCCGTGCCGGGGCCGTGCACCGTGAAGGCCGGGCCGCAGAGCCGGAAGCCTTGCCCCATCGGCTTGATCGCCGAAGGCAGCGCCCCGATCTTGCCCGCCGCTTCATGCAGGGTGGCGGTGCCGAACTTCGCCGCCTTGGCGACGAGATCGGCGGGCACGCGCTCGAAGTCGAGTTTTTCGGTCGGGCCGACTGTTTTAAGCGGCATGGCTCAGGCCTTCTCGCGTGTCTGCAGGGAATGGTACTTGTTGACCTTGCGCGCTTCGTCGAGGCGCATGCCGCCGCGGATGGCGTTGCGGATCTTCTCCTCCGCCGCGTCGATCTCCTCGGCCGCCGCGAGAACCTTGTCCTCATGCTCCTTGGGGATCACCAGAACGCCGTCGGCATCGCCGCGCAACAAGTCGCCCGGCGCCACGCGGGCGCGACCGATGGTCACGGTCACATTGGTGCCCTCGACCTGCACGCGGTCCTTGCCGGTGCGCATCCAATGGTCCTTGGCATAGACCGGGTAGCCAAGCTTCATGCAAAGAGCGACGTCGCGGCAGATGCCGTCAATCACCGTGCCGGCGATCTTTCGGCGATG
>DASTMO010000099.1:0-23924 GCA_035714115.1 Alphaproteobacteria bacterium
CGCTATTCGATCCAGGAGATGGCCCAGTTCATCGGCGTCGATTCGCTGGCCTTCATCTCGATGGACGGCCTCTATCGCGCCATGGGCGAATCGGGCCGCGACAACGACAAGCCGCAATATTGCGACGCCTGCTTCAGCGGCGAATATCCGATCCGCCTGACCGACATGGACGGTTCGGAGAAGCCGGCGCAGCTGTCGTTCCTCACCGAAGTTCTGCGGCGCGGGCGCGCCTCGCGATGAGCGGCCGTCTTGCTGGGCGCGTCGCGCTGATCACCGGCGCGTCGCGCGGCATCGGCGCGGCCGTGGCGAAGCGCTACGCCGCCGAAGGCGCGCATGTCATCCTCACCGCCCGCACCGTCGGCGGCCTGGAAGAAGTGGACGATTCCATCCGCAAAGCCGGGCACGGCGAGGCGACGCTGGTGCCGCTCGATCTCGCTAAGGGCGCGGAGATCGACAAGCTCGGCCCGGCGATCCTGGAGCGCTTCGGCAAGCTCGACATCCTGGTGGGCAACGCCGGCCAGCTCGGCACGCTGAGCCCCATGGGCCATATCGATCCGCCGGTGTGGGACCGCGTGTTCGCCATCAACACCACAGCCAATTGGCGGCTGATCCGCATCTGCGAACCGCTCTTGAAGCTGTCGCCTTCGGGGCGCGCCATCTTCGTGACCTCGGGCGCGGCGGACGGCAAGCATCCCTACTGGGGCGCTTACGCGGCGAGCAAGGCGGCGCTTGAAGTGATGGTGAAGACCTGGGCCAGCGAACTGGCCGAGAGCAAGGTGAAAGCCAACCTGATCAATCCGGGCGCGACGCGCACGCGCATGCGCGCCGAGGCTTTTCCGGGCGAAGACGCGATGAAGCTGAAGACCGGCGAGGACATCGCCGGCACGTTCGTGGATTTAGCCAGCGCCAGCGAGACACGCCAGGGCGAGATTATTCGCGCTTAGCGCTTGTCGTCGTCGGCGAAGGGATTCTTGCCGGCGCGCAGACTGAAGCGGATCGGCGTACCCGCCAGGCCGAAGGTGTCGCGGATGCCGTTGGCGAGATAGCGCAAATAGCTGTCCGGCACCTCATCGGCGCGGCTGATGAACAGGCCGAAATTCGGCGGCCTGGTCTTGAGCTGCGCCATGTAGCGGAACTTCAGGCGGCGGCCATGCGGGGCCGGCGGCGGATTGGTCTCGAGCGCATGTTCCAGCCAACGGTTGAGCCGGCTGGTCGAGATGCGCGTGTCCCAATGTTCGAAGGCTTCGAACGCCCCGCCGATCAGTTCGTCCAGCCCCTCGCCGTGCTGCGCCGAGATGCGATAGAAGCGCACGCCCTTGATCTGCGGCAGCGACGCCTCGATGCGCTCGCGCAGCTTGGCGATGGCCTTGGCCGGATCGTCGATCAGATCCCACTTGTTGACGGCGATGATGATGGCGCGGCCTTCGTCGGCGGCGAGCGAAGCGATCTGCAGATCCTGATGCTCGAGCATCATGGTGGCGTCGAGCACGAGCACGACCACCTGCGCCAGGCGGATAGCGCGGATGCTGTCGGCGCCGGCGAGCTTCTCCAGCTTTTCGTCGACGCGCGCCTTGCGGCGCAGGCCGGCGGTATCGACCAAGCGGACTTTGCGACCCTGCCAGAGCCAATCGACGGAGATCGCGTCACGCGTGATGCCGGCTTCCGGGCCGGTCAGCGAGCGCTCCTCGCCTAGCAGCGCGTTCATCAGCGTCGATTTGCCGACATTGGGACGGCCGACGATGGCGAGACGGAGCGGCTTGTCGCCGAGGCCGGGCTCCGATTCGATGTCGCCCTCGAAGCCTTCTTGCTCGTCGTCGTAGGTCGAACCGGTGCCTTCGAGATGGGCGCGCAAACCGTCATAGAGTTCGCCGATGCCCTCGCCATGCTCGGCGGAAATGGCCACCGGCTCACCGAAGCCGAGCTTGTAGGCTTCGGCCCAGCCCTCGCGGCCTTTGTTGCCCTCGCATTTGTTGGCGAGCAGCAGCACCGGCTTCTTCATCGGCCGGAGCCAGCGCGCGAAGGCCTCGTCGAGCGGCGTCACGCCGGCGCGGGCATCGATCACCATGACGGCGAGATCGGCGCCAGCGACGGCCTTGGCCGTCTGCTCCTGCATGCGCGCCTCTAAACTTTCGCCGGTCTCGTCTTCAAAACCCGGCGTGTCGACGGCGAGAAATTTCAGGTCGGCGACGCGCGCCTCGCCTTCGCGCCGATCGCGCGTGACGCCCGGCGTCGGATCGACGATGGCGATGCGTTTACCGACGACGCGGTTGAACAGCGTCGATTTACCGACATTGGGCCGGCCGACGATCGCGACCACGGGCAGGCGTTTGCCGTCCATTTCAGTCCCTTTTGGACAGGCTCAGCGATAAGCGACGAGGTTGCCGTTATCCGTGAGGAAGATCACCGTCCCCTGCGCCGCTATGGGCGCGATGCGGACCGGATCGGGCAGATCGCTCTGGCCGATGATCTCCCCGGTATAGGGCGAGACCGAGATCGCATATTCATGCGAGCCGGCAAGCACCAGGCGGTCGCCCGCCAGGATCGGGCCGACCCAGTCGATCGGCCTGCGCTTGCGCTCTTCGTCCTCATAGCGCGGCAGCTGCTTCACCCAGCGCACGCGGCCGTCGCGCGCCGACAGGGCGATCAGCTCGTTGTCGGTGTTCAGCACGTAGATCACCTCGCCGGCAAGCAGCGGCGTCTGCACGCCGCTGATGCGCTGGTCCCAGGCGCGCGCGCCGTTGTTGAGCACGATGGAGACCATGCGGCCGGCATTGCCGACGGCATAGACGCGACCGCCGGCGATGACCGGCGAAGCGCGGATGTCGTTGAGATCGGACACGGCGCTGATGCGGCGCGGCAGCGACAGGAAGTCGGCCCACAGCTGGCGGCCGTTGTTGGCGCGCAGGCCGTACAGCTCGCCCGAGCTGTAAGCGATGACGACGACATCGCCATCCACCGCCGGCGTCGCGGCGCCGAGCAGGCCGGCGCCTTCGCTGGTGCCCGTGTGGTTCCACAGCACACGGCCGTCGCCGGCATCGAGGGCGTAGGCGGTGTTGTCGATGCAGACCACGAAGACGCGGCCATTGGCGACGACAGGGGAGCTGCGCGCCGGGCCGGAGACCTTGCGGCGCCACAACTCCTTGCCGGTCTTGGCGTCGAGCGAGACGACTTCGGCGAAGCCGGTGGTGGCGAAGAGCTTGCCGTCGGCAAAAGCGAGGCCGGCGCCGAGCGGGCCGTCGTCCTCGTCGTCGGGCGTGATGTCGCGGCTCCACAGGCTGCCGCCGTTGTCCAGGCGGTGGGCGCTGACCTCGCCCTCCGAATCCATGGCGAAGACGACGCCGTCGGCGACGATCGGCTGGCCGAGCAGCTTGGTCGAGGAATCCGAACCGTGGCCGATGCTGGCGCTCCAGACGCGCTTGGGCGCGTCGGCGAATTGCACATGGCCCGAGAGGTGGGCGGCCGAGCCGAAGGCCTGCTGCCAATCGGCGTTGCTGCGCGGCTCGGGCAAGGTGATCGGCTCGCCGGCCAGCTCCGCCGCCGGCTTGAGCGAGCTTTCGATCTGCATGATCGAAATGCGCTCGCCCGGCAACGGCGCCGGCTTGCTGGCGCCATAGAGCCAGTCGCAAGCGGCGAGCGCCGGCAACAGCAGGGCGAGACCGAGGCTCGAACGAAGCGCGCTGTGCATCGGCTCAGCCACCGAATACAGCGAGCATCTCGGCCGCGCGCGCGCGCATCTCGCGCGGGGTGCCGGGATCGTCGGACAAGGCGGCATAGGCGTCTTTGGCTTTGGCCGCATCGCCGGCGCGCATGGCAAGCAGGCCCGTCATCTCCAGCGCCGAATAACGCCAGGGATTGCCCGGCGCGGTGAGCGGCGCGAGACGCGCGGAAAGATCGGCCGGCTGCGCCGTGTCGATCTGCTGCAAAGCGAGGAGGATCAGCGCGAGATCGCGAAACGCCTTGTCGGCGCGGCCGTCATTGGCGAGATCCTGATAGATTGCCGCCGCTTCCGTCGCTTTGCCCGATTTGGCGAGCAGCGCGGCTTCCTGCAGGCGCGAGAGCGCGGCATAGCCGGCGCTGCCCTTGGCCGAGAGATCGCGCAATGCGGCGATAGCGGCTTCTGGCGGCGCGCCCGGCGCCGGCGTGCCGTTTTCCAGCCGCGGACCGGCCAGATCCATGGCGGCCATGTAATTCAATCCGTCCTGCAGCCGCTCGCGCGCCGTGTATTGGCGCCAGAACAGCACGCCGGCCACCGCGATGATGGTGACGAGCGCGGCGGCGACGGCGAAACGGCCGTACTTCTGCCAGAGAGCCATCTGCCGGTCGCGGCGGATGTCCTCTTCGATTTCTTGGATGAAATTGTCCATGGGGGCGAGGCCGATCAGATACGCGGCGGACACTTCGGCAAACCGCCGGTCCGAACGCCAGAAAAAGTGCCTAACTCCTTAGCCTAAAACGCTATTTAAAGAAACCCCCAAGCGCCCCGCATGGTCTGTCCCGATGATCTGAAACCGGCGCGGGAAAAGCCGCCAAAGACCTGCAATCCCAAGGCTGTAAGCCCCGGGCGGCCGGGCCACTGGACCCGCCGGGCGTTTTGGGGAAAACTTAGGCCTCGGGCCAGGACGGCCCGCATCGGTACGGAGGGCGTGGTCGGCAGTAATGGCGCAGTTGGTCCAGATTTCCGATTTCCAGGCACGCAAGGCGGCCCAGGAACAGATCGGCAAGGCGGCGGGCAAAACCGGCCGCAAGACCCTCACGACCTTCACCCGGCCCGAATTGAACCAGCTCATCGCCGTTTACAGCCGCCATGTCATCGCGGGCGACTGGCGCGCTTATGCCATCGACCATGGCGCCGGCGCGGCGATCTTCTCCGTCTTCCAGCATGCCTTGGCCAAGCCGCTCTATTCCATCGTCAAGCTCGGCGGCCAGCGCAACAGCGGCCAATGGCTGATCATGAGCGGCGGCGAGCGCCTGCGCCGCAGCGCCACGCTGGACAGCGCGCTCGATTATTTCCAACGCAAACTCACGCTGGTCTAGCGAAGCCGGCGCGGGCCGAAACCCGCGCCGATCTCATCACATCGCCATCTTGGTCTGAGACTGCGGCGATTGCACCTGGCTGCTGTTCTGACCGCTATTTTCTGCGGCGCGCGTCACTTCGCCGATCGGCAGGCTCGGCGAGGACGGCTGCGCGCGCGTCGTCTCGCTCGCCTCCATGTCCTTCACGTCGCCCGACACGCGACCGCCTTCTTCGATGACGATCGAGCCGTAACGCACGGTGCCCTTCACTTGGCCCTGGGCGCGCACGACGAGCTTCTTGTGCGCCGTCAGCTTGCCTTCGAACAGGCCGCGGATTTCCGCCGTCTCGACATCCGCCTCGCCGATGAAGACGCCGCTTTCCGCCGTCTGGATGATGCGGCTTTTCATCGATGCTTCGACGCGGCCTTCGACCACGAGCGTGTCGCAAGCGCCGATCTCGCCCTTGAGCTGGATGTTGCGGCCGACGATCAAACGATTGTCCTCCGACACGGAAGCCGGAGCATGGGCTGTTGGATTGACGATGCCGGCCACGGCGCCGGCATAGTCCGGTTTACTGGGCATCGGCCGCGCCGGTTCGGCCATGGTCTCTTTGGAAGTGCGAAACGCCATTAATCCCTCCTCGATGAGCAAATAGTCCTGTCGCTGCCCCCGATGAGCCTCCGCCGCGCCGTGATGCCCCTGACGCGCCGGAAACGTCGAGGCACTTTGTTTCATGCGGTCATGGCGGGGGTGTGACTTTTTTATGGGCAGAGCAAGAAATCGTCGGCAAATCATCGGCTAAGCCGTACGCGGTGCCGACACCCTTCAGCAGTTGTTAACCCTGGCCGCCTACAACATAAGACATACAAAGACTGCCGGACGCCGTCGCAGGGCGCCCGCCGCCGGGATCGCTTGCCGTGTCCGACTCCGCCGCTCCATCTCCCTCGATTGCCGCGCCGCCCGCCCGGCGCCGCGATCCGTTCGCCATCGCGCGACGTTGGAGCCGCCGCTTGCTGTCGCGCCTGCTCGAACGGCCGCTGCCCCTCGTCGTGCTCTATCTCGCCGTCGGCACTGTTCTGCTGCTCGCCACCGTCGGACGCTATGCCGAGCGCACACGCGAAGCGACGATGATGCAGTCGGCGGAGACGCTGTCTTTCGCCATCACCGAATTTCGCAATTTCTATTCGAGCGAAGTGGTGCCGCGGGCGGTCGCCGGCGGCGCCGTGGCGACGCACGATTACGTGCAACAGCAAGGCGCGGTGCCGCTGCCGATCACGCTGACCATGGAGCTCGGCAAGCAGCTGGCGCAGAACGCGTCGGGCGCCAGCTTCGGCATCTACAGCGCCTATCCCTTCCCTTGGCGGCAAGACCGCAAACTCGACGCCTTCGAACGCGAAGCGCTCGATGCCGTCACCGCCGATCCAACCAAACCATTCGTGCGTTTCGTCCAGATCGACGGCAAGCGCGTCGTCCGTTACGCCGCCGCCATCCGCCTCGGCGAGAATTGCGTCGCCTGCCACGACAGCCATCCGCAATCGCCCAAGCTCGACTGGAAAGTCGGCGACGTGCGCGGCGTCCAGCAAGTCGTCGTCCCGCTCAACGCCATGAGCGGCATGACGATGGCGCAAATTCTCGAACCGACGCTGCTCATCGGCGGCGTGCTCGGCCTCGGCGCGGTGCTCGTCATGCTGTTGCTCGACCGATTGCGCCGCAGCGCCGAGGAAAGCGGCCGCCTGGCCGCCCTCACCGAGAAACGCAACCACGAGCTGATCGAAGCCAAGACCACGGCCGAACAGGCGAGCCGCGCCAAATCCGAATTCCTCGCCAACATGAGCCATGAGCTGCGCACGCCGCTCAACGCCATCATCGGCTTTTCCGACATCATGCGCCGCGAACAGGTCGGCCCGCTCGGCCAGCCGCGCTATCTCGAATATGCCGGCGACATCAACAGCTGCGGCCAGCATCTGTTGGAGATCATCAACGACATCCTCGACATGGCGAAGATCGAAGCCGGCCGCTTCGAAATGCATGACGAGCGCATCTCGCTTCCGATCATGATCGAATCATGCCTGCGGCTGATGCGCGAGCGCGCCGAGACCGGCGGCGTGGCGCTGGAAAGCCGCATCATGCCAGATCTGCCGCTGCTGCGCGCCGACACCCGCGCGCTCAAGCAAATCCTCCTCAACCTGCTGTCGAACGCGGTGAAATTCACGCCGCAAGGCGGCAAGGTGACGTTAAGCGCGAGATACGAACGCGCCAACGGCGAGCTGCTGGTCGCGGTGGCCGACACGGGCTGCGGCATCCCGGCGGCCGATTTGCAACGCGTGTTCCAGCCCTTCATCCAGGCCGACGGCAGCATCAGCCGCCGACATGAAGGAACCGGCCTCGGCCTCGCCATCGTCAAGGCGTTGTCCGACCGTCTGGACGCCGCGATCGAGATCACCAGCGCGGTCAGCCAAGGCACCTGCGTCACCTTGCGCTTCGCCCCGCGCCGCGCGATCGATGCGCTTGGCAACCAACAGGGCGGCAACCAGCACGTCGCATAACCGTTAGGCATCGCCCCGTGTGGCGGCCTTCCATGCGCGTCATGTTGCCGGTTTTACGCCTAGTGGCACGCCGCCTCCGTGTTAGCCTTCCCGCACAACGACCGCCGGCTCGATCCGGCGGCGCAAACAGGAGGCTGCCATGACCAAAACATTCGCCGCGCTCGGAGTCTGCGCCGCGCTCGCCTGCGCCGGGGCTGCGCAAGCGCAAAGCACCGCCGATTTCTATAAGGGCAAGACCATCAACCTGCTGATCGGCGTCGGCGTCGGCGGCGAGTACGACCTGCATGCCCGCCTGACCGGCCGCCACATCGGCAAACATCTGGCCGGCAATCCGACAGTGGTTCCGCAGAACATGATCGGCGCCGGCGGCATCAAGATGGCGAACTATCTTTACGCCGTCGCGGCCAAGGACGGCACCAATCTCGGCATGATGTCGAACACCCTGCCCCTGCTGCAGGCGACCGAGGCGGCCGGGCTTCAGCTCGAGGTCGCCAAGTTCAATTGGATCGGCTCCATCGCGCCGACCGTCGAGACCATGGCGACCTGGGAAACGTCGGGCGTCAAGACCGTCGAGGATGCGCGCAAGACGGAGATCCCCGCCGGCGCGTCCGGCAAGGGCGCCATGACCTACACTTTCCCGGCGGCGATGAACGAGCTGCTCGGCACCAAGTTCAAGATCATCGTCGGCTATGAAGGCGGCAACGCGGTCAATGTCGCCATGGAGCGCGGCGAGGTCGCTTCGCGCAACAATACCTGGTCGAGCTGGAAGGTGACCAAGCCCGACTGGCTGCGCGACAAGAAAATCACCGTGCTCGCCTATGCCGGCCCCAAGCCGAAAGACCTGAACGGCGTGCCCTCGCTCAGCGAATTGGCGAAGAACGACGACGATCGCAAAGTGCTCGATCTCCTGATGTCGGGCACCGAGTTCGGCCGCCCCATCGCCATGACGCCGGGCGTGCCGGCCGAGCGCGTGAAGGCCATGCGCGACGCTTTCGCCGCCACCATGACGGACAAGGAATTCGTCGCGGAGGCCGGCAAGCTCAATATTGAGATCGAGCCGGTGAAAGGCGAGCATCTGCAGCGTCTGGCGCAGGAGCTGAGCGACCTGCCCAAGGCGCTGGCGATGCGCGCCAAGCCCATCGTCGAGTAAGCGGCAGGCAGCGCTTCAAACAAAAAGCCCCGGAGCATGCTCCGGGGCTTTTGCTTCATCGGCTGGCGCAAAGCCCTGGCGAAGGGACTTCAACCTTTTGCGGCTTGCCGCTTTCTCCCGGCCAGTTGGCGAATTGGCCATCGACCATATATTCGAACACGCCTGCCAAAGACCCGCAGGCTCCGCTCGACACCAGCTTGCTTTCGTAAAGTTTAACCGTCTGTCCTTTATCGAGCGCAGGACGGTCGAGGATGTCGATGCTCATGGTGCGCGTGTAGCGCGTCGTCGTGACGGTGTTGGTCGAATAGCCGACGACGCCGTAGGTCGACGGCGTATAGCTCGTACCGCTGTAGCTTGCGCTGCTGCCGGAGCGATAACTGCTCAGGGTGCCTGACTGGTAGGTCGTCCCGCCGCCGGTCCGGCCATATTCCGGCGTCGAGTAAGTGCTGATTTCCGTTTTGCCGCTATCGATACCGTAGTTCACCACGGCAAGCCATTCGGCGTCAGCCGCCTTTTCCACAATGATCAAGCCTTGCGCGGCGAAGGCGGCGCCGAGCTTCTCACGATAAGCCGCGAATTCGAGCGATTGCTGGCGCTCCGGCGGAAAGGCCTCGATCGCCAGCGTCTTGCCCGCAGCCGTAGCGGGATTTATGCGATGAAATGCCGTGATCTCGGAAATGATGACCGTCTGCGGCGCCTGGCAAGCGGACAACAGCAAGCCGGCAGCGGCCAACAACCCAAAACGCAGCATTCTCTTCCCCCGGAATTTTACGATGGCCTTTTTCGTTCAGCGCGCGCCGCATTGGCCGCTGAGTATTTTTTCCGATCTGCGCGCTTTACCGCTCTCGCCTGGCCATTGCTCGAACAAGGCATCGGCCATGGCCGGAAAGATCGGCGCGAGCGAGGCGCAACTGCCGGACGACACGACCTTGCCTTCGTACAGCTTGACGGTCTGCCCCCGCTCCAGCGCGGCGCGGTCGAGGATGTCCATATTCACCGAGCGGCTGTATTCGCGGCGGACGCCGCTGTTTGTCGTGTAGCCGGTGACGCCGTAAGTCGGCGCCGTATAGCTGGTGCCGCTGTAGCTGCCGTAGCTGCCGGTGCGATAGTTGCTGACCGTGCCGCTCTGGTAGGTCGTGCCGCCGCCGATCTGGCCATATTGCGGCGTCGTGTAGCTGTAGGGGACGTCCTTGCCGTCGTCGATGCCGTAGCGCAGGAAGGCGATCCACTCGGCCTGCTCCGGCTGATCGACCACGACATAGCCCTGCTTGACGAAGCGCTCGGCGAGCTGCGTGCGATATTCGGCGAACTCGAGGCTGTCCTTGATCGCGTTCGTGCCAGGCTCGATCGCCACCGTCTTACCCGAGGTCATTTCGGGCGTCAGGCGGTGGAAGGCCGTGACGTTCGAACCCACCATGGCGCAGGCGGAGAGCAGCAATCCGGTGACGCACAACAACGCTACACGCAACATGAATTCCCCCGTTTCTTCGCCTCGGACAACATCCATGAGGCCGCGCCGATCATGAATGCGCTCAGCACCTTAGGTTCGACGGCATCTCGACTGTTTGCGGTTTGCCGCTTTCCCCTGGCCAGTCCTGAAACAACGCGTTTGCCATATACTCGAAGACACCGGCTAAGACTGAGCAAGAGCCGCGCGAGACGAGCTTCGTTTCATAGAGCTTGACCACTTGGCCCCGATCAAGCGCGGGCCGGTCGAGAATGTCGATATTCAGCGTGCGCGTGTAGGTCGTGCTGGTCACGCTATTGGTCGAATAACCGGTGACGCCGAATGTCGGCGGCGTATAGCTGGTACCGCTGTAACTGCCGTAACCGCTGCGGTAGCCGCCGACCGTGCCGGAGTGATAGGTCGTGCCGCCGCCTATCTGGCCGTATTCGGGCACGGAATAGACTTCCGTTTTCTGCTGACCATTGTCGATGCCGTAGCCGACCACCGCGAGATAGTCCGCTTGCTTGGCGTCATCGACCACGGCGAAACCATGAGTCGCAAATCCCTGCGCCAACCTGGCGCGATAGGCCGCGAATTCCAGCGACTGTTGGCGCTCTGGGGGGAATGCCTCGATCGCCAACGTTTTGCCGGTCACCAAATCAGGCGAGAACCGGTGGAAGCTTGAAACCGTCGACGTTATTTTCCGCTGCGTCACTGGCTCTTGGCACGCCGCCAGCAGCAGGCTCAAGCCTACCAGCGCGAATAGACGCAGCATCTTTTCTCCCCCGGATTTTATGTTCGGCAAGTCTAACGGCTGGATAGCCGCGCCAGCAGAATAACTTTTATCTAAACGAACAAGATTTCAGGCGGCGGAATCGGCCATCGCGCGGCCAAGACGGCGAGCGGCCACCCCGTCTTCACGGCCATTCGGCGAGCAGCGTAACCCATTGAACCTTCTCGCATAATGCTCCCGTTTTAGCTGCGCTCGGCTAAGATCGGGCTCGCCGAATATTTTTGCCGAGGCTGTCGGGCGGCGCCTTGCCCGTTCGTCCTTGGAACAGCCACAAACAAAGGAGCCGTCATGCATTACGCCCTGCTTTGCTACCATTCGGAAAAATCTGTCGGCGCCTGGAGCCAGGCCGAGGACGACGCCGTCATGGCCCGCCTCATGGTCGTGCATGAAGAGCTGATCAAAGAAGGCAAGCTCGGCCCGACCGCTCGGCTGATGCCGACCACGGCGGCGATCACCTTGCGCAAGGGCAAGGAGCCTGTCGTGCTCGACGGCCCCTTCGCGGAGACCAAGGAGCAGTTGCTCGGCTTCTATATTCTCGAATGCAAGAATCTGGACGAGGCGCTGAGCGTCGCGCGCAGGCTCGGCGTCGCCAACCCCGACGGCGCCTATGAAATTCGCCCGATCATGGCGATGTTCGAAAAGGGCAGCCTGACGCCCGCCGTCAGCGCCTCTTAAGCGGATGACACAAGACCTCGGCTGGATCGATCTCGCCCTGACCTCGGCCCGCCCGCAAGCGGTCGCCGCGCTCTTGCGCTATTTCCGCGATCTCGACACGGCCGAGGAAGCCTTCCAGAACGCCTGCCTCAAAGCGCTGCAGGTCTGGCCCGAGAACGGTCCGCCGCGCGACCCCGCCGCCTGGCTGATCTTCGTCGGACGCAACGCGGCGCTCGACCATGTGCGCCGCCAATCGAAGCAGCAGGCCTTGCCGCCCGAGGAGACGCTATCCGATCTCGGCGATGCCGAAGCCGACATGGCCGAACGGTTAGATGCGGCGCATTACCGCGACGATGTGCTGCGCCTCTTGTTCATCTGCTGCCATCCCGACCTGCCGCAGACTCAGCAGATCGCGCTCGCCCTGCGCATCGTCTGCGGCCTGACCGTGGCGGAAATCGCCAAGGCCTTCCTGGTCAAGCCGAGCGCCATGGAGCAGCGCATCACCCGCGCCAAGGCGAAGATCGCCGAGGCCAATGTGCCTTTCGAAGCGCCCGACGCCATCGCGCGCTCCGAGCGCCTCGCCGCCGTGGCGGCGATGATCTATCTCGTCTTCAACGAAGGCTATTCGGCCAGCGCCGGCGAAATGCCGCTACGCGCGCCCTTGTGCATTGAGGCCATCCGCCTCGCCCGCCTGCTGCTCGGTTTGTTCGCCAGCGAACCGGAGATCATGGCGCTCCTGGCGCTGATGCTGCTGCAATATTCGCGCAGCGAGGCGCGCTTCGACGCCGCCGGCGACATCGTGCTGCTCGACGATCAGGATCGCGGCAAATGGGACCGTCAGAAAATCGCCGAAGGCCTGGCTCTCTTGGACAAGGCGATCCGCCATCGCCGCCCTGGCCCTTACCAAGTGCAGGCAGCCATCGCGGCAACCCATGCGCGCGCCGCCAGCGCCGCCGCGACCGATTGGACCGAAATCGAGGCGCTCTACGCCACGCTGGAAGCGATCCAGCCCTCGCCGGTCGTCACGCTCAACCGCGCCGTCGCCGTTTCCAAGCTCAAAGGGCCGGACGCCGCCCTGGCCATGCTGGAGCCGTTGGCCGCGCCGCTCGCCGGCTATTTCTATTTTCATGGCGCGCAGGGCGCCTTCCTGATGGAACTGGGTCGCGCCGCCGAGGCGCGCCTCGCCTTCGAAAAGGCCATCTCGCTCGCCCATACCGCCGCCGAGGCTGCCCATATTCGCCAACATCTCGACAAGCTGGAGGCCGGCGCTCAAAAATAAGCGCCTGCTGTTTCGGGCCGGATGTCGGCTCGCGCCCGCCCCGTTCGTCCTTGGGGCAGAGTTCAGAAGACCCAGAGGGGACCATGCTGCTCAAGATCGTCGCCATCATCGGCCTGCTGCTGCTGACCGCGGTCACCGTGATCGTCGTGCTGGCCTCACGCCGGCCGGATGAATTTCGCGTCAGCCGCAATCTGCAGATGCAGGCGCCGCCGGAGAAAATCTATCCGCTGATCGCCGACCTCAAGGCTTGGCCGCAATGGTCGCCCTACGAAAAGAAAGACCCCGACATGGCGCGCAAGATCGGCGGCGCGGACCAGGGCGTCGGCGCCACTTACGAATGGGACGGCGACAAAAACGTCGGCGCCGGACGCATGGAGATCATCGATGTGGTCGAGCCGTCCGAGGGCGGCGCGGCGAAAATCGCCATCAAGCTCGACATGCTCAAGCCGTTCGAGGCGCACAATCTCGTCGAGTTTTCCATCGTGCCGATCCGCCTGGCCAACGGCGCGGAAGGCAGCAGCGTCACCTGGGCCATGCGTTGTCCGGCTATCTTCCCGAGCAAGGTCATGAGCCTGTTCCTCGACATGGACAAGATGGTCGGCGACGATTTCGCCGCCGGCCTCGCCTCGCTCAAAATCATTGCTGAGAAATAGGAGCCTTCCGATGTTCGAGACCAATCCCACGCCCCTGGCGGACCGCACGCTGACGCTCGACCGCTTGATCGACGTGCCGCGCGCCAAGCTCTACCGCTGCTGGACCGAGAAGGCGCTGCTGGAACAATGGTTCTGCCCTAAGCCCTGGCGCGTCAGCGTGCAGAAGATGGATGTACGCAGCGGCGGCGATTCCGAGCTGACCATGCATGGGCCGAACGGCGAGACCATGCCGCACCCCGGCGTCTATCTCGAAGTGGTGCCGAACGAGAAGATCGTCTTCACCGACGCCTTCACCCGCGCCTGGGAGCCGAGCGCCAAGCCCTTCTTCGTCTGCAGCGTGACCTTCAAGGATGAAGGCGGCAAGACGCGCTACCACGCCACCGCCGTCCACTGGACGGTCGAAGACTGCAAGGCCCACGAAGAAATGGGCTTTCACGAAGGCTGGAGCATCGCCACCGACCAGCTGACCGCGCTCGCCAAGACGCTGTAAGGATCAAGACGCCGTAACGCAGGAGACGACCATGACCGCCCCCATCGTTTCGCAGATCTACGTCAACCTGCCGGTGAAGGATTTGAAGGCCTCCGTGGCCTTCTTCGCCAAGCTCGGCTTCACCTTCAACGCCGACTTCACCAACGACAGCGGCGCCTGCATGATTCTCAATGAGAACATCTATGCCATGCTGCTGGCCGAGAGCTTCTTCCAGACGTTCATCGACAAGAAGATCGCCGATGCCAAGACAACGACCGAGGTGCTGAACTGCATTGCCCTCGCCAGCCAAGAGGCGGTCGATAAGATGGTGGCCGACGCCACGTCCGCCGGCGGCCGCCCCCACCGCGAACCGAAAGACCACGGCTTCATGTACCAGCATGCCTTCGAGGACATCGACGGCCATATCTGGGAGTTGGTCTATCTCCAGCCCGCGCCTAAAGCCTGAGCCAAACAAAAACCCCGGAGCACGCTCCGGGGTTTTTAGTTCCAGCGAGACACCCGGGCGCCGGACGGAACTCTGATTTAGAGAGCGCGTTCTCAAAGACGTGCCGGCGAGCGAGGCAGTCTCTCGCGCGAGCACGAGGAGCCGTCGCGCATGATCACGAAATGGCAATGGACGCTTTTACAGTTCGCCCGCAAGCTTTGGGTGCGTGCGACTCTGATTGGCCTCTTCGCTGTGGCCGTCGCTCTCGCCGGCCTGCTCGGCGAGCGGCTCATTCCGGCTGACCTGCCCGCCAAGATCGGCGCTGACGCCGTCGAAAGCATATTGAGCATTCTCGCCTCGAGCATGCTGGCCGTGACGACGTTCTCGCTCAGCGTGATGGTGGCCGCCTACAGCGCCGCCACGACGAGCGTCACCCCGCGCGCGACCAAGCTGCTGATGCAGGACGCGACAACCCAGAACACGCTAGCCGTTTTCATCGGCTCCTTCCTGTTCAGCCTTGTCAGCATCGTGGCGCTTAGCGCCGGGGCTTACGGCGAAAGCGGGCGACTCATCCTGTTCGTCGCGACGCTGGCGGTCATCCTGCTCATCGTCATCACCATCTTGCGCTGGATCGAACATCTGACCCGGCTCGGCCGCGTCGGAGAAACCACCGACCGCGTCGAGCGGTCGGCGGCCCATGCCATTCGCGAGCGCGCCTCCCAGCCCTATCTCGGCGGCCATCCGCTGCGCGACGCGGCAAAGGATCTCCCCGCAAGCGCCCTGCCCGTCTATGCCGCGACCATCGGCTATGTGCAGCATATCGACATGCGCGGCCTGGCGGAGCTGGCCGAGCGGACGAGCGGGCGAGTTTTTGTCGCCGCGCTGCCCGGCAGCTTCGTCCATGGCGCGCAACCCATCGCCTATGTCGAAAGCGCGCTCGACGAACCATGCCGCGCGCGGCTGCGCGACGCCTTCATCGTCGGCAACGAACGCTCATTCGACCAGGATCCGCGTTTCGGCTTGTCGGTGCTGGCGGAAATTGCCTCGCGCGCCCTGTCCCCCGCGCTCAACGATCCGGGGACCGCCATCGACGTGATCGGTCGCGGCGTGCGCCTGTTGAGCTTATGGACCGCCTGCCGCGAAGCAGATGCGGCGAGCGTGCCGGAGCATCCGCGCATCTGGGTGCCGCCGCTGGCTCTGGCCGACCTGTTCGACGATATTTTCGCGCCTATCGCGCGCGACGGCGCCGCCAACTTGGAAGTGCAGAGCCGGCTGCAGAAGGCCTGCCGCGCCCTGGCCGAGATCGGCGGGGAAGCTTTCGCGGCGGAAGCCGAGCGGCTATCTCGCCGCGCCATGGCCTTCGCCGAAACAGCGATGGCGCTCGACAGCGAGAAGACGGTGCTGCGGCGGATAACGCTGTAACGCCGGCCCTAGCCCAGCGCCTTCTCGTACTCCGCCGGCTTGAAGCCGACGAGCAGCTTGCCGCCGATATCGAGCACCGGGAGCTTGATCATCGAGGGCTGCGCCATCATCAAGGCGATGGCCTTCTTTTCGGTGACGTTGGCCTTGTCGGCATCGGGCAGCTTCTTGAAGGTGGTGCCGGCCTTGTTCAGCAACACCTCCCAGCCGACCTTTCCCGCCCAGGCTTCGAGGATCGCCATGTCGATGCCCGAGGCCTTGTAGTCGTGGAAGGCGTATTCGACGCCGGCCTTATCCAGCCAGGTCCGCGCCTTCTTCATCGTGTCGCAATTCTTGATGCCGTAGATGGTGATTTTCTTGGCCATGATGGCTCCTAAAGCTGGAAGGCGCCGCTCGTCACCTGGCCCGGCAGGGCTTCGAGGATGGCGGCGAGTTTTTCGTCGAGGATGTGCAGATATTCGGTCCAGTCCTGCAGGCCGGCAAGCTCGCTCTTGCCGTCGCTGATGCCGCGCAAGCCCACCATCGGCAGAGCGAAGCGGCGCGCGGCGCGCAGCACGGCGAAACTTTCCATGTCGACCATGTCGGCGGCGATGGAATCGTAAGCCGTGCCCGAGACGATATTCGCGCCGGTCGAGATCGATGCCGCCGCCACGCCCGGAATGCGCGGGCCGATCTCGATCACCGCCGGCTCGTCCAGAAAGGGCGTCAGCCCCTTCGCGAAGCCGAGCGGCGAGGCGTCCATGTCGCGATAGGCGACCGAGGAGATCTGATAGACCTCGGCATGGTCGAGGACGCGCGAGCCCGCCGAGCCGAGCGAGACGATCAGATCCGGCCGCCGCCCCTGATGCGCCAGCGCCGCGAGCGCTGCGCCGGTGGCGGCCGCCGCCTCGACGGGGCCGACGCCGGTGACAAGCGGCGTGATCAGACGCCGCAGATGCGGGCCATATTCATGCTCGGTCGCCATGACGAACAGCGTCTTGAGGCCGCCGATGTCCTCGACATGACGAGATACATCGCTCACGGCGCTTCCAGCAGGTGGTCGTCGAGGGCGTAGACCGCGCAGGGCTGGCCCTTGGCGCGTTCGACGCAGCGTTCGAGCGCGGTCTTGACGGCGCTCGCCAAATTCTTGTTGGCGTTCCAGGCATATTGGCCGCCACCGATCTGCTTGGCGAAGACCCTGGGCGCTCCGGCGCCGAGGAAGCGCTCATATTCGCGCTGGGCCGCTTCGCTCTTCAGCGGGAAGGCCGCCATGTCGCCGGCCGCGACGCCCGGCTTGATCGGCGGCAGCGCCGGCATGGTCTGGCGCAGCTCGGCCTGATCGTTAGGAGCCACGACATCAAGAGAGGTGACGATGCCGAGATCGAGCGCCGTCTTGCCGATCGGCTCGCAGCCGAACATGCGGACCTTGCCGCCTTCGTTGCCGTCGCAGAGATAGGTGGCCTTGCCGCGCAGGGCGACGAGCGACGGATGGAAGAAATGCATCGCGCCGCCGCTGCGCGGAATGGAGATCCAGCGCGCCACGAGGTTCGGATCGGCCTTGCCGTCGGAATATTTGATGATCCAGTCGCGCAGGCCCAACCGGTTGACCGAACCGAGGTCGATCAGGCCGCGGTTGTAATGGCCGTGGAACGAGACATGGGTGTATTCGAGCGGATAGTCGCTGGAGAAAACGCGCGTTTTGCCGCCGAGAAACATGCGCGAGCAGGACGACCAGCAATAGCCCGAGAGCACCGTGCGCAGGCCGCGCTCGCGGATCATCTCGCCGATGCGATAGCCGGTCTCGGCGTTGCCGCCGCTCGAATTGCGCAGCACGATGCTGTTGACGGACGGATTGGCGCGCAGGGCAGCGAGCAGGTCGCGATGATCGTCGTCATCCACGTCGCCGGACATGACGATCTGATCGCCGACGACTTTCAGCGACATGGCGGACGCCGGCACAACCGTCAGCGCGACAAGAACGGCAAGCAATCCCCCGAGCGCGCGCATGGTCACTGGCTCCGCTTGCCCTTGGCGCGGTCAAGAAGGAAGACGATGAGCCAAATCGGCACCACGATGCAGGCGCCGTAGAGGACATATTCGGCAGCCCAGCCGAAGAAGCCGGCGAGCGTGTCGAACAGCCGCCCCATGGTCGCGCCGAAATCGGCGACGAGCGAGCGCGGCGTGACGCCGAGCCAATGCATCACCAGGCCGACGAGCAGCGAGGCGATGAACAGCTTGACGATGGTGGAGATGACGTTGCGGGGCATGGCGGACCGGACGGAAAAGACCGCCGCAGTCTAGCCAGACCGCAGGCGTTCCGCCAGGGCGAGCGCATTGCCGAGCGCGGCGAAAGCCGCCGTATTGTCGAAAATGCACCAGGGCGCCCGGCCCGACGCCGCGTCCGCCGCGAGGCGCGCGGCGAGATCGGCCAGCGTCGCCGCGTCATAGTCCGAATAATAGATGCGCGGCGAGCCGTGCCAGCGGTAATAGGCCAGCCCGTCCCAGCCGCCCGGCGCGGCGGCGCTCTGCGGTACATTCTTCGGCAAGGGATCGGCGGCGACGCGGGCGATGCGCCGCTCGGCGAGCCAATCCTCGACCTCCGGCACGAACCAGCTGGCATGGCGCGGCTCGACGGCGATAGGCGCGGCGATGCGGTCCGCCAGCGCGGCGAAGGCATTCGCCGCAGCTTGGCGCTCGAAGGCGAGCGACGGCGGCAATTGCACCAGGATGACGCCGAGTTTCTCGCCCAAGCCGGCGATCTGGTCGGCGAAGGCGGCGATCAACTCGTCGCCATCCTTCAGGCGCTTCTCGTGCGTCAGCGCCTTCGGCGCTTTCACGGCGAAGCGGAAATCCGCCGGCACCGACACTGCCCAACGCGCATAGGTCTTTGATTGATGCGGCTTGTAGAAAGACGAGTTGATCTCTGCCGCGTTCATCCGCTGGGCGTAGCGCTCGAGGTGGGTGCCTTCAGCCGGGAAGCTCTCGGCGTAAGGCGCCGGCACGTTCCAGCCAGCCGTTCCAATGCGGATCTGTGACATGCGATAGGAACGCTCGGAACGGCAAGGCGTTCGGCGCGTTGGGTCGGCAACACCCCTTCACGTCAGGAGAGCATCATGGACAACCGGCTAAGCGGCATGAAAATCGCCATTCTCGCGACCGACGGCTTCGAGCAGTCCGAGTTGATGAAGCCGCGCGAAGCGCTGAAGGGCGCTGGCGCCCAAACCGTCGTCGTTTCGCCGCACGACGGCGAAGTGCGCGGCTGGAACAAGAAGGACTGGGGCGACAGCGTGCCGGTCGACATGATCCTGTCGCGGGCCAACCCAGCGGAGTTCGATGCACTGCTATTGCCCGGCGGCGTGATCAATCCCGACCACTTGCGCATGGACCCGAACGCCGTCGCTTTCGTGAAGGCCTTCTTCGAGGCCGACAAGCCGGTGGCGGCGATCTGCCACGGCCCCTGGACGGTGATCGACGCCGGCTTCGCCAAGGGCCGGCGCATGACCTCATGGCCGTCGCTGAAGACCGATCTGACGAATGCCGGCGCGAACTGGGTGGACGAGGAGAGCGTGACCGACGGCAATCTCGTCACCGCGCGCAAGCCGGACGATATTCCCGCCTTCAACACTGCGATGCTCACATTGTTCGGCGAAAAAGGCGCGCAGGCCAAGATGGCGATGTGACGCCGCCAAGCAAGCGCAACCACGGCGCGAGATGGATGCCGGCCATCAGCAAATACATGGCCGGCATGCCATTCCACCATGCGCCGCCCATGCAGAGCACATGAGCCGTCACGTCGCCTTGCAGCGACGTGACGAGCGCCATGAGGCTGAACAGCGGCGTCGCCGCGTAAGGCAGCGCGCCGCTCATGCGCCGTACTCGTCGTGCCGGCGCCACCAGACGCCGGTCTCGTTGCGGCCCTTCGGCGCGCGGTCGAGCCAGGGATACATGCTCCAGATGCCGTCGACGCCGCGCGCATAGGCGGAATAGCTGTGATAGACGACGCCGTCCTCCATGACGAAGCTGCTCACCCCCGGCCGCTCGCGCGTGTAAGTCGGCACGTCGGTGCCGGTGGAGGCGGCCATCATCGCCGTGGGGTCGCTCTCCCAGGTCTGGCCCTGCTGCCCCGCCAGGGTGCCGCGCATCGGCGGCTCCTGACGGAAATTGTAGTCGATGCCCTTTTGCTGCTGCGCCTCGGAAAAGCCGACGCTGAAATCGGCGTTGAAGTCGCTGGGGGCCGACGAGACCCAGGGGAAGCTCCAGCCCATGCGGGCGCGATAGGCGAGCAGCTTGGCCAGCGGCGCGCGCGAGACGGCCACCAGGCTGACGTCATGGTGCGCCAGATGGGTGACGACGCCGTTGAAACCGTCGGCGATGGCCGAGCAGGACGGGCAGCCGGCCTTGTAGTCCGGCCCGAACATGAAGTGATAGACCATCAGCTGCGAACGGCCCTGGAAGAGATCGGCCAGCGCCAAGCGGCCCTGCTCGCCGTCGAAGGCGTAGGGCTTGTCGACGCGGACCCAGGGCAGCTCCTGACGCCAGCGCGCCAGCTCGTCGCCGCGCCGGGTATAGTCCTTCTCGGCCTCCAGCAGCTCACGGCGGGCCTGCAGCCAGTCGGCGCGCGTGCCTGTCAGATGGCCAGGTTTGTGTTGTTCGCTCATGATCCTCGCTCCCTTCAATGTTGAACTCCCGCTAAACTAGGCAAGGCCCAATCGAGGGCGGGAGTGACAAGCGTGGCGCGATTCGGCGCGGGACCATCGGACGATGCGGCGATCGAGCAAGCGGCGAGAGCGCTGGCCGGCGGCGATCCTTTAAGCGCGCTGAATTTCGTCGCCTTGCGCGACGACGCGGCGGCCCTGGCGCTGCGCGGCATCGCCATGGCGCAGCTCGGCGACTACGACAAGGCTTCGGCGCTCTTGCGCCGCGCCGCGCGCAGCTTCGGCGCCAAGGATCCCGCGGCGCGCGCCAGATGCATCGTCGCCCAGGCCGAGGTCGCCCTCGCCGCGCGCGATCTCGCTTGGCCCGAGGAGACGTTGACCGAAGCGCGCGCCACGCTCGAGAAGCGCGGCGACAAGGCCAACGCCGCCCATGCGCGCCATCTCGCCGTGCGCCGCCTGCTGCTCATCGGCCGGCTCGATGAGGCCGAACGCGGCCTGGCGCGGCTCGATCCGGCGCTCCTGCCGCCGGCGCTGAAGGCCGTGCACGAACTGGTCGTGGCCGGCATCGCGCTCAAGCGCCTGCGCACCAAGCCGGCGCGCGCGGCCCTGACCCGCGCCGGCCAGAGCGCGGCGCGCTCCGGCATTCCGGCCTTGATGCACGAGATCGAAGCGGCGGCGCGCGAGCTGACCGCGCCGGCGGCGAAACTGATCGCGCGCGGCAGTGAAACCCTGCTGACCTTGCCTGAGGTCGAGGCGCTGTTCGGATCGGGCAAGCTGGTGGTCGACGGCTGCCGCTTCGCGGTGCGCGACGGACGCGGCGCGGTCGCCCTCGCCCGACGCCCCGTGCTCTTCGCCCTCGCCCGCGCGCTCGCCGAAGCCTGGCCGCAGGACGTCCCGCGCGAGGCGCTGATCGCCCGCGCCTTTCGCGGCAAAGCCGCCGACGAGTCTCACCGCGCTCGCCTGCGCGTCGAGATCGGCCGCCTGCGCGCCGCGCTCAAAAGCCTGGTTGAAATCGCCGCGACGCCGCGCGGCTTCGCCCTCGCCCCGCGCCGCGCCAAGGAGGTCGTGCTGCTAGCCCGCCCGGTGGAGGACGAGCATGCGGCACTGCTCGCCCTGCTGGCGGACGGCGAAAGCTGGTCGAGCTCGGCCCTGGCGCTGGCTCTCGGCGTCAGTCAGCGCGCGGTGCAGCGCGGCCTCGACGAACTGGCGGCGAGCGGCAAGGCGCAGAGCTACGGGCGCGGCCGGGCGCGGCGCTGGACGACTCCAGCGCTGCCCGGCCTCATGTCCGGTTTCACGACCAGCTTGTTACTCCCGGCCGCCGCCGCCGATGCGTAACCTGGCGCGACCAAGACACAGGAGCACAGCATGAAGACCAAGCCCGCCGCCATCCTCCGCGAATACGGCCCGTTCGACGGCATCGCCTCCGTCCATGGCGTCAGCTTCGACGGCGAGCAGGTCTGGTTCGGCTCCGGCGACAAGCTCAACCGCATGGACCCGGCGAGCGGCGCGATCACCCGCCGGCTCGACGTGCCGGCCCAGGCCGGCACCGCCTTCGACGGCACGCATCTCTACCAGATCGCCGACGGGCTGATCCGCAAGGTCGATCCCCAGAGCGGCGCGGTGCTCGGCAGCATCCCGACGCCCTGCGGCGAGGGCTGCTCGGGCATGGCCTGGGCCGAAGGCGCGCTGTGGATCGGCGAATATAAGGCGCGCAAGATCCATCAGGTCGATCCCGCGACCGGCAAGATCATCCGCAGCATCGCCAGCGACCGCTTCGTCACCGGCGTGAGCTGGCTCGGCAGCGAGCTGTGGCACGGCACCTGGGAGAACGACGAATGCGAGCTGCGCCATGTCGACGCGGCGAGCGGCGACGTGCTCGAAAGCCTGGCGATGCCGCCCGGCGCGGGCCTCTCGGGCCTCGAGAGCGACGGCAAGGCGACGTTCTATTGCGGCACCGGCCCGAGCGGGAAACTGCGCGCCGTCAAACGATAGAACGGATCAATTGCCCGGATGCAGCCCCGGGGCTTCCTGGCCGGTGCGGGCCACATATTCCGTGTAGCCGCCGGCGTATTGATGCACGCCGTCCGGCGTCACTTCGAGCACGCGGTTCGACAGCGCGGCGAGGAAGTGGCGGTCGTGCGAGACGAACAGCATAGTGCCTTCGAACTCCGCCAGCGTCGCGACCAGCATCTCCTTCGTCGCCATGTCCAGATGGTTGGTCGGCTCGTCGAGCACCAGGAAATTGGGCGGATCGAACAGCATCTTGGCCATGACGAGACGCGCCTTCTCGCCGCCCGACAGCACGCGGCAGGGCTTCTCGACATCGTCGCCGGAGAAGCCGAAGCAGCCGGCCAGCGAGCGCAGCGCGCCCTGCCCCGCTTGCGGGAACGACTTATCCAGCGACTCGAAGACGGTGTCGTCGCCGTCGAGAAGGTCCATCGAATGCTGGGCGAAATAGCCCATCTTGACGCTGCCGCCGACCGCGACGCTGCCTTGGTCCGGCGCGATGGCGCCGGCGGCCAATTTGAGCAGCGTGGATTTGCCCGCGCCGTTGGCCCCCAGCACGCACCAGCGCTCCTTGCGGCGCACCGTGAAATCCAGCCCGGCATAGATCGCCTGCTCGCCGTAGGACTTGTGGATGTCCTTGAAGCTCGCGACATCCTCGCCCGAACGCGGCGGGCTGCGAAACTCGAACTGCACCGACTGGCGGCGGCGCGGCGGCTCGACGCGCTCGATCTTGTCGAGCTTCTTGACGCGGCTTTGCACCTGCGCGGCATGCGAGGCGCGCGCCTTGAAGCGCTCGATGAACTTGATCTCCTTGGCGAGCATCGCCTGCTGGCGCTCGAACTGCGCCTGCTGCTGCTTCTCGGCGAGCGCGCGCTGCTCCATGTAGAAATCGTAATTGCCCGAATAGGTCGTCAGCGAGCCGCCGTCGATCTCGACGATCTTGCCGACGATGCGGTTCATGAACTCGCGGTCGTGCGAGGTCATCAAGAGCGCGCCGTCGTAATCCTTCAGAAACGCCTCGAGCCAGATCATGCTTTCGAGGTCCAGATGGTTGCTCGGCTCGTCGAGCAGCATGGCGTCGGGGCGCATCAGCAGGATGCGGGCGAGCGCCACGCGCATCTTCCAGCCGCCCGAGAGCAGGCCGACGTCGCCGTCCATACGCTCCTGGCTGAAGCTCAGCCCGGCCAGCACTTCGCGCGCGCGGGCGTCCAGCGCGTAGCCGTCTAGCTCCTCAAAGCGTCCCTGCACTTCGCCATAGCGCTCGACGATGGAGTCCATATTGTCGGCCTGGTCCGGATCGACCATGGCCGCCTCGAGCCTGGCCATTTCGGCGGCCAGCGCGCTGATGGGACCGACGCCGTCCATCACCGCAGCGACCGCGCTCTGGCCCGACATCTCGCCGACGTCCTGGCTGA
>DASTMO010000100.1:0-35657 GCA_035714115.1 Alphaproteobacteria bacterium
ATCGCCATGATCTCTTGCGTGTTGCGGTGGAAGCGTACGCCGCCGCTTTCAAAAGCGGCCAGGCCGATGAGCTTGCGGCCATGGAAGGTCCAAGCCAGCGCGTAATTGCCGGCAGGAATTTTATAGAGGCGATACTGCACGCTCTCGCAGGCCTTCGACTGGTTGCGCGCGCAACGCTCGGTCGTGGTCATCATCGTCTGTCCGAGCCGCTTGCCCTGCGCGTCGAACGGCATCCAGCCGAAATGGACCGGAAATTCCGCGCCCTGGCCCGTCATTGCCGGGTCGCGAATCGAATAGCCGACGACGATCAGAGCTTCGCCCTCGGACAATGTCAGCTTGGCGGGCTCATATTGCGGCCGCATCCACTGGCGCTGATCGAGGTCGCCGGCCAAGGCCGGGCCGATCATGGCGATGACGCAGCAGAGCGCCGATGCAGCGAAACGGATCATGGTCTTCATCCCCCCGAATGAAATGGTCAGCGATTGTAACCGCTCTTCACGGCTTTTTGTCGCGGCAAGTCTCTTCCACTTCGATTACCATTGCCGGCAAGTCGGCGCATAAGCCCACGCAACAGGGGAGAAACGAATGAAGATTTTGCAGGCCGCGTTGGCGGCCCTTCTCTTCGCCGGCAGCGCGGGCGTCGCCCAGGCGCAGCAGGCCGCGCCGATCTCGGCGGACCAAATCGCCGCGATCCTGGCGAGCTCCGACCGCACCGCCGCCGACAAGACCAACGATCTGCGCCGCAAACCTCAGGAGATGCTGGGTTTCATCGCCATCCGCCTCGGCATCGTCGCTTTCGATCTCAGCTCGGCGGGCGGCTACACGACGGAGCTTCTGGCGCGCAGCATCGGCCCCTCCGGCACGGTCTACGGCCAGGGCCAGATGCGCGATCCCAACCGCGCCGGTCCCGCCGCCCCCGAAGGCAACAGCCGCCCGGATCTTGCCGCCGCGCCCGCTCCTGCGGCGCCGCCCGCCGCCGCAAGCGCGCCGCGCCCCTTCCCGGCCGCCTTGAATGATCGCAGCGAGCGCATGGCGAAAGCCGGCGTCGCCTTCGCGCCGATCACCGGCGTGGTGCGCCCCTTCGCCGATCCTTTCCCGCCTGAACTGGCGGCGGGCAAAGTCGATCTCGTGACGTTGATGTTCAACTATCACGACCTCGGCCATATGGGCATCGACCGCGCCGCGATGAACAAGGCGGTGTTCGCCGCGCTGAAATCCGGCGGCGAATATGTCATCGCCGACCATGCGGGGCGCCCCGGCACCGGCATCTCCGAAGCCGGCACGCTGCACAGGATCGAAGAGGCATTCTTGCGCCAGGAAGTCGAAGCGGCAGGGTTCAAGCTGGCGGCGGAAGGCAACTTCCTGCGCAACCCCAACGATCCGCGCGACAAGAACACGCCGAACCCGCCGCAGCCGAAGGACGAATTCGTCCTCAAGTTCGTCAAGCCGTAAGGCTCACGCGCGACGATATGGCGCAAAGAAAAAGGCCGCTCGAATGAGCGGCCTTTTCCGTATCGGTCGGAATGGGTTCTCGAATTAACGAGAGTAGAATTCGACGACCATGTTCGGCTCCATCTGCACCGGGAACGGCACATCGGCCAGCTTCGGGGTGCGGACGAACTTGCCCTTCATGGCCTTGTGATCGACTTCGATGTAGTCCGGAACGTCGCGCTCGCTGGAAGCGACGGCTTCGAGGACGACGCCCATCTGCTTGGACGCTTCCTTGATCTCGATGACGTCGCCTTCCTTGACCATGTAGGAGGCGATGTTGACCTTGCGGCCGTTGACCTTCACGTGGCCGTGGTTGATCAGCTGGCGCGACGCGAACGGCGTCACCGCGAACTTCAAGCGGTACACGACGGTGTCGAGACGGCGCTCGAGGAAGCCGATCAACGCCTCGCCCGTGTCGCCACGGCGGCGGATCGCCTCTTCGTAATAGCGGCGGAACTGCTTCTCGCTGATATTGCCGTAGTAGCCCTTCAGCTTCTGCTTGGCGAAGAGCTGAATACCGTAGTCGGTCGGCTTCGGACGGCGCTGATTGTGCTGGCCCGGCGGCGTGTCGCGCTTGTTGACCGGGCTCTTGGCGCGGCCCCAGAGGTTGACGCCGAGGCGGCGGTTGATCTTGTACTTGGACTCAATACGCTTGGTCATGGTCTCACCCGTATTTTACGGTGTCATTGATGTCCCGATAGGCCCAAGCGCCGGACGGCGGCTCGGACGGGGCGTCGAACTTTCGAGCCATTTCAATGGCTTATATCGACGTCCACGTTCTCGGAAAGCGCGGGCTCATCCCGCGAAGGGGCGCAATATAGCCGCCGGGCCGGGAATGTCAAAGGGCGAAAAACCCAGCGATTTCAACACGCTTATTCGTCATTTCCGCGATTGGGGCGCGGATTGACCAGCGCTTTGACCATGCCGCGGAAGGTACGCACCTCCTGCTCGGTCATGCCGGCGCGCAGCAGCATGGTGCGGATGTTGCGGACCATGCGTGGGCGCTTGTCCAGCGGATAGAGAAAGCCGGCGCGGCCGAGCTCATCTTCGAGATGCTCGAACAAAGCCTGCATGTCCTGCTTGCCGGCGGCGGGCGAGCGTCGACGCTTGGTGCCCATCATCGGCGCTTCGTTGACCGGGCCGCCCGCCTGATACCACTCGTAGGCGAGGATCAGCACCGCTTGGCCGAGATTGAGCGAGGTGAAGCCGGGATTGAGCGGCACTGTCACGGCGAAATCGGCGGCGGCGACGTCGTCGTTCTCCAAGCCCGTGCGCTCTGGCCCGAACAAAATGCCGCAGCGCTCGCCGCCGCTGGCGAAGTCGCGAATTTTCGTAGCCGCTTCGCGCGCGGTCATCAAAGGCTTGGCCATGCCGCGCTGGCGCGCCGTGGTGGCGAAGGTCTGCTGCAGGTCGGCGACCGCTTCCGCCGTCGTCTCGTAGACCTTGGCGTTGTTCAGCACCTGGTCGGCGCCCGAGGCCGAAGCGAAGGCGTTGGGATGCGGCCAGCGCGTACGCGGCTTCACCAGACGCATCTCGGTCAGGCCGCAATTGAGCATGGCGCGCGCGCAGGAGCCGATGTTTTCGGCGAGCTGCGGATTGACCAGGATGACGACCGGCGCGCCCGGCTCGGACGTGAACAGCGTCGTCAGCTTGGCCGGCTCGCGCTGCGGTGGCTTGTCGTCCATAGGACTTAAGCCTTCACGCCGGCGCGGAACAGCTTGTAGACGATGGCGTCGTACAGCGCGTTGTAGGAGGCATCGATCACGTTGGCCGAGACGCCGACGGTCGACCAGCGCGCGCCGGACGAATCGCCGCTCTCGATGATCACGCGGGTCACCGCCTTGGTGCCTTCCGACGAGGTCAGGATGCGCACCTTGTAATCGACCAGCGTCATGTCTTCGAGCTGCGGATAGAACGGCAGCAGCGATTTGCGGATGGCGTTGTCGAGCGCGTTCACCGGGCCGTTGCCTTCGGCGACGGTCATGTGGCGCTCGGTGCCGTTGCTGCACGGCACGTCGATCTTCACGGTGGCTTCGGACAGGGTGATGAGCTGGCCGCGCGCGTTCCAGCGGCGCTCGTCGAGCACGCGGAAGCTGACCAGCTTGTAATATTCCGGCACGCCATCGAGCGCGCGGCGCGCCAGCAGTTCGAAGCTCGCCTCGGCGCCGTCGTAGCTATAGCCCTCGTATTCGCGCGTTTTGACCAGATCGAGCAGTTCGGGGATCTTCGGATGTTTCGGATCGACGTCGATGCCCGCGTCTTTGAGCTGCGAGACGACGTTCGAGCGGCCCGCCTGATCGGACATGACGATGGTGCGCTCGTTGCCGACCAGCGCCGGGTCGATATGCTCGTAGGTTTTGGGGTCTTTCGCCACGGCCGAAACGTGCAGGCCGCCTTTATGGGCGAAAGCCGATTCGCCGACATAAGGCGCGCTGCGGTTGGGCTTGCGGTTAAGCCGCTCGTCGAGCAGATGCGAGACATGGGTCAGGCGCTTCAGGTTCTCCATCGACACGCCGGTCTCGAAGCCCATCTTGAGCATGAGGCTTGGGATGATGCTGATCAGATTGGCGTTGCCGCAGCGCTCGCCGAGGCCGTTGAGCGTGCCCTGGATCTGGCGCGCGCCGGCGCGCACGGCGGCCAGCGAGTTGGCCACGGCGTTGCCGGTGTCGTCATGGACATGGATGCCGAGATGGTCGCCCGGGATGTGCTTGGCCACTTCGCCGACGATGCGCTCGAGCTCGTGCGGCAGCGTGCCGCCGTTGGTGTCGCACAGCACGACCCAACGCGCGCCCGCCTCATAGGCCGTCTTCACGGCCTTCAGGGCGTAGTCGGGATTTTCCTTATAGCCGTCGAAGAAATGCTCGGCGTCGAACAGCGCCTCGTCCATCTTCTCGGCGGCCATTTTCATGCTGTCGCGGATCATCGCGATGTTCTCGTCGAGCTCGATGCCGAGCGCGACCTTCACCTGGAAATCCCAGGTCTTGCCGACCATGGTCGAGACTCGCGCCGACGAGCCGAACAGCGCGGTCAGCACCGGATCGTTGGAGGCCGAGCGGCCGGCGCGGCGCGTCATGCCGAAGGCGGCGAATTTGGCCTTCTTGAGGCGCGGCGGCGCGGCGAAGAAAGCGTCGTCGGTCGGGTTCGCGCCCGGCCAGCCACCTTCGACGTAATCGATGCCGAGCGCGTCGAGCGCTTCGGCAATGGCGGTCTTGTCCGCCACGTTGAAGTCGACGCCCTGCGTCTGCGCGCCGTCGCGCAACGTCGTGTCGTAGAGATATACCCGGTCTGCCATGATCATTCGGCCCTGCGCCAGACGGTGCCGCTCGGCGAGGCCGAGACCGACACCTTCGATTCGGTGAGCTGCGCGCGGAGCTTGTCCGCCGTCGCATAGTCCTTGTCTTTCCGCGCCGCATCCCAGGCGGCGACCAGCTTATCGATCTCCGCGTCGGGCAGCGCGCCGGAATTGGGCGGCGTCCACTTGAGCCACACGGCAGGATCCTGCTGCAGCACGCCAAGCATCTGGCCGGCGGCGAGCAGATCGGCCTTGGCTTCGGCGATGCCCTTATCGGCCATGATCGCCTTGTTGAGCGTCTTGGCGAGTTCATAGAGATGCGCGATGGCGAGCGGCGTGTTGAGATCGTCTTCGAGCGCCGCCAGCACTTCGGCCGGCGGCTCGCCGGCCTTCGCCTCGACGCCGGCATCGAGCAGCGCGCGATAGAGCTTGTCCAAGCCCTGCTTGGCCTGCTTGAGGCCGTCTGCAGTCCAGTCGAACGGCGCGCGGTAATGCGCGCCCAGCATATAGAAGCGGATCGCCTCGCCCGGCGCCTGCTGCAGCACGTCGTCGACCGTGAAGAAGTTGCCGAGAGATTTCGACATCTTCTCGCCGTTCACCGACAGGAAGCCGTTGTGCATCCAGGTCTTCACGAAGGGCTTGCCGCCATGGGCGCAGACCGACTGGGCGATCTCGTTCTCATGGTGCGGGAACACCAGATCGAGGCCGCCGCCGTGGATGTCGAAGGTCTCGCCGAGATGCGTTTCCGACATGGCCGAGCATTCGATATGCCAGCCGGGACGGCCGCGACCCCAAGGGCTCGGCCAGCCGGGCTGATCATCGGCGGACGGCTTCCACAGCACGAAGTCCGCCGGATCCTTTTTGTAAGGCGCCACTTCGACGCGCGCGCCCGCGATCATCTCTTTACGGTCGCGGTTGGACAGGCGGCCGTATTCGGGCATGGAGGGCACGTTGAACAGCACATGGCCTTCGTTGGCGTAAGCATGGCCCGCCGCGATGAGCTTTTCGATCATCGTGATCATCTGGGCAATATGCTGCGTCGCGCGCGGCTCCACCGTCGGCGGCAGAGCGTTGAGCGCCGCCATGTCCTCGTGGAACAGGCGCGTCGTGTTGGCGGTGATCTCGTCGATGGCGGTGGCCTTCGCCTTCGCCGCGTCCATGATCTTATCGTCCACGTCGGTGATGTTGCGGACGTAGGTGACCTTCGGATAGAGGCCCCGCAACAGACGGAACAGCGTATCGAACACGATGACGGGGCGCGCGTTGCCGATGTGGGCGCGGTCGTAGACCGTCGGGCCGCAGACATACATGCGCACATTCGCCGGATCGAGCGGCGCGAAGGTCTCTTTTTGTTTCGTCAGGGTGTTGTGCAGCGCAAGCGACAAGACAGGCCTCTGGTCTTTCGTGGTCTTAAGCGGTTTGTCCGAGGAGCCGCGCTTTCGCCCGCGCCGGCCCGATCAGGGGTAACAGATTCTTCATTTCCGGTCCATGTTCGCGCCCCGTCAGCGCCAGGCGCAGCGGCATGAACAAGCCTTTGCCTTTGCGGCCCGTGGCGGCGGTGAGCGCCTTGGTCCAGGCCTGCCAGGTCTCGTTGTCGATGGCGTCGGGCAGGCTGTCGGCGGCGGCCTTCAGGAAGTCCCCGTCCTCCGCCTGCACCACGGGGCTGAGCGGCTCGCGGCAGACCGCCCACCATTCGGCGGCTTCGCCAGCGTGGGCGAGATTGGGCCGCACGGCGAGCCAGAAGGCCTCGTCCATTGGCACCTGAACTTGCGCCTTGGCGTCGGCGAAGGACAGGCCGTGCAGCACCTGCGCGTTCAGCCGATCGAGATCGGCCTTGTCGAACTTCGGCGAAGCCCGGCCGAACTTCGACCAGTCGAAGCTGGCGACCAACTCGTCGAGCGAGCCGCGCAATGTCACCGAATCGGAAGTGCCGAGCGCGGCAAGCAGGGAGTTCAGCGCCATCGGCGCGACACCTTCGGCCCGAAGATCACGCAAGCTCAGCGCGCCCTCGCGCTTCGACAGCCCCTCGCCCTTCGCGCCGGTCATCAGCGGCAGATGGGCAAACTGCGGAGCCTTCGCGCCAAGCGCCTCGAACAGCTGAATCTGCACCGCCGTGTTGGTCATGTGATCGTCGCCGCGGATCACATGGCTGATCGCGAAGTCGATGTCGTCGACCACGGAGGTGAGCGTGTAGAGCAGCGCCCCGTCTTCGCGCACCAGCACCGGATCGGAGAGATGTTTGGTCTCGAACCCTGCCGCGCCGTGGGCCAGATCGTCCCACGCGACCTTGGCATCCTCCAGCTTGAAGCGCCAATGAGGCTTGCGCCCTTCGGCTTCCAATTTGGCGCGATCATCGTCGCTCAGCTTCAGCGCGGCGCGGTCGTAGACCGGCGGCAGTTTGCGCGCGAGGCGCAGCTTGCGCGCCATATCGAGCTCTTCCGGCGTCTCGTAGGCCGGATAAAGCCGGCCCGAAGCCTTCAATTGCGCGATGGCTTCATGATAACGCGGGTCGCGGTCGGACTGGCGCGCCAGCTCGTCCCAAGTCAGCCCGAGCCAAGCGAGGTCCTCGCGGATCGCCTCGTCATATTCGGGCTTGGAGCGCGCGCGATCGGTGTCGTCGATGCGCAGCAGGAACTGGCCGTGCTCATAGCGCGCGAACAGCCAGTTCGCCAAGGCGATGCGGGCGTTGCCGACATGCAGATAGCCCGTCGGCGATGGGGCGAAACGAACCTTCACCTTCATGACCCCGCCTCATCGAAGCGGTTCGTGATCGGATAACGGCGCTCGCGGCTCAGCGTGCGGCGCGTGATCTTCACGCCCGGCGGCGCCTGGCGGCGCTTGTATTCGGCGAGCGTCAGCATGCGCCAGACGCGCGCGACGGTCGCGCGGTCGAACCCCTGCGCCGCCACGTCCTCGACGCCCATGTCACCCTCGATCAGCAGCGCCAGGATGGCGTCGAGCGTCGCGTAAGGCGGCAAGCTGTCCTCGTCCTTCTGGTTCGGGCGCAGTTCGGCGGTCGGCGGCTTGGTGATGACGCGCTCGGGGATGACGGCGGCGTGCGGCCCCTTGGCGTCCTGCAGCATATGGGCGTTGCGCCAGCGGCAGAGGGCGAAGACCTGCGTCTTGTAGACGTCTTTGAGCACGTTGAAGCCGCCGCACATGTCGCCATAAAGCGTGGCATAGCCGACCGACATCTCCGACTTGTTGCCGGTCGAGAGCACCATATGGCCAAACTTGTTGGAGAGCGCCATCAGCGTGATGCCGCGCGCGCGCGCCTGAATGTTCTCTTCGGTGATATTCGGTTGCGTGCCGGCGAAGCTCGGCGCCAGCATCGAACCGAAGGCTTGCATGGCCGGCTCGATAGAGACGCTATCGAGCCGCACCGAGAGCGCATGAGCCACCGCCTCGGCATCGTCGAGGCTTTCGCGCGAAGTATAGGGCGATGGCATCATTACGCAATGCACGCGCTTGGGGCCGAGGGCGTCGACCGCGACGGCCGCCGAGATCGCCGAATCGATGCCGCCCGACAGGCCGAGCAGCACGCCGGGGAACCCGTTCTTCTCGACATAGTCGCGCAGGCCCAGCGTCATGGCGGCATAGATCGCCGGCAGATCGTCGAGCGCCTCGGCCATCTCGCCGCCGCTCAAGACCGCGCCATTCCATGTCACGGTCGACGAATGCTCGACGAAGGCCGGCAGACGCGCGGCCATTGTGCCGTCTGCCGACAGGGCGAAAGACGCGCCATCGAACACCAGCTCGTCCTGACCGCCGATCTGGTTGACGTAGATCAGCGGCAAGCCGGTTTCGATCACGCGATTGCGCGCCAGCTCGGCGCGCCGCGCCACCTTGCCGACTTCGAAGGGCGAGCCGTTCGGCACGATCAAAATGTCGGCGCCGCGCGATTTGAGATGACCGGCCACCGTCGGCGTCCACATGTCCTCGCAGACCAAGAGACCAAGCTTGCGGCCGCGGAAGGCCACCGGCTCGGGCAGTGGCCCCGGCTTGAACACGCGCTTCTCGTCGAACACGCCGTAGTTCGGGAGATCCCATTTGGCGCGCACCGCCACAACCTTGCCGCCATCAAGCAACAGCACGGCATTGTGCAGGCCGGCCTCATCCAGCCAGGGCGCGCCGACGACCATCGCCGGTCCTTTGGCACTGTCGCGCGCGAAGGCCTCGACGGCGTCTTTCACGCGCGAAAGAAATGCCGGGCGCAGCACCAGGTCTTCCGGCGGATAGCCCGACACGGCCAGCTCGCTGGCGACGACGAGATCGGCGCCGGCGCGGGCGGCGGCATCGCGCGCCGCGCCGAGCTTGGCGATGTTGCCGGCGATGTCGCCCACGGTCGGATTGATTTGGGCAAGAGCGATGATGAGTGTGTCTGTCATTTGCGCAGCAGGAATTCGCGGCCGATCTTCACCGACGGCACGCCGTCATAAGTGATCACGTCGGCGGTGGCATAAGTTTCATGCCAGTCGTCCGGCAGAAAAGAGCCGGTGCCGACGACATCGAGCGGCGCGCCGGCCTCGGCCATGACGCGGCATTTGGCCGGGCCGAAGCCCGAGGTGGCGACGATCTTCACCGCAGGGAAACCGGCTTTATCGAGCTTCTCGCGCAAATGGAAGATCGACGCCGCCGACACGCCGGTGCCGACGAGATGGCGCAGCTCGACCTCGTTGCGATAGCGCCGGATCGCCGCCGGATTGTGGCGCTCCAGCACGGCATAGGATTCCTGCGGGTCGAGCCCTTCGACATAACGCCCGCCGTGGGTGTCGAGACGCATCGAGAGCTCGCCCTTTGCCGCCAGTTCGGGAAAGCGGCGGCAGACGTCCAGCGCGTCGGTGACCTCACGGCCGAAATAATCGATCAGCACCGTCATCGGCGTTTCGGGGAAGGTCTCGTGGAACATCTCGGCGGCGCGCAAGGTGGAGCCGGCATAGCCGATCATCACATGCGGCATGGTGCCGATGCCTTCGCTCTGGCCGAAATAATGCGCCGTGGCGTCGGTGGCATTGCCGACAAAGCCGATCGCGCCGGCCTCGCGCTTGGCCGCAGCCGAACCGACCGAAGCGGCATAGGCCATCATCTCGGCCATTTCCGTGCCGGCGCAATGGCGCGCGTCGAAGGCCATGAAAGCGACCTTCGGCAGGTCGCGGCACATGGTGTAGGCGTTATAAGCGGCGACGCAGGCAGCGCCGAGCTTCTGCAGCAGGATGGTCTCAAGCTCGACAAGCTGGCTCAAGGGACCGGTGATATAGACCAGCGGCTCGCCCGCTCCCACCCAATCGCCTTCCTTGTAATGCGGCTCGACCTGAAACAGCGCGCCGCGCGCCTTGCCCACCTCGGCGAGCCAGCCGAGCGCCAGCTTGGGCGCGAAAGCCACTGGACGGCGCATGAACAGCGCATAGGTCACGCGCTTGTCGCCGTAGCGTTCGGCCACGCGCCGCGTGCGGACGAAATATTTGTCCGTCAGGCGGGGGATTTCCGCGTTCTGCGGGCCATAGACCAGTGCTTTATCTGGCGATGTCACATCGGCACCTTCGGTTTGAAGGGTCTGGCCGGATTGCCGGCCACGATGCTGTCCGCCGCCACATCCTTGACCACGACGGAAGACATCCCGACGAGCGCATTATCGCCGATCGTGATGTAGGAGCGCACGGCGGCAGCGCCGCCAATGAAGGCGTTGCGGCCGATGTTGGTGAAACCGAGCAAGGAGATGCCGGACGACAAGGTCGCGAAGTCGCCGATCGTCGAATGATGATCGACGACCGTGTTCTGCAAGATGATGACGTGATCGCCGATCTCGACTTCCGCGCAGATGACGCTGTTGGCCATGATGGCCGTACCGACGCCGATCTTGCAATGCGGCGAGATCGCCGCACGCGGATGGATCACGGTTTCATATCTGTCGCGCGGAATTCCTATGCGCGCAACGATATCCGGCTTCTTCTTGTAGCTTTCCGGGCTGGCGATGCCGTTGATGAATTTGCAATCGGCATGCTTATGCGCGTCCGCCAAAGCCCCCAGCACAGGATAGCCCAGCACTGTCTTGCCTGAGTTTTCCGGCAGATCGTCGAGAAAACCTCGCAGATCGTAGACGGGGCCATTGGCGCTGAGCCGATTGATTTCCTCGACCGCGTCAAGAATCGATAAGGAATTGCCGCCGACGCCTAAGATGATCAAAGAAATCGGCATCACGCCTCCACGCCCGCAGGCCGTTTGCAATTCTCCACTATAGCGAAGAAACGCTTCGCCATTTCCGCCGAATTTCCAAGATAGTTCACGTAAAATTCTTTTCCCGCATCACCGACAGCATGGCGGAAATCCGAATCTCGGATCAATCGGTTGGCCAAAGCGACATATTCATCGACCGTCGAGGGGTACAGCAGACCGCTGCCCTCGCCAGGAAAGATCAGACGGCGAATCTCTTCAGCCGCCGCCGCATTTTCGGCCAATGGACGCGCAAAATTCATGCCGAGAAGCGTTTCAGGCGATTGATAGGACAGAAAAGGCGTGCCGACGTAAAGCGCTTGCATCCCGGTAATGCCGCAGCCGAACGGAAAGGTCTCGAGAAAGACATCCAGAGCGTTGGCGTAAAGGGCGGTGTCCACCCAGCCAATGAAGTGGCATTGGGACGCGACGCCCGCCTGCTCGAACTGCTGCTGGACGCCCGCATGAATTTCGCGGCCCGTCCATAGGTACCCGGCATTCGGGTTTTCCCGCAAAATGCGGATCACCGCCTGGACGAACGCGGACGAGTTGAACTTCTCGCTCCGCGCCAAAGTCCCCAACAGCACATCATGCTGCGCATAGAGGCGACGAGCTTCCGCCACCTCTTGTTCGGTGACCTTGCGCGACGGCGCCTCGAGCGATTGCGGCACGACCTGCCACTCCTCCCCATGAACGAGACGCGTGGTCTCGTGCCAGGAGCCATAGCTGATGTAGCCGTCGATTTCCTGCAGCCGGTACGGATGGAACTTCAGAGTCCAGAATATTTGGGCCGGGGCAATCCGCATAGCGAAGGCAAAATCGGACGTGGACGGCGCCGAAACCCAAACGAGATGCGTCACGCCTTCATGCGCGATACGTTCGCGCAAGTATGAGAAGCTTTCCACTGCCTTCTGCGGCGAAAGACCAGACTCCTTTTCCAAGGAAATAAGCCGTACACCCAGGTCGGCTAGGGCGCTTGCAAGTTTTTCGTTTTCCCCCATCAAGGTGAATACGATCGGCGGTTCGCTCCATAGCCTGGATTTCGGTCTATGGCGCAGCATCGCCAACATCATGTCGGTATGGCCGAGCATCGCCGCAGTCTGGAGCAGGAAAGCCACGCGCCAGGGACGTTCTGGCGTTGGATGATGCAGGGCTTTCGGCAAATCGCGGGATTGAAATTTGCGCCCGAGGTCGCTCATCGTCCGCACCCAGGACTGAAAACCGGCGCGGGCGTTTTCCTCGGTTTCGATTTTCGTCACGAGGCGGCTGTAAAGCGTGCGTTCTATGTCGATAAGAATATCGGGATCGATATTTCGCTGGGCGGCGGCGGCCATGGACGCCGCGATCTGATTGCGAAGATCGATGGCCGCATCGTGGTGGCCGTATTCGTGCAACAGAGCGGCCAACTCGACCGCTCGGCCGACATCTTCTGGCCGCTCTCTTAGGCGCGCATATGCGGCGACCACCGGCGCAGGCAGAGCGGAGCTGCTGTTCGTCACGATCTGCCCCCACGTGTTGAAGCCTGCAGCAGCCTGCCCTTGTCGCGCGCGGCCAAACTCCGCCTGCGGACGAGATATGCGTCCGTCAGGCGGGGGGTGTCTTCGGGTTTAGGCGACGTCATGTCCAAAGCGCGGGTCTGTTTCAACGGGTGGCGGGCGAAGGTCCGGAGCGTCTCCTTCGCCGGTCCCGTCGAAGCGGGGCGGCTTAGGAGACGGCGGCGATTCGGGCGCTTTGAATGCTCGAACGCTCGCGCTTCAACATCTCGGCGATGGTGAAGGCGAGCTCGATGGCCTGCTGCGCGTTGAGGCGCGGGTCGCAGTGCGTGTGGTAGCGGTCGCCGAGCGTCGACTCGCCGATCGCCTGGGCGCCGCCCATGCACTCCGTCACGTCCTGGCCGGTCATCTCGATATGCACGCCGCCAGCATAGGTGCCTTCGGCCTGATGAGCGGCGAAGAAGCCGCGCACTTCCGAGAGGATGCGGTCGACATGGCGCGTCTTGTAGCCGTTCGACGAGGTGACCGTGTTGGCATGCATCGGATCGCACGACCAGACGAGGTTAAGGCCTTCGCGCTTGGCGGCGCGCAGCAGCGCCGGCAGCTTGTCCTCGACCTTGTCGGCGCCCATGCGGGCGATGATGGTCAGGCGGCCGGCCTCGTTCGCCGGATTGAGGGCTTCGACCAGCCGCAGGAAGCTGTCGACGTCGAGCGTCGGACCGGCCTTCATGCCGACCGGATTCTTGATGCCGCGCAGGAATTCGACCTGGGCATGGTCGGGCTGGCGCGTGCGATCGCCGATCCACACCATGTGGGCCGAACAATCGTACCAATCGCCGGTCAAACTATCGACGCGCGTGAGCGCCTGTTCGTAGCCGAGCAGCAGCGCCTCGTGCGAGGTGAAGAAATCCGTCTCGCGAATCTGCGGCGCGGTCTCGGAGGTCAGGCCGCAGGCCTCCATGAAGCCCAGCGTCTCGTCGATGCGGTCGGCGAATTCGCGGTACTTCTGGCCCGCCGGGCTCTTCTCGACGAAGCCGAGATTCCAGCGATGCACGCGATGCAGATCGGCATAGCCGCCCTGCGCGAAGGCGCGCAGCAGGTTGAGCGTCGAAGCCGACTGGTAGTAGACCTGCATCTGGCGCTGCGGATCGGGCATGCGCGCTTCCGGCGTGAACTCCATGCCGTTGACCATGTCGCCGCGATAGGACGGCAGCGTGATGCCGCCGCGCACCTCGGTCGGGGCCGAGCGCGGCTTGGCGAACTGGCCGGCGAGACGGCCGACCTTCACCACCGGGCAGCTCGCGCCGTAGGTGAGGACGATGGCCATCTGCAGCAGCACGCGGAAGGTGTCGCGGATGTTGTCCGGATGGAATTCGGCGAAGCTTTCAGCGCAATCGCCGCCCTGCAGCAGGAAGGCCTTGCCCTCCGCCACCTTGGCGAGATGCTCCTTCAGGCGGCGCGCTTCGCCCGCGAAGACCAGGGGCGGATAGGCGCGCAGCTTCGTCTCGACCGCCTCAAGGGCGGCCAAGTCCGGCCATTCCGGCTGCTGCTCGATCGGTTTCGTCCGCCAGGAGGCGGGCGTCCACTTCTGCGCCATAACGTCCTCAAATCCGGCGCCACAACGACGGGCACCGGCAGTTATCCACAATCGGGCAGTTTATATACGCCGTCCGGACGGCCTTTTCCAGCCCTGCGGGAGTCGGAAAACCCTAGGATTGCCCAAGGATTCCGGCAGCCTGGGGCGTTTTCTAGAGCCGCCGTGGCCTGAAAGCCTCAGACGGCTTAACCCTTATAGATGATCAGCAGGGTGCCGGCAGCCATGAGGGCCACGCCGAGCCAGTTGAGGGTCGAGAGCTCCTCGCCGAGAAACATCACGCCGAAGACGGCGACGATGACCAGGCTGAGCTTGTCGACTGGGGCGACGCGGGCGGCGTCGCCGATCTTGAGCGCGCGGAAATAGCAGATCCAGGAGGCGCCGGTCGCCGCGCCCGACAGGATTAGAAACACCCAGCTCTTGGTCGAGATGCCGCCCGGCGCATGCAGCTGGCCGCGCGCGTAAAGAATGGCGACGAGCATGGTGAAGATGATCACCGTGCGGATCAGGGTCGCCATGTCGGGATCGACGTTCTCGACGCCGACCTTGGCGAAAATCGCCGTCAGCGCCGCGAAGCCCGCCGACAGCAGCGCCCAGAATTGCCAGGACAACGATAGCGCCATTCTCCCCTCCCCGGTTCTCGCCGCGCCTCAATCGTAAGAAGCGCCCTATTCGTAAGAAGCAACTGGCGCGCGCAATTGCACGAATTCTTCCGCCGCCGTCGGATGGATGCCGATGGTGGCGTCGAACTGCGTCTTGGTCAGGCCAGCCTTCACACAAATCGCCATGCCTTGAATGATCTCGGCCGCGTCGTGCCCGGCCATATGCGCGCCGCGCACGCGCCCCGTCTTCTTCTCGACGACGAGCTTGATCAGCGTGCGCTCGTCGCGCCCCGAGAGCGTGTGCTTCAGCGGCTTGAAGGTCGAGCGGTAGATGTCGACGCCGCCGAACTCCTCGCGCGCCTCCTTCTCGCTCATGCCGACGCTCGCCGCCTGCGGATTGCTGAAGACGGCGGTCGGCACATCGCGATGGTCCGGGCGCATCGGGTTGTTCTTGTACAGCGTCTCGATCAGGCAATGGGCCTCGTAGATCGCGACCGGCGTGAGATTCAGCCGGTCGGTGACGTCGCCGATGGCGTAGATATGCGGCACCGAGGTCTGCGAATGGTCGCCGACAATGATCGCGCCGTCGCGGTCGCATTCGACGCCCGCCGCCGTCAGGCCGATGCCGTGCGTGTTGGGCTTGCGGCCGATCGCCATCATCACCTGATCGACGACGAAGGTGTCGCCGTGATTTGTGGTGACATGCAGGCCGTCAGGCTTCTTCTCGATTTTGTCGAAGATGGTTTCCAGGCGGAATTTCACGCCCTTCTTCGTCATCTCCTCATGCACAGTCTTGCCGAGGTCGGCATCGAAATGGCGCAACAGTTCAGGCCCGCGATAGACCAGCGTGGTGTCGACGCCGAGACCGTTGAAGATCGAGGCGAATTCGAGCGCGATGTAGCCGCCGCCGGCGACCGCAACGCGTTTTGGCAGCGCCGGCAGATCGAACGCCTGATCCGAATTGATCGTCAGCTCATGGCCGGGGAATTCGCCGTTCGACGGCTTGCCGCCGGTGCAGACGAGAATCGTCTCGGCGGTGTAGCTCTTGCCCGCGACCTCGACGGTGTGCGGATCGGTCATCTTGGCGCGGCCGAGCACGACGGTGACCTTATTGTCGGTCAGCACCTTGCCGTAGATGGTGCCGAGCCGCGCCAGCTCCTTCTCCTTGGCGGCGACCAGCTTCGACCAATCGAAGCTGCGCTCGCCGACGGTCCAGCCGAAGCCGGCCGCATCCTCGAAGTCCTCGGCGAAATGCGCGGCGTAGCTGTAGAGCTTCTTGGGGATGCAGCCGCGATTGACGCAGGTGCCGCCGAGCCGGTTGTCCTCGGCGACCGCCACGCGCTTGCCGAGCGCGCCGGCGAGCCGCGCGGCGCGCACGCCGCCCGAGCCCGCGCCGATGACGAAAAAGTCGAAGTCGTAGGCCGGCATGATCACCTCGGGGAAACCGATTACGCATAGAGAAAGGGCGGAACCTTAGGTTCCGCCCTGCAATGTAGGCAACCGCGCTGCGCTTGCCTATCCCGTCGTATGGCTCGGTCAGACGATATCGATCAGGTTACTGGCGATAAACGGCAACGCCAGGATGCCGAGGATGATGGCGAAGCCCGCCCAGCCTGGGCGCGTAGCCGGCGGGTCGAACTGCGGCGGCGGTTCGAATTTTCCATCGGCGTCCAATTTCGACGGCTGTTCATAAGTCTGCATGATCGCTCTCCTTACACGTCTCTGATCCCCGCGGCGTAATGCCGCGTGTTCATGAGCGAGAGGAAGCGAATGCCGGGAACAGGAAATGCTTTCCTCTCTGGCCGGCGCATCGGATGGATGCCCGGTTTTGATCCCGGCGGCGCAAGCGCCATGAAGTTAACCCCCGAGCGCGACGAGAGTTCGGTTCCGCCCCTCAGAAAAACGCAGGGCGGAACCTCGCGGCTCCGCCCCTTGTCTCACGCGCTGTGGCTGCGCTTACGGCTTGGCGCCCGCGCCGGCCGGCGGCTGCGGCGGCTGGCCTTGGGCCGGCTGACCCTGCGGCACGTTCGGCGGCGGCAGCTCCGGCGGCAGATTGGCGAGCGCCCCTGTCACCGGCGGACGGCCCGCGGCGGCGGCCATCACGTTGATCAAGGCCGTATTAGCGCGCTCGAAATTCTGCAGCGCCTGGAATTCAGCCTGCTCGGCGCGGGCGGCAGCCTGACGCGCGCCGTTGGCGGCGTTGCGCGCCTGCAGCAGAGCGTTGCGCGCCTGCTCCCATTGGCCACGGATACCGTTGATGGCCTGGTTGGCCTGCGGATTGAGCGTCGTCGGCAACTGGCCGGCGGCGGGCGCAGCCGCATTGGGCGCCGCGTTCTGCGCGAAAGCGGGTATGGCGATCAGGCTCGCGGCCAGGGCGGCCGCGGTCAGAGTGGTCTTGGCGATCATGGAAGTCCCCCGTTGAAGTGAAGCGGCGGCACTCTAGCCCATCGCCCACAGGCAAGAAACGGCTTCTAAAACGGAAAAGGGCGGAGCCCCTTGGCTCCGCCCTTTCGCGGCACGTTGGCCGCAACCCCGACTTGAAGGCTTTTTAATTAATGAAACGCTTAATCAGAACCCAGTTGTCGACGACGAGGATGATGCCGAACGCGATGATCATCGCGACGATGGCGATCGGACCCGGACGCGAAGCCGGAATCTCCTCGACGGCGCGCACGACGCTTTGCTTGGTGCTCATGATCGAAATCCTTTTGTGACGTGAACGGATCGCCGCTGCGAAAGCGGCTGCTGCAAGTTCACGCCAGCGGCGGACCTGTCTTGTCGGGCAAGATCTCCAAGCTGCGCACATGGCGCAGTTCGCGCACCTCGCCGAAGGCGGGCGCAAGGATGAGAGTCGGCAGGAACGGCGCGGCGGGAACCGCCTCTTGCGCCTTGTCGATGGACTGAGCGGTTTCCACGGCGATGCTGACGATCGCTACGGTCGCGCCTTCGCGCTCGCGCGGCTCGTCGAACGGCGCCGCCAGGCAATCAGCTGCGGCGCAGCCCACCGGCTGAACGGAATCGAAGGGCGCGCTCTCGAAGGCCAAGCCAAGACCGAGAGCCAGAACCAGCAAGCGCGCCAGATTGGCGAAACCCGGTATGCGGCGAAGAACGCTCATAGCGCGAAGCCTAACCCGTAGCGGGGCGCTCCGCAATGCGGGGCGGACGCTGCGAGTCGCTTTCACGGCTTCCTAGGCGGAATCAAGGCTTTCGGCGTTCCGCAGTGCAACAGAGCCAGGGGTCGGGCGGTATGCCGGCCACTGAAGAGCGCCATGTCATTGACCCTTGCTCGGCGGAAATATGCCGCGCGGCATGCGCACATGGATGCCCTGGCGCCCGTCGACCACTTGGGTGACGCCGAAATCGGCGGCCACGCTCATCAATGAATAGGCGTCGTTGCGCGATAGCCCGCGCTGGTCGGTCAAGAGCCCGAGCATGTCGAGTGAAGCATTGCGCATGGCCACGTTCAAATCCGCGTCGAAGCCGTGCACGAACCAGTCCGTCGGCGTCTCCAGCAGCGGCGACGGGAAGTGGAAATCCTTGCGCAGGCGGATCTGCAGCAGCACGTCGAGCGAGGCCTCGATGGCCGTCCCCGACAGTTCGCCGTCGCCTTGCGAGATATGCGGATCCCCGACCGAGAACAGCGCGCCGTCGACTTGGATCGGATAATACATCGTCGCGCCTGCACCGATCCGCCAATTGTCGATATTGCCGCCATGCAGCCCCGGCGGCACGGTCGAGACCCGGCCTTTGGCGTCGGGCGCGACGCCCGCGGTGCCGAGATGCGGACGCACCGGCACGCGCACGCCTTCGAGCGCCGTCTCGCGACAGCAATCGTCCGGCTTCAGAATCTCTCCGGGGAAGGCGATCTTGCGCGGCACGTCATAGGCGAAGGCGGCCGATGCGGTGTTGCTCGCGGCGTCGAGCTTATAGATCGTCACCCGCTCGCGCTCGCCCATCTCCTTGTAGAGATAGCCCCAGCTGGCGGCCAGATTCGAGCCGTAAGGCAGGCGCGGCGTCATCTCCAGGTAATGCACTTCGAGCATGTCGCCGGGCTTCGCGCCCTCGACATGGATCGGCCCCGTCATGACATGCACGCCGGGAGTGCGATCCGCCTCGGGAACCTCGTCATAGAGGCGCTTCACGCCCTCGTCGAACATCAGGTCCGGCGCATCGCCGGCGCGATGGGTGACGGCCTCGATCTGCACACAATCGCCGCTCTTCACCTTCAGCACGGGCGCTTTAGCGGCGTCGAAATAGCCCCAATGCACCGTCGCCGGCGTCGCCTTCAGGACATGCAGCATGGCCTTCCCCCTCGCTCTCCGGCCGCGCCGGCACGCCGGGGAGGATAGCCGTCTCTAATGATTTTGAAAGCCCGCCGTCGCGGGTATGATTTTGAAAGCCCGCCGTCGCGGGCATGATCCCCGCTCCGTCACCCCGGGAGAGCCTGCCATGACCGCGCCCTTCGATCGCGCCGCCGCCAGCATCGGCAACATCGTCAAGCTCGAGCATCTGAACACCCGCGTGCCCGACCAGACCGCGGCAACGCTGTTCTACATCATGGGCCTCGGGCTAACGCGCGATCCCTATTTGAACGTCGGCGTCAGCAACATGTGGATCAACGTCGGCCGCCAGCAATTCCATCTGCCGACCGGCGAAGCGCAGGTGATTCGCGGCGTCACCGGCCTGGTGGTGCCCGACCGATCCCAATTGCTCGACCGTCTCGCGCGCGTCGCCAAGCCGCTCGCCGGCACCCTGCTGCGCGTCGATGAAACGGCGGACGCCATAGAGATCGTCTCGCCTTGGGGCAACAGGATCCGCTGCCACGGCCCCGACCGCGAGCGCTTCGGGCCGATCCGCCTCGGGATGCCTTATGTCGAGTTCGATGTACCGGCCGGCGCGGCCGCCGGCATCGCCCGCTTTTATCGCGAGATCATGGGCGCGCCGGCCGCAACTGTCGAAGGCGGCAAGGCCGCGCGCGTCGCCATCGGCGAGCAATGGCTGCTGTTCCGCGAGACCGACGCGCCGCTCGCCGATTACGACGCCCACCATCTGCAGATTTTCGTGTCGGACTTCGCCGGTCCTTACAACAAGCTGAAGACGCGCGGGCTGATCTCGGCCGAAGACAGCGCCCACCAGTACCGCTTCGTCGACATCGTCGATCCGCAAAGCGGCCAGCCGCTCTATAAGCTGGAGCACGAGGTGCGCAGCTTGCTCCATTCCGGCTACGGCCGCGAATTCGTCAACCGCAATCCAAACCAGCAGCTCGGCGACTATGTGCCGGGCAACGATAGTCTGGGCTGGGCGCTACCCTGACCTGCCCAAGCCCTGGGCAGCGAAAACCGCATACATCCCCGGCCAAAAGTTCGCGCGACAGCTGAAGCGGCCGATTTAAAATCTTCGCTCAGCCTCAATGCCCAGAGGACCGCGCCATGAACAGCAAGCTCGCCGCCCGCTCGCCTTTGGCCCCCGTCGCCTCCGACGCCGCCATGCCGGCCATTCCCGAGAGCCTGCGCCAGCTGATGGCCGAGATCGGCCCCAAATGGGGCACGAACACCAAGGGCCATATCCAGCTGATGATCGCCGAATTCAGCAAGCTGCTGAAAGATCAGCCGACCGACGGCGTGACAGTCGAGCGCGACATCGCCTACGGCAATCACGAGCGCCAGAACTTCGACGTCTACCATCAGGCACAGCCGAGCGGCCAGGCAGTGATCTTTGTCCATGGCGGCGCCTTCACCGAAGGCCATCGCACCAAGACGCCGGAGATCTACGCCAACGCCTGCTACTACTTGGCGCGGCACGGCATCGTTACCGTCAACATGGGCTATCGCCTGGCCGACAGCGTGACATTTCCGGGCGTCAGCGAAGATATCGGCAGCGTCGTGCGTTGGACGCGCGAGAACGCCGGGAAGTTGGGTATCGGCGTCGACAAGCTCTTCCTGATGGGTCATTCGGCCGGCGGCGCGCATATCGGCAGCTACGCCTTCGACAAGCGCGGCCAGCCGAGCTTCGGCCACGGCCTCGCCGGGCTCATCATGCTGAGCGGCCGCGTGCGCGCCGACAACCTGCCAGAGAACCCCAACGCCAAGCGCGTCGAGGCCTATTACGGCAGCGATCCCGCCGTGCTCGATGACTGCTCGCCGATCAACCATGTGACCAAGGACGCGCTGCCGACCTTCATTGCCTGCGGCGAATTCGAGAATCCGCTGATCGACGTTTACAGCTTCGAGCTGGCGCACAAGCTGGCGACGCTCAAGCGCAAGGCGCCGCCCTTCTTATGGATGAAGGGACACAACCACACCACGACCATCGCCGTGCTCAATACGGCGGAGGACGAGTTGGGCAGCGCCATCCGCAGCTTTATCGCCGAGACGGCACCTTAAGCGCCGCTCAGTCGCGCCGCTCGAGCCAATCGTGCTCCAGGGTACGCAAGCGCGTCGTGACCGAGAACAGGAAGGCCGTCGACCAGGCGATCAGCAAGAGGCCGTTGACCCCTTCGATCGCGCCGGACAGCCGCCAGCTCGGCGTCAACACCACATCGCCGTAGCCGAGCGAAGAGAACGACGTGGTCGAAAAATAGAGCGCCGGCTCCAGCCCCGTCAGCGCGCCGACGGCGAGGAAGGCGACGGCATAAAACCAGATCTCCACCGTATGCATGCCGACCAGGCCGAGCACCACGAAGACGATCAACGCCCCTTGTCCGACCAGACTGTCATGAGCGTGGAAACGATGGCCGCCGCTGCGCAGCAAACGCGTGAGCAGCAGCAGGCCGACGAAATGCACCGCGACGGTGAGGCAAATCATGCCGGTGCCGAAGGCGAGATTCTTGATCAGATCCATAGCCGCATCCCCGGTTCGCTGCCGCCGACATGAAACGGGCGCTGCCTCGCGACAGCGCCCGTGTCCGTTTCGATGTTCGACCGGCGCTTACGCGCCGATGCCGCCCATGCACATGTATTTCACCTCGGTGAAATCGTCGATGCCGTACTTCGAGCCTTCGCGGCCCAGGCCCGATTCCTTCACGCCGCCGAACGGTGCGACTTCGGTCGAGATGATGCCTTCGTTGATGCCGACGATGCCGTATTCCAGCCCCTCGGCGACGCGCCAGATGCGGCCGATGTCGCGCGAATAGAAGTAGGAGGCGAGACCGAATTCAGTGTCGTTGGCCATCTTGATGGCTTCTTCTTCGGTCTTGAACTTGAAGAGCGGCGCGAGCGGGCCGAAGGTCTCTTCGCGCGTGACCAGCATATTGGTGGTCACATTGGTCAGCACGGTCGGCTCGAAGAAGGAGCCGCCGAGCGCATGGCGTTTGCCGCCGTAGGCCACCGTCGCACCTTTGGCGACGGCGTCGGCGATGTGCTCTTCGACCTTCTCGACCGCTTTGACGTCGATCAGCGGACCTTGCGTGACGCCGGCATCGAGGCCGTTGCCGATCTTCAGCTTGGAGACGGCTTCGATCAGCTTCTTGGAGAAGGCTTCGTAGACGCCTTCCTGCACCAGCAGGCGGTTGGCGCAGACGCAGGTCTGGCCGGCGTTGCGGTACTTCGAGGCGATGGCGCCCTGCACGGCGGCGTCGAGATCGGCGTCGTCGAACACGATGAACGGCGCGTTGCCGCCAAGCTCGAGGCCCATCTTCTTCACGGTGCCGGCGCATTGCTCCATCAAGAGTTTGCCGATCTCGGTCGAGCCCGTGAAGGAGACCTTGCGGATGATCGGGTTGGACGTCATCTCGGCGCCCATCTCGGTGGCCGAGCCGGTGATGACGTTGAGCACGCCTTTCGGCACGCCGGCGCGCTCGGCCAGTTCGGCGAGAGCGAAAGCGCTGTAAGGCGTCTGCGAAGCCGGGCGGACCACCGCGGTGCAGCCAACGGCGAGCGCCGGGCCGATCTTGCGGGTGATCATGGCCGAGGGGAAGTTCCACGGCGTGATGGCGCCAATGACGCCGATCGGCTCGCGCACCACGACGATGCGGCGGCCTTTGACGTTCTGCGGAATGATGTCGCCGTAAACGCGCTTGGCCTCTTCGCCGAACCATTCGAGGAAGCTCGCCGAATACATGATCTCGCCCTTGGCCTCGGCGAGCGGCTTGCCCTGCTCCAGCGTCAGGATCGTCGCCAGATCGTCCGCGTTTTCGATCATCAGATCGTAGAAGCGGCGCAGAATCGCGGCGCGCTCCTTACCGGTCATCGCACGCCAAGCGGGATAGGCGGCATTGGCAGCTTCGATGGCGCGGCGAGTCTCGTTACGGCCGAACTTCGGCACCACGCCGAGGGTCGAGTTGTCGAAAGGATTGTTGACCTTGAAGGTCTCCTTCGAATCGGCATCGATCCAGGCGCCATTGACGTAGCACTGCTGACGGAAAAGGCGCTGATCTTTGATCTGCATAATGTCCTCTGCGCTGGTGAAGCTCGCCCGGTCCGTCCGGGCTACCCCGAAGCCCCTGATTTTCATAGCGGATTCGCCGGATAACCGGCATCGCATGAACGGCGGGGCGGGAATTGCGCGCCACTATACCGGCCCCCTCGAACTCTGTTAATCCTGATTTCACCGACTGGTTTTACAGTTTGCCGCGTAAAACGCATTGGGGGATCGATCATGCGTATAGGACTTGCCGCTCTCGTTCTGCTTTGCCTCGCCGGGGCGGCGCACGCCGCCGAACCGGAGAAGGTGCAAATCCAAAGCCTGCATCGCGACAAGACGATGCTCGACGGCTATCTCATGCGCCCCGCGAGCGGCCAGCCGGCTCCGACCGTGCTGCTGTTGCATGGCTGCGGCGGGCCGCTCACCAGCAAAGGTCAGATCGCGTCGCGCGAACGGGCCTGGATGAACCTGTTCGCCAGCAAGGGCTGGGCGGTGATGCTGCTCGACAGCTTCAACCCGCGCGGCTTCTCTCAAATCTGCACCAACGGATCGCGCCCGCTCACCGCCGAGAAGGATCGGCCCTATGACGCTTACGGCGCGCTCGCCTGGCTGCGCGCACAGGACTTTGTCGACAAGGACCGCGTCGCGATCATGGGCTGGTCGCACGGCGCGATGACGACGTTGGCGACGATCTCCGAGCAGATGATCAAGGAAGTCGGCTGGACGCAGCCCGGCTTCCTGACCGCCGTCGCCTTTTATCCGGGCTGCATCGAGCTGAACAAGACGAAGTACGTGAACAAGGTTCCGCTGCTGATGCAGATGGGCGAGAAGGATGACTGGACGCCGGCGAAGAATTGCGTCGCCATGGCGAAGGCGGCGCAAGGCCGCGCCGGGCATCAGCCGATCGAGTTTGACGTCTATCCCGGCGCCTATCACGCCTTCGACAATCCGACGGGCAAAGTGAACGCCCGCACCGTCAACTCCGGCGGCGGCAACCGCGAAGTGCATTCGGGCGCGGATCCGCAAGCGCGCGCCAAAGCCATTCCGCGCGCGACGGATTGGCTCATCGCAGCGTTTCGTTGATCTGAGGTTTAAGCGACCCGCGCGTCGGCCCGCATGGCGAGCACGCGATCAGCCGGCAGGATGATGGAGGCTATCGTGCCTTCGCCGCGCCGGCTGACAATCTCCAGCCGGCCGCCATGGCTTTCGACCAGCGCCTTGACCAGCGGCAGCCCGAGGCCGGTGCCCTCGCGGTTGCGCGTCAGGTCGTTGAGCACCTGGCCGTAAGGCTCGAGCGCCATCGCGACCTCTTCGATCGTCATGCCGATGCCGGTGTCGACGACCGAGATGCGCAAAGCGCCGTCGGCGTCGCGCGCGCTGCTCACCTTCACCAACCCGCCGGCCGGCGTGAACTTGATGGCGTTCGACAGCAGGTTGAAAAGAATCTGCTTCATGCGCAGGGAATCGGCGCGCAGGCCGAACTCGCGCTCGTCGTAAGGCGCGAGCGCCACGCGCTTCTCGACGGCCAGGGCCGATGATTGCCGCATGCAATCGGTGACGACCGTGCGCAAGGCGAACTCGTCGTCGGTGAGCGTCATGCGGCCGGCTTCCAGCTTGCCCATGTCGAGCAGGTCGTTGAGCAGTTCCAGCAAGTATTTGCCGCAGTTCTGGATATTGTTGGCGTAATCGCGCGCCTTCTCGGTCAAGGCCCCGGCATGGCCGCCGATCATCAGGTCAGCGAAACCGTTGATGGTGCAGAGCGGAGTGCGCAGATCATGGCTGACCGCCGAGAAAAATTTCGACTTTTGCCGGTTGGCGCGCTCCGCCAGCTTGGTGGCATATTCGGCATGGGCGCGCGCTTCCTGGGCGGTGAGCAGCAAATGCTCCTGTGCCTTGGCCATCATCAGCAGCACCCAGCCGATGCCGCAGAGCACGGTGATCGCCAACAGAGCGAAGATGCCCAGAGCCGCCGCTTCGCTGCGCCAAGGCGCCAGAATGCCCTCCATGGTGCGCGACACTTGGATGAACGCCGGATAGCTCTTCATCAGATTGAACGAGGTCAAGCGCGCTTCGCCGCTGACCAGGCCGTTCTGGCGCTCGACGCCCTTCGTCCGGCCGGCAAGGCCGGCGACCCAGGCGGTCATCTCTTCATGCTTGCGGCCGAGGCGGCGCTCGACGAAGGGCGTGCCGACGAGGAATGTGCCGTCGTTGTGCCAAAGAGTGATGCGGCTGTCTTCGCCGAGACTCACGCTATCGAAGAAGTTGGCGAAATAACGCACGTCGATCGTCGCCGCGATGATGCCGAGAAACTCGCCGTCGCGGCCTTCCAGGCGGCGGCTCAGGGTGAACAGCCATTCGCCGCTCAGGCGGCCGAGCAGCGGCGCGCCGACATGCACCTGATGCGACGCGGACGCTTTGAGAAAGCGGAAATTCTCGCGGTCGGCGCCGTTGTAGGCGCGCGGCGTCGAGCTGTCGGAGTCGATGACGAGATCGCCATCGCGATTCATCACCAGATAGGCGCGCACATGAGGCGCCGTCGCGGCCTGGTTGGCGAGAAAGCCGTGCATGCGGGGCGCGACATCGGGCTTGAACAGATCGCCGCGCATGGCGACGGCGACGAAGGTCTGCAGCACGGTATCGACGGACTGCAAGCTGCGTTCGACTTGTTCGGCAAGCACAAGGTTGAGCTGTGACAAACGACTCTTTGCATCGTCCACAGCTTCCTGGCGCAACCAGAAGATGGCGCCACCGAACAAAATCAGAATCGCGGCGATGATCGCGCCGCCGCACCAAAGAATGGCGCGCGGCAGATAACGCGAACGCAGGAACGGCAAGCCTGTAATCTGCATGACGAACGATAACTCGGAGAACCGGCTCCCCCAGCCGTGGCCACTGCGGCCAAGCGTCGTTATGGTCCACTCATGCTTTAAAATAAGTTAATTCGGCTGAATTTGCGATTTAACTGATTGAAATATCAAACAGAAAAAGCTTCGCATTTTAGCTCTTAAAACGCTTCGTAATGCTCGACCAAGGCCGGGGCGACCTGGTGCGGCCCCAGCAAACGGCGCCACTCCTGGATATCCGCCGAATTGCGGAAGCCTTCGAGGTGATCCTCGATGCTGTTCCATTTGACTGTGAGGATGTAGCGGCCCGCCGTCTCGCGGCAGCGCCGCATGTCATGGCCAAGGTTGCCCTTGGCGCGGCCGATCAGCGGGCTGGCCTCTTTGTACGCCGCTTCGAAAGCGGCCAGGGCATCGAGCTTCACGTTGAAGATGGCGACTTCGAGAATCATCGGTTCATTCCACAGTGACGGATTTGGCGAGGTTGCGCGGCTGATCGACGTCGGTGCCTTTCAGCACCGCCACGTGATAGGCGAGCAGCTGCACGGGGATAGTGTAGAGGATCGGCGCAACGAACGGATCGACCGTCGGGATCTCGATGGTCGCCGCCGCCATGCTGCCGAGCTTGGCGATGCCCGCCGCATCCGAGAGGAAGATCACCCGGCCGCCGCGCGCGATCACTTCCTGCATGTTCGACGCCGTCTTGTCGAAGAAAGCGTCGGACGGCGCGACGACAATGATCGGCACGCTCTTGTCGATCAAAGCGATCGGGCCATGCTTCATCTCGCCGGCGGCGAATCCTTCGGCATGGATGTAAGAAATTTCCTTCAGCTTCAGCGCGCCTTCGAGCGCCACGGGATAACCGGTGCCGCGCCCGAGATAGAGCACGGTGCGCGCCTCTTTCACTTCGTCGGCCAAAGCCTTGAGCGCCGAATCATGCTTGAGCACGTCGGCGGCACGCTCCGGCACCTCGGCGATAGCGGCGGACAGCGCGTTCTCGGTCGCGGCGTCGATGGTCTTGCGGGCGCGGGCGATAGCTAAGGTCAGCGCCGCCAGCACCGTAAGCTGCGTGGTGAAGGCCTTGGTCGAGGCGACGCCGATCTCCGGCCCGGCATGGGTCAGCAGCACGGCATCGGCTTCGCGCGCCATGGTGCTTTCGGCGACATTGACCACCGCCAGCGTATGCTGGCCGTTGGCTTTGGCGTGGCGCAAGGCGGCGAGCGTGTCCGCCGTCTCGCCTGACTGCGAGATGAAGATGGCGAGGCCACCCGACACCAGCGGCGCATCGCGATAACGGAATTCCGAGGCGACATCGATATCCACGGCCAGGCGGGCGATACGCTCCAGCCAATAGCGCGCGACCAGCCCGGCATGGAACGAGGTGCCGCAAGCGACGATGGTGGCGCGCGGCAAAGCGGCAAGGTCGAACGGCATGTCAGGCAAGCCGATGGCGCCGCTGTCAGGCGCGAGGAAGCCGCGCAGGCAATCGCCGATCACGGCGGGCTGCTCGTAAATCTCCTTGAGCATGAAATGCGGGAAATTGCCCTTGCCGAACTCGGTGGCGACACCCTGCGTCTCCTGCATGGCGCGCGTGGCCGGCTTGCCGGTCTCGTCGAACACCTCGACGCTGCCGGCGCCGAGCACGACGAAATCGCCCTCTTCGAGATAGGCGATGCGGCGCGTCAAAGGCGCGAGCGCCAGCGCGTCCGAACCGAGAAACATTTCGCCCTCGCCATAGCCGAGCGCCAGCGGGCTGCCGCGGCGCGCGCCGATCATCAGGTCGTTATGGCCGGCGAAAATGATGGCGAGCGCAAAAGCGCCGTGCAGACGAGCGATGGCGCTTTTCGCCGCCGCCACCGGCGCCTCGCCCTTGGCGAGGTAATGCGAGACGAGATGGACGACGACTTCCGTGTCGGTCTGGCTCTCGAACAGCGCGCCGCCGGCGGTGAGTTCCGCCTTCAGCTCCTGATAATTCTCGATGATGCCGTTATGCACGACGGCGACTTGCGCGTTGGCGTGCGGATGGGCGTTGGCCTCGCTCGGCACGCCGTGCGTCGCCCAGCGCGTATGGCCGATGCCGGTGGTGCCGGGAAGCGGGCTGTCGGCCAGCCGCTTGTCGAGATTGACGATCTTGCCTTCGGCGCGACGGCGGTCGATATGGCCGTTGACCAGCGTGGCGATGCCCGCCGAATCGTAGCCGCGATATTCGAGGCGCTTGAGCCCTTCGACGAGAATGGGGGCGACCGGACGACGCCCGACGATGCCGACGATGCCGCACATGCTTACTGACTCTTCTTCTTGGCCGCTTTGAGCGCCTGCTTGCGCTCGCGGAACTTCGCGCCGCCGCCGTCAAGACGACGCTCCTCGGCGCGGGTGATCGCCAGCGCGTCGGCCGGCACGTCTTTGGTCACAACCGATCCGGCGCCGATCACCGCGCCGTCGCCGATCGTCACCGGCGCGATGAAGGCCGTGTCGGAGCCGACGAAAACATTCGCGCCGATGTCGGTGAGATGCTTATCAAAGCCGTCGTAGTTGCAGGTGATGGTGCCGGCGCCGATGGTGGTGCCTTCGCCAACACGCGCATCGCCGATATAGGAGAGATGATTGACCTTGGCGCCGCGCTCGAGCTTGGCCGCCTTGATCTCGCAGAAATTGCCGACATGGACCTCGTCGGCCAATTGCGCGCCGGGGCGCAGCCGCGCGAACGGCCCGATGATGCAATCCTTGCCGACCACCGCGCCCTCGATATGGCAGAAGGCGCGGATCACGCTGCCCTCGCCGACCGAGACGCCCGGTCCGAAGAAGACGTTCGGCCCGAGCGAGACGTCCCGCGCCAGCTTGGTGTCGGCCGAGAGATAGACGGTGGCCGGATCGGTGATGGTCACGCCGCCCTCCATCGCCGCATCACGCAGGCGGCGTTGCAGCACGGCTTCCGCGACAGCAAGATCGCCGCGCGAATTGACGCCGAGCAACTCTTCCGCCGCGCCTTCGACGACCCTGGCTTTCAATTTCTTCTTGCGCGCCAGGGCGACGATGTCGGTCAGGTAATATTCGCCCTTGGCGTTGTTCGCCGTGATGCCGTCCAGCAGCGCGAACAAATGTTCGCCGCGCACCGCCATGACGCCGGAATTGCACAGCGGCACCTTGCGCTCTTTCGCCGAGGCGTCGCGCCATTCGACGATCTTCTCCAGCCAGCCGTTCTTGGCGATCAGGCGGCCGTATTCGTTGGCGCCCTCAGGGCGGAAGCCGAGCACCGCCACGCCGGTCTTGGCGTCGTCGAGCGCGCCGAGCACGGCCTTGAGCGTTTCGGCGCGCAGCAACGGCGTGTCGCCGAACAGCACCAGCACGTCACCGTCAAAGCCCTGCAAGGCCTCGCGCGCCGCTTTCACCGCGTCGCCGGTGCCGAGTTGCTGATGCTGGATGGCGATAGCCGCCGCAGCGGACTGCTGCTTCGCCGCTTTCGCCACGCTGTCCATGCCGGGCGCAACGACGACGACGCTGCGCCGTGCCGACAATGCCTCGGCTGTGGCCAGAACATGGCCGAGCATGGACCGGCTGGCGATCGGATGAAGAACCTTGGGCAGGCTCGATTTCATGCGCGTGCCCTGGCCGGCGGCGAGCACCACGACGGCGCAAGGGCGCGGATTCGCGGTTCGGGCGGCGGGCTTGCGGGACGCGGGCTTCGCCTTCGCGGCGACCCTGGCCGTAGGAGCGGCTTTGGCGGCTTTCTTCATTCTTGACCCGTCCGGGCACGGCGGATACGGCGTTGGCGCTTGTTCATCGGCGGTGAAACTGCCATAGAGAGGCGCCGCCGGCCAAGTCACGTCTTGTGACATTTCGTTACACCGCGCGGCGATTCGTTTTAGCATCCTGGGCGACGCTCCGCCCCCAGAACTTTCGTCTCGCCTCATGGCTCATCCGCTTCGCGCGATCATCTTCGACCTCGACGGCACCTTGATCGACAGCGCGATCGAGCTGACCGCGGCGGTCAACGGCGGTCTCGCCCATTACAAGCTGCCGCAGGTCACCGTATCGCAGGTCAAGACCATGATCGGCGACGGGGCCATGGCGCTGACCGAGCGCGCCTTCGCCGCCGCCGGACGCCGCCTCAATCCCGCCGGCCTGGCCGAAGCGCTGGAAGTGGTGCGCGGCGAATATACGCGCCAGCCGCCGTCGAGCTTCTATCCGAGCGCGCGCGAAACCGTGGAACGCCTATCGGCCATGGGCCTGGCGCTGGCCGTCTGCACCAACAAGCCGGAAAAGCCGGCCAAGCGCATTCTCGGCCAGCTCGGCGCGGCGCAGCATTTTCGCGCCATCGTCGGCGGCGACAGCTTCGCCACCAAAAAGCCCGATCCCGGCCCGATCCAGGCTTTGATGGAACAGCTCGGCACCACGCCGGAGAACACCATCATGATCGGCGATTCGGCCAACGACGTGATCGCCGGACGCATCGCCGGGCTCTACACGGTGGCGGTCAGCTACGGCTATACCAACACGCCGCCGCGCGAATTGGGCGCCGACGCTCTGGTCGACCGGCTCGACGAGATTTTCCCGATTTTGGCCCACCGCCTGCCCGTCGCCTGAGGCGGGCGGCTCGAAGGCTCAGCGCGGCGCGCTCTCGGCCAGTTCGGTCCGCACGTCCGCCTTGGTCAGGTGGATCATGATCGCGCCGAGCGCGATAGCGCCTTCGTAGCGCACCGGCACCGGCGGAAAGCCGTCGCGGATCGGCGCGACATAGATCGTCGGCGGCTCCGAAGTCTCTTCGTCCCACTGGCGCGAATAGCGCCGCTTCTTGCTGAAGCCGGAGATGCGCTCCATCGTGAAGCCGCAGCGCGCCGCCGGGCCGGCATAGATCGAATAGCGATTCTTCTCGATCGTCGCCGGGCCGAGATCCTTGATCTTCAGGTCATAGCGCCGCTTGCCGTCGAACACCGGCAGCATCTGCTCGCATTTGCCGTTCTCGGCGAAAGCGCGCGTCGCCGCGACGGCCAGACTTAAGGGATCGACCGTCTCCTCGGGCAAGCTGGCGGGCGGCTCGCCTTCGTCGGCGACATCGATCTCCTCGGGCGGATTGCGCGCCACGTCGTATTTGCCGCCACCCTCGAAGGTCAGCTTCATCGTCTTCGGGTTCTTCTGCCAGTCCGTATCGCTGGCATAGGTCTTGGGCCGGATCGCGCCGGCCTGGTCCCGGCCCTCGGCGGCGAGCTTGATGTCCCACTTGTAAAGCCAGCCGATGAAGCCCTGGGTGCCGCCGGCGGCGGCCACGCTGTAGCTGCCCGGCCGGTTGGCCATGTCGACGTTCATCGTGAAGATATGCATGCCGCCGAGATAGACCTCATAGGTGAGGTTCATCACCCGGCTGGACGCCGGCGTGGGTTCGGCCGCGCGCAAGGGACTCGCGCCCAAAAGCAGGCCAGCGCAGGCAACGGCAGGCAGAAAACGTGCGGTCTGGCGGAGCATGGTCATCACGGCGCCGATCGACTGAAATAAGAGAGAAAGTGTAACAAATCCCGGGACGAAGCGGCGCTACACGATGTTGCGAGGCCGGTTCCAGCCCCTCGCCAAGGCTTTGACCCTAAAAGCGGAAACCGGGGCTTCCTTGACACCCGGACCCGCGGGCCAGTATATGGTCCGCCTCCGGCAGCCCAGCCGCCGGGCCCAGGGAATGGGCGCTTAGCTCAGCGGTAGAGCATTACCTTCACACGGTAGGGGTCGCAGGTTCAATCCCTGCAGCGCCCACCATTCCCTCCCCGTTCACATACGCCGTCAGCGCGGCTCCTGGACCAGGTTCAGGCAGAGCGGATTGAATTCGCCGAATTCGGCCAACGCGTCGAAATCCTTGATCTCGACCTTGCGGCCTTTCCACGCCACCAGGCCTTGCTGGCGCATCTCCTGCAGCACGCGGTTGGTGTGGACCGGGCTGAGGCCGAGCATGTCGCTGATGTCGACCTGCGACACGGGAAATTCGAATATGCCGTCCTTCGCGAGGCCGACCACTTCCATGCGCAGGTAAAGCTCGCAGAGCAGATGCGCGAGGTGGCGCGCCGCCGACCGACGCCCCATGCAGGCGATCCAGGCGCGCCCCACCGCCGCGTCGATCGCCGTCAGCAGCCAGAGCATGCGGCCGAGATGCGGCTCCGCATCGACCAAGTCGCGCAGATGCGGATGCGCGACATAGGCGACGCGGCAAGGCGTCAAGGCGTTGATGCCGTGATCCATCAGCTTGAGGAGGAAACCGTGCAGATCCACGAAATCGCCGGGGATATGCACGGCGGAGACTTGCCGCGAGCCGTCCTGCAGATAATTCATCCGACCGACGATGCCCTCGACCAGTAAGCAGCTTTCCGTCGGCCGCGAGCCTTCGGCGATGATTTCTTCGTTGCGCTTGTAGCTTTTCAAACGGAACGGCAGCGCCTCGACGCGGGCGGCTTCCAGGGGGCTGATGTGATCGCGCGCTTCGAGCGTTTTGAGCAACCGCGCAAAAGGCGAGGTCGACATGCTCCGCCTCCTTGATATGAGCGGAGTGCTTTAAACGATTTCGCGAAGGGACAAGTTCCTATGACTCCACCGGGGCGGCGGTCAGTCTTCCCGCTTGGCGCGCTGGCGCTCGGCGGCGCGGCGCACCTGGCGCGACGGCGGCGGACCAGACGGCGCCGGGGTCTTGCCGCGACGCAGCCGGTCGAACAATTTTCGCCCAAAGCGGCCCATGATGAAGGCCAGCAGAATGGCGCCGGCGAACAGCAGAACGGCGGAAATGTCGGGAAAGAGAGCCATGCCCTAGCCCTACCCGCTCGGGATCGTTCTGGCAATAAGGCTCTGGCCCTCGTCCGCAGTTGATCGCATCCGTGCGCATCCTCTGCTAAAGAAACGGCATGACCGACAACACGCCCCGCCCCGCCGCCTCTCCCGCGCCAAAGCCCGCCCATGGGCCGGCCTGGCTCAAGCCTTTCACCGAATACGGCCCGCTCGTCGCCTTTTTCATCGCCTATTGGCGCGCCGACCTGATGGTCGCCACCATCGCCCTGATGGCGGCGACCGCCGTGGCCCTCGCCTTGTCGCTGATCATCGCGCGCCGCCTGCCGCTGATGCCGCTGATCACCGCCGCCGTGGTCGGGTTGTTCGGCGGCCTGACGCTGTGGCTGCACGACGAGACCTTCATCAAGATCAAGCCGACCATCATCCACGGCTCGCTCGGCGCGATCCTGCTGATCGGGCTCGCCTTCGGCAAATCGCTGCTCAAATCGGTGCTCGGCGCCGCCTGGGCCATGGACGAGGCCGGCTGGCGCAAGCTGACACTGCGCTTCGGCCTGTTCTTCTTCGCCATGGCGCTCTTGAACGAGATCGTCTGGCGCACGCAATCGACGACGCTGTGGGTGAACTTCAAGGTCTTCGGCGGCATCGGCCTGACCATGCTGTTCGTGATGACGCAGCTGCCGCTGCTCAACCGCCACAAATTGCCGGAAGAGCCCGCCGAGAAGTCATGAGGACGGTCACATCCATGTGACCCGGCGTGATTTGAGACGCGCGCCACGACGGCCTATTTCAGATGGGAAGGTTCGCGCCGGGCGGTCCGCTCTGGTTCCCCCACCACCCCGACGCCGCTTGGCGCGGCCTTCGATCTCCGGTCCCTCAAGGCGTCCGCCGATTCACTTCGGCGCGACGCCTTTCTTCTTGCCGGTCCAGTTGGGCGCGCCGTTCATCTTCACGCGGCGTGCATCCTTCACCAGCTCCTTCGCCGCGCCCGCCAGCGGCAAGGACAATCCGGCCGCGTCGGTCATCTGGCCGACCAACTGCATGTCCTTCAGCGCCCAGGTGAAGGTCATCATGTCCCAATCTTCGAGCGCCGCCGAGCTGCCCGAGCTGATGAGCAGCGCCTCGCGCAGCTTCGCCAGATCCGCGCCGGCGCTTTCGGCCAGCTTGCCGGCCTCGATCAGCGCCACGCCGTTCACCCACAAGAGCAGATTGTTCATCGCCTTGCCGATCTGGCCGTGGCCGACGCCGCCGAGCACATGCATGTCCGAGCAGAAGCTGGCATAGACGGTCTTGGCCTTCGCCACCGCGGCAGGCGCGCCGCCGAACATCACCAGGAGCGTGCCTTCGTCGGCCGACCAGCCGCCGCGGCACATCGGCGCGTCGATCACCTCGACGTTCTTCTCGGCGCCGGCCGCCGCCAGCCGCTGCATGGTGTCCGGCGCGACGGTGGAGGACACGGCGACGATGCTGCCCGCCTGCGCGCCCGCCAGCAGGCCGCTCGCGCCCTCGATGACGGCGATCGCCTCGTCGTCGTAACCGACCGCGACGATGATGAAGGCGCAATCCGCCGCCAGCGCACTGGGCGAAGCCGCAGCTTCGGCGCCGAGCGCCGTCGCGCGCGCGACGGCTCGCGCATCCACGTCATGCACCGTCACCGGATGTCCGGCTTGGCGCATATGTTTGACCATGGCCAGGCCCATGCGCCCGGCGCCGATCAAGCCGATGCGGTCTTTCGCCATCCACGCGTCTCCTTGAGAGGCACTCTCATGCGCCTGAGAAAAATCGTTTTTTGAAACAGTTCCTTGTCACGGCGATTGTCGCGGAATGGTTGACGCTGCGCAACATTCCGGCTGATGAAAATCGTTTCGATCTTGGTTGAATTGAGCGACTCCCCGCTTACACTGGCCGGCGAGAAATCTGATAACGGCGTAAAGACGCCCGACGGGAGAAGCTGATGACCTTGCGCACTATCGATGCCGACGCTCACGTGCTGGAAATTCCCTACACTTGGGAATTCATGGCCGAGTCGGAGCGCAAATATGCGCCGATGATCGTCGCCCAAACGTCCGGCGCGCAGAAGGCGGCCAACGACGGCAAGAACATGCAGAAGGAATGGTGGGTCGTCGACGGCCGCCTGCAGCCGAAGGACGCCAACGTCGGCCACACCACGACCAGCGAGGAAGCGCGCGAGATGCGCGACATCGTCGGCCGCCTCAAGCATATGGACGAACTCGAGATCGACATTCAGGTGCTCTATCCGACGCTGTTCCTGCGCCCGATGACGCTGAAAGGCCAGGTCGAGACGGCGCTGGTCAAAAGCTACAACCGCTGGCTCGCCGAGATTTGGAAGAAGGGCCAGGGCCGCCTGCGCTGGGTCGCCATGCCGCCGCTGCTGGAAATGGAGAAGATGCGCGACGAGCTTGCCTGGGCCAAGGACAACGGCGCTTGCGGCATCTTCATGCGCGGCTTCGAAGCGGAAAAGCGCGTGACCGATCCGTATTTTTACCCGCTCTACGAAGCCGCGCAGGAGCTCGACATGCCGCTGTGCATGCATTCGGGCACCAACGCCTTCCAGATCCACGACTTCTTCCAGGACGAGAGCGGCTTCAACAAGTTCAAGCTCTCGGTCGTCGGCGCCTTCCATGCGCTGCTGATCGAGGGCGTCCCGACCATGTTCCCGAAGACCCGCTGGGGCTTCGTCGAGGTCAGCGCGCAATGGCTGCCCTACGTGATGAACGACCTCGGTCTGCGCTTCAAGCGCCGCGGCAAGCGCCTTTCGGCCAATCCGCTGAAGGACAACCGCATGTTCGTCGCCTGCCAGGTCACCGACGATCTCGGCGACATCATCAAAGTCTCGGGCGAGGACAATCTGGTGGTCGGCACCGATTACGGCCATCACGACACCTCGACCGAGATCGAAGCGCTGCGCATGCTCAAGAAGGACGGCAAAATCTCGTCCGCCGCGGTGGATAAAATTCTCGGCGACAATGCCCGCGCGCTATACGGTTTGAGCTGAAAAAG